>CAWJQV010000034.1:0-128979 GCA_963844985.1 uncultured delta proteobacterium
CACGTTTGAATGCGGCACATGAAGCTGCGATTGGATGGGGTGCCGGTAACGGGATCACGGCGGTCGTCGTCGGTCAGATTGTTCACGTTGCATTCCGGATCGACCTCCCCCCAACCCCAGCCCAGCCTGATCGAGCCTGGATGCACGGCATCCGAGATTCTGGCTTTCATTCGCACCCGGCCCCTGGGAGTGGTAATCTCGATCGGCTGACCGTCTGTGATGTTTCTTTTGCGAGCGTCTTCCGGGTGCAGATCCGCATAGCCTTCCCCTTCGCGCTTCAACAGCGACGGGATGTTGTGAAACTGCGTATGGGTGAACCGGTTGGTCCGCTCCCCGCTCATACCGATCAGGGCCCCGTCTGCGACGGTATCGGTAAAGGCGATGGCGCCCTCCAAGCTGCCGCCCTGGAACGGTACGGGCGGATGTCCCGCTTTCTCGAGACGCTCCGAGAAGAGTTCGACCTTGCCGGAAGGGGTGGAAAAGCCCTGGCTCCTGAATTTTTCAAATTTCAGGGGTTCTGCGCGAAGCCCGTCCGGATTTTCCCTCAGCATCCGGACGGTCAGTCCCGAAGGCGCCAGCTGATCATCGATCGCTTCCTCGGCCGTTTGCCAGGGAAATTCCTCTTGAAAACCAAGCTTCCTTCCCAGATCGAAGACGATTTTCCAGTCCGGCCGGCTGTCGCCCTGCCATTCGATGACCTGGTTCTGCAGGATGACCGGGCTGTTGCGCATGGATGAACGGTTGAGTTGGGTTTTTTCAAAACAACTGGAGGCCGGCAGGATCACATCAGCGAACTCGGCCGTCCGGTTGCGGAAGAGGTCGATGACTGCCAGAAATTCCAATTTTTCGAAGGCCTTCCGGACCCGCCCGGCGTCGGTCATCGTCACAATGGGATTGCCTGACTGCACCACAAGCATCCGGATGGGGTAGGGCTTTTCATCCAGGATCGCATCGACCAGGCAGGACTGCGCATGAAGTCCCCAGGTTTCGTGAAAGGTATTGAACAGGGGATAAGCCTGCGTGATGGGCGGGACGCCCGCAGGCAGCCGCTCCTTGAGCTGTATGTTGCGAAGCGGAACGGGCTGGGGAATGAAATCGCCGCCGTCCCTGTCGAGATTTCCCGTTACGGCTCGAAGCATGCACACCGCGCGGGTCGTGTCAAAGACCTGAAAATGCATGTCGAGTCCGTTTCCGTCGATGATGCAGGCAGGTCTGGTCGTCGCGTACAGGCGCGCCGCCTGCTTGATCATGTCCGGATCGAGCCAGAGGCGGGGCGCGACCGTTTCCGCCGGGTAAGCACTCGCTGCTGATTTCAATGCATCGAAGCCGATGCAGTGTTCTTTCACGAAGGCGTCGTCGCAAAGACCGCCGGCGATGATTTCATGCAGCATGGCCATGGCCAACTGGCCGTCGTGACCCGGTTTGATTTGGAGCCATATATCGGCCATTTTGGCAAAGTAGGTCTTCACCGGGTCGATGACGATGAGCTTGGCGCCCCTCTGTTTCGCAAAGAGAATGGCTTCGCTGAAGCCCGGCGCGGTATTGCGGTCGTTCTTTCCCCAGATGAGGATGCATCGGGAGGTTTTCGGCTGCGGCAAGGTCATGGCTCCGTAAGTGTAGACGTGGGCCATGTCCCGTCCCACATGGCAGACGGAGCCGTTGCCGATGGTGTTGGGCGAACCGAACAGGTTCATGAGCCGGTTGGCATAATCCCACTGGGCCCCCCAATCGGCAGCCATGCCGCGCAGCCAGCAGACCGATTCTGCGCCGTGAGTTTGCTTGAAATAGGCGAATTTGTCGGCCACCAGGTCTATCGCCTCATCCCATGACGCTTCCCGAAAGCGATTGCCCGAGGCGCCTTTGATTTTGATCAGAGGCTTCAGCACCCGTTCCGGGGAGTAGACGATTTCCGGCGCAGCTTCGAGTTTGGGGCACCGGTGCCGTTTTTCAGGCGGCAAAAATGACTTCCGTTCGGCCCTGACAAGCTTATTGTCCCGGATGTCAACGGACACCGGACAGCAGGCGGAACAAAGGCGGCAGACGGTTTCTCGTATCGTCATGAGCACCTCTCTTTACTCACTTCTTCGTCCGTCGAATTCCTCTGGGTTTATCGTACCGCTTTGATGAAACAGCTTCGGATCAATTCGAAATGGTTGCTGTGGGTCCGAATCTTCCACCAGATGTGACCGTGACGTTCGACCTGCCATGGGGGGGCAAGGGCGCCCATCTTTCCCTCCAGAAGAGCGATGATGTTTTCCTTGCCCCGTCCCGAAAAGACGCCGTCGGAAGTGCCGCCCAGCCAGTTTTCCGGATCGGTTACCTCCGTCGACCATGAAAAGGGATCGGAAAACAGAAATTGTGCATCCTTTGCCCTTGCCAGGCGATTGATTTCGTTCAAATGGGTCAAGGGTTTCGGCACTTTGTCGACGACATTGAGGGAGGAAACCGAGGAAAACAGGCCGGAACGAAAGGGCATCGCCTGCGCGTCGCCGACGACGAACTCGGTGTTCTGCGTTTTCCAGTCTTCCGGAAAAGAGAGCGTTACCTGTCGTTTCAACAACCCCTCTTCCGGGAGGAGGAGATCAGCCCCTCGACGGGCCATGAGCTGCCGCGAGGCCCGTATAAAAGAGACGGAGTTGTCGATGCCGACGACGAAGTCGCATTTTTGTGCCATTTCGAATGAAAAGCGTCCCGTTGCCGAGCCGGTATCGAGGCAGGCGCCGGCATGGGGTTGCATCAGGTCCGCCCAAACCCGGTAAGCGTCTGAGGCTTGTTCGTCCTGCAGAAGATCACCGTAATGACTCCAGAGGTAGGAAGACAGAAGCGGTTGCGTTTCATATCGATTCTTCGCCAGGGCCGCTTCCGAGTAGTTTGGGTCTAAAAAGGCAATGCCGTCCCGGATCGGATAATCAGTGCGGCAATGCCCGCATCGGAGATTGCCCTCCACGATATCCTGACCAGAGACCTCTGCGAGGATTTCCTGCAATCGATGCTCCTCCGGCAGGCAGAGGGGACAGACGAGCATGTCGAGCAGCACCTTTTTCATTTCTCCCTCATTGAATGGTGGGTGGCCGCGGGCCTTGGGAAACTCGGGTGGTTCGACCGGTCTCGGACCGTCGAATCTCTGCCCGGATCGGATACAGAAATGACATGGGCGGATGAGATCCTAAGCGATCAATCTAGAAAAAGCGCTCTGGAATGTCAACGGATTTACCCGGCCCTTTTCGCTGCTTTTCGATTCCTCTATGAGGCGGCGAGTGGGGTTGCGGCGGTGGTCTTTTACTCCTATGCCTTCGGGCTGCGCTTTGTGCCACTGAAGGAGGCCAGGAAGATCTTATGACGAAAGTTTTGGCTTGGCTGCAGGCTTCACGCCTGGCATCGCAAGCCTATATCTTCTTCCCGTTGCTTCTGGGACAGGGGTTTTATCGTCAGACCGGCGGGGAGTTGAATGCTGGCGTCTTTTGCTGGGTTGGTGCATACAGTCTGCCCCGGATGGCCACTTGAAAATCCCCCACTTGTGGCCGGGTCAAAATCCCCCACCCTGTCGTCGGGTCGAAGTGCTTCGGCGACAGTAGAGAAATAACCTACCGTTAATCGCCTCAGAGATCCAAGCTTATTCCTTTTTCATCCAGAGATTTTCGTTTGTTTTCCGTCAACCGGATCGATGCCTCCTTGAGGCGATAGCTTTTGCCTTCGAACTTGAGCAGATGGCCCCGGTGAAGGAGGCGGTCCAGGATGACCGAGGAGGCGGCATTGTCGTAGAGGAGTTTTCCCCAGTCCTCCAGGGGTCGGTTTGAGGTTATCATTGAACTTTTCCTGGAGGAATAGCGATTGAGAATAATATCGAGCAAATCGTCGGTAGCGTGATCGTTGACTTTCTTTCGCAGGAACAAGTCGTCGATGACCAAGAGATCTGCTTCGGAGAAGAGCTTGGTCATCTTTTTTCTCCGTTTGAGCTGAGTGGCTTCGAAGAGGTCTTCGAAGAAGGTGTGAGCTTCCCGACAGTGCCAGCGGGTAAGTTCCAGTGCCTGTCAAAGGAGTGGTGCCTGAGGCAGAACGGTATTTCATTCGCCGCATTCTGGCTGATATGGATGTTGAGTGAGCGGTACCCTCACAGATTCTGACTTCCCCCCAGCTCGCGCGGATGGACGGCAGAGAGGATCAGCCGGAGGAGGAACAAACCTCGTCGACCGAGCCGCGGCAAGTGGACAGCGCCGATCTTACCGCCGCCGCCCCCGAGCCTCCGCGGAAAGAACCGGTCGATGCCGGAACGGAGGCCGGCCATTCCGCCGCCGACAAACCGTTGATGCCGGCGCCGATGATGACGGCATCGTAGGTCTCGACGGGGCCCGACAGAGGCAGATCGGTCACCGGTCCCCGCCACGCCAAGGCGTGGGCGGCTTCGAAGGACCCCTCGCGCAGCCCCGACATCAACGGGCCGTGGGCCACGGCGGCACCTGCCCGACCTGACGCCGCATGAGCGGGCCTGGTGCCGGCGAACAGTTTACCGGACGTCGCAGCACCGGCGACACCGAACGTCACACGGTTATAGAAATCCCGACGGGTCATTTCCCCCTTTGGACCTTGCAACCGATCATCTGTTGCAGTCACGGGAATGTCCGAATCTTTCACGCTGGGCGGTTTTGGCACTCGGAAGGTTGCGGAGCTCTCCACGCGGGAAGGCCGAAACCCCGGGGCTGGAAACAAGATGGCCCTTCCCGCACAGAAGACGGCGCGCCTCGTGCCGGAGAAAAGATTGAAGGAAGCCGTCGGCCGGCCTGTTGCCGGCCCGTACGGACAGCATTGTGCGGTTTTCGCACGGCCAGGTACGCGGTTCCCGGTCGAGCGCCTCTACTGAATTCTTGCGTCATTGCGGACCTTGCCGCATTTGGCACAGTTCTGGCCGTGCCCGCTCCAGTCATGCCCCTCAACAAGGGTCCACTGTCCGGCAGCAAAGTCAAACACGCGTCCCACATCGCGAATTCTGCCGCACCTGGCACACTTCTCACAATCGCTGCTCCAGTCGTGCCCCTCATTGCGAGTGTTGCCGCACACAGCACACGTCTGGCAGTCCCTGCTCCAGTCGTGTCCCTCAACCAGGGTCCACTGTCCGGCAGCGAAGTCATACACGCGTCCCACACTGCGAATTCTGCCGCACCTGGCGCACCTCTCACAATCCTTGCCCCAATCGTGTTGCTCATCACGGACCTTGCCGCATCCGGCACATTTCTGACAGTCCCTGCTCCAGTCGTGCTTTCCGTCGCGGATCATGCCGCACAAGGCGCACTTCTCGCAATCTTTACTCCAGTCGTGTTGCTCATCGCGGGTCTTACCGCACCTGGCACACTGCTCACAGTCCCTGCTCCAGTCGTGTTGCTCGTCACGGATCTTGCCGCATTTGGCACATCTCTGACAGTCATTGCTCCAGTCGTGAAATCCTAAAAGGCAGGCAATTTTCATTTCACAGGCTCCTTCGAATCAAAGAAATTATTCCCAAACCACCGAACAATTACTTTACGCCCCGGGACTTTTCTTGGGAGGACAACTGCCAGTTGTCAAAAAATGGATGGGTCGCCCGCAAAACCGGGCTTGTTTTCACAATGGTACAATTTGCAGCAACCTACCTGGTTGCGGCATTACAGTAGATTATGGGAATCGTTACCAAGCGTTTGGAAATTAAAGAGATGCCATCCCAGGCAGTTTACCGGATTCGGCTTCTGGACGCAAACACAATGATGGGTTTGGCAGCCCTTCAGTTAAAAACGTGCGAATGCCCGTGGAAAACCTCCCGGGAGAGCCTGGTCTCAAGTATCCTCTCCTGGCCGATGGCTTTCTTAAGGTCAGCTGCTGGGAAATGGGGGGGCCTCCTGGAGGTTGATGCAGAGGAGTAGGCAGATGGCAAGCAAAGTCCAAATTAAAACGGTTCCGACCATTTGGGAGGTTCCTTGTGTGCTCTGGTCCATTGTCTCCGAGATTCTGGTACAAGTTTACCCACGGAAGAGAGTAGGTCGTTCCAGAGTTTGTTTCCGCAGGACTTTGAACGGGATCATCAATCGCATGCGCACCGGTGCGCAATGGAATAAACTGCCAAAGGAATTTGGGGATGACAGTACGGTGCATCGGTGGTTTCAACTCTGGTGTGAGGACCAGCTCATGGCAAGGACTTGGTCGGTCTTGGCGACCCAGTGCTCCTATCTTGGCGGCGTTCATTACCCACTAAAACGCCGTCGCTGGAGAGATCTCCGAGCGGCTACCACAGGAGCAGTTTGCCCTTTAACCAGGGCAAATACCCTCCTTCAAGTGCTCTGCATTCAAGCCTGCCCCGGACTCCGATCCGGGGACAACTCGCCAGAAGACCAATTTGCAGCGAACGACCCATGACTGCGACCACCACGGTGCGGCACCGTGGTGGTTCTTGTTTGGTGCGCCCGGCAGGGCGCGTTCACTTGGAGGTGAAAGTCCTCTACAGACCTGACAGGGGGAACTGTTAGCCGGACGGCAAGGGTGTCCATCGCGAGGTGGGATCTGAAGGAAGCCGCAGGCAAAGCGCTGGCCCGACGAACAGAAATCGCATAGGAGGCGGTCATGCCGGATGAGAAGGCAAATATCTTCAAAGTCCGATACCTGTACGGAAGGCATGGTCGTAGATGCGGCGGGCATAAGCGTGAAGGTGGATGCGCATTACCCGGGGAGATCTGCCGGCCTGCCAAATTGTGCTACTGTCGCCGAGAGGCGGCGGGACGGGTCGGCAGAAGTCAGCAGAGGGCATATTAGGTCCTTCGACCGGACCGAAGGCCCGAACGTGAAGTGTGTGGCAGGAGCCTTGAATTTCGATGAGCGGTGGAGACGCGGACAGCCGGACTGAGATGTTTGGCATTTCTTCGGGGGGTAGCGGACGGAATCGGCAAGGACCCGTTGCTTGTGCGTCAAGCCTCACGGCAAGGAGAGAGAACTCCGGCCAGAAGACTGCAAGAGTTGATGGAAGCGGTGGTCGAACGCGAGAACATGTTGAAGGCGCTGGGCCAGGTAGAGGCAAACAAGGGTTCACCGGGAGTGGATAGAGTGACGGTTGAGGACCTGAGGAGCCATCTTCGCGAACACTGGCCGCGCATCAGAGAGGAGTTGCTGGAGGGCCGATACAAGCCGCAGCCTGTGCGAAAGGTTGAAATACCCAAGCCAGGGGGAAAGGGGATGCGGCAATTGGGCATTCCGACGGTGATGGACAGGCTCATACAGCAGGCGCTCAATCAGGTAATGCAGCCCATCTTCGACCCGGATTTCTCCGAGTCAAGCTATGGCTTCCGCCCTGGACGCAGCGCGCATCAGGCTGTGCTGAAGGCACGCGAGTATGCGGCAAGCGGCAGACGGTGGGTCGTGGACATGGATTTGGAGAAGTTCTTTGATCGTGTCAATCATGACATTCTGATGGCGCGTGTTGCCCGGAAGGTTGGAGACAAGCGGGTATTAAAGCTTATCCGAAGCTATCTTCAGGCAGGACTGATGGTTGGAGGTGTCGTATCGCCCCGAACGGAAGGGACTCCGCAGGGAGGGCCAGTTTCTCCGCTGCTTTCCAACATCTTGCTGGATGATCTGGACAAGGAGTTGGAGAGAAGGGGGCATGCGTTTTGCCGGTATGCTGACGACTGTAATATTTATGTGAGGTCAAAGCGTTCCGGACAAAGGGTTCTGGCGGGTATCACCCGATTTTTGGCAGGCAGACTAAAGCTTAAAGTCAATGCGGAAAAGAGTGCGGTGGCGCGACCTTGGGAGCGCAAGTTTCTGGGCTACAGCATGACCTTTCATCGGCAGCCAAGGCTAAAAGTGGCCCCCGCTGTTGTGGATCGCATGAAGAGTAAGCTCCGGGAACTGTTTCGGGCGGGCCGGGGTCGCAACGTTTGCAGTCTTATGGAAACCTTGGGGCCTGTTCTGCGAGGGTGGGTGAATTATTTCCGGCTGGCCGAGGTAAAAGGTGTTTTCGAGGAACTGGACGGATGGATACGGCGCAAGTTTAGGTGCATCATCTGGCGACAATGGAAGAGATCTTACACTCGGGCCAAGAACCTGATGAAGCGGGGCCTGGGGGAGGAGCGAGCCTGGAGATCCGCTACGAACCAACGAGGTCCTTGGTGGAATTCGGGTGCGTCTCACATGAATCAGAGCTTCCCCAAGGGCTTCTTTGATCAACGTGGGCTTGTGTCATTGCTCGATCAACTGCGCAAGCTTCAATGTACTTCATGAACCGCCGTGTACGGAACCGTACGCACGGTGGTGTGGGAGGACGGAGGGAGTGATCCCTCCTCCTACCCGATTGTACAGTAAGAAAAATCACCGGTTGCTTTCAAAGTTAATATACCGTATTTGCATCGTAAAATGCTTTGCCAAGTCTTGTGACAAGCATGATCCTTGGTTTGGCGATCAGGACCAGGTTTACAGCGAGATCGATGCCGTCAAAGGAAAATGGGGCGAGGAGCATCGCACCGGCGAGCAAGGCGCTTTCGACCGGATGCGGGAGATGCAAACGCCCCAATTTGCTCGTCGTGAGGCGGAAGAGCCGACGAGATCCCTTCGATCGCGGCCGGATTCGGTGTCTTGAACGCGTAATGGGGACAGGCTAAGATTTTGCGCTCTTGGATTCACCGTGGAGACTTGGTATGGTTGCTGAAAGTGAACATAATGAGACATGAAGATTCACCGGTACACCTCAGCGAAGGGAGATGATCTCATGCGACAGCTCCTTATAGAGTGCAGTGATCCAGGGTTGGTGGTTGCCCTGGATGAGGAGATGGAGCACGTTTTGAGGAACGTCGATTTTGAGTGGGCCCAGGCCTTGCAAGCACAGCTTGCAGAGCTTGCCCGCGAGCTGGGCCAGGACTTTGAGGAGGTGTGGAGCGGATTCCACCTCGAGGTTGCGGGTGATGGACACGACTTCCCGCCATCCTTCGGCAATCGGAACACGGTCGACGAGAAGAAGCTGCAGGAACTTGTTACGCAAGCTGAGGAAAAAGGGATCGGGAGGTTCAAAACCAGGCTCTCCCTGCTCCTTCCTCATGGAGGACCAACCCCGGAGACACGGGACCAGTTCATTCATGACCTAGCGGATGCTATTCGTTTGTCGCTATGGCACGAAGTTCAATATCCTCTGCACCGTCTCACCTTTCCGGAAAGCATGGAGAAACATCGCCTGCAACTCTTGGAGGAACATGTCGGTCCTGCCCTTCGCAGCAGTGCTCAGGAACCGGTTTTGGGTTACACGTGGGTGCAGGAATCTATGGAATGCGTGAGGAAAGCTATCGAAGAAGTTGACACGCGCGCCCAGGCGGTGATGGAATATGAGTTATCGAGGCTAGATCCCGATCAAGTCGAGTTCGAGGAGAAAGCCCATTGGGCGGTGCTCGCCTGTTGTGCAGGCAAGGAGGTGGAGAAGTGGTACACAGCCAGCGCGAATCAACTGCCTTACTTCTATCAGCGTGCGGCGCTGATCGCTGAGCTATGGACTTCCTGCCGGGGTGTCGGACCGGCGAGGCAGTTCCTCCAGAAGCGTTTCCAAGAACTGATCGAGGAATCGGCCTCCGTCTACACAGACGACGGCAGGCAGGCGTTGACGCGGGTTCTCGATGGCCTCCGCCGAAGACCCTGGGACCAATGGTCAGGGTTAGTGGGCGAGAAGGAGGATGATGACTCAGAGGATATCATCTCAGGCCCGAAAAGCGGGAGATTGAATGTCGACTGATCGCCGGAACCTTGCTTCGATTGAAATCACTCAACGCTGCAACGGAAACTGCCCTTACTGTGATCAGATTAAGAGTGACCGGGACATGCCGGTTTCAGAGTTCGGACAAAGCCTTGACCATCTGATCGAGGAAGGAGTAGATGCGGTAGCCTTGGGCGGAGGCGAACCAACGCTGCACCCTGCGCTCTCCGAACTACTCAAGGAAGCTAGAACTCGCGGCCTGCAAACCGGCCTCACAACCAATGGCCGCGCTCCCGCTTTGGTGATGGGCCTGGCAGCGGAAGATTTGCTTAACAGTTTCGGCGTCTCGGCAGGCAAGGGAGCATGGCTGGAATTGGTCCGGCATCCCCGCGCCGTTGTCAACTTGCTCCTCTTGCATGGTGGCTTGACAATAGTTTTTGAACAGGCCACGCGAGCCATACAATACGGCGCCCGCTGCCTCCTGCTCCTCTGTTACAAGGGAGGCCCTACAGCCTTCCTTCCTGCCACATCTGAAGTGGTGAACGCCTACAGTATCCTGACCACGCTGAGCAGAAGGGCGGGAATCATTATGGCTACCGACAACTATACAAGACGCCGGCTCCAGCTTACCGAGACCTGTGGCGAAGGATTTGTGCGAATCAATGTTGATGGCACCAGAGATGTATGCTGTTTCGCCAATTGCGAGTTCCGCGACAAGATGGGCAGGAACCCTTTTTCCCGTGGTTCCGGCACATTCCAGCAACCGCCAAAGGGGATGGCTTGATTTCCAGAGGAGAAATCGTCACATAACGTCGGTATTCTTCAATAACTAGCGGCGTTATGTAAAAGACCTGCGGGTTTGGGTATGTCACTAATAGCAGCAGACCGGGTCATCGAACTTGTCACTCCCCTTCAGATTGATGTAGTCTTTGGCCATGTGGTTCTTTCCGCTCCGGAAGAAATCGTCTACCCAACACTCCTTGATCTGCCGGCGGCCAAAGTCCTTGCCTACCCAAGGTATTCGGTTGTTTCCGAGAAGTTCCAGGCCATGGTGATGCTGGGGATTGCCAACAGCCGCATGAAGGACTTCTATGATGTCTGGGCAATGGCGCAACAGTTCGAGTTTGACGGTTTGCTCCTCAGCCGGTCAATAGCAGCCACGTTCGAGCGCAAGCAGACGACCCTGTCCGCCGAAGTGCCACTCGCACTCTCGGATTCTTTCTCACAAGATCGGGGAAAGATAACCCAGTGGGATGCCTTCATCCGCAAAAACCGACTGCCGACGGCAGCATCCTTGATGAGCTCATCACCTTCCTGAGAGATTCCCTGATGCCTCCGGTTCGAGCCCTCCAGGAAGGCAGCGAATTCAACATGGCTTGGCTTGCTCTTGGCCCCTGGAAGCCTACCATGCCTGCATAACTCATGTAGACAAGCAGGAATGCGGAGATGAGATTTCACCGACGGCTTACCTGGCGTCGATCTGCCTCAACACAGGTCGCTGGCTGGAGGCTGCGGATTGGGCGCGGAAACTTCAAGGTCCCGATGCTTCCGAAAGCCTGGTCGCAGCCTTTGCCCTGTTTGAGTTGGGCCGCATGGAAGATGCAATGGCCTCTTTTCTGCGTGGGGCGCTCAATTATCCACGGGCGGCAAGAATTCTGGCGGGGATTCGGACAGAATCCCCCAAGGGCTACGATCAGGCACAGGATTACAATGCCGGGGTAGACATTTCCAGAAATTTAGAGAGCTATTTGCTGGAGCGGGGGCGGAGATCGAAGCGTTTTTTCAAAGACTTTCTCAATCGCCCCCATGTGATTGCCCTCCTTACTGAGATCGAGGAAGTCAGAAGGAAGTGGCACGATCAGCACCGTACTGGTGAGAGGGCGGCTTTCGATCGGATGACCCAAATGCAAAGGCCTGAATTTGCTCGTCGTGAGCTTGAGAAGATGTCTGGATCTTCTCAGTAAAGAATAGATCCTTCGCTCCTTCTAGAGGTGGGGACAACCAAATGAACAAAAAGTCTCTCTTTGATTTTCTCAAAGAGCAGGGTCCGTCCACTTTGCTCGGGCTGCTTGAAGCCGCCTTCGATACGATGACGACAAATCAGCGGCATGCGGTATTCGGCATATTGAAGATTGACATTGAGACCCCCCAAGTCAATGAAAAAGCAATTCTGAAAGAGATCCAGACGTTCCATGACGACTCGCTGAAAGGCGTCTATTACGCTCCCTTCGATATCAACTCCAAGAACTACATGAACATCCCGGAAGAGACGGAGGAGTGGTTTGAGAAGTTGGCTGATTTTTTGGGAGATGCTGCTCAAGTCAGCGAGAAAGGCAACCACAAGCTGGCCGTCGAGTGCTTCCGGATCCTCTATGAACTGATAGACAGAATGGAAGACGGAGAGGAGATCATCTTTGCCGACGAGTATGGAACCTGGATGATTCCTGCTGATGAGAAGGTTTTCATCAGGGCTTTCCTGCGCTCGCTTTCTGCTGTCTCCACTCCGGAAGAGTTCACCGAGTGGGCCATACCATTCCTACAGCGGGATAGCCACGAGTCTCTGCACAACAAAGTTTACAGTACTGCCATCGAAATCGCCACCAAGGAACAGAAGAAGGCTCTTGAATCCGCCATAAAGAAACAGAAAATCCGTATAAAATAAAATGGTTAATCCTTGGGACTTGATGTCACGATGCAGTTAGGATTGGCTTCTCTCTAACGAAGAAAGCGGGACGAAAGGCCCCATGTCCTTATTGTTTGGGAAAGAAGTTCAAAAGGTGTTGTGTTGGACGGGGTGTACTCTATTCTTTCGCAGGAGATTCAAATGAACGAGCGTTCTATTGCCATGAGACTGACTGAGGCCTTGACCAAAGAGCAGATGGTCCATCTTCTGGACACTGCCTTCAGGTTGTGGGGTAAAGAAAGGATCAAGGAGCTTATTTCTGCGGTGGATGAAGACGTTGCTTCGACTGTCTCCCGCTTGCTCGACTCCAAAAGCCCTCCAAGGGAGCGCATTGCCTCCGATGACAAGATCATGGAAGAATGGGGATGGCTCTGGGCGAAATGGCAGGAGGTCATCTCGGAACTTGGCCGAGAACACGGCAGGTATGTCTATCAGGAGCATCACTGGGAGGAACTGTACTTCACGCCAGACTCTTTCTCTGACGATCTGGACAGGGTGGCAGAGAAGATGCTCTCTCTCCTGAAAAAGGTACAGGAGATAGGCGAGGAAGATAACGGTGTCTTTGATGGAGCGCTCATCGAGATAGAGAGTGGCATAGAGGGGTATCCTGAGTGGATGGGGGCAGACCAGGACGGGTGCGAGCTTGGTCCGCCCACAACCGAGTGCGTACTCACGTGGGGATGGCTCACGACCGGTTCCGCTACGGATTTCGTCAGAAATACCGCAGAAATGGAAACCCGCTTCAAGATTGTCGTGCTGAACCACGCAGCCATGGTCGATTTCTTTCGGTCGCTTGCCGAAGAGGAGCGAAGGCGGGTCTACACGTATATCAATGACCATCGCGGGGAACCTTTCTGGCAGGAAAAGCTCATGTCCTCTCATTCCAGATGGCATCAGATCTTCTACGGTTTCCGGGCATCCTTTGAATCCGAGGGGTACATCGAGGATTGCCGACGGCTGCTTCATGAAGACTGGCACTACGGTCTTCCCCTTATTCGAGATCTGGTTTTCCAAAGCAAGAACGAGGAAGCGGAGGGCATTTTCGAAAAGACCATGGCGAGCTTGCTTGAAGCCAGGTGGGAACCGGAGAAATCTCTCCTCATCTCGTTCCTCAAATTGAACTACTTCCACGGCTCTCCCCGCGATGAGGTTATTTCTCTGCTGAAGGACTGGACGTCCACTGCCGGGAAGGTGGGCAAAAAGGAGCGGGCTGCCTCGTTGCAGTATCAGCTTGTGACCTACGAGAATCCATACGATTGGGACACCGTGGCCGGGTGTTACCGCGATTTCAATCGACCCCTTTCTCTCAAACGGCGGTGAGGCTTTGCGGGCAATGGAAAGAGTACGTTCTGCACGCCCAGTTGGGTTGAAATGCCGCAAGGCACGGTATATCCGAAGACTGCTGGGTGGCGTGGCTGCTGGAGGTGACTCTCGATGATGGCGCAAATGGATCCCGGTTTGTCTCGAAGACAACCGCGTGGCTCCGAGCTCTCATCGAGGTTCCCGGAACACCGCTTCAAGGAAAGAAAGAGCTACTTTACATGCTGACTTGCGATCTGATGAACTTTCATGAGCCGGATCGACATATCGCCGACTCTTTGAGGCGGCGATATGTCGATCCGGTCTATGACGGCAAATTTTTGATGGATGTTGGTTTTGAACAGAAGGCATACGCCTGCGGCTTGAAGCGCTGCGAAAGTTTCCACCAAGACAGCTCTGTCTTTCTCTCAGTAGGCATTCGTTGGCCTTGTGACAATGACCACGGAAACCTTATTTCTTAATGCCGTCTCCATCTTCGGTAGCATTTGAAAGGCTCGGCTCTTGGTAACGAAGGGGCTTACAATGACCGTCTCCCGTGCAGCAATCATCACGTCGTTCTGGTATACGGGCAGAAAGCTGGTGTTATCGAAGATGATGTCCGCGGGTGCATCCGGGACGCTCTCCGCCTTTGCCAGATAGCCGATGGCGGCATATCCCGCAAGCCTTTTCCGGTACATCTTCTCCAGGGCTCCAACATGGATATCGACGTAGTCATCGATCTGGACCTCTTTCTCGCTTTCGAACAACCGGTGCAGTCTGCCCGCATATTGCTGCAGCGTCCCCTTCCAAGATATGAGCATAGCTTGGATTTGCTCGACAGTTTTGGCGTCTTGGCAGGCAAGGGAGAATGGCTGGAGTTGGTCCGGCATCCCGGAGCCGTCGCCAACCTGCTGCTCTTGCCCGATGGTTTAATGGAGGTCTGCGATCATGCCGTGCGAGCTAGGCAATACGGCGCACGCTGCCTGCTGTTCCTCGGTTGCAAGAGAGGTCACGTACCCTTCTTTTCTGCGACCTGTGAGGTGGTGGGCGCCTCCAGCATGCTGACGACACCGGGTGGACAGGCGGGAATCACCATCGCCGCCGACGACCATACAAGGCGACGGTTTGGCCTTGCAGTAACCTGACCTGGGCATAAATGAACAAGTGCCGACGTTATGCAATAATCCGGCAGGATTTGCTGATACGAAATAGTGCATTAGGCGGGTTCCTTTGTTTAATTATTTAATCGGATTAAAAAACGACTGAACACAAGCACCAGTATGGTGTAAGCTACCTTCGCATACAGATCATGGATGTGAGCAATGAGCCAGACGTAATCATCGTAAGCATCGGATGCCGTTTGGGAGCGCGGCGCTCCCTTTTTTCTTTGCCCCAAGAGGGACCCAGACGCAACTTCTCAATAATTGGGGGGCAAATGAGCCCGTGCTCGCTTTATCCACTCTGCATCACTTGTTTGCCTTAATGAGGCCTGAGCAAAAGGACGGGAAACTGTGCACCGTAGGAGCTTGTATTTATTTATCATCATTTTTTCCATTGCCGTCCTTATCTCAATCGTGGTCGACTCCGTATCTTCCCACTCCGCTGAAATAGGGCTGAAAGGACTACCCACTTGGCCAGGCGAACCTTGTATGGTACCTCCTCAATTCGGCTGGTCGCCTCAGGAAAAATGGGTATGGGAACGTGCTTGTGTCGGAGAGATTGCGGACTTCAAAGCGATAGAAGGTAATGCCTCAAAACTTGACCGCCAAACTATCAAAGACTCGCCGAAAAGCTCTGCACTACGACCTGAATTCCTTAGGACCGTTTTGCTCCGTGATCCATACCGCAGGGCCCTAACGCACAAAGGTTTTAGAATTGTGGGTGCATGGTTTGTTGAGCCTGTTGATTTGTCTGATACGCCTCTCAGTCAAGGTCTAGGATTGGAAAGCTGCACCTTTTTAGAAGATGTTACCCTGGATCGACTTGAGACCTCTTCGTTCGTTACTCTGGATGGTTCTAAGTTCAGAGGCAAGCTGACCATGAACGGCATGAAAGTGCGCGGTCATCTCTTAATGCGCGATGGGGCTGAGTTTGCCGACGTGGATCTTGTAGCGGCCAAAATAGAAGGTGGCGTTGATATGAATAGGTCCGAGTTCAGAGGCAAGCTGACCATGAACAACTTGAAAGTGGGCGGCAGTCTCTACATGCGCGATGGGGCTGAGTTTGCCGACGTGGATCTTGGATACGCTGAGATAGAAAACAACGTGGAGATGAATAAGTCCAAGTTTGGGGGCGAGCTGGACATGAACGGCATCAGAGTGGGCGGCCATCTCTTTAATGTTCGATGGGGCGGAGTTCGCTGAGGTGGATCTTGGAACCGCTAAGATACAAGGCGGCGTGGAAATGAATAAGTCCAAGTTTGGCGGCAAGTTGAACATGAACGGCATGAATGTGGGCGCTCATCTTTCAATGCGCGATGGGGCGGAGTTCGCCGAGGTGAATCTTGCAGCTGCTAAGATAGAAGGCAGCGTGGACATGTGTAATTCCAAGTATGGCGGCAAGCTGGACATGAGCGCCATGAATGTGGGGGACCATCTCCTCATGTGCGATGGGGCTGAGTTTGCCGACGTGGATCTTGTAGCCGCTAAGATAGAAGGCGGTGTGGCGATGAATAAGTCCAAATTCGGTGGCAAGCTAAATATGAACGGCATCAAAGCGGGCGACTATCTCTTCCTGGCCGATGGGGCGGAATTTGCCGAGGTGACCCTTCGAGCTGCCAAAATAAGGGGCAGCGTGGAGATGAATAAGTCCAAGTTTGGCGACAAGCTGACCATGAGCGGTATCAATGTGGGCGGTGGTCTCTTCATGGGCGATGGGGCGGAGTTTGCCGAGGTGGATCTTGGAACCGCTAAGATACAAGGCGGGGTAGAGATGAATAAGTCCAAGTTTGGCGACAAGCTGACCATGAGCGGTATGAATGTGGGCGGTGGTCTCTTCATGGGCGATGGGGCGGAGTTCGCCGAGGTGGATCTTGGAACCGCTAAGATACAAGGCGGGATAGAGATGAATAAGTCCAAGTTTGCCGGCAAGTTGAACATGAACGGTATTAATGTGGGCGGTGGTCTCTTCATGGGCGATGGGGGCGGAGTTCGCCGAGGTGGATCTTGGAACCGCTAAAAAGGCAGGATAGAAGGCGGCGTCGACATGTGTAATTCCAATTTTGGCGACAAGCTGGACATGAGCGCCATGAATGTGGGGGACCATCTCCTCATGTGCGATGGGGCGGAGTTTGCCGAGGTGGATCTTGGAACCGCTAAGATACAAGGCGGGGTAGAGATGAATAAGTCCAAGTTTGCCGGCAAGCTGAACATGCACCGCATTAATGTGGGTGGCGGTCTCTTCCTGGGCGATGGCGCGGATTTCGCTGAGGTGGATCTTGGAACCGCTAGGATAGAACGCGGCCTGGACATTTGTAATTCCAAGTTTGCCGGCAAACTGAACATGAACGGCATCAAAGTGGGCGGCGATCTCTGCATGCGCAATGGGGCGGAGTTTGCTGATGAAGTAAATATCGTCTCATCTCTAATCGAATTCAACTTGATCATTTCAAACTGTGCGTTCAATTCGCTTGATCTGGCAGGCACCTACATTGGGGGAGAATTTACCCTCGGTTCAGGAATAAGATGGGTGATGAAAGACTCTGTGTTGACCCTCCGCAACACGGAAGTAGGGGCTTTACGTGATCTGGTGGACGCTTGGCCTCCAAATCTGGAGTTGGGTGGTTTCAAGTACAGTCGTTTGGGTGGCTTCGACGGAAATGAAACATACAGCATGGCTTACCGCGACATTGGTTGGCTAAAACAAGAGTGGCTGGAGAAGCAAAGAACCTATTCCCCCCAGCCTTATGAGCAACTTGCTGACGTCGTGAAAAAGATGGGGCTCCTAGATCAAGCCAACGAAATACTTTTCGCCAAAAAAGAACGAGAGCAAAAGCAAGCATGGGACCTGCAACAATGGCGGAGCTGGTTTTGGTTGGCTGCGCAGCGGTATTCAATTGGCTACGGCTGCCATATCTTTTGGTCCCTTGGCTGGATAGTTGGGTTTATTGCGGTTGGTTGGCTAATAGCCCTGCGCACCATTCAAGGAAAGCACGAGGGCCGCCTTTGGTGCTTTATCTATAGTCTGGATCTGCTGCTACCTATCATCCAGTTAGATAAAAGGAATTACGATATACATCTCAGCGGTTGGGCAAAACATTATTTCTATGTCCACAAAATATTCGGCTATGTTCTAGCCGCATTCATTATCGCGGGAATCTCCGGGCTCACAAAGCAATAGCCCAGGCAATCAACGGTATCTGCACAGGCCAGCGGAAATGCGGTTACCCTTGTTTATGGGTACGAAGCACCTCAATGCGCCTGGTTTCTGATGTGAAAAGTGCCAGAGATACGGAATTGTCTCATGATCCGGAACCGAATCGATAAATGCCGACGCATCTGTGATAATACAAGCTGGAATGATTAAGCAGACTCAATGGCCTCTGCGATGTCGTCAGACATTCATTTTTGCCAGGAGGTCGATCAGAAACATCCCTCCAACACCACCGAAGGGGACGATCAGGGACTGTAAGACCGGGTGTTGTGAAAACGGTGCGAAGGCCCCTTCCCGAATGGTGCCGACTTCATCGAGCACCCATGCAATTTGCTTCTCCCACGCTTCATTTCGTTGCCCCCTCCAGAGAAGGCGAACCGATTCCTGTTTGAGGCGATGAATCGAGGCTTGTCTGAGGTTCTCCGCCGATTTCCTCAGGACAAAGGCGCTGCTCCAGGCATAGACGGCGCCGAGGGAGATGACTGCCGCAAGCCCCATGGAAGTCTGCCAGTTGTCAAAGTAGGTAATGCGGGAAAGGAACATAATGAACCAGATGATAAACGGATAGAAGATGAGCTTCCCAACGGCATCGGTCCGCTTGGCAACGAGATGAACCAGCATCCATTCGCCCAGCGCTTCCTTCAGTTCAAGCGCGGCCGCGAATTTTTCGGAGCATGGTGCCGGCCACTCCGGCTTATCCTTCGAAGCTTTGACGATAAACTGCCGGCAAACCCGCGTGACATCAAGCACATAAAATATCAAAACCACGAGTGCCGGCACACTGAGCATCAATGTCGCAAAATTAAGCCAGTAACTTCTATCTCCCCGAAGGGGAGTCACTGGAGAACCCAAAGTCAAAATAATCAAAGAGCAAAGGAGTAGATAAGACAAGACAATCGGAATCAATCGGGCGAGACGGTATGGCAATGAGTCGCGACGCACGTACTCAGTCCAGAGTTCTCTCATGCCGTTGTGGCCCTCAACCTGCCAATCGTATCTTACGCAGTTCCAGAAAGCTTTGAGCTTTCCGCCAATCCCGCCGGATCTCCCGATTGTCTTCAGAATCGTAAGGAAAGCATTCCAGGTGCTGACTTCTTCATGGCAATCAGTTCCTGGAGGAGACTCAGAGCCATCGATTTCCGGCTCGCTGCGGCAACAGAATTCTCCCTCGATTTCTTCCCGGTTCTTCCGTAGGGCGTTGCCCGACTTCCTCAAGAAACAGAGGGAGAGAACAAAGGCGAGGACACGAAGCAGTTCCGTCGGCCAGATACTGATGCCTTCGAAGAGAGAGAAAGGCTCTTCCCCGGGATTAGTAAGGATAAACCAATAAAAAGAAGCACAAATAGCCGTGCCGAGGAGAAATACCAAGACGGCAATAATTAGAGGTTTCCTCAGTACCAGGGGCATCACAGAATATGCCGTCTTCATAACTCCCAAAACCGTGTCACTGGTCAGGCAAAGAAGAACAAGCAGGATCACGAGCCCTAAGATTATCAGTGGTGTCTTGCAATTCAGTGTTGTTTCACGCCGCCCCGGCTGAACACCCCAATCCCCGGCTTTCAAATCGGTGAGATTGTGGGCTTTGGTCCATCCGATTTCAAAGATCAGGGGAGGTACAGGCTGGCCGAGGGCTTTCTTTTCTTGCGGTCTTAAACCATAGTCGCGGTCCCGGGTGAAGGCCCTCAATATGGCGAAGAAGAGTGCAGTCTGATAATTATCGCGAAAAGGAGGCACGTCACCTTGGATATCGATATTTTCAGAGATGTCCTTCCTCAGCGAAAGGTCAAACCCGGATGCAACCACAAGATTCCGAGTCGACTGGATATTGGCGGGATGCAGCAGTCGGGCGTCGAGATCCGTGGTGAAGAAGATGGCTTGGGGAAAACGCTGGCGAAATGCCTGGAGCGCCAGGTACTTGTCATAGAAGTCGCTGCCCAGAATCCCGATCGCTCTAATGCCTGCCTCTTTGCATTTGAGATCCCGGTCCAGGAGATAGGTCTCCTCCGCCAGTCGTCTCAGGTAATCGTACTGGCTCTTTCCGGTGGGCTGCTCCAACTTCTTGATCTCATCGGCGGCTTTGGTTTTCTGGTCGGCCTGGTCATCCTTCTTTTCTTCCTTTTCTCCGGGAAGGCTTCCATCAATACCGCGCAAATAACTCATGCGATGCACTCGGTCCTTCAGCAAGCGGTTCACCTCTTCGGTGACCTTTGCCCCGGGCATATGTCCTTCCTTGAGTTGGACTTCGAGTCTTTCCTGGAGGGCACTCTTGAATGTTTCAGGCAGCGAGCGCCCGTAGAAGGTATCCCATTCGGCGACCAACAGCAGATGTTGGCCTTCTTTGCTACTGAGATCAACCCCCCGAAGGCCGAGTTCCTTGACGAGGTTTTCTGCAAGTTGCGTGTCGGAAGGAATGGTGCGTTCAAAAGTGACCCCATGCTTTCCGAATCGCTCCTTGATAGCGTTGAGCGCGCTGTTTGCGTCCTTTTCGGGCAATCCCTGCACTCTTGGTTCAATGCTTTTGAGCAGTAGGGAATCATCGACGGTTGCCATGGCGGAGTATATCTCGAGGCCTAAAAGGGGCAGGGACGGAGGGTCGGTTGCAGTCGAGTGTTTATGGGTCAAACATAGTCGATCCTCGGGATGGAGGGAAAGCGGGTCCTTTTTTGCCTCTCTTAGCATCTCCTGCAGCGTGGTCGATCCCGCCGGTCCGATGACCTTGAACCTCGCACATGGCGTGCCCAGTTTTCCCGAAAGCCCCAGACACTGAATCAAACGAGCCAATCGGGAAAGCGGTGCCTTTTGAAATACTTCGTCACTGATCCAGAGGAGCAGGACAGCGGACCGATTATCGGGATGGGTGAGCCATTCGAACGGCAGGATATTCGATAAGGAGTTCGTCGTAGGTTTTCCCTTGTCCACGATGGAGATATAGTCGATATGTTCAGGGTCTTCCGGTTCAAAGTTCAAGCGGCGAAGGCCGGACAAGGCCGCGTATCGCATTCGTATGCGCATCTCGGTCTCGTCTGCGAAGGGCCCCCCGAAAACCATGACCCCTAAGATGATAATCTCGGTTTGGGTTTCTCTCTTCTTTTGGATCTGGTTCAAAAGAGAATCTTCCGCGGTCATGTTGTCCTGCAGCGCACAAGAGAGGCCGAAGTGACCGGCATCCCTCGCGGGCGCCGAGGTGCCCGGGGCTTTCACATAATCCACGACGGCACGGAACGGGTCCTGCCAGAGCCGGGCCCGGATTTTTTCGTAGGGTTCGCGGAGTTCGGTCACGGACGGGCGAGACCCTTTGAAGGGGCTCTGCGGGAAGATCGTCAAGCCGAGAGCTGCCAGTAAGATGACCAAACCGGAAATCGGCAGGATCGGTCCTTTGTTCTTGTCCTCACTCATGGCGACACCTCGTAAGCCTGCGGAAGCGTTAGTCCTGGTACGGCGGTTTCCCGGTTGCTACGAGACACACTTTCGGATGTTTACGGCCTGTTTGCGTCACTGTGCGGCGGGGCTGCCGCCGACGAGCATGAACTAATTGCGTGCATAGTGCATGGCATAACGAGCTTGACCAGACGCTCAAAAAAACCCCGGCTGATTGGGCTGCTTGAAAATAAGAAAACGCGGAACCCATAAAGACTCAACCGCGAGCGTTTTCCTCACAAACAAAGCAAGAAAAATACCAAAGTCATAGTGACCGGATCTTGATCACCCGTGGCTTGCGGGCTGCCCGTGGAGGGAATTTCCCAGACGACGGCTTGGGGAACTTATTCGAATTACGGGCGGGATTCTGATGCGAAGTATTTCAAGGACCACTTACTTCAGTGCAGTCTGCAATCTTTTCTGTGCATCTCCTTTTTAACTTTTTTTTAACCATGTTCGTGTCATAAATGCCGCCAGATCAGCCACCCATCCCTATGCTGCAGGCAGGGCCGTCGATGCCCTGCCTTTCTTTATTTATTGCATCCGGTCCTGCCTCCGACATGGTGCCACGATGACCGGGAGGCGTATGGGAAAAACCGAATCGGCCGATTACTTCCGGCCCAGGCTTTCGAAGAGGTCCCAGAAGGAAGGAAAAGATTTGGCAACGGCTTCCGCGCCCTGAATGATCACACCCTCGACACGGAGCCCCATCAGCGCAAACGCCATGGCAATCCGGTGGTCATCATAAACGTTGATTCCACTTTGCGGAGGAACCACCCTTCCTCCTTGAATGACCAGGCTGGCGGGGAACTCCTCGACGGGCACGCCAAATTTGCCCAGTTCGGCGGCTACTGCCTGCAGGCGGTCCGATTCTTTGACCCGAAGATGCGCCACATTGGCAATCCGGCTTCGGCCTCGCGCAAACGCCGCCAGCACCGCCACCGTGGGGACCATATCGGGCATGGCATTCAGGTCCAAATCGACCGGATGCAGGTGACCGGGTCCACTCACCCTCACCCCGTCCTGTTCCCAGGAAATGCTGCAACCCATCTCCTCCAGCACTTCGAGCAACCGAAGGTCTCCCTGGCGGCTTTGCCGGGTGAGCGGGTGGGTGAAGACCTCGCCTCCCGTGAGGGCCGCTGCAGCCCAGAAATAGGAGGCCGAGGAACAGTCTCCTTCCACCGCAAAAGGCACCGGCCGATAGTTCTGAGGAGCGGGGATGACAATCTCATTGGCAGCCTTCCAACTATAGCGAATGCCGGCTTGCGCCATCATCCCCAGGGTCAGCATAACGTAGGGCAGGGAGGCAATCGGTTCCAACCAGCCGATCCGAACCTCCGTCCGGGCGCAAGGTGCAACAATAAGGAGCGAAGAAAGGAACTGGCTGCTCTGCCTGGCGTCTACCATGATTTCGCCGCCGTGCAGTCCGCTGCCGACTATTTCCACCGGAGGGCAGCCGGGTCGATCGAGGTATCGGCAGGTTGCCCCTAACGCCACAAGGGCTTCGAGAACAGGGCCCACGGGCCGTTCCCGAAGGCGCTGCGCACCATCGAAGATGAACTTCCCCTCGCCAACCGCCGCCAGCGAAAGCAGAAAGCGCATGCTGGTGCCGCTGTTTCCGAGGAGGAGAGGACCTTCGGGTTGCGCCCAGCGATGGGTCGGGGGCTTGATGGCAAGCCTCTCTTCATCCCACTCCACGCCGACTCCCAAGTGGCGCAAGGCCTCTGCGGTAAGGTGAGTGTCTTCTGCCGCCAGCGCGTTCGTGATCGCGCTCTCTCCCGCGGCCAGGGACGCCATGATGAGGGCGCGATGAGTAATCGACTTGGAGCCCGGAAGGCGGATTCGAGCATTGATTTTGAACCCCGGATCGAGCTTTCCGATGGTCTTATTCATCTTCCAGGACCCTTATCAGTGCTTTTCGCATGATCGGAACAACGACCTCCGGCCGGATCACTTCGCCAAGCCACCACTCCAGTTGGGCCGCACCCTGATGAAGCAGCATTTCCATTCCGAAAACGGTAACGCAGCCGGCTGCTTCTGCCTGCCGCAAAAAGGGTGTCCACAAGGGTCGATAAACCGTATCCATGACCACCGTTCCGGGACGGAAAAGAGAGTCCGGAATCAGCGGGAAGTCCTCTCGCGGTTCCTGGCTTGCGGCTCCTTGCCCATGGCCTGCGATGACGGATGAGCCTGCACTGAGACCAACAGAGGTGCACTGAACGATTACGTCAAACAGAGCTTTGCTGCCGCGTCCGGACAAGTCGGCAGGCGAAATGAAATCACAACCAAAATCCTTCGCGACGGTTTCTCCGCGCTCAATCCCTCGATTGCTGACGGTGACAGCTGCTCCACTGCGTTTCAGCCCGTAGATTACGGCTCGTGCGACGCCCCCGGCGCCGACGACCAGAGCCCGTTTGCCCGCCAGGAACTCCTGATTGTCGAGTGCTGAATACCGGGACGGGGCATTGGGGCGTGGCGATGAGTCTTCATGGCCGGCCGGGGCGAGTTCGGCATGATGACAGGGTTCAAAACAGTCCATTTTCCTGCGCAGGGCGGTCATCGCTCCGATCCAGTCGGTGTTGCGTCCCTCCCATCGGGTATGATCAAGCCGCAACGTGTTCACTGCACCCATGGTCTGTGATGCTTCGTCCACGCGCTCTGCGAGACGGTAGGCCGTTTCCTTGTGGGGGATGGTCACACTCAACCCGCGGATGCCGAGTCTCGCAAGCGTCACCAGGTCTCCGGGCGGATTATCAACCTGGAGGGCGAGGTAGACTGCGGGGATACTGAGGGCGTCAAACACCGCGTTCATCATAACCGGACTCAAGCTGTGTTCCACGGGGTTCCCGATCACAGCATAGAGGTCCTTCGGCACGGGCCGGATCATGGGTTGTCCTCCGGAAAGGGACAGAGCAAGAAGGAGCGGCAGGGCATATCCTCAATCCTCCGGCGCCAGGCGCTGCAGAAGCGCGCGCATCTCGGCGGCGGTGAATTGCCCTTCGGCAGCGGGTGACAGTTCAGGGATCTGCACGTAGGCCCACAGGCTGCCCAGCAGAGGGCTCACCAGTCGGCTCCAGCGGCCCAGCGGCCCCATGCCGAAAGCCAGCACTTCCATCCCCAGTTCCTGCCTGCAGAAGGGGATGAGTTCAAGGACCCTGAGGCCGTCCTCAGGCGCTCGCACATAGGTGACAATCTTTATGGCAGCAGGGCTTTTTCGTGCCATGGTCTCGGCAAGGCGCCGCAGGGCCAAACGATCGGGCGTGGCGGAAAAGTCGTGATGCGAGAGCAAAAGGCGAGCCTTTCCACCGGAAAAACCCCGCAGTCGCCCCTCCTCAACCCAGTCTTCAAGATCAACCCACTCCGCCCCGGCCTCGACAGCCTTCCCCAGGATGTCCAAGCGCTGATCTTCAGTGCCTTCAAAGGTCCCCCCTTCCCGCTTCGGCCGGTTGGTTGCCACGACCGGATGGCGGGGAGAGGAAGAAAGCGCGGTGAGCGTGGCAAGCGTTTCTTCCAGACCGTATCGCATGGAGAAAAGGTCCAGGCGCCATTCCAGGAGATCCACTTCGGGGTGATGGAACAGACCCTCGATCTGCTCGGGAGAGACGTCCGTGACACAACCGCAGAGGACAGGGTTCGAGATCATGGCAAGGCTATAGCCTCATTTCCAGCGACCCGCGCGGCTGTTGTGCGACCAGCGAGCGGGCTTGCTCTTGGTCCAGGCGCATCGGGTGGCGAGGGTCCTTTCTGGGATAGGAACCCAGCAGTTTCAAAAAGGTAGTCTGATTCCTCAGATGGTCCAGGGCCTTGACGAGGGGTTCATCGTCGCAGTGCCCTTCGAGGTCGGCAAAAAACAGGTATTGCCAAGGGAAAATCCGGTTTGGTCGCGACTCAATCCGAGTCATGTTGACCTGGAACAGGGCGAAGCCTTCAAGGGCTGCGTGAAGCGCTCCCGGTTGATCGGGAACGGCGAACAGCAGGGAGGTCTTGTCATTTCCGGTCGGGAGATTCAGATGGTCACCGAGGACAAAAAAGCGCGTGGTGTTCTCCGGATGATCTTCAATACGCTGGGCCAGAATCCCAAGACCGTATTGCAGTGCCGCATACAGATTACAGATAGCGGCTGCGGAAGGGTCTTTTGCGGCCAGTTGGGCCGCCTGCGCAGTGGATGAGCATTCGAACAATTCCACGTGGCGAAGGTTTTCCAGGACCCATCGCCGGCATTGCTCCAGGGCCTGAGGATGTCCATACAGGCGTTTCAGGTCGCGCATGGTCTCTGCGTTGCTGCAAAGATAATGGGTGATTTCGAGATAACACTCGCGGATGACTCTAACCTCTCTCTCGTAAAGCAAATCAAGAGTGTGTCCGACCCCGCCCTGAAGGGAATTGGCAATGGGGACGACGGCCACATGAGTGTTTGCCTTCAGAAGGTCGTCGAAAACATCCTCCAAGGTGGGAGCAGGCAGATAGCTGGCGGAATGCCCGAAGAGGGAGAGGGCCGCAAGATGAGAGTAAGTCCATCGGGGGCCGAGATAGCCCACGTGCAGGTCGTACTGGAGCAGCCTGGACGCGGAAAAGATCTCCCGATATATGGCCCGCAGGGACTCTTCCGGCAGTGGTCCCGGGTTTGCTTTCGCAAGCCGCTCCAGGATCGTTTCCTCCCGGCAAGGATCGAAAAGCAACAGCCCCTGTTCGGCCTTGATGCGGCCCACCCTGCCGGCCAGCTCCATGCGCCGGTTGAACAGCAACAGCAGCTCCCTATCCGTCTGATCAATGGCCTCTCTCAAGGTTTCCAGTCGTTCTGCCACAATCATTGCTCCACAATAGTTTCGATTACTCTCACGCCGAAATGCCGCCCGGGTTTCTCGACCTGCACCATGACGTGATCGCCGGTCTGCAGTTCGACTACCGAACGGGCCTTGCCATCCGGTCCGGTCAGGCGAATGGTCTCCGCATTTTGCAGCAGAAGGGATCCTTTTCTGCCTTCGTAGTCGGCTTCGACAAGCAGCAGGGGGCGTCGTTCGATTTTCGAGCGGCCCACGGTGGCCGTGCGGGTCTTTCCCCGGGCGTGCACGACGAGAACCGGGTCCCCGGCCTGCAGTTCACTCAAATAGCGGGTACGGTCTCCGGGTACTTTCAAGTATGCGTGCACCGGACCTGCATTGACTCGAAATGGCCTGGGGGCTACGTAGGGGTTGGGCTTCACCTCAGCTTGAACGAGAAACAGGAAGCCGCTTGAATTACCCACCAGGACCCCCTCCCCTTCGACCATAAGCGTGCACGTGTCGATACAAACCCGATCCCCCATTCCCACAGGCCTGATACTGTCAATAGCAGCTGTCTGGAGTGGCTGGTTTTCACTCACTGCCTTCGCTCCGGCGAGCAATACCTTCAACTCCCCGGGGTCGCGGGCATGGATCACAACTCCCGCCACTCCCATCTCCAGAATTCCGAGGGCCAGGTCAACCTCGTCAAGTGAAGAAACCGGCACCAGAAGACGCCCGCCACGGGCCACCAGGTTTTCCAGCGGAATGATCTGCCAGGCGGGGTGTGGCCCCGGCACAGCATTTGCCCTGTCGGTATTCCCGACAGCTTCAGGAAGGGCTTCATCCGCCTCGGGAAAGGGGTCGCGTCCACTGGCAGCCGATTGATACACGTCCAGAACCACAGGGGCCTGATGGAGCAGTTCTGCAATCCTTCCTTCATCCTCGGGCGAAGTAAGGATTTCAAAGAAAACATCGACGCCGGGTTTCAAGTCCCCGTCGGGACTCACGGTTGTGATGCGCCCCAGTCCCTTGACCCTCTCGTGGAAGCCGGAGGGGATTATCAGCGCATCAGCACCGCCTTCGAGAGCGGTGGTCACCATCTCTTTCGACCATTCCTCCAAACGAACCCAGGCTTCCTTCAATTTCGCTCTCCCTCGCCCCCATGACCCGCTGGGTCACAACAAAGCATGAAATCCCCCCGTTTCGTAGAGGAGGTCTGGGGGGGATTTCATACAAAATCCTATTTGGCGTTCAAAAAACAAAAGCCGCGGGCTTGGGACCCGCGGCTTTATTAAGTAGCTCTGCTAAGGAGCTCAGAGGCAGGTCTGCAAGGTCTCGCCGACACCGTAGCGAGAAAAATAATAATAGCGAAAATAGCTCTTGTTTGTCATTGCTGCCCGATGCTCCTCTGATTGTCATTTTTCTTGCGCATATTAGTAAAGTCAGATTGGCCGCGGTGTCAACATAATTATGAGGGGATGTAGGATTTCGTATTTTGTCCTCGGGATTTGAGAGGTCTGACCGTCACCAACGGGACAGCGGAATCCTGTCAATCTCGCGGGAGAAAGGGCCCGATCATGGACAAAGGAGAAGGCAGCCGTTATGTTTGGATAAGAGACAACCAGCGGCGCGTGCGGTTGGGGCGGTCGGATGAGGCGGCGCTGTGAGGCTTTTTCAGAGGCGGGGTGGAAATTCGGGGGAAACCATCCTGGAGCAATACAAACGGTGGCGGATGAGGTGGAAATCATGGCGACAATAAAAGATTTTAAAAAGATTTCCGAGACCATATGGGAGATCCCCCGCAGCTACAAGGAGGGTATGCGGGTCCCGGCACGCATTTATGCCAGTCGGGGACTCCTTGAGGAGATGGATGCGGGCGTCATCGAGCAGGTGACCAACGTTGCCACCTTGCCCGGGATCATCAACCACGCCTTCTGCATGCCCGATGGTCACTGGGGATACGGCTTCCCTATCGGCGGCGTGGCCGGTATGGATCTTGACACCGGGGTCATTTCGCCGGGAGGCATCGGTTTTGATGTGAATTGCGGTATGCGGCTCGTTCTTACCAACCTGACCCTTGGTGAAGTCAGACCTCATCTCCGAACCCTGGTGGACAGGCTGTTTGCAAGAGTGCCGGCCGGAGTCGGCGGCGCCGGGTTCGTTAAGATCTCCCAGAATGAATTCCGGCGTGTGGTGGAACAGGGTGCGCGCTGGTGCATCAAGAACGGTTATGGCTGGGAGGAGGACCTGGAACGTACGGAAGAACAGGGTTGCATCGCCGGTGCCGATGCTTCGAAAATCAGCAGCAAGGCGGTGGAGCGGGGATTCAAGCAAATCGGGACGCTCGGGTCCGGCAATCATTATCTGGAGATTCAGGTGGCGAAGCCGGAGAATGTTTTTGATGCCGAAATTGCCAGGGCTTTTGGAATTACCATGCCGGAACAGGTCGTGATTATGTTCCATTGCGGCAGTCGGGGGTTTGGGCACCAGGTGGCGACCGATTACCTGCAGAGCTTCCTGAAGGTTACGGAGAGGAAATACGGCATCAAGATTCTGGACCGTGAGCTGGCCTGCGCCCCGTTCCGTTCGCCCGAGGGCCAGGACTATTTCGCCGCTATGAAAGGCGCCATCAATATGTCGTTTGCCAATCGCCAGGTGATCCTCCATCGTATTCGGGAGGTCTTTTCCGAGGTATTTCATAAAGACCCTGCGGACCTCGGGTTGCATCAGGTGTATGATGTCGCGCACAATACTGCCAAGGTGGAAAAGCACATCGTCGGCGGCGAAGTGCGCCAGGTGCTGGTGCACCGCAAGGGCGCGACCCGTGCCTTCGGGCCCGGCCATCCCGATTTGCCGGAAATCTACAAACATACCGGACAGCCTGTGATCCTCGGGGGCAGCATGGAAACGGGTTCCTACGTCCTGGCCGGTGTTGCGGGAGGGTCTCAGACCTTTTTCAGTACCGCTCACGGGAGCGGGCGAACCATGAGTCGCGCTCAGGCGAAAAAGCGGTTTCAGGGCAGGAAGCTGCAGCAG
The DNA here is from genome assembly GCA_963844985.1 of uncultured delta proteobacterium. Lineage (GTDB taxonomy): Bacteria > Desulfobacterota > Syntrophobacteria > Syntrophobacterales > Syntrophobacteraceae > JADGQM01. The sequence goes on from CAWJQV010000034.1 coordinate 29,261, forward strand.
GACATGGAATCGCGCGGCATTTATGTGCGCACGGCATCCTATGCCGGTTTGGCCGAAGAGGCCGGACCTGCTTACAAGAGCATCGATGATGTGGTAGCCGCCACGGAAGAGGCAGGCATCAGCAAGCGCGTTGTTCGCCTGGTTCCGGTTGGAGTCGTTAAGGGCTGATCGGTTGAGCATACTCCGCGTGGACTCCGGAGCATGCTTGCTACGCAATTCAGTAATCACGAGTGCTGATATGCCTTACCGGTATCGAGAGGATATCGCCACCGCCGATGTGGCTTTTGAAGCGTGGGGGGATGATCTCGAAGCAATGTTCGTCGCTGCGGCTGATGCCACGGTGAATGTCATGATTGCCGACCTGCGTACCATTGCCCGCGTTGACCACCGGTCGCTTCGAGTGACTGCGGAAGAGGTCGACATGCTGCTCTTCGAATTGCTGCAGGAACTGATCTTCTATAAGGATGCCGAAAGCCTGCTGCTCCGCGTGCCGGGCGTGAAAATCGAGCAACAGCCCGGTCAATTTTGCTTAAGTGCGGAGGCTTACGGTGAAGAACCGGACCCCGCCAAACACGAACTCATTGTCGATGTAAAGGCCGTGACGTTGCACCGGTTCAAGGTGGGTCCCACAAAGGAGGGATGGGAGGCTTTCGTGATTCTGGATGTCTGACCGGCGGCCCAATGAGCTCTGAAAGGTTGGTTCTGACAGTCTTTGGCAGCGGTGATGAGCTGATTCAAGGCAGCGTCGCCTGCCGTCTCAGGAAAAAACACCACCACGGGGAGGCGTTGTGGCACCGCTTCGCCAAGGAAGGGCGGGTGGAATGAAATTTTAGCTGGCTTCGGAGCACGAGCAGGGGGCGCTTGCCCCCTGCCAGTGAACGAGAAGCTATTTCTTCTTACCCTTCTTGACGTTCAAGCTATCCTTAAATGCTTTACCGGTAGTAAATTTTACCGCCTTCTTGGCCGGGATTTTCAGTTTCTTGCCAGTCGTAGGATTGCGTCCCTCTCGCGCCGCTCGTTCGACCATTCTAAAACTGCCAAATCCGATGAAGGTTACTGCCTGTCCGGCACGGACTGCTTCCATGATGGAAGATAGCGTGCAATCCAGTGCTGCATTTGCTGTCTTCTTGCTGATTTCGAGGTCTTTTGCGAGTTTTGCTACAAGTTCGGCCTTTTTCATGTCCCACTCCCTTGGTTTAGGTTAGTTCTTTTACCAACAAACACCCGACGTACTTCCTTGATACACCATCTTGAAGCCGATGGTCTTGTTCCCAAGCTATTCTGAGCTTCAAACACGCTGCTGAATATGTAAAGCTTTCGCCTTAAGATGGCGTTAGACGAGTTACCAACGGAAGCACTGGAACAGAATCAAGCCAATTACTCTCCGCAAAACTCATGACTGTCGAGAATCCTGCCGGTAAGGGTGAGCAAAAACCCTCAGAGAAGCCTTTAAATGACGATATATTGGAAACAACAAACTTTTTGATATGTCAAGCGAAAATAATACATTTGGCTATTCATTTACCAAAAGAGTTCTCATGCAGTGCCATCCCACCTCCGAGGCTCGCCTTCCCCCGTCCGATTTCCCGATGCCCTCAAAGGGGCCTCGAACGACTTGAAATGCTTGACGGCAAAAGGGTTTCCCGAGTCGCCGCGAGTTATACTGAAGGCGTCTTGGCACATTTCAAGCTAAGAATTGTTGTTGCCCGCCTTCAGTAGGGACATTTACCAAGACAAGGACCCAGCAATCCCGGTATTTTGGACCTGCGGCGCTCACCTCCGCGAATAAATGAACCCCGAGGCTTTGGAGGCGGTGTGGAACCGCATTGCTGAGTCTGGGGAAGTGAGGCAGAATATGTTAGATGTCTCTTGAAACCTTTTGCGTGTTCCTTTAACGATGAACCCACAGTTTCAGAGATATTGGGAGAGAAGGTCCTGCTCACAGGGTCGATTCAGTGCGTGGAGGAAGAATATCATGGATACAGCCGCAATCGGCAGAGCCAAAGAACACTTCGGGAAACTACTGGAAGAACAGATGAGGCGCATGAAACGGGTCAAAGCCGCGCCTGACTGGATCGATTACAAGAGCCTGAAGCCGATCAAGATCGGCATCCTTGGTGGCGACGGCATCGGTCCCTATATTGCCGGGGATGCCCGCCGGGTTCTTGAATTCATGCTGCAGGATGAGACAAAGAGCGGCAAAGTACTGATCGAGGACATCGAGGGCCTGACCATCGAGAACCGCGCTGCGCATCTGAAGGCCATACCCGACGATGTCCTCGCTGAGATCAAAAAGCACCATGTCACTCTCAAGGGTCCCACCACCACGCCACGCAAGGGCGGTCCCTGGCCCAACATCGAGAGCTGCAATGTGGCGATGAGAAAAGAGCTTGACCTGTTTGCCAACGTTCGGCCCGTGCGCATTCCGCAGCAGGGCATCGACTGGATCTTCTTTCGCGAAAACACCGAGGACCTTTACGCTCTTGGCTCCTGCGGCCTCGAAGTGGACGAGGACATTGCCATCGACTTTCGCCTGACCACGGCGCCCGGTGCCGACCGCATCTGCCGGCTTGGCTTCGAACATGCGAAAAAATGCGCCCGCACCCGCGTGACCTGTATCACCAAAGCGAACATCGTCAAGGCCACCGACGGCCGTTTCCTCGAGAACTTCTATCGGATTGCCGCCGACTATCCGGGAATCGAGGCTGACGATTGGTATATCGATATCATGACGGCCAAGCTCGTTGACGAAAAGCGCCGCCGCGACTTCCAGGTGATGATCCTCCCCAACCTTTACGGCGACATCCTCACGGATGAGGCCGCCGAGTTCCAGGGCGGTGTGGGAACGGCCGGCAGCGCCAACATCGGGAAGCAATACGCCATGTTTGAAGCCATCCACGGGTCGGCGCCCCGCATGGTCGGTGAAGGCAGGGCTCGGTATGCAGACCCCGCCAGCATGATCCGCGCCGCCGCCATGCTTCTCAGCCACATCGGATACGCGGAGATGGGAACAAAACTCGAGATGGCGCTTGACGTCTGCGGCCAGTATGAACAGAAGCTTGCGGTCACCGGCCGTGCCACCGGCGCCACGGGAGCCGCCTTTACCGAGTACCTGATGGAGACTCTGCAAGACCCGAATCTGAAGCAGAAGTGGGAAGGGTTTGTGAAATGAGTTGAGCCTTTCTCAAATCACCGCCATTCTAAAAATGGGCGCCCGTGCAGTGCGGGGTGAGCTCTCCCATTTCATCGAAGGCCAGGTATCGATAGATTCTCTCCCGCTCTGGAATCAATCTCTCGCGAACGATGGCGAAATAATCAGTCACGGTGGGTAGAACTCCCTTCAGCGCGGCAATGGCCGCGAGTTCGGCAGAGCCGAGGTAAACCCGGGCGCCGTCACCCATGCGGTTGTCGAAATTGCGGGTTGAGGTCGAAATGACCGTGGTCTGCGGACGAACTCGGGCCTGATTGCCCATGCACAGTGAGCAGCCCGGTAATTCAATGCGGGCTCCCACTGAATTATAGATGGCGTAGTAGCCTTCTTTCATCAATTGGGCGGCATCCATTTTGGTCGGAGGTGCAAGCCAGAGGCGAGTTGCAAGATATCCCGCACCCTCCAGGATCTTGCCCGCCGCTCGAAAGTGCCCGATGTTGGTCATGCACGAGCCTATGAAGACCTCGTCGATCCTGTCGCCCGCCACTTCGGACAACAGTCTTACGTCATCGGGATCATTGGGGCAGGCCAGGATCGGCTCCTTGATCTGCGAGAGGTCGATTTCCAGTTCGGCGGCATACCGAGCCGAAGGGTCCCTTTTCAAAAGCGCCGGTTTGGCCAGCCATTTTTCGCAGGCTCTGATGCGTCTCTTCAGAGTTCCGGCATCTTGATAGCCTTCCGTGACCATCTTCTTCATCAAAGCAATATTGCTCTTCAGGAATTTGGCGACCTCTTTTTCACCGAGGGCGATGACGGCCCCGGCCGCTGAGCGCTCAGCCGAGGCATCGGTCAACTCGTACGCCTGGTCTACGGCAAGTCCTTCGAGGCCTTCCATCTCGATAATGCGACCGTTGAATATATTCTTCTTGTCTTTCTTGGCGACGGTGAGGAGGCCCGCTTTTACGGCAAAGAAGGGAACCGCGTTGACCACATCGCGCAGGGTTATGCCGGGATTCAAGCAGCCTTTGAATCTGACCAGCACCGACTCCGGCATGTCCAGCGGCATGAATCCCAAGGCGCCGGCGAAAGCGACCAGCCCCGAACCGGCCGCAAAACTCAAGCCGACCGGGAAGCGGGTGTGCGAGTCGGCGCCGGTGCCGAGCGTATCGGGAAGGATGAGCCGGTTTAGCCAGGAGTGGATGATCCCGTCCCCCGGTTTGAGACTCACGCCCTTGCGGGCAATGACGAACGGCGGCAGATCCTGGTGCATCTTGACGTCGGTCGGTTTCGGATAGGCCGCGGTGTGACAGAAGGATTGCAGGAAGAGGTCGGTATGAAATTCGAGGCAAGCCAATTCTTTGAGCTCATCGACGTTCATGGGTCCGGTGGTATCCTGGGAGCCGACTGTCGCCATCCTGGGTTCACAGGCGGTCCCGGGTAAAATACCCCGAACCCCGCAGGCCTTGCCGACCATCTTTTGGGCCAGGGTATATCCCTGCTTGGGAACCGGTTTCGGATTGTCGGGGGCGGGAAAAAACATCGCTTCGCCCATGCCGAGCGCTTTCCGCGCTCTATTGGTCAGGTTTCGGCCGATGATGAGACTCAAGCGCCCGCCCGCGCGGAATTCATCCCGCAAGGTGTGAGGTTTGACCTCAAAATGAGCGATGGTCCGGCCCGCTTCGCTTGTGATATGGCCGGATACCGTGTCCAGCGTGATGATGTCTCCGGTTTTCATGCTGCCGACGTCGGTCATGAGCGGCAATCCCCCGGAATCCTCAGCAGTGTTGAGGAAGATCGGCGCAATCAGGCCGCCAAGGACGATTCCTCCGCGTCTCTTGTTGGGGACATAAGGGATGTCCTCACCGATATGCCACATCAGCGAGTTGACGGCCGATTTTCGCGATGAACCGGTCCCCACAACATCCCCTGCAAATACGACCCGGTGACCTTCTTCGCGGTATTGCCTGATAATATCGAGCCCGCCCGGGAAGCGGATTTCTCCCATGGACAGGGCGTGGAGCGGAATGTCGGGACGGCTCCAGGCGTGCTTTGCCGGGGAGAAATCGTCGGTGTTGATCTCCCCGTCCACTTTGAAGACCTTGCAGCTTATTCTTTCGGGTAGGTCGGGCCGCATCAGGAACCAATCACCGCCGGCCCAGGAGAGAAGGACATCCTTGGCATAGGGATTCTGTTTTGCTTTTTCGACGATCTTGTCGAAGGCCTTGTAGACGAGGATGATGTGCTTGAGGGCTTCCGCGGCCTCGGAGGCCAGCTCTCCGTCATCGAGGCATGCGACCAGCGGATCCACGTTGTAGCCGCCGAGCATCGTTCCGAGGAGAAAGACAGCGTCCTTTTTCGAGATTACCGGGGATTTGACCTGCCCTGCGGCCACTTTTGCGAGCCATTGGGCTTTCACCTCGGCCGTCGGGTCGACGCCGGGCAAAACCCGATTCGTGATGAGACGGAGCAGGAGATCTTCCTTTCCACCCGGCGGGTTTTCGAGGTGCCGACAAACTTCGGCGGTTTGCTCCGCACTGAGCGGCAGTGGCGGAATGCCCTGCTTCCGCCTTTCCGCCGCCTGACTGAAGTATAAATCCAACATGGGTGCACTCCATGGGAATCAACCGTTCCGGATTCAGATAATGACGCTTCATCTCAGAAGCACTGATCAAAAGCCTGCCCGCGGATGTTGAGGTAGTTCACCGCACGCTTGATCCCACCCAGGGTCAGGTCTTCCATCGGAAAGATCCTCTGGATGTGGCGGATGGTGGGACTCTCGTAATCCCAGCGGTCTTTGATGATGGGATTCAACCAGATGCTGACGGGAAAGGCTTTCTTCAGGTCCTGCAACCATTCCCGTCCCGGTTTGCGCTCGGCGGATGCCCTTCCGAGGGAGCCGTACGCTGCCATCAATTCCGCCGGCGCCATATTGGCATCCCCGATGATAAGCAGGCGGGTGTGCCGGTTTTGGCTCAGGAGCTTCTCCCAGCGCAGAGGCTGGGTTCGAGGCGGGTCCAGATACGCTTCCCCGTAAAGGCAGTTGTGAAAATAGTAAAATCTCGCCTCTCCGAACAATCCTCGCAGATTATTGAAAAGGGTCCTTACCAGAGGAATGTAAGGGATCATGGAATAGCCGCCGTTGTCGACGAGGACGGTCAGCTGCGTGCGGTTTCGGAGTTCGCGGCGAAAAACCAACTCGATCTCGCCCCCGTTTTTTGCGGTTTGTGCGATCGTTTCGTCGACATCCAGTTCGCTTGGGGGCCCCACCGGCCGCAGGCTCTTGAGCGAAAGGAGGACTTGCCTCAGATTCTCCGCCGAAAGCGCCGAAGTTTCACGATAATTGATGTAATTCCTGTCGCCGATTACCTTCTGCGCCGTTCCATGAAGGCCTTTCCCGTAAACCCTGACGCCCCCGGCAGCTCTCCCGCCGTGTCCGAAGGGGGACCTTCCCCGGCTGCCGACCCAGGTGCTGCCGCCGTGATGTTCTCCGCGCTGAGCCAACAAGGTTTCCCAGAACCGCTGCAGCAACTCTTCGGAGTCGAACTCACGGATCTCGTCCCGACTCATTTGGCCGCTTTCGATCAGTTCTCTGAGCCATTCCTGCAAAGGCTTCTCGGCGAGCAGTTCCTCCCGGTTGAGTCCGGGGCTTCCTGGTTGCCGGCCAAGGAAGAAGGCGGCGAAAACCTGCTCAAAAAGGTCGAAGTGTTCCACTTTTTTCACAAAGATGAGCCGTGCCAGCAGGAACAGCTGATCCAGACTGGAAGCAAGGCCTTTGGCCAGGGCCCGGTAAAACTCCAGGACATATTGAATACTGACAGGGATCCCCGCTCTCTGCAGCTCATAGACAAAGCTGATCATCCTGATCCTCGGTGAGTTCGAAACACCCGGTTCTGAAAAGAAATCCCGCCACGGTTTTCCTTATCCCGAAAAGGCCCCGGGGAAAGCCGGAAATCAGTAGCGGTCCTGTTTGCGCACTCCCCTGAACTTCAGGATATCCTGGGTGCGTTTCAGGAGTGTCCCCGCGTGTCGCAGGTCCCTCCCGGCTCCCGGACCCCCGGCGCCATTGACCCGCAGGGCGCTGATCCAGTCGAGCAGTTCCGCCGTCGCGGGGGGCTTCTCAAAACCGTGTTCACGCAACCGGTAGAAACTGGTCAGGCACGCTTCGAGAAGGCTCTCATCAAGGTCCGGGAAGTGGAGGCGCACAATCATTACCATCTCTTCAGGGGGTGGAAACGGGATGTAGTGACAAAAGCACCGGCGCAGGAAGGGATCCGACAGTTCACGCTTGGCATTGCTGGTAATGATGATGATGGGAGAATGGTGAGCCGCAATCTTATGGTTGATTTCACGAATAATGAAGGACCGGTCTTCGAGCACGTCGAGGAGGTTGTCCTGGGTATCGGAATCGGTCTTGTCAATCTCATCCAGCAGCAGGACGCGTCGGTCTTCTGCCAGAAAAGCCCGGCCGATGGGGCCGTAATTCAGGTAATCCCAGATATTGTTGACATTCCGGCCGGTCTCGCCGCTGCCAAAGCGGGAATCATTCAACCGCAATACCGTATCGTAGACATAACAGAGCTCTTCTCCCTTGAAAGTGGACTTGCATCGGGCCTCCTCCATGCGGAGGTCGAGCGATCGGGCCACTTCAAAGGCCAGTTGGGTCTTTCCCGTTCCCGCTTCGCCCATCAACAGGAGGGGTTTTTTCAAGGCAATGGCGAGGTTTACAATCTCGCCCAATTCCGGGTTGAGATGGTATCGGTCCGTTCCCTTAAAATGCATTTCCTGATTCTCTCCCGCTTGAGTTGTTCAATTTGCGACCCAAAACTCCCCCGCTGCGAGCCCACCGCAGGAACGGAGGTAAGAGGTCGCGGTATTTAAACTTCTTTCGTCTCAGATGTAAATCCACATGCATATTATATTTCACAGAGACAGATCTTGATCCCGTGTCTTGTAAAAGAAGACGGGCGCATGGCTCAATCATTTCGCGCCTTAGCCGGAAGGGCTCTATCACCGCAGCCTGCTCACCAAATAATATGGGACCTCTCCGACCTGTTTTGCTTGATCAAGTCACTCCGCCCAACCCAGTGCCGACCCTTGGCCTCTTGAAGCGGACCGACTGCCAGGTCAACGTCGCTGAAAACAGTCACATCGGCGTTGAGAAGTTTAATTCCGTGCGCTATGATCTGGTCCGCATGGACATTGAAATGGCGGTGATGGACGCTTGCACGGCTGCTCGGGAAATCAGAAACGGAAATGGGAAGGGTTCTGTGCCTTCAGGAGAGATCCAAACCCGAGGAAACCTTTTGGACCAGCGTCGGCACCGGCAGTTACATATTCGAACCGGCTTATTTCAAATACATTCCTTCGGGGCCGACTCGATCAGTGACGCCCCTCAAAGAAAGGCTTTACCATGTCTCACCACACCGATGCCATGAAAGGTATAATTCTGGCGGGAGGCTCCGGAACCCGGCTCTATCCTCTGACCCGTGCCGTGAGCAAGCAGCTGCTGCCGGTTTACGACAAGCCCATGATCTATTATCCGCTCTCGGTTTTGATGTTGGCTGCCATCCGCGAGATCCTCATCATCTCAACCCCGGAGGACCTGCCCAGGTTTCAGGCGCTGCTCGGCGACGGTTCGCAGTACGGTCTTTCCCTTTCCTATGCCGAACAGCCAAGCCCTGACGGGCTGGCGCAAGCCTTTATCATCGGGAAATCATTCATCGGCAGCGGCAGGGTGGCCTTGATCCTCGGCGACAACGTCTTTCACGGACCCGGGTTGGGCCGAGTTCTCAAGAAATGCACCCAACTCGAAAAAGGAGGGCTGGTTTTCGGCTATCCGACTCGCGACCCCCATCGATACGGTGTCGTGGAGTTCGATTCGGAGGGGAGGGTCTTGAGCATCGAGGAAAAACCCAAGCAGCCCAAATCCAACTTCGCCGTTCCCGGTCTCTACTTCTACGATAACCAGGTGATCCGCATCGCGGAAAACTTGAAACCGTCCAGCCGCGGTGAACTTGAGATAACGGACTTGAATCTGGAATACCTGCGCCGGGGCGAGCTGCAGGTCGAGCTGTTGGGCAGGGGTTTTGCGTGGCTTGATATGGGTACCCACGATTCCCTCTTGCAGGCGGGCTCCTACATCCAGACCATCCAGGAGCGGCAGGGGTTCAAGGTGGCCTGCATTGAGGAAATCGCGTTCCGCATGGGCTATATCGATGGGGAACACCTGGCCGCACTGGCTCAAGATATGTTGAAGAATGAATATGGCCGGTACCTCATCGGAGTGCTTGAGGAAAGCCACCTCTTTCAGAGTGATCAGGCGAGATGAGAGTGGAATGGGCGATGAGTTGGACAGGGAAGCCGGGAGACAAGCGGGAGTGAAATCGGCGGGAACGGCGGCTGATCATGAGGAGTCGAACTCGAATGCCTGAGAGCCGAAGTTTTCCCTTCGAAGAATTGCAGGATCGCATCGGCAAAGCCCACTTGGCCAGGCGCCTCGGACTTCAGGCGGACCACTCCTCCAGGTACTTTGGTCAAGGGTTCGGCAGATTCCACTGGGAAAACCTTAACCTGCTGCCGCTGGTCCTGGGATTCCTATTGAAGGTTTCAGGACTTCTGGGGGCTGGGGAAGCGCAATGTCTTGGATTATGAGGTTGTGGAAGTCGATGTGATGCTGAGCGCGTTGCCGGAGGCTTTTGAGAATTTTTGCATCCTTCATCTGTCTGATCTGCACATTGACGGCATGCCTGATCATGGTGAGAGACTCAGCCGCATTGTCGGCAAACTCAACTATGACCTGTGTGTTATGACCGGGGACTTACGTTTTCACATGTTCGGCAGCACCGAACCCTCCTTGAACGGCATGAAAAGGCTCGCAGAGTCGATCAAATGCCCTCATGGCATCTTGGGCATCCTGGGCAACCACGACTTTGTGGAAATGGTGCCGGCACTTGAATCGTGTGGCATTCGCATGTTGCTGAACGAGAAGGTCACCATCGAACGAGGGGACGCTGTCATCCATATCCTGGGCCTCGACGACGCTCACTTCTATGGAGCGAACTCCCTTGAGAAAGCCATTAGGGGGCTGGGCGCCGATGAGGTTAAACTGTTGCTGGTCCATTCGCCTGAGATCATGGCCGAAGCAGCCCGTGCCGGGGTGGATTACTACTTGTGCGGCCATACTCACGGAGGCCAAATCTGCCTGCCGGGCAACATCCCCATCCTGACCAATGCCCGTTGTGCCCGGAAGTATGTTGGCGGTGTCTGGCAGTACGAGCGCATGGCCGGCTACACCTCGCGTGGCACGGGGTCGTCATGCCTGCCGGTGCGCTTTTGCTGTCCTCCTGAAATCACTTTGCACCGACTGGTTCGCTACTCCTGATGGTCTCATAAAAAATCTCATTGGGTTTCTCTTCCCGCCATCAGTCCAGGCTCCGGGACTCGGTGTGTTCCTCGCTCTTGCCGCGATCGTCTTGCCATCGATGATCCGGTATGTCATTTTTCCCTTGTTACTGGTAGTATTCCATCTCTTGACCGGACCGGTCTTAAAATGAGCTCCTCTTGCGCTCCGGCTCCATCTTACGGCGGCCCCTTTGTTCGACCTCTGGAAGATTGCCCTCCATCCCGAGGTGTTAAGAGCCGAGAGCGCCGGCCAACGGGTCGGGACGCAAAGAAAAGCGGAATTGCAGAGAAGGGATTAAATCGGTATGAAGACTTGGCTGGTAACGGGCGGGGCAGGATTTATCGGCGCAAATTTTGTGCTCGCCCAGAGAAGACTGGGGAAAGTCAGAGTGGTCAACCTCGATCTCCTGACCTATGCGGGCAATCCTCTCAATTTGGAAGCCCTCAGCGATGATCCTTTGCATCTGTTTGTCCGCGGGGACATTGGGGACAGTACCCTGGTTCGGCAGCTCCTGAGCGATCACAGACCGTCGGCCGTGCTCAATTTCGCCGCCGAATCGCACGTTGACCGTTCCATCGTCGGACCCGAGGATTTCGTTCAGACCAACGTGATTGGCACTTTCCGCCTCCTGGAAGAGGTCCGTCGCTATTGGGAAGGGCTTGCCGGGGTTGAGAAAGAGGCCTTTCGCCTGCTGCACGTGTCAACCGATGAGGTCTACGGCTCCTTGCAGCCGGAGGAGGCACGCTTTCACGAGGCGACCCCGTATGCCCCCAACAGCCCCTATTCGGCCTCAAAGGCAGCCAGCGATCATCTGGCAAGGGCCTACTTTCACACCTACGGCCTGCCGGTGCTGACCACAAACTGCTCCAATAATTATGGTCCGAGGCAGTTCCCGGAAAAACTGATCCCTCTCGTGATTTTGAATGGACTGAGCGGCAAGCCGCTGCCCATTTACGGCGACGGTAAAAATATCAGGGATTGGCTCTATGTCGAGGACCACTGCGAAGCCTTGCGCCTTGCCGTCGAACGAGGCCGCCCGGGGGAAGTTTACAATATCGGCGGGAATTGCGAAAAGACGAACCTTGAGGTCGTGAGAGCCGTCTGTTCGATTTTGGACGAGCTTTTTCCGGCGTCGCCCCATGCCCCCCATGCCTCTCTCATTACCTTCGTCAAGGATCGCGCCGGCCACGATCGCCGTTACGCCGTCGATTCCTCCAAAGCCGAGCGGGAGCTTGCCTGGCGGCCTGCGGAGACCTTCGAGTCGGGCTTCAGGAAAACGGTGCAGTGGTATCTGGATCATCCGGCATGGGTCGAATCCGTTCAGACCGGGGCCTATCGTGATTGGATTCGGGATCACTATGGAGGATAGGTTGAAGTCCGGCAGGCGGGAAAGTCGGTCCCCCAGCTGTGGCGAGGGCATGTTCCGGGAGCAGGCTTTCGGCCTGCCTGTCATGGGGAAGCATTCGGAAAAGGGAACAGAATGAAGGTAAGCCGCACGGAAAAGCTCGATTTGATTGTCCTGGAGCCTCGGGTTTTTGCAGATGACAGGGGCCATTTTCTGGAAATCTATCAGGCTGAGCGATACCTGGAGCACGGTATCCCCAACCGATTTGTGCAGGACAATGTCTCCTATTCCACGAAGGGGGTGGTGAGAGGCTTGCATTACCAGTTGGGCCGCCCGCAGGGGAAGCTGGTTGGGGTCATTCAGGGGACTATATTCGACGTAGTGGTTGACATCCGCTACGGTTCTCCCACCTTCGGCAGCCATGCGGCGCTCGTTCTCTCGTCCCGGGACTATCGCCAGATTTACATTCCGGAAGGCTTTGCCCACGGGTTTTGCGCCCTGAGCGAATCAGCCGTCGTTCTGTACAAATGCACCGACTACTACGCTCCCGAGGCCGAGCGCGGGATCTGCTGGCATGATCCCGCTCTGAATATTGCCTGGCCGATCCCGGCCCCCTTGCTTTCGGAAAAAGACAGGACCTACCCGCTGCTGAAGGACATGCCGGTCGATCAACTTCCGGGTTTCGGGGATGGGGGATGAGAACGAGCGCGTTTCGCAAACCGGGAAACCGGGTGTGCGTGGTCAAGATGATCTTCGGGTTTCGGCTGAAGCCAATGGGCGTCGGCTTGAGGCCCGGTTCCTGGCTTATGCTGATTTGGATAACTGGGCATGCGGCCGATGACGATGCCCTGGCCGGGAAGCTTGACGCCTTCCGGGTGGGTGAGGCGACCTTATGAAAAGACATTTCAGGAAAAGAGGTTAGGACCTTGTGAAGATCCTCGTCACCGGGGGCAAGGGTCAGCTGGGGACCGACGCTGTTGAGGTCCTGGGGGAGAGTCATGAAGTTCTGGCGGCAGGGCGGTCGGAAGCGGACATTACCGACTCGGCGGCCGTTGACCGACTGGTGGCGGGTTTCAGACCCGACGTCGTCCTCAACTGTGCCGCTTACACTCGGGTGGACGACTGCGAAGTGCAGCGGGGGCGGGCTTTCGCAGTCAACGTGACCGGCCCGGGGAACCTTGCTCGGAGTATCCAAAGGTACGGGGGCAAGCTGATCCACATCTCCACGGACTACGTTTTCGACGGCATGAGAGAGGTCCCGAAACCTTATGTGGAAGACGATGAACCGGCCCCGGTTTCCTACTACGGTCAGACCAAACTGGAAGGCGAGCGGATTGTCCGGGAGTTGACCGAGCGCTGGCTGATCGTCCGGACGGCATGGCTTTACGGCATTGCGGGCCGCAACTTTCCGAAAACGATCCTGAGGCTGGCCTTGAAAGACCCCGGGAGAGAGCTAAAGGTCGTAAACGATCAGTTCGGGTCGCTTACCTGGTCTTTTCGGCTTGCCCGGCAAATCGAACGACTGATCGAGCTCGATGGTCATGGTCTCTATCACGCCACCGCGGAAGGGTACAGCTCCTGGTATGAAGTTGCTGCTGCTTTTCTGAAGCGGATGGGAGTGGCCCATAAAGTAAGCCCCTGTTCGAGCGACCAGTACCCGACCCGCGCCGCCAGGCCCGGGAACTCCATTCTTGAGAATCAACGCCTCAAGGCGGCGGGTATAAACGGTATGCACCACTGGGAAGAGGACCTGGAACGGTTTGTTGCCCTTTTCCGCGATCGCCTGATCCGTGAGGCATTGAAAGAATGACCTGGGACAATGACCGTCATGACTCATAAACCGTTTCCACCGTTGATCGATACCAAAGGTGTCTCAACTCATCCTTATTCGGCAGCTTTGACGAGCGCAGCCTTGAGAAGCTTCAGTTGGTCCTCCAGAACCAGAGCCGCATTTGGAAGTTCGGCGAATTTTCCCTCTCTTCCCAGGATCTCCAACTGGCAGGCGGCTTCAGCCGTCCTTTTGGCGGCGAAGGCGCTCGCCGAGCCTTTGATGCTGTGGGCTGTCCGTTCCACCATTTTTACGTCGCCGCTCACTATGCCCATGAGAATGTCCGTGATTTGCTTCTCTGACTCTTCCACAAATACGTTCACCAGTTCTTGAAAAAGGGCCCGGTCGCCATCCATGTAAGTCAGAGCTGCTTCAAGATCGAAAGGTTCTTCCGGGTTCATCGTTGCTCCTCTGAATGTGGCTTGCTGCATCACCGGAATTTCCCCCTTGGTCCTGCCGAGATGACCCGCAAGAGGGGGGCAGGGGATTAGCATGCTGCGTTGTGACCCCTCGGGTTATGGTGCCCGGAACAAGGGCTCATCAAAGCACTTTCGTCAGGATCAAGGCTGCAACCACGAGCGCCAGCACGATGCGATAATACCCAAAAATGACCAGGCTGTGCCGATTGAGGTAAGCCACCAGCCACTTGACCGACAGCACCGCACTGATAAATGCCACCGCCAGTCCGACGGCAATCGACACCCAGTCGAAGCTCTGCAGCATGATCGTGCCGTATTTAAGGGCATCATGCGCGGTGGCTGCACTAAGGGTCACCATGCCCAGCAGAAAACTGAATTCCACCGCTGCCGGCATGGACAAACCTGCGAGCAGTCCGCCGGCGATCGTCGCCAGGCTTCGGCTCACTCCCGGCCACATGGCAAGACACTGGGCAAACCCGATCATCAAGGCCAGGTTCCACTTCATCTGATCCAGGGGCAAACCCCTTTGTGCGCGTCGCCGGCGCGAGCTTGCCGCCATCTCTCCAGCGCAAAGATTGCCAGGCCGCCTGCAAACAATGCCGCGACCACCGGCCAAGTCCCGAACAGGTAGGCCTTGATCAAGCGCCCGAAGAGCAGGCCGATTACCGCTGCCGGCAAGAATGCGACCACAAGATTGAGAAGCATCCGGAAGCCCTCGCGATCCTTACCCAGAAGCCCCCGCAGCATTCGTCCGACCCGGGGAAAATAGAGCCACAGTACGGCAATGATCGCTCCGGCCTGGATGCAGATCGCATAGGCGTCCGCCGCGTCCTTGGCGTCGGTCCTCTCCCCTGGCGCATTTGAACCGGCGCCGTCCATGCCCATGGCATGTTCGGCCAGGAGCAGATGCCCCGTAGAACTCACCGGCAGGTACTCGGTCAGGCCTTCCACCAAACCCAGCACGACGGCCTGCCCCAGAGACATCCCGCCACCGGATTTATTCGCGACCGCCTCTTTATTGTCGGCCGCATGCCCGATCCCGAGCAGGGCGAAAGCGAGGGTCAGTATCGTGCACAGTATCAGACAAAAGGTCTTGCCGTTATTCAACATCAAAGGACATCCTGTGGCTGGGAGATCTGCTGGATCCAAAAGAACATACCCACTACCCCTCCAACCGCCCTCGTAAAGAGGGGCAGGGGGGATTTTCACGGTAATCAATAATCATGGAATAACGGGAAGGAATAATGGAGTTTTTGCGGGAAAGCGTCAAGCACAGGATCAATCGATGGCAAAAAAAGGTTGTGGAGCACTTAACTGACTGTGGAGTCGGCCAATTTTCCGCTTCCGCCACGAACCGTTGTGTAATATCCTGCCATGAATATCAGAAGGATAACTGAATCGTGACAGAGATACACTTTCCGTAATGGTGACACAGACGCTCTTTCCGTCATTCCGGCGAACTGCCATGACCGAGGGTCGCAGCGAACAATGAAAGTAATCCGAGGCATCTCCTCGTCATTCCGGCGGAAGCTGGAATCCAGGCTTTTCAAGATTTCGCGTTCATGGATTGGAGTCTACACAATAAGCCATAAAGATTCACACCCTCTTCGCTTTGTCACTGAAATATAAAGAAGTTGCCGGTATCAATAGGCTGTTGGGGGGAGGAGGCGCCAGACCATGATAAACGAACCGCTTGCCCACATCACCGATTTGCAGCGTCTAACCGGCATATGTCGGCCCCCGCGGGGGGGGGTGGATTGAAAGCGGGGGCGGGTTGGAAAACCCGCCCTCCCTTGAGTTTGTTATTCGGTGTGTGGGCGAGGATTGCGGATCTTTTTGCGCTCGACCCGGTCGACAACAGCCGGGTATGACTCCTGATGTTTCCTGTTGTTGCCAGGACTCGCGCCTTCCGCCGGGCAGTTCGGGGAGTCCGGCTATTTCTTTTCCCAGCGCAGGAGTTCGGTTACCTTGCTCAACGTGCTTCCCGCCTTGATCTCCTCGCGGATGCGGTTTTCCCTCTCCAGTACATCCATGCTTCGATTGGCGTACTCTACGGCAATGGCGCGCGGCAAGACCACCACCCCGTCGCCGTCGCCGAGTATCCAGTCGCCGGGTTCGACCCGCACATTACCGACGGTTACCGGTACGCCGATTTCCCCGAAGCCTTTCGGTTCACCGGCGTTGGGCATCACCAGGCGACTGAAGGCCGGGAATTTGAGGGCGACGATGTCGTCGCTGTCGCGAATGGCGCCGTCGATGACCACCCCGGCCAGGTTCCTCTGGATGGCGGAATGGGTTGCCAGTTCTCCCCAGATGGCGGGACCCACACCCCCGCTGTCGATGACCAGGACGTCGCCGGGTTCCGCCACGTCGATGGCTCGGACCGGTTTGGCCCAGTCGCCGGGATAGGTCCTTACGGTAACGGCGCGCCCGACCATGCGCATTCCCCGGAACAGGGGCCGGATGCCCTGAAGCACGCCCCCGCGGTGGAGGGCATCGGAGAGGTTGGCCGCCGACACCATTTGGAGGATTTCGCGGATTTCCGCTTCTCCTTTTCGTTTGAAAAGAGTGGTGCTGACGGAAGTTCCCGTGTCCATGCCCTGGCGGATGGCCCGCGCCGCCTGTTCGGGATCGAGCGCTTTGGTGATGGCGCCCCCCACGATGACAATGGATGCACCCGCCTCCAGCGCCCTGGCCGCAGTCTCCGAATTGACGCCTCCGGCCACCGCCACCGGGATGCTCAAGGCCTGGCTGACCTGGCGCAGGGTCTCAAAGGGATCTTTTCCTTCCATCTGTTCATCCACGGCGCAATGGACGCTCACGTAGTCGGCGCCGAAGTCCTCAACGGTCCTGGCCCGGGAGAGCACATCCTTGACGGCGATCATGTCCACCACGATTTTGGCGCCATAGTTCTTCCCGGCCAGGATGCACTCCCGGATGGTGGCGTCGCTCGCGGCACCGAGCACATCCACGATGTTGGCACCGGCCTTGGCCGCCGTTTCGACCTCGACGCGGCCGGTATCCATGATTTTCATGTCCGCCACCAGGGTGGTTTCCGGAAACAACCGCCGCAACTCCCTGACCGCCTGGAGTCCTTCACTCTTGATCAGAGGGGTTCCGACTTCAAGCCAGTCGACGCCGCCTCTCACTCCGGCCTCAGCGCTTTTCACGGCGCGGCTCAGATCGACGAAATCCAGGGCCAACTGCAAAATCCCTTTCATGTTTTCTCCTTTATCTGAAATCCCCCCAACCCCCCTTTATGAATGGGAGGAGAGGTTGGCTTGATGCACATGGGGCATGGGAGATTTCATGCTTTGTTGTGACCCTCCGGGTCATGACGGTTAGAAAAAAAGTGATCAGTAGTCAGTGAGCATTGGTCGGAAAAGGGCCAAACCCGAAGACAGGCAACGTTTTCATGCCTGGCTGCGGTCCCGCCCGGAAATATCCTCGGGAATCACTCGATTACGGCGTGTCTGGCCAGGAGGTCTTCTCCGGTTTCCGCCCTTTCCCGGGACAGTTCCAGGACGACGGCTTCGAAGAAGAAGAAAGCCGCTTGTTCGAAGAGGGAGCCGGACATCTGCTGGGAAGGCGGCTCACCGTTGCGGCGCAATTTCGTCGTTCCCGGCAGGATGATGCTCCGATCCACCAGGCGGCCGATGCCGGAATCCGCCTTACCGAGGATGCCGTAGGTTTGGGCATGGTGGCTGCGGGCGCTCCTCGCGGCCTCGAGGGTCCATGCGGTTTCCCCGGAACCGCTCAAAACGACGAGCAAGTCTCCCTGACCCATGGCCGGCGTGGTGGTATCACCGCAAAAGTGGACCGGGAAGCCCAAGTGCATAAGACGCATACAGAAACAGCGGAGGATGTAGCCGGCCCTTCCCTGGGCGCAAAAGAAAATGCCTCGGGCAGTTTCGAGATTCTGAATGAAATCCGTCAAGTCGCTATCTTTGAGTTTCCGCAGCAACAGTCGGTTTTCATGAAAGATCGCCGCCAGATGTTTCTGGACATCGTCCCTTGCCACTTCCCCACGTTCAACTAACCGAACGGATGACATAGTCCCTCTCCTCAACGGATTCAGAGTGAACGCACCTTGAGTTTAACGAGCCGAACGGCCGCCGAAGGCCGGGGAGAGGATGGACCGGGGGAGAGGCTAAGCCAGGGGAAACGCGGAAAATCTTCATAGCTGTGCCCTTCCGACAAGGTTCAGAGGGCACGCGGGAGCTTTCCCCTTTTCATACAAGAAGCCTTTCCGTCTCAGTCCGCAATCCCGGGATCCAAGCGGCGTGACTTCCGCAGCAAGACTGCTGCGCCAACTTATTAATCTTCATGACCCAACGGGTCACAAGTAAACATTAACCTCCTGCCCCCTCTGGCATACGAGGAGAGCCGGTAGCGTGTCCTATAGATACACCAGTCGCCCGATCCTGTCAAATGGCTCTCGCACAATTGTGCGTGGAGAATTCGTCAAAGGATGAAGACTTATTCATATTGGTTTCCTTTCGGGGCAACAAACCTTGAATTCTCATCACTATTTGAGTATTTAAGAAATGTTGTGTAACGAATAAATGGAAGCTCTTTAATCTCCTTTACCATCTTATTATTGTGCTCGTATCTCGGTTTCGCCTCAGGAAAGTTCCCCAATTATGGATCCTCAGCTTTTATTTTGCCTCGATATGCTGCGTCAATGGTCACGCGAAGTAAGAGAAAATGAAGGAATTCAGATCTGCCATTGCGGATCTTTCTTGCAACTCGATGTGCTTCATGCTTGCCGGCAAGACTACGGGTGCGGGCGTCCCGTGTGCACCGAAGGATGCTGCAAATAAGGGGGTGCGAGGGCACAGGAGGCGGGCGGTCTTCCTTTTGAGTGAAGTTCTGGTCATCCTTTGTGCACTTTTGGCCTGCCAGCGCTCCCCCGTCTCCGATGCGCCGGGTCGGAGCACCCCGGGGGTCACCGACACCGAGATCGTGCTCGGGTCCTCCCTGGCTTTGCAGGGCCATGCCAGCTACCTCGGTATTCAGACGCTCAGGGGCTACACGTGCTACATCAAGCACATCAATGAAATGGGGGGTGTTCATGGACGCACCATCCGAGTCATCTCCTACGACGACAGCTACGATCCCCCCAAATGCCTGGCCAACACCCAGCGTCTCATTGTCGAAGACCAGGTTTTCGCTCTCTTTTCTTATGTGGGCACCCCCACGACGGTTAAAATTCTGCCCCTGGTGGAGGATGCCAAGATCCCTCTGCTTGGCATGTTCAGCGGCGCCAACGCTCTGCGGGAGCCTCTCAATCATTATGTGATCAACGTGCGCCCATCCTATTACCAGGAGACCGAAGCGGCCATCGGCCACCTGGTGGAAGACCTCCAGATCGAAAAGATCGCCGTTTTCTACCAGTACGATGCCTTCGGTTTCGACGGGCTTACCGGAATGGAACTCGCGCTGAAGCAATACGGGCTCGCCCCTGTAGCAAGGGGCTCCTACATCCGCGGGACCCTGGACGTTGAGGAAGGGCTGAGCAAGATCATGGCGTCCCGGGCCGAAGCCGTGGTGATGATCGGCACTTACGAGCCGTGTGCCAAGTTCATCCGGTTGGCCAGGTCCCAGGGATTCAACCCGGTCTTTTACACCGTCTCCTTTGTCGGTGCTGAGGAATTGGCCCGAAGGCTCGAGTCGCTCGGAGACATCACCGTCATCATGTCTCAGGTCGTTCCCCCCGTTGATGGGCCGGAATCTCCGGAACTGCTGGGCAGTGCTTCCGAGTACATTACCCTGCTCCATCGCTATTTCCCGGAGGACAAGCCGAATTTCGTGGGACTCGAAGGCTACATCAACGCCAGGGTGCTGGTGGAAGGGCTTGACCGAGCAGGAAGGGACCTGACCCGCGAAGGATTTATCGAAGCCATCGAGTCCATACGCGATTTTCCCCTGCTGCCTTACACTACTCTCTCTTTCGGCCCCAATGACCACAAGGGGCTGGATCAGGTCTACTTTACCCGGCTGGTGAACGGGAGCTTCGTTCTGATGAAGGACTGGACGGTGATCAGGGATCAGCTCGAAAGGACCCCTCAGGGAAAGAGCGCGACATCGAATGAGAATTAAGACCTTGAAGCCGTTGAGCGGCATCAGCCTCGAGAACAAGATTTTCTTTTCCATCCTGGGGGTGCTTCTGATCATCAGTCTGGCCATTGCTTTTCTGGCGAGATGGATCCTTGTTTCCAGCCTCATTTCGGAACTGGAACTCCGCGGCATCGCCATCGCCCGAACCATAGCGGAGCGTGGAAGCGGCTTCATCCTGGACCGGAACTACACGCGACTTCTGACTCTCATTTTCGACGAATACCAGCTCAAGGAACGCAAGCACCTCATCGCCTATGTTTTCGTTGTGGACCAGGACAACGAGGTGATCAGCCATACCTTCACCCGTCCTTTCCCGCCCGAACTGAGGCTGGTCGCACCGCCGGCGCTCGAGCAGGCCCAGAGCGTCCAGCTGATCAGCATCGCCGATCAGGCGGCTTACGACATCGCCATACCCGTCAAGGAGGGAATCTACCGGATCGGCGTGGTTCACGTGGGCCTCAACAAAGGCCACGTCGATCAACTGGTTTCTACCCTGAGAACCACTTTCCTCGGCTTTCTGTCCCTCGTCATCGTAATCTTCTTTATCGTATCCCACATCCTGGCCCGGTACATCACCAAGCCCATCTCCAGGCTCACCAGGATTTCGGACGAGTTGAGCCGCGGGAACTTCGACGTCAATGTCGACCTCGGTACGGTCCCCGAAGGCGTGGACCCCTACGATTGTCCGGCCTACGCGAACACGGACCTCACCTGCTGGCGCTTCGACGAATTCTCCCCTGCCGCGGAGGATGCCTCCGGTCCGCCGAACAACCCCGAGGTCCTGCGAGCGCTGCGTCCTGTATCGGAAACGAACGGGCGATGAAGTGGTCCAGCTTGCCGATTCGTTCCATAACATGCTGTGGAGCATCAAGCTCTACCGCAGGCGCCTTCACGAGTCCGAAGCCAAGTACCGATCCCTCTTCGACAACGGCCCCGACCCCGTGTTCGTCGTGGACTCCACCAATTTTGAAATCTTCGATGTTAATCCGCGCGCCCTGGAACTTTACGGCTTCGCTAAGGAGGAGTTTGTCGGCAAATCGTTCCTGGAGCTCGAACCGGAGCTGGGCGGAAAGACCACGGAAGCCCTTGCCAAGAGCAGCGACGGGCAGGGTTGCGTCTACTTTCAGAAAGTGCTGCACCAGAGGAAGGGCGACAAACCGTTCTTCGTGAACCAACATGCCTGCCACACCACGTACAAGGGAAAACCGGCCATTATCATCGCGGCAACGGACATCACGGAGATGATGGAAAAGGACGCCCAGTTGATCCAGGCGAGCAAGATGAAGTCCCTCGGCGAGATGTCCGCAGGGATCGCCCATGAGATCAACCAACCCCTCAATGCCATCAAGATGGGCAGTGAGTTCCTGGCCATGATGGTCGAGAAGGACCGGGAGATCCCCAAGGATCAGCTCCATGAAGTGGTATCCGAAATCAGCACCCAGGTGGACCGGGCGGCTGAGATCATCGATACGCTCAGGGCCTTCGGCAGAAAGGCGGACCTTGTCAAGGAGAAGGTGGATATCAACAGGCCGGTGAAGGGGGTCCACTCCATCGTGAGGAAGCAGTTCGAGCTCGATGACATCAACATCGAATTAAACCTCACCCCTGGCCTCTCGCCCATCCTCGCCCACAACAACCGCCTTCAGCAGGTTTTATTCAACCTGGTGGCCAATGCCCGGGACGCCATCAACGAGAAGAATGACCTGCGGCCCGTCAGAGAGGGCGGACTCATCGTGATTCGCTCTTATGAAAGCAATGGCCGCATTGTCCTCGAAGTCCGGGACAACGGTGCGGGTATTCCCGAGGCGGTGCGGGACAAAATCTTCGAACCCTTCTTCAGCACCAAGGAGACGAGTCATGACATGGGACTGGGGCTTGCCATTACCTATGGCATCGTGAAAGACTACGGCGGCGACATCCAGGTGCAGAGCCGGGAAGGGGAAGGAACCACCTTCATCCTGAGTTTTCCTGTGGCCGTTTGAGTTTTGACCTTAGAACGGAGAGTGTATGAACACCATTCTGGTTATCGACGATGAGAAGCCTACGTTGACCATGTTTCGCCTGCTCTTGAACGCCGAAGGCTACTCGGTGCTCACGGCGGAAAACGGGGGGGAGGGTGTTGCGGTCTTCGAAAGGGAAAAGCCTCCGATAGTTATTACCGATGTCAAAATGCCGGGAATGGACGGTATTGAAGTGCTCAGACGGATCAAGGAGATTGACGCGAACACCGAGGTCATCGTCATCACCGGCCACGGTGACATGGACCTGGCCATTCAAGCCCTCGACCTGGGCGCCACCGACTTCATCAACAAGCCCATTCAGCGCCAGGCCCTGGAGCACGCCCTGAGGAGGGCGCAGGAGCGGATCGAGCTGGTGAGGAACAGAGAGGACCAGGTATCCGTCGAGGCTCAGGAGCGGACCGCAGTCATAGCTTTTCGAGGAAGCCTGACTGCCAGCTCCGAACCCCGGCTGCTGGATGGTTTCCAGCAAGCCTTCACCTTGAACAGGGAAAAAATTGTGCTCCACTTCGACCAGAATGCTTCGGTCAACGGAGCCGGAATTTCCATTTTAACGCAAATTCTTCTGGACGCAGGCAGGAGAGGCCATCGCGTGGTCATCGCCGGATTGCCGGAGCACTTCAGGAAGGTTTTCCACATTGTGGGCATCACCGAGCTGGTGGAGATCGAAGATGGAGAGGAGACAGGATGAACTTGCCGGTCAGAATGCGCGGCGCGGCTTTTTTCGGCCTTATTATGACACTTTGCTTGATCTGCTCGCCGGACACGGCGCGGGGCGCGGGCCTTCCCCAAAAAGGCGGTGCCCTGCCGGTCTTCCAACTGCCCGCCCCGACTTCCGAGGACGACCTGAAATATCTCGGGGTGACCGGCCCCGGGTTTGAGCTCAAGGACGTGCGGTGTCAGGTCCTCCTGGTCGAGATCCTGGGGGCCTACTGTCCGTTGTGTTATCAACAGGCGCCTCTTTTCAGCAGACTCTTCGCACGAATCAATAAGAGAAACCTTGGTGACAAGGTGAAAATGCTCGGCGTGGCCATCGGGGCGACCCCAATGGAGGTGGACCAGTTGAGGAAAAACGGATCTTACGATTTTCCCATCGTGCCCGACGCGTCATTTGCCGTCCACAAGCTCCTGGGTGAGCCCCGAACACCGTTCACCATGCTTGTGGGCAAGGACGGCAAGGTCCTCTATGCGCATCTCGGCGTCATCGAAGATGTGGACGCCTTCTATCAGGTGATCCAAGAGTTGGTGAAATAATCCATGGGTGAGAGTCTTCCCGACCTTCAGAACGCCCTGGAACAGGCCAGAAAGACCCGGGAGGAGCTGGACCGGCGAATTTTTCATCTCAAAAGCCTCTCCGACCTGAACTTCGAGCTCAGCCCGAGGTTCGACATGGACGGCCTCCTCCAGGCGTTCATCATGACCGTCATGGGGTCGCTTGGGGTAAGGCAGGGGTTTGTGCTGGTTTTCGACCGGGAAACCCGAGTACCGAAGGTTGTCGCCCGCGGCCTCGAGAGCAGCCCGACGCTGGACGGCAAGGCCTGCGAAAAGCTGCTCTTCAGGGCTTTTGACACCTTGCCGAACAAGTCTCTCGAACCGATGAGCGTGAACCGTACGGCCGATCCCGGCTTCTTCGCGGAAGCGGGAATCAACATTGATGCCGCCCTCGGGCTGTTCTTTCTCATCGACCAGTCATTCATGGGACTGGTTGCCCTCGGCCCAACCATCAAGGGTGATCCCTTGTCATCCGAGGAAGGGGACCTCCTGGTTACTCAGACCACCAGCTTCATGGTCTTTCTCAAGAATGCCCGGGCCTTTCAAACGATACAGGCCCTGAACGAAGACCTGACCGCCCGCAATGAAGAGCTCAGACAGACTATCCAAGAGCTCACGGAAGCAAGGAATACCATTACCCTCCTCGAAAAAGCGAGGCTTCATATCCGCTCGATCATTCAGAAAGAAGCCGAGCGGGTCGGTCGCGCGCGCGCCCTCGATTTTGTGATGATCGTCCTGCTGGCGGTGTCCGTCGGAGTGCTTTTCAACTTTGCCAATCCCCAGGGGGTTCCCCTGGTGCAGGAGTCGGCTCTGAGGCCCCCGTCGGCTTCGGTGAGTCCCCGGGAAGCCAGGAGGATGATCGACGAGGCGAAGGCTGTCCTGGTGGATGCGAGGCCCAAGGAATTGTACGACCAAAAGCACATCACGGACGCGGTGAATGTTCCGCTTGCCCTGTTTGACATCATGCACCTGATGAAGCTCAATAATCTTGACCCTGAGACGCCGTTAATCGTCTACGGCAGCAACATCAGCCGGCGCTATGACGAGGAACTGGCTTTCCGCCTCAAACAGCGCGACCATGACCATGTGGTGGTCCTCTCGGGCGGGCTGAGCGCTTGGGAGGCCCACGGGTATCCGGTGCAATGATGGCCTTTTGGAACGTCATCACAAGATTTCTGACCCACCCCTATCTGGCCCTGGCCTTCCGCTTCTACCTCGGCGGAATCTTTATCTATGCCAGCATGTACAAGATCAGCTACACGGCCGAATTCGCGGAAAACATCGCCTCCTATCAAATCGTGCCCTACTGGGCGGTCAATCTGCTCGCCATAGCCATGCCGTGGACCGAGCTCATCTGCGGGACCCTCCTGATCTTCGGAGTGAGATCCAAGGCTGCGGTGCTCATGATCACGGGCATGCTGGGCGTCTTTATCACGGCCATTTTCCTCAGCCTGATGCGGGGTATCCCGATCGGCTGCGGCTGTTTTCATAGCCTCGAGGAGCAGATGACCTGGACCACCCTGGTGCGAGATCTCGTCTGGCTCGCCATGGCCGTTCATGTCTTCCTCTTCGATTCAACGCTACAGCTGGAACGGAAGTTCCAGATCAACATCAAGGACGAATAGCCATGCGCCACCAGAGCGTAGCCTTGTTTCTGCTTTTGCTCCTCTGTACCCTGTCCTGCCAACCGGTTCGGGACCCGGCAGGAAAGTACCGAGCGGTCGACCCGGGCAGTGGGGGTCAGGCTGTCCAGCTTGAACTCAAAAGCGACGGCAAAGGTTCGTGGAAAATGGGTGCGGATGAAGTCTCCCTTACCTGGGAGAACCGAGGTGAAGAGGTCTGGCTGCATCTGAAGGTCGGTGGCGTGATTCGGGGACGCATCGGCACGGACGGCGCCATCTCCATTTCGCTGCCCGACGCCGGAAACCTTCGCTTCCAACGGGTTGCCTCCTGACAAAAAAGCCGGCCTTTGAACTTCGCTTCCGGCCAAGGAACAGGATGATTTGTGACTATCCCCGATGATATCCAGATTCCTCTGTTCGCCTCAGTCCCTCCGGACGAGATGAAAAAACTTTTCGCACGCCTTCGACGTATCCTTCTACTCCCCCTTTCTGTCCTGTTTGACGACATCACCGTCGTGGCCATTCGAGCCAAGCCTCTTGAGGAGACGGCCGGCGCCCCCGCCGCTACCCTGCGTTCCCCCGGTATCCGATGATCCGCAGGAAGCGCTTTAGAATATTCTCCTGCCCCAGGGTCTGAGCCAAATCTTCCGAGGTTATGTTTTTCAACTGTTCCAGGGCGGCGGCATTCCTGGCTGCCCGGTCGGCCGCCAATTGCGACAGGACGACGGGGATTTCGGGATGAAGACCGAGCAGGGAGGCAAAGGCGTCCTCCGGAATCTCCAGCAATTCCACCTCTTCCCGGACCGAAACCGTCGCCGTACGAGGCAGTCCGGTCATGAGACTCATCTCTCCCACCAGAGCGCCGGGTCCTGTCTCGAACTCTACCGCCCGGGTCGCGTCTTCGTAATCCATGTACCCGTGAAGCCGGCCGCTGACCACCACATAACAGCTGTTCCCCGGGTCACCCTGAGCAAAGAGGGTTTCCCCTGAGGTGTAGCGAAGGCGCCGCATTTTACCTGCCACCTGACGGAGGTCCTCGTCCTGGAGGAGAGGCTTGCCTTCGGTATCGACCAGGATCTGGGTACAGAAATCGCTGTTCTTGAGGTTGCCGATGCGACGTGCGGTTTCTCCGTCTTCGGAAGCCGCTTGACGCGGGGAGGAGACGGCGGTGAGGAAGTCTTCCAGGAGCTTATCGTTCATGGAGCAGGGCATTTGGATCCCTCGCCGCTTGAACTGATACCAGACAATGCGCGCCACGGCACCGTCTATGGTCTGCCGTCGGTGGAAAGAATGCGTCCAGTAGCGCAGCACGTAATTGATTCCGAAGTCCTTATAATCGGTGACCAGGGCGTTCGGGAGCGGGTCCCGGAGCACTTCGGGAACGCTCAGGGTCGACTGAATCAGGGCCTCGATCACGCTGCCGGGAGGGGTCCGCGTAACCGGCGCCGACCGGCAGGCTGTGGCGGCGCCGGGGGGTCGGCCGGCTCATGTTGTGGATGGTGGCGTTGGCCACTGTGCTGTTGGGAACCACCAAGACATGACCGCCGTGGGTCTGAAGGCGGGTCTCGCGCCAGTTGGTTTCGATCACTCTGCCTTCCACGTCACCGATCCTCACCCAGTCGAACGGCAGCACGGAGCGCCCCTCTTTCTTAGGCAATCACTTCTGAGTGAGGTTCCAAACCCCGTCCCAGGTTGAAGCAGGATCATCCAGAAGTTCTCGGCAACGTTTGGCATAAACTTCGGCCACCGGGTCGTCGGCCCATGCCGAAAAAACCCCCAACGCCTCGGCCCAGCGGTTTTCGGAACAGCAGGCCAGGCCCTGATGAAATGCCTGCAGTTGGTCATCCGGGAAAGGGTCGTCGGGATGCCGCGGCTCAAACACGCGCACCGGGACCTTGCGACCTACCACTCTCAGCAACCCGAGTTCCCTTCCCCGCAGCTGACCGGAGGTCTGCACCCAGGTGGATTCGGCAACCATGATGCCGGTGCCGAATGCTTTGTTGGCTCCTTCCAGACGCGATGCCAGGTTGGCGGCATCACCCAAGACCGTGTAATCAAAACGCTGGCGAGAGCCCATATTGCCGACCACGACTATGCCGGTGTTGATTCCGATGCGCATTCTGACAGGAGAACCCGCCCGCTCCAGAAATTCCCGGCTACGCTCCTGCAGTCTGTGTTGGCATCGCAAAGCGGCCCGGCAGGCGCGCAGCGCGTGATCGGGCTGATCCAGGGGGGCATTCCAAAAGGCAATGATGGCATCCCCTTCGTACTTGTCGACCGTGCCCTCTTCTTCCAGGATGATGTCGGTCATATCGGAAAGATAATCGTTGAGTAAAGCCGTGAGATCCTGTGGGTCGAGACGTTCGGAAATGGATGAGAAGCCCTGGAGGTCGGAGAAGAAAATGCTCAATTCCCGCCGTTCCCCACCCAGTTTGAGCTGAGACGGGTCTTCCAGCAGGCGGTCGATCACCACGGGGCTCAGGTAATGTCTGAAAGCATGCCGGTAGAAGGCCTTCTGGCGACCTTCGGTGGCGTAATTGAGCCCGAGGGCGCCGACCATGGCAAGGGCCGCCGCTCCTTCCTGGACCACAACCGGCCACCAGAACCCCGCTTCATAAGCCGCCAATCCCAACAGTGCCGGAACCGGGAGGATGGTGCCGAAGGCCACTACGGACTGCCAGGGTTTCCTGCTGCGTACGACCGTTACCGCGCTGAGCAGGGCCAGCACCATGACGGCAAGAACCACAAAGGGCGGCGGAACGTCCCTCAGGAAATCGCCGGAGAGGAAGTTGTCCAATACGGTGGCATGTATTTCCACACCCGGATAGACCCGGCTCAGCGGGGTGGGACGCAGATCCATGAGCCCTTGGGCGCTGAATCCAAAAAGCACATAGCTGTCTTTGAAGACCTCCGGGGAGATAACGGGCGGAGGCCCGGTTCCTTCCAGAGAACGCACCTCCGACTGAATCACCGCAGCGGCGCTGTAGGTTTCGTGAGTCTGCGACGGGCCGCGGTAGCGAAGAATGGCCCGCTGGTTGACATCCAGTGGAAAGCGTCGTCCGCCGATGCCAAACGATCCGCCCCCGAGCCGCGCGCTCTCTAACAGGGAATCGAGGGCTTCGGTGCCGGGTCCGTTTGGCGGACCTCCGGCGAGATAGCCAGCCAGACCCAGGGAAGGAATCGCTCGTCCATCAAACACGCGGAACAAATCGACCCGCCGAAAGATGCCGTCACGGTCGGGGTCGTCCATGATATTCGCCAGGAGCGTGGCACTGGTGGCTACTTCAGGTATGGGAAAGGTGCCGTGCGGTGCTGTCAGGCGTTGCAGTGCCTGGCGGACCGGTCCTTGTTCGGCGTCGGCGAAGCGGAGGGGCCGGCAGGGGATGTCTGATGGCCAGGAAGTGGCGCCGCCGGCTTCCTCGCCGAGGGAAAGCGGGAGGACAAAAGCCGACGCCCGCTTCATGGCGGCGGCCAGCAGTTCATCGTCGGCGACTCCGTAAACGGATGGCTCGGTGTAGAGCACATCGAAGATGATGGCGCGCGCGCCGCCGCGGCGGCAAAAGTCGATGATCGGGCCGTAGACCTGGCGAGGCCAGGGCCAGGACCAGCCATTGGTTGTTTTCCCCCAGTCGAGGCTGGCCTGATCGAGCAGGATTAGCTTTATCCTGGATGTCTCCGGCCCCGGGCGGGCCAGCAGTTCCACGCGCCATGCCCATGTGGCGAGTTCCCATCGATCCAATGCCCCGACCGTCCAGAGGAATAAGCTCAGCAGTGCGGCTGCGAAGCCTATGGCTATCCCCAGAAGGGTCTTTTGGGTCTTTTTGATGACCATTTCAGGCGACTCTGCCCCGGGAATCAGGCGGCCCCGAGAGCGCGTTCGAATCGGGCCTGGCGCGCGGCCGGAGGCGAGACCTTGCCGGGAGCGCCGGCCAGTGAGCGAATTGCGTCGATGCGTTCCTGTGCGTCGGGGTGCGTCTTGCCAAAACCGGCGCCGCCGGGTTTGGTCTTGCTCTTCATGACGTCGAGCATTTCCACCATGGCGTAGGGGTTGTACCCCACCTGCCTGAGCATGGTAATGGCCGCTGCGTCAGCCTGCCGCTCCTGGTCACGAGAGTAGCCGCTGACCACCAGGGTATCTAATACGTCCCCCACAGACTCCTGGAAGATCTCGGTCAGCTGGTTCAGGCTTTGGCCTCCGTATTGTTTCGCGCCCTCGGCAGCGATAATGGTGAAGGCCGCGGTCAGACGGCTGGTTTTGATCGCGTGAACGCCGTCCTGATTTTGTATGTGGGCGATTTCGTGGGCCAGAACTGCAGCCAGGGCGTCCTCCGTCTTGCAGCAGCGCAGCATGCCGCGGGTCACCAGGATCAATCCGCCCGGAGCGGCGAAGGCGTTGATTTCCATGGAATCGATCACCTGGAAATGGTAGCCGCCAAAAGTCTGAGGACGGTTGGATGCCTGCGCCAGAGTCTGGCCGACCGCGTTCACGTACTGATTGAGTTCCGCTCGGCTGTATGGGGGATACTGATAAAGAAGGGATGCGGCCACCGCGCGCCCGAGATAATATTCCTGTTCCGGTGTGATCTCCGCCGTCGATTCGCCGACGGCTTTTGCACTTCGGGAGAGGGAATCGGCCTGGCTTTGCGTGATCTTGCCGCTGGCCACGCCTACGGCCGTGGCCACATCCACCATGGGCTGCATGGTTTCGCAGGCACTCAGTACAATAGCCGCAAAGATGAGCAAACTGGTCCATAGGGATTTCATTTGCCACCTCCTGCAGTCGGTTTTAGATCACCACCGGCCAGGAACGCCATCATTTCCCGCGGGGCAAGGGTGACGATTTCCATCTGGTCTACGGCAGCGTAGTTGGCATTCCGGTGGCCTTTGCGGTATTGAGCCTCGACCTCGGCATTGAACCCCTTGCCGGCCAGGGCCACTTCCTTGCCCGAGGCCTTCATCGGTGCATCCTTGCCTCCGGACCCGATACTGATCATCTTGGCCGTCAGGGCGGAACTGTGAAGCCAACCCTGCTGACCCCTGGTGTTGACTTGCATCCAATCGCCCTGCTGCTGTTGGACATCCACCTGGTCCCCGTAGCTTACCGAACCGACCACCGCACCCAGGAATGAGGGGGTGGAGCGAAGCTGACCGTCCCGCACCTGAACACTCATCGTCCCCGATCCCGACCAGGTGACGGATACGAGCAGCAACACGAGGCCCATGCTCAGCCACACCTTCCATCCAACCATCATCTGTCCCCTCCTTCTCTTCATGAAAATTCTGTGCACTTGGCGACGAAAATGGTGCTCGGTTTCCGGGCGGGATCCAATCTCTGAAAACGATTCAGACGACGGGGAATGAGGCTGGCCTCATTCCCCGGCCTGCAGCCGTAGCTTCGCGGCCTCGATCAATTCCAGCAGGGTGGTCATCTTCGCTTTCGGGCCCTGATTGGCCCAGCGCGCCCAGTCGTCTTCCGACAGGTTCGATTTGAGAAAGGCCTCCACCGGAAAGATGTGCTGCCAGCAAAAAATGGTGCGCTGGCAAGGGATGGTGCCTGCTTCTCGACGGCAGTAGGCGAAGGTTACCGGCCCGCCGAGCTTCGGACAGCGGATTTCCAAGTGGTCGACCATGGCCGGCATGCTTTCAACCCCCTTGACCCGAAAGGTCACAAGAAACGGATGAAAATCCCCCTCGCCCTTCTTTGGTAACGGAGGGTTGGGGGGATTTCAGAGGAAAATACTTGAATACCATTACCGTCGAGAGCGCTGAGGCCGCAAAGAAACCTCAATTTGTTTTCATCTCTGCGACCTCTGACTCTCCGCGGTGACAAGTCTCAACCTAAAGCCCGACTCAGGGCTTGGGGAAGTTGGCGATCGACTTCAGGGCCCGCTGAATTTCTTCCTCGGGCAACTCATACGGGGTAAGCGATCCCGAAAGAAAAGCCTCGTAGGCCGGCAGGTCGATCACGCCGTTGCCGCTCCAGTTGAACAAAATGACTTTTTCCTTCCCTTCCTCTTTGGCCCGCATGGCTTCCTGGACCACCGCCGCAATGACGTGATTGGTTTCCGGCGCGGGGATGAAGCCCTCGGTACGAGCCCAGTTGACACCGGCGGTGAAGGTTTCAATCTGGTGGTAGGCCCTCGCTTCCACAAGCTGCTCTTTGACCAGATGACTGACAATCGGCGCCATGCCATGGTACCTGAGGCCTCCCGCATGAATGGGTGCGGGTACGAAGTCATGGCCCAGGGTGTGCATGGGCAGGAGCGGCGTCGTCATAGCCAGATCCCCAAAATCGTAAGCGAAGGGACCCCGCGTCAACGTAGGACATGAACTGGGTTCGGCGGCTACAATGGAGACGTTCTTGCCATGAATCTTGTCGCGTACGAAGGGCAGGCTGATGCCGGCAAAGTTGCTGCCGCCTCCGGCACACCCCATGACCACATCCGGGTAAATCCCGATCTTCTCCATCTGCTTGTGTGCTTCCAGGCCGATGATGGTCTGATGGAGGAGCACATGGTTGAGGACGCTCCCCAGCGAATAACGGGCGTTGGGACTGCCGACCGCGTCTTCAATGGCTTCGCTGATGGCAATGCCAAGGCTTCCCGGCGAATCGGGAAATTCGGCCAGGACGTTTCTGCCGGCTCCGGTCACCTCGCTGGGGCTGGCGATGCATTCCGCCCCCCAGGTCATCATCATCAGCCGTCGGTAAGGCTTTTGCTCGAAGCTCACGCGCACCATGAAGACCCGGCATTCCAGGCCAAACATCCGGCAGGCCATGCTCAGGGCGCTTCCCCATTGGCCGGCGCCGGTTTCCGTCGACAGCCGCTTAATTCCGAAGACCTTGTTGTAGTAAGCCTGAGCCACCGCCGTGTTCGGCTTGTGAGAACCGGGTGGGCTGTTGCCTTCGTTCTTGTAGTAAATCTTTACCGGAGCGTCGAGCAGTTTTTCGAAGGCTCTCGCCCGGCACAACGGCGTCGGCCGCCACAGGCAGTACTTCTCGAGGACCGGCTCGGGGATGTCGATCCAGCGATCGGTGGATACTTCCTGCTCGATGAGATTCATGGGGAAGACCGGCGCCAGGTCTTCCGGTGACACCGGCTTTCCGGTGCCCGGGTGCAATGGCGGTTTCATGGGCGTGGGCAGGTCGGCCAGAATGTTGTACCATTGCCGGGGCATCTCGCTTTCGTCCAGAAAAACCTTAATCTGTTCCATCACGCCTCCTTTGCTGACGATTCAATAAAAAAAAGACCATGGAGAAAACCCCATGGCCTCTTTTCACGAAAGCGACTCGAGCCAGGGGAAGTCCCTCCTTACCCACGGCTCGCTTGATCTTTGAAGACAAGGATCCTCGGTGGGCAGGCTCAATCAAGCCCGCCGGCACCAGAACAGGCATCTTAGCATGACGTCGGCAACCACCTTCAGGACCCTGTTGTGTGCGTCAGATTCCAGCCGGCTTCGCCGGTTCCGAGGGGTAACAACGCATCGGAAACCAGCACCAAAACCATCCATCCATTTTGGCTACTTAAGCAGGTAGATAGCACAGCGCGAATTTTCTTGTCAAGCGGGTGTTGCAGAAAACGCACGATTGCCATTCGATTACATTCATCCTCCGTCGGCCCCGGTCGCAGCGGAGAACGAGTGAAAGAAGAAGTAACGCGCCCCGTCACGGCTGCAACGCTGGTCCAGGCAGCTTCAAACTGGGGCGCGGGCAATCGGGCAGCGCTCAATTCGCCCGGGTCTGCCGGTAGTACCACTGGAGCTGACCGGTGCTGCTGTCCTCGTCCACGTTCTCTTCGGCGATGCGTTTCTTGCCTTCCGCGGGGGGCAGCAATTCCTTAAGCTTCCACTGCTCGTCAAGGCGGCCGAAGGTCCAGTAGTCTTCGAAGGGGGTGACATACCGGTCCTCATGCTGGTTAAGGCCGCCCTTGCGAACGATCTTTTGGGCATGCGCGCTGACTCGCACCGTGTATTCGTCCCGGGATTGCTCGGCGAAATTCCGGACCAGGACGATCTCCACCTTGCGCACGCAGATATTGCGATATTCGACCGTGATGTCATCCAGCTGCCACTGCCGGAGCTGGTCGCGGAGACTGTCGGCTGCGGCCGGAAAGAGATCTTCTGCCGGCGTCTGTCCGGGGTCTCCTGACTCGCGGGCCAGGTAAACCCGGAGGAAGACCTGCCTTGCGCGCTCCTGCATCTGCTGCCGGTCCCAGAGCTTGTCGGTCTGGGCCAGGAAGTTCAGCATTCGCTCGATCCGCGTGGCCTTTTCCTCCACGCCCTTCTCCAGCCACGGCCCGGCCTCGCCCTCTTTGCCGGCGGCTTTGGCGTAGATTCCCTGAAGGTTCTGGTCGGTCAGCATCTCGCGAAATTTTCATCTTTGAGATAGTCCGATTCGCCGGCCTGCTCGACTTCCCGCAGCAACCAGCGCTGGTCCAGGCGCTGAAAGGTCCAGAACTCCTGGAACCGCGCGGCGGCTTTATCGCCTCGGATGAACTTTCCCGTGGCTTCCTCGACGTAGTAGTCGCGTGCCGAAGCGCTGATCAGGGCCGTGAATTCACGTTGATTGGGCTTCTCCGTGTAGCGCACATTGACCAGATCCACCTTTTGCACCTGCAGGTTCTCGATGCGATTGATCTCGCGATTGCGCGACCATCCCGCGGAGTCTGGGCGGTGTGCTGGGCAAAGAGAGAAGCCATCAGGAGCGGCTCCATCGGGCCATAATCGCGCTTCTCCCAGCATTCCTGGAGCTTGCGGAAGGTGGCACTCGGCAACCTTGCGCAGGGCCTCAGAAGCAACCGAGGGGTCCTGGCGGCTCAGGAACTGAAGGAGCGTTTCGGTTCTGTCGGCTTTTCGGGCCACCACCGAGGGGCTGTACACGAAGTCCAGGTTCTCGCTCTTGCTGCGCCGCGCCCTTCGCTTCAGAATGACCATGATCACCAGGACAGTCAGGATGATCAGAATCACGATCACCCCTGGAAGGGGGTCATCGCTGGATCCTCCACCACCGCTGGAGCTGCTGGAGTGAGAACCGCCGAAGCTTCCACCCTTGTTGTGGACCACGATGCCGGAGGCGAGGAAGGTGTGCGGGGCATCCACCTGAAGATTGAAGACGAGGGCCTCGCTCAATCCCTGAGAAACCCTGCGTACTCGGTCGCTGGTCAACCGCCCGCTCGCCCAGCGGAGGATGCGGTCGCCGCGATGCAGTTCACCAAGCGGCTGAAAGTTACCCCCCACCCCGCCCACTGGGTGGTCGGGGGTTGCTTGGAGCGAGCCCCGCCGCGTTTTAACCTCAAGCAGTTCATTGCGGGCAACCAGGAGGGAGCGCACGGCGGTTGGCACAAGGAGCCCCTGGTCGGTCAGGGAGAGGATTGCATCGCCGGGCGCCAGCGATTCGATGGGAACTTCCCCGCAGGGAGTGGCAATCGGCGTGCCGGGGGGAAAACAGCCTCCTCCGCCCCCTCCGCCTTTGTTGTGCACAGCCACGTGACCGACAAAAAAGGTATGCGGGTAGTCCGTTTGCAGATTGTAAACCGGGGTTCGTCCCGGAATGGTCTCCATGGCAAGGATCTGCTGGGGGGCCAGGGATTGCCCGTCCCAGGCGATGATCGTGTCGCCGGTGCGCAGGGCTTCCAGGGTCTTGAACGTGCCTCCGCCAACAAAGAATGGATGGTCGGCCGTAACCCGCAGGGTTTCCCGGTCGGTCGTGAGGACCACGTGCTCGTTGACCTCGAGGCGCAAGACATTGCGGACTTGGGTCCGGACGATGCTTCCTTCCGAGGTGAAGGACAGGAGGTGATCACCCGGCTGGACCGTGCTGATCGGCACTTCCGCTGCCGTCAGCCCGCAAGATGAGGTTGTCGGGCAGGAAGCAGCCCTTGTTGTGGACCGCGATGCCTGCCCGGGATGAAGGTGCCGCCAGGGTTCACCAGCAGATTATAGGCGGGCGTGTCAGCCGGGACCTCGCGCACGGAGCGCACCGGTTCCGCCTGAAGGTGCCGCCTGGCCGCAATCACCCGGTCGCCCGGCCGGATCATCCTGGCGATCCGGAATTCCCCCGGGCTCACCATCACGGGATGATCCGGGGTGATGAGGAGGTTGCCTCCCCTGCGCTGATCTCCACGTAGGCTTCGACCTGCAGCTTGGTGACAGCCGCCACCCGCGCTGTTTGCAGGGTCTCATCCTTCACCCCCCAGACCAGGTCGCCTTCATGGAGGCTCTCAATGGCGATCGGTCCGTCAGGGGTCAGAACGAGGGTTCCTTCGCGCAGGCACCCGCCGCCGCCGCGGGCCCAGGAGTCGCCGGGAGAGAACGCCGCGAGCAGGAGCACCATCAGCCATGCCATGCCCAGCAGGCTGAAGCTGCTGAAGGGATGCTGTGGCGGTCGCAAGACGAGGTGGTGCGGAGGCCCGAGCAGGAGAAGAGAATTCTTGCGTTCCCTCCGATAAATTCATGACTGTCCCCACAGCCAACCGATACCCATCCCGCTCACGAACGTGGTGAGTGCTGTCCATGCTTCACCCTCTCCCGATCTCCGCATCTCCCCCTCCCCGCGCCGCTGCCACGGGGCAGGCAGAGCAAGGGTGAGCACAATGGAGCGCTGCCAGGATTCCGCCCAGTACTGCCGCCGCAACCACGATGCTCACCCCGATAATGGCCGCACTCGCCAGCCTGCCGAAATATTCGGCCACCGCCTGATTGCCCCGGACGATTTCCTTTTGTTCATCGATGGCGGGTGTCAGGCGATCGAGGAGCCACGGGATAATAAGCGATGAGACCATCACGAGAACCATCCCGATCAAGGCGCCGACAACGGTAAAAATCAGAGACCAGCCGATATTCCGAATCGTTTCACCCATGAATTACCCCTTGACAGTTTATGTTTTCGATCAGGCGCTCAGTATTTTGCCGGTGACAAGCGAGGTCACCGGTCTGCCGACCAGGCGCCTCAGAACTTCACCTGCGGGACCGCCCGCTCGCCCGCGTCTTCCATCTGGAAGAACGGCTCCGCCTGGAAGTTGAACATACCGGCGATGAGGTTGCTGGGAAACATTTCCACTCGATTCTTGAAGCGCATGGCCGCATCGTTGTAGTACTGGCGCGAAAAGCCGATCTTGTTTTCGGTGCCCGACAATTCTTCCTGGAGGGAGAGGAAATTCTGGTTGGCCTTGAGGTCAGGATAGGCCTCCGCCAGGGCGAAGAGGGACCGCAGGCTCTGGGTCAGGACATTCTCGACTTTGGCGCGCTCTTCCACGCTGCCGGTGAAACTGACCGCCTGCTGACGTGCCTTGACCACCGCATCCAGCGTCCCGCGCTCATAAGAAGCGTAGCCCTTGACCGTTTCCAGAAGATTGGGAATCAGATCGTGACGGCGCTTGAGCTGCACGTCGATGGAACTCCAGGCGTTCTTCACCTCGTTGCGGGCCCCAACCAGCCCGTTGTACTGGCCAATGACATAGAAAGCCGTCCACCCAAAATGACCACCAACACAATGGCAGAAGTCATGTCCCCTCCTTGCCCCCTACTCGGGAACCGGGGCCGCTGTCTCTAAGAACGTATGCACTATTTCCCTGCTTGCGCACCACCCGCCGCAGACGGCTGCAACCGACCCCGCACCCTTTGCCTCATGCGATTTAAGGGGGATGCTCTCGGGAAGTCAAGCCCAATTGTGGCAGACCCTGTGCGAGTGGAGGCGCAGAGATCAAAAGGATCGGGGGGGAATTCACGGTGAACGGAGTTCCCTCCTTGACACGTAATCACCTTCCGGTTAGCCTCTTGCTTCTAAAAGAGCACCTCCTACGCTAACAATAGATCCGAGCTGAAAAATTGAATATGGAATTAGCCGGAGCGAACCCGGTCCCAGCAAGCCGGAAGACCCCTTCTCCTCGTCTCCAGATAAGAGGCCTCCACACCCATTTCCAGACGCCGGTCGGCACGGCCAGGGCGGTGGATGGCGTGAGCCTGCATGTGGAGGCCGGCGAGGTGCTGGGGATTGTGGGTGAGTCGGGGTGCGGAAAGAGCGTGCGGGCTCTGTCCGTTCTGCGGCTGCTTCCCATGCCGGCGGCCGTCTTCGCGGGAGGCGAAATCATCTTTCGGGGCCGCAATGTCCTGGACCTTGCAGAATGGGGAATCAGGACCATTCGCGGCGACGAAATCCAGTATGATCTTCCAGGAACCGATGACCGCCTTGAACCCCGTGTTTACAGTCGGCAATGAACTGACGAAAGCCTTCCGCATCCACCAGGGGGCGTCACGCTCAGAAGACCGGGGCAAGGCCGTCGAAATGCTGGAAACCGTGGGCGTGCCCATTCCCCGGAACCGGGTCAAGGAGTATCCTCACGAGCTTTCGGGGGGAATCAGGCAGCGGGTGATGAGCGCCATGGCCCTGGCGTGCCGCCCGGGCCTGCTCATTGCCGACGAGCCCACCACCGCCCTCGATGTGACCATCCAGGCCCAGATCCTGGACCTGATGGAACGACTCCGCCAGGATTCGGGAACGGCGATCATCATGATCACCCACGATTTGGGGGTTATCGCCGAAATCTCCCACCGGGTGGTGGTCATCTATGCGGGCAGGATTATGGAACAGACGTCAACGCTGGAGCTCTTCGATCGTCCGCTCCACCCCTACACGCAAGGGCTCATGCAGGCGATTCCGAGCCCGGAAGCGACCCGGAAGACTCAGGAATTGTACGAAATTCGCGGAGTGGTCCCCAGTCTTCCCGCGATTCCTTCGGGATGCCGGTTTCAGCCCCGCTGTCCTCATGTTCAGGATATCTGCAGAGAGAAGGAGCCGGACCTGATGAGATCATTGCGAGCCACTGGGCCGCGTGCTGGATGGCAGGGAATGTCTGAGATGCTTCAGGTCAGGAACCTGGTGAAATACTTTCCGGTGCTTCGAGGATTCTTCGGCCGGGAGCAGCACTATGTTCGCGCCGTGGACGGGGTTTCGCTCTCGGTCGCGGCCAGGGAGACTCTGGGGCTCGTAGGCGAATCGGGCTGCGGCAAATCCACTGCGGGCCGGGCCATTCTCCGGCTGATCGAACCTACTTCCGGGGAGGTCTGGTTTCAGGGACAGAACATTCTTTCTCTGGTCGGGATCGTCCTCGGGCTTGTCTCCGGCTATTACTGGGGAAGACTGGACAGCCTCATCATGCGGACGGCCGCATGTACATAAGCGACGCCTGGTGGCTGGTGACTTTGCCGGGGCTGGCGATTATGTGCACGATACTGAGCATCAATCTGTTGGGGGACGGCCTGCGTGATGCCCTCGATCCCAGGTTGCGCAATGTCGGCAACTGACTCTCTTTATCCACGAAGTCACACGAAGGTGCACGAAGGATTAGAGGTTTTCTTTTCTTGGTGTTTCTTCGTGTTCATTCGTGGATGAAGAAGGACTTTTTTCTTCGTGGAAAAGAAGGCTGGTGAGGATGAAAAAGGTGCTGGTGGTTGGTGTGGGGCTGCAGGGAAAGGCCGTGATTCACGATCTGCACCGGAGTCCTCTGATCGGCCAAATTGTGGCGGCAGACCGGGACGTGGAGGCAGCCGGGGAATTTGCTAGAAAGAACGGCCTCAACAAGGTGTGCTTCACGGTATTGGATGCCTCCAACACCTCGGAGTTACAGAGGACCATCAAGGAATCCGGGGCCGACGTGGTGATCTGCATGCTGCCGCCAGCTTTCAATGACGCCGTTGCCCGAGCAGCCCTCGCTGAGGGAGTGCCTTTCGTGTGCAGCAGCTATACGGGAAGCTTGTCGGAACTGGATCGGGAGGCAACGGAAAAGGGGGTGACCATCCTGCCGGAGACGGCCATGGACCCTGGAATTGACCTCCTCCTGGGACAATCGCCGTTGGCGAACTCGATGAGGTGCACGGACTCTACTCCTATGGCGCCGGGCTTCCGGAGCCGAGCGCGGCGGACAACCCGATCCGGTACAAAATCACCTGGACCTTTGGGGGCGTCCTGGTTGCTTACCAGAGGCCCGGCCGGTTTCTCGAGAACGGGGTTGAAATAGTCGTTCCCGGCACCCAAATGTTTCACGAAGCATACATTCATCGGGCTGACTTTCCCGAGGTGGGCGAACTCGAAGCCTATCCCAACGGCGACGCCATCCGCTACATCGATGTCTTTGGCCTGGGCAAGACCGTGAAGACCATGGGGCGCTTCGGGATGCGTATCCGGGTCACTGCCGGTTCTGGCAGACCCTTGCGGATCTCGGGTTCCTCGACGACACTCCTCTTGATGTGCAGGGAGCGAGCCTTTCCCCTCGGCAGTTCCTGGTGCATCACCTGACGCCGCGCCTCCAGTTCGGGCCGCAGGAGCGGGATGTTGTGATCGTGCGTGTAAAAGCCTGGGGCCTCAAGGATGGGAGGGAATTGAGCGTCGTTTACGACCTCACAGATTACCGGGATTTGGAAACCGGACTCTTTGCCATGAACCGCACCGTCGGCTATACAAGCAGCATAGCAGCGCAGCTGATTCTTTCCGGCGTCATCACCAAACCGGGGGTCCTCTCCCCGGCGCGGGACGTGCCTGCCGGCAAGGTGCTGGAGGAGCTCCGGGCCAAGGGGATGAGCGTTGAGCGGCGGGTAGAATTCACCTGAGGTCAGGGAATCGCAAGCTCTTCCTTCATCTGGATGTTCGCGGCCATTTGGCAAGGTGGGGTTATGTGCGAGGGCAATACCTTTCAGCGCAGTTATTAATGTCCCTTCGGGACACCCTAAAGGATGAAAAGGGACCGGGCGAACCCGCAACACGCAACTCACAACTTCTTCCACCGGCGACTGCCGTTCGGCAAAGGCCTTCAGGCGCTCCATCGTGCGCCTGAAGCTTCAGTCGAGGGAAGCCGACATAATACAAATGGGACGTGACTGAGATCAGAGCTTGCTGCCGTGAATTATACCATTCATAATAAGCTCACAAGAACACGCGCCGCTCGATCAACGGCACACAGCGGACCGCGCGCCGCGCCGCTACTGATTCCGAGCCCCGGCTCTCTGCTTATCATCCGAAATGGCTGGATCACCAGAACTACACAATTACTGGTTAGGTTGACCAAGGCAATAAAAAAGGAAGAAACATGTCGGATCAAGAATATACGAAATTCATGGAATCATTTTCAAGCGATTTGATCAATACTATTAAAATTCCAATACACAATTTATATGGTCCTTTATCAAAAAAATATTGGCAACAAAAATATAAAATCGCAATGTATAATCTGGAACCATATGATCCAATACAACACATTAGAACTGTTGATATAAGTACTTTCAAAGGATGGTTCCGTGCACCAACAATTCATTATGCTGCGCTAATTATCCATACAATATTTACAAATATTGAAGGGGGTAGATTCTTGTCTGAAAATGAAATACGAGAGAACTACCGCCATAAAGACGAATTGCTGGCGATGTCAGAAAGAATGGCTTATTTAAATATTCGTGTTACAGATAATAATAGTGTTGCTGCTGATTATGATAGTATTGCTAAAGAATTAAATAAAACTGAACCCTATTTAAAAAAACAATTAAAACTATTAAAACCTAATGTTGTAATAATAGGGTCAAGCGCAGGATGCTATTATTTCAATCAAATGTATAAAATGAATTTAACATATCGTTCATCTATTAAATATGATAACCTATTAATGGTTTCACTAAATCACATGAGTGGCCGTGGTGCCCGTGGTGGTTGGTACAAAATGATACATGCAAATACAAAATTGATAGCAGAATATTTGATAAAATAACCTAATGTATTGAGAATTCGTGTGGCGCGGGTAAGACCGAGGAATGGCATGAGGGCACAGACTGAGCCGCCACACAATTCTGAACAATCGCTTCAACCGGATCCGCGGGTCAAGCCCGTTCACCGGTTAAGCGTATGTTGGGCACGCGTCGGTTAGCAGGATACGGCAGCTATGAGACGATTTTCGTGCTGGGTAGAGTCATGGCTCTTGAATCTAAACGTGCGCACATTCAGAAAGGGCCTTTTCAACCCACTGGTTAAGGCTCATTCCGGAAGCCTCAGAGGCAGCAACGATATCGGCATGCAAATTAGGAGAAATTCTCACATTGAATCTTCCGGAAAATCGCTTGTAGGGAGCAATCCCACGCTCCTCGCATGCCTGCATGTACACTTTAAGGGAGGTTCTCCCCTCACGTACCAGACCCTCGACATCGGCAGCGTAAAAGTCGGCACTCCCGGAAAGGCCAATGAACTCCCCACGAAACATGCCAATGTCGGGATCAAAAGTAATCACGGCTTTGTGTTCATCAATTTCCATCATGTTCCTCATGGCTTTACTCCATGCTCCTCTAACCACTTGCGAACATTAGCCACGGCTCCCTTATCCGTGGCCGGCCCAGGATGTGGCCGGTGGTATACCCGAACCTCACCAAACAAGAATACCTCCACGCGAGAGCCCTCACGTTTTTTGACTTCTCCTCCCAACTCACGAAACAGCGCTTCGATATCATCCCAACGGATGCTACCGGAAGCAGGACGAGCAAAAATCAAATCCAGCGTGCGTTTGTGCTTTCGTTTCATAGTGTTTATAGTACCATTTAGTGGTACCAGTGTCAATCAAGGATTCATGGCTCAGGCAAACCAAAAATCTGTGGCGAAGCGGTTCGAACCGAACCATATTTGGAAGTGCCTTGCGATGTTCATCGGCTGCGCGCTTGGGCGCCGCTCAACCGCAGCGGTACCTGCCGAGGAGAGTGATCAATGAACATTGAGTTTGCGCGCGACTTTCTATTTTGGAGCTTTGTAGTCAACTATGGGGTATTGCTCGGGTGGTTTTTGGCATTTGTGATTGCGCACGACTGGATGCTGCGGCTCCATGGTCGGTGGTTTCGCTTGTCGGCGGAGCATTTCGACGGCATCCATTACGCAGGCATGGCGCTTTTCAAGGTCGGCGTTCTGGTGTTCAATGTCGCGCCGTATGTCGCCCTGCGCATCCTGATGAGCCATGGCAGCCAATGAACCGGACGGCGGGACGACGTGTGTTGGTAAACTTCAGACTCCTTGGCCCGCTGCCGGTTGTCGCCAACGTTGGGTCTGAAAGACATGACAAGCAGATGCGAATGGTGCGGCACTGATCCGCTGTACGTAGAGTATCACGACCGCGAATGGGGCATACCCGTGCATGACGATCGTCGCCTCTTCGAGGTTTTGATTCTGGAGGGCGCGCAAGCAGGCTTGAGCTGGCTGACAATCCTCAAGAAACGAGAGAACTATCGCAAGGCGTTCCACGGGTTTGATCCGCAGAAGATCGCCGCTTATTCGGCGGCAGATGTTCAGCGCC
This sequence comes from uncultured delta proteobacterium, assembly GCA_963844985.1. Lineage (GTDB taxonomy): Bacteria > Desulfobacterota > Syntrophobacteria > Syntrophobacterales > Syntrophobacteraceae > JADGQM01. Next base: position 71,747 of record CAWJQV010000034.1, read on the forward strand.
TTCTTGCAGACCCCGGTATTGTGCGCAATCGCCTGAAGATTGAATCTGCCATCAGAAATGCGCGAGGAGTACTGGAAATCATGGATGAGTTCGGTTCTTTCGATGCCTTCATCTGGCGTTATGTCGATTATCAGCCCAAGCAGAATGCGTGGCGATCATTAGCCGAACTGCCTGCCAGTAACGAACTGTCCGACACGATAAGCAAAGACCTGAAGAAGCGGGGCTTCAACTTCGTTGGGTCGACTATTTGCTATGCCTTCATGCAGGCAGTTGGCATGGTAAACGATCACGTCGTTGGATGCTTCCGCCTTGATGAAGTGAAAAAGGCGGCCCAACACGCTGCAGGGAGAAAGGTCCTCCTGGATTTTCGCCCCCGCCTCCCGGTACGCTTCGTCCGGAAACACCCGGAGCGCAGGCGGCTGGACATAGATCTTCAGACCGTAATCGCGAACCAACCGGGCAACGTGCACGGGCGTGAGAGGCGCCCGCCGCTCCCACCGGTACTTGTCCTCCCGCCGGATGCCGATCGTGTTAACCATCGAATCGCCCTTCCCAATGAGGTTCCAGGAAGGCCGGCGCGGCCTAAGAGACCGGCCGGATCATTCGAGCAGACGCTGAACGTTCTTTTGATATTTCTGATACACCTCGTTCGCCAGTTCCGCCATGGGGTGTTCCACCAATTCGGGTTTGGGCAGAAGGAGCGGGACCGGGACCTGAAGGTCCTCGAAACGGATCGTTCCGATAAAAAGCGTTCGATCGACGGAAGCCAGCTCCTCGGCGGTAAAATTCTCGCCCAGGAAATGCTTTCTCTCCAGGGTGCAGGTATCCAAACCCTTCAGGAATGCCAACATGCCCAGCACATCAAAATTCTGTTGAAAGTGCTTGATGTTGCTGTTCACTGCCCGGCATTGTCCGCTCAGTTCTTCATGAGCGTCCCGGTACCTTTCCATGCGCCGGTATAAACGGTGGTAGGCCTCGCTCACCAGCTTTCGGAATTTTCCCCGATCGGTGAGCGCCCGCACCCGAATGAAGCGAACTCCTCGCGAAAACTTGTCTTGGGAGCGATCTTTCCAATAGGAGGGTTGAGGAATGTTGAGCAAAGCATAGAGCTTTTTCACCATCTCCGGGTGAATCATCAAGTGTACCAGCCGGTTAAGGCGCCTCCCCGTTTTCTCGGCCCCCGTTCTGACGCCTTCGGCCTGCTGCGCAATGTCTTCCATCTGCAACCTGATGAGACGCCGCTCCGTCAAGTAGTTCTGAATGACGTCTTCTCTAATCTGACGGGTCAGGCTGCAGATCAGATCTTCATCCATTGATCAAACCTTGTGACCCACGCATGCTCGGGATTCAGCTTACCTCAGGGTGACTCGACAGCCGAAAGCAATGGACTTCCCATGGACAGTGGATCAGTTCTTCTGCAGCAGAAAGCTCTGCGGGTTCAGAAAAACCTCCGGGTGCTCCGGCCGGTACTGTCCGTTGCGTTTCAAGACCTTTACCTGAATCGCTTTTGGAGTGGGCTCGAGCAAAAGAATGGCGTGAAAAAGATCGTCCGTCTCATTGCACGGGTAAGGTATGCCCTTCTCATTGGCGATGGCAATGTGGCGATGAGTTCGAACGGACATCCACATCGAAACCTTGTGCCTTTGTGCAAAGTCCTGCAGTTCCGCAACGGTTGCACGAGGGTCGCGGTCGAAATCCAAGCCATCCAGAACGACCAGGTCCGGATGGAAGTGGGTCTGTTCCTTCAGATTTTGAAGGCTCTGTTCCAGTTTAAGAACGCTGAAGGTGCGATGAAGGTATGCGAGGATGAAGCGATTCGATTCGATGTGCCGGTGCTGCGCGGCGACTTCATCTCTTGCAGGGGGAAGGTTCCGGATCAATTCCCGATACCAAATCTTGACTTTTTCCGCGGGCCCATCGATGCACACATGAAGCACAGGTTGGCTCTGAAAGAGGTGTTCCAGAGCGATGTGAGTCAGACACGCCGTCTTCCCGACGCCCGCCCGCGCCATAAGAGCCCCGAGTTCACCCGGTCCCAGAGGATTGCCAAGGGTTCTTTTGACGAGTTCTATGGCTTCCTGACCTTCGGGCTGATCAATATTCATCAAGTCTCTCCTTATTAAAATCCGCTTTTCTACCTGTTCTTGTGCGAAAGCTCTTCTTCCTTGTACCTCTTGATGATCTCTTCGGCAATGCTTCTCGGCACGGGATTGTACTGGGCGAATTCCATTGTAAATTCGGCCTTCCCCTGAGTGGATGAGCGCAGCACGGTGGCATACCCGAACATTTCCGACAAGGGCACTTCCGCCTCTATGGTAGAGAAAGCGCGGTCTTCAGAGGTGCTGATAATGATGCCGCGCCGCTGGTTCAAGGTCCCGAGCACGGTCCCTTGAAACTCGGAGGGGGTTTCCACGACAACCTTCATCACCGGCTCGAGGACGCCCGGACCTGCCTTCGAATAGGCCTCGCGAAAAGCCCCGATAGCTGCCTGTTGGAACGCGAGGTCCGAGGAATCGACCGTATGGGCGGCGCCGTCATTGATGGTCACCTGGATTCCCAGAATCGGAAAGCCCGACAGCGAACCCTTCTTCAGACAAGCCTGGAATCCCTTGTCGCAGGAAGAGATAAACTCGGTGGGAATGGCTCCTCCGGTGATCTTGTTGACAAACTGGTAGTCGCCTTCAGGGCTCGGTTCGAGGAAGCCCGCCACTCGGCCGTATTGCCCCGATCCCCCCGTTTGCTTTTTGTGGGTGTAATTGAAATCGGCCCGGCGGGTAATGGTTTCCCGGTAGGCAACCCGGGGCATGCCCGTTTCCAGTTCGACCTGGTATTCGCGACGCATCCTTTCAACATAAACATCCAGGTGCAACTCGCCCATGCCGCAGATGATCGTTTCTCCGGTTTCCTCTTCAAGATAATTCCGAAAGGTCGGGTCTTCCTTGGTGAACCGAGTCAGGGCCTTGCTCACGCTCATTTCGGATTTTTTGTCCTTGGGCTTGATGGCAAGAGAAATAACCGGCGCCGGCACATACATGGAGGTCATCGTATAACGTACCTGCCCATCGGTAAAGGTGTCGCCGGAGGTGCAGTCGATTCCGAAAAGAGCCACTATGCTTCCCGCCGCGGCACCTTCGATCTCTTCCATTTCGTCGGCATGCATGCGCACCAGGCGCCCCACCTTGGATCGTTTTCCGGTGCGCACATTAACGATGGTGTCGCCTTTGTTCAGTGTGCCCTGGTAGATTCGAACGTAGGTGAGCTGCCCATAGCGGCTGACCTCCAGTTTGAAGGTCAGCATGACCAGGGGAAGGTCCTGAGCGTTTTTCAGAGTCACCTCGGCCTCGTCCTGATCAAGGTCCAGGGCCGTGGTCGTTGCATCCAGAGGGCTTGTCAGATATCGGCAGACCCCGTCGAGGAGGGGCTGAACCCCTTTGTTCTTGTAGGCGGAACCCAGGAGCACCGGGGTCAACTGGAAGGCAAGGGTGCCCCTGCGAATCGCATTATGGATGAGTTCCTCCGTAACCCGTTCCTCCAAGATGGCCTCGGTGAGTTCATCGGAGAAAAGGGAAACGGCATCCAGCAGCTCCTCACGCGCTTTCTCCGCCTGGCTCATGAACTCGGAGGGAATATCGTCCGCGATGATTTCTTCCCCATGTTCTCCTTCAAACCGAACCGCTTTCATGGTGATCAGATCAATGACCCCCTGGTGATGGGACTCCAGACCCAGCGGCAGCTGGAGGAACACGGCATTGTGGTTCAGTTTTTCCCTGAGCTGGTGAACCACGCGCAGAGGGTCTGCTCCCGTTCGATCACATTTGTTGATGAAGGCCACCCGCGGGACTCGGTATCGCGCCATCTGGCGATCCACCGTTACGGACTGAGACTGAACTCCGCCCACCGCACACAGGACGAGGACCGCTCCATCGAGGACCCGCAGTGCTCTTTCCACTTCAATGGTGAAGTCGACATGGCCGGGGGTGTCGATGATGTTGATGGAATGGTCCTTCCATTGACAGTAGGTGGCGGCGGACTGAATGGTTATGCCCCGCTCCTTTTCCAGTTCCATGAAATCCATCTTGGCGCCCACCCCGTCTTTGCCCTTCACGTCGTGAATCGCATGGATCCGCTGGGTGTAGAACAGAATTCGTTCGGTCAGAGTGGTTTTGCCTGAATCTATGTGCGCGCTGATACCGATGTTTCGAGTAGTAGAGAGATCGTTGCTCATAATCTTCGCCTGAAATCTCCTTTCATGCTGCATTCGGCAGTCTTCTGGTCCGCCGGCGCAACCGGCCCGGGCAAAAGACCTTGACCACCATCCCGGCTGGGGCAGTGGAAGCGGAACACGTGTTCCGCCAAGGTTCGAAAACCAAACAAAAACGGGCACTCTGTTCGTGCCCGTCGGAGGAAAAGCTTCATAACAGAATTGGGCAAAGAAGGAAAGAGGGAATTGCAGACTTAGTTTTTGGGCTTGTTTTTGGGGTTCTTTTCCGCTTTTGCCGGGAGAGCACTGGTTCCGCTGCCGGATGCTTTAACTGAGGCTTTCTGGATTCCTGATTTTTTCTGCTGGCGAGTCGTCAACTCCGCTTTGGCCTTTGAATCTTTAACAGGCTTCATGTTTGCCTGCAGAGTGTTCGGCGCGGCTTGGGTTTGTTTGGAGTGCGCGGAAGCGTTCATGACGGCAACCGAGAGGGAGTTCTTCTCTGCAGCGCCCGGATCAAAGAGCTTTATTTTTTGACCGGGTTGAAGCGCGCTGTTCTTCTTCAAGCCATTGATCTGGCACAACGCATTGAGATCGGTCCCTTGCTGCTTTGCAATCTTTGGGAGGGTGTCATGTCTTTCTGCGGTATAAACTGCGGGAACGAAGCCCTTGACGGCTTTGGAATCGTCACCGGGGAGGATGTTCATCGCCTTGGCCGCGCTTAGCCTCGATGCCTGGGCATGGCCGGAAGATGACGGGGAGCTCACCAGTTTTAGCCTCTGCCCCGGTCTAACCCCCGCCTTGGGCTGAAGTCCATTGAGAGCACAAAGTGTCCCGACATCCATTCCGGTGCGTTTTGCGACTTTTTCCAGAGTATCCCCCCGGTGAGCGGTGTAAGTGTAAGAGGAGGACAGGTTGTGCCTTGCCGCCGCATAGGAATGTTTGACAGTGGCCGGTACAGCCGCCAGAGAGTCGGAGGAATGAGCACTTGCCAGCTGGACCCCCGGCGAATCGGGTATCGAGTCGGGTTGCAGAGACCTTGCCAGATGGACCGGTTCGAGCTCAAAGCCGCGTTTGTAAAAGACGAGGCAGGCGCCGGGTTTCAACATATCGTTCAACTGCATCTGGTTCCAGCGACACAAATCCTTCTGATTTACCCCGAAGCTTTGCGCCAGTGCTTCCAGGCTATGCTCCGACCCCTTCACATAATAATTCACTTTCTTGGGAAGGTATGCCTGCTGGGCCGTTTCGACCACGGTCCGCTGCTGTTCGTCTTCCTCGCTCACCCGTGCAGCCATGGTTGACCATGGGGTGTAAAAGCGCACGTGGATATGGTCATAGTGGCCTCGAACGTGCTGGATTATGGAATTGCGCGAATTGCCGAACAGCGTCTCCAAATAGGTGGGGTCGCCGCCCTTGCTGAGTGCGTAATCATGGAGGAGCCTCTGGATCCTGCGATCGAGGAAAAGATATTGCACATGTTGAGAGCGAAGCATGCTTTCAACAAAACACCAGGTTTTTGCAACATCGAGGTTTTCTTCATTCATGGGAACAAACGTATCGAGAGCCCGGTTGCCCCTGGCGTACATCCCCAGGTCTGCGTCCCGCCCATTTTGGTGGGAGCGATGCATATTGATGCCGCCGCCGCCCTGGCGGGAAAAATCACCGATGAAAAGATCGCAGGTGTCGGGGTATTGGGCCCGCACGGCATCAATGGCGTCAAGCACGGTCCCGATCGCCTCAGGGGTTGCGTAGGCGCGCTCCGGATCGCGCAAATAATAGCCCTGAAACTGGGGGGGAAAGGCGATGCCGTTTTGGAGACGGCCGTGGTAGGGTCGACCGACAGAGGCTGTGAAAGGGAAGGCGGAAGTTGCAAGAAGCGATATCGAAAGCAAAAGAACAACGGAGCAGATGAACGGCAACTTCAGCGTAAAGCGGGAGTTGAAACGCCCCATAGCATAACCTCTTCTATTTATTATCAAACGGCACTGTCTCACCATCAATGGTGAATCAAGTTCTCGTTGGGATAGTGTTCACTAGCGCAAAAGAGAATTGCTGTCAAACTTTTTTTCATGCAACTTGGCTTCGATGTTGTGGATATGAATTTAATTATCTGAAAATACTAGTTAAATATGATTTGATAGGAATGTTGATCTGGTGGTTATGCAAATACCATGCATCATGAATCAGATATCATCGAAGGGATCTCTTAACTGTCTGATTATATAATAGATAAAATATTGAAAGATACATTTATGAGACTAATATCAATGGGTATAAGGCGCCAGGAATTCAGGATTTCTGATTGGAGTTCTCCTGGAACCAGCCGTAAGGGTCACCGCAGAAGACGAGTTCACCCTTCGAATTGACCACGACGGGGAGGTATTCAATGATTATGGGGACCGGTTCGCGGAGTCTCAGGAAGGTTTCGCGGTAGGTAGCGAGATAGGAATCGGTGCGTTCCGCCGCCGGGTTCTGTTCCGCTGCCAGGAGTTCCCTGGCTAATTCATGGGCCTTTTCCACGCGAATGCAGCCGTGGGAAAAATCGCGGCGTGTCCTCTGGAAAAGGTGTTTGTTCGGGGTGTCATGCATATACACGGCATAAGCGTTGGGAAAATCGAACCTCACCCTTCCCAGAGCGTTATTTGGCCCGGGGAGTTGTATCAACCGCGGTTCGCCCGAGGGATAGGTGGAAGAGGTCATGAAGGTGTAGCCATTGCGGGCCAGGTAGGAAGGATCGGCGGCTATGGCATCATTCAACTCGAGGCGGATGCGGTCGGTAACATACCATCTCGGATTGATGACTACCTGTTCGATGGTGCTGTTCAGAGTGGGGGTCTGATTCTCTCCCACGGAGCGGCCGTTGAGTTTGATCTTCTTCCCGCTTGCTTTGCCCACGATTACCCGGTGAACCGCTTCGATCTTCCCGTCGTTGTGATACTCGAGCGTGAACTGGGGGATATTCACCCAAACAAACCTTTGGTAGCGACGCGTCGGGCTCTGGCGATGGAGCTTCAATGCCTGAGCAATCATCTCCGCCTTGTCCTGAAAGCTGACATTCAGCCATTCTCGCGTTTGTTGCCCGACTTTGCCGTCGGTGTCCAGATTGTGGAAGAGCTGAAACTTCTGTACCGCATCTCTGGTGGCTTCATCGAAGTGGCCGGTGATCTTCCCGGGGTAAAAGTCTTCCTCCTGGAGCCTTTTCTGCAGCTCCCGGACACTGTTTCCGGCATCACCCGGGGCCAGTTTTTGGGCTGCGACCAGGTGCTGCTGCGGAACCAGCGACGCCAGTTTCTGGTATTTGTGCCAGGCCTGCACAAGTGAACCATAGGATGGTGACGGAGGTTCCAGTTCCTTAAGAAAACGAGCCATGGGGATTTGCCCCAACAGGGCATTGACTTGCACTTCCTTGGAGAAAGGGTTCATGGTGTTGGCAAAGAGGATGAGATTGTGCGCCAGGTGAACATCGATCTGGCTGCTTGTCCGAAACAGGTCGCGATATATTCTTTCCCTCTCTCTCGCCTTGATTGGGTCCGTGGCTGAGGGTCGGGACGCATCCGCAAGGTTTTGACTCCCGGAACCGTGCCCCTGTTGGGGGTCCTTGGGCAGCGCATCCGATTCGAGAGAATCCGCGATCGAGTCGCGATAACCCGGATCGGCAGCTTGAAGGGAAAGACGTAAGTACTCCAGATTCTCGATCTCGCGCCTCAAGTCGGCCAGTTTATACGGCTGCGGATCGATGGCCTCGTTTTGGGCCGTTCCAAGACGTTCCAGCAACAGGTGGGCATTCTTGTCGACCTCGAAACGCGCAGTAATAAAAAACGGTCTCCAGCCGTTTTCCTCGTAAGCCTGCAGGAGCACCGCATGCTTGGAATCCTGAAGCCAATCCGAGGGCAGGGACTCCCACACATAAGTGTGCCATTGCTGCGAGGAGGCTCTCGATGAATCCCCTTCACCGGGAGCAGTCGAACCCACGTCGTGATGAGGATGGTTAAGATCCTTGACCGCAGCCAGGGATTGCCCCCGGCTTGAATCCCAGCCGGAAAAAAGGGCCGCAAAAACCAACAGCATGACAAACCAGTAAGCTCTTTTACTCTTCATGATTCCACTATTTAAACGTTAGATGATCCTCGGTTGTTTCCCAACTTTGCGGCAATCTTCCTTTTCTGCAAGGCTTCGGCGTTTACCTCTTCATAGAGAAGGATCTGCTCGCGGATACTCAGCTTCTTGCAGGGCGCGGACGTTCCCCGGTTACGATCGCTGCGGCAGGCAAGGCAACGAGTCTCAGCGCATGACTGGCAAAAGCTGCAGTCCGGACAAGGATGCTTTTTCCCTTCCTTTTGTCCGCAGCCTGCCGGTTCAAAAACCTGATCCATCCCGCCAAGGCGCCTGAAGCAACAGTCTTCAGTGGTTTTCCCGGTCTCCATCGTGTCTCAAACCCGGCCCCTGCCGTGGGAATAACGATCGCCTAAACCCCTCGCGGCTTGTTTTGAACCTTGCCGGACGTGCTTGTTGTGAACCCTCTGAACCCCCCCGGACCCAAGGCTGCAAAAGGCGCTTCCTGGTTCAACGGGCCCCCTGAACCGTCGCGGCGGTTGGCAGGAATGTCACAAAAAGAGATCTCAGTCGATTCCTTAAGGAGCCTGTCGAACTTACCTATTCTTATACAATAAAAGACAATAAGACACAATAGACGGATGACAAGGTCGGTCGGGCCACTTTAAAAGGGTTTCCCATTGCGCGCCGCTTGTGGTATACAAAAAAACTTTCGGTGGATGCCAAGGCGGGACCGGGTATCTTGATCTCCCATGACATTGCCTTTCTTATCCACGAAGAGACACGAAGGTACACGAAGCTTTGATGGTTGGCTCTTCTTGGTGTTTCTTCGTGTGACTTCGTGGATCAACTCGATGAGCATGCATGAATCGTTTATGGCCGTGGCACTCGAGGAGGCCGGCGAAGCTTATGCCAGGGCGGAAGTACCGGTGGGAGCGGTCCTCGTTGGCAATCGGGGGGAAATTGTCAGTCGTGGCTATAATGCTCCCATTGGCAGGTGCGACCCGACGGCCCACGCTGAAATCGTGGTCTTGCGGGAGGCAGCCAGGGTTTCCCAAAATTACCGCCTTCCAGGGACTACGCTCTACGTCACCCTGGAACCCTGTGCCATGTGTCTTGGGGCAATGATGCAGGCACGCATACGCACGCTTGTTTTTGGCGCCTACGACCCCAAAGCCGGAGTCCTCGGAGGTGCTGTGGACTTGACAAGGCTGGTGGTTTTCAATCATTATATAGAAGTAATTGGTGGAGTTCTGGCCGGGATTTCTTCCGGGCTCTTGACGAGGTTCTTCCAAGAACGACGCCAGGCGCAGAAAGATCGTGGAGAGGTACCGAAGAGGCCGTAACGGGGTCGACTCGAAATCGACTTGTCCTGTGAAGAGCAGGGCACGTGGGTTCGAATCCCACCCTCTCCGCCAGCAGTAAATGATCAGGAAGAAAGGCAATTGTTCATAACCGATCACACGTGACGGAGAGATGCCCGAGAGGCTGAAGGGGCACGACTGGAAATCGTGTGTACGCCCAAAAGGTGTACCGAGGGTTCGAATCCCTCTCTCTCCGCCATCTTCCATTTACCCCACTTGGCGACAATCTGCCCATGTCCTATTTGGTGTTGGCACGCAAATGGCGCCCTCAAACCTTCGCCGAGGTCATCGGTCAGCCTCACGTAACCCGAACCTTACAAAATGCCGTCAGTCGCAGCCGGATTGCCCATGCGTACCTCTTTTGCGGGGCGCGAGGGGTCGGCAAGACCTCAGTGGCCCGAATTCTCGCCAAGACCCTCAATTGCCTCGCTCCGGTCGCCTCCGTGCCGTGCAACCAATGTTCCAACTGCCGGGAAATTACTCAAGGCAACGCCGTAGATGTCCTGGAAATTGACGGCGCTTCCAATCGCGGTATTGACAGTATTCGGGACCTCCGCGAAACGGTTCGCTACCGGCCGGCCAAAAGCCCCTATAAGATCTATATTATCGACGAAGTTCACATGTTGACGGCCGAGGCTTTCAATGCCTTGCTGAAAACCCTGGAAGAGCCTCCGGAACATGTCGTGTTCCTTTTTGCAACAACTGAGCCTCACAAGATCCCCACCACCATTTTGAGCCGATGTCAGCGCTTCGACTTTCGCCGAATTCCTACTCAGGATTTGGTCGAACACCTGCGGCACATCATTTCCCGGGAAGAGGTGGAGCTTCCCGAGGGGCTGCTTTACGCCCTTGCCCGGGAAGCGGACGGCAGCATGCGTGATGCGCAGAGCTTGCTCGAACAGATCCTGGCTTTCAGTGGCGAAGATCTGACCGCTGATGAAATCCTTGACATTCTTGGGATCGTAGACCGGAAGAGCGTCTACAGGGTGGTTGCGGCCGTGCTCGACGGCGACGCCCGGACGTGCCTGGAGGTCGTTGCCGACCTGTACCGGCGGGGAATTGACACCAAGCGCTTCTGCCAGCAGCTGTGCGATTATTTTAGAAATTTGCTCGTCCTGTCCGCCGGCGGGGACGGCGTGGAAGCCCTGCTGGATCTTCCCGAAGCCGAGGTCCAGGTCCTCAAGGGCGAATTGAGGAAGACCAGTCAGGAATCCCTGCACCTCATCTTTCAGATGGTCCTCAAGGCCGAAGAGGAAATCCGACGCTCTTCTCTTCCGAGGATCACCCTGGAGATGCTGCTCCTGCGCCTGACTCAACTCCCGCGACTGGAGTCTCTGGAAGAAGTCCTGGCCAAACTGAGCTTTCTTGAGGACCGCTTGGCAGCGGAAAAGGGGACATCCACGGCGAAAAAGGCGGTGTCCGAAGTCCCGCGGCGCCCGCCCAAGGCGGAGGCCGCCGATATCCCGCCGGAGCCCGTGGAGATGTCCGCACAGGAACCGTTCCCGCCTCCTCGAATCGTTGCGGTGCCGGCGAATGCGCCGATACCCGTGGACCCCGGCGAAGCGGTCAAGCAATGGCCCGGCTTTGTCCGATGGCTCCAGGGGAAGGATGGAATCCTCGCCGCCAAATTGGCTGACAGCCAGGTGACCCTGGCTTCGGAAAAGACCCTCGGACTGGAGGTCCTGGAGATCTTCCAGGACGTGGTGAGTGAACCGCAGGCCCTGGCCAAGTTGAGCGATGCAGCCCGCGCCTATTTCGGGCATGAGTTCCAGTGGGTGGTGAGGGCGAAGCCCTCTCCTGCCCCTGAACTCAGGGGAACGCCTGCGGGAAAACGGGCCAAAGGCAATCCGAGACGGTCCATCATGGAAAATCCGGTGGTGTTGCAGGCTCTGGAAATTCTTGGAGGAGAGCTGGTGGACATTCGAATGTCAAAAACCGACCGTTCGGAGTCGCCAAAGAGCGGAACGGCATCGGAACCCGACGATGGTCCGGAACTTCTCTGAAGCGATGGGAGTTCGATTTGATGGCGTTCAGCCGTTTATTCCGGCCCCCGCCCGGGCGGGCCCGGAAACAGGTCCGAAACCGGAGGCGACGGCCATTTGTATTGTGGTCCAGGGGGCCATGGTCGTCAGGGAGGAAAACATGACAAAAGGCTTTAATCCCATGCAGCAGATCAAGTCGCTGCAGGAAAAAATGACGAAGATCCAAGAGGAGTTGGCCGCCAAGACGGTGGAATCCAGCGCCGGCGGGGGGATGGTCACCGCGGTTATGAACGGGCGCCAGGAACTGGTCAGCCTGAAACTGGAACCCCAGGTGGTCGATCCCCGGGACCTTGAAATGCTTCAGGACCTGATTGTCGCCGCCGTCAATGATGCCCTGAGAAAGTCACAGGAGATGGCCGCCGGCGAAATGGGCAAACTTGCCGGCGGCTTGAATATCCCGGGACTCAAGCTCCCGGGGCTGTTTTGAAGGGGGCCTGAAGCACCATGAACGCTTACCCGCCGATTCTTCGGGACCTCATTCGCCGGCTGAGCAAACTCCCGGGGCTGGGGGAGAAAAGCGCCACCCGCATCGCCATGTACTTGCTCCAGTGCCCCCGGGAAGACGCCGAGACGCTGGCGGAGGTCATTCGGCAAATGCGCGGACGCGTCAGCACCTGTCCCCGCTGTTTTCATTTTACCGATGGCGACCTGTGCGCCATCTGCGCCGACCCCGGTCGGGACACGGGCGAGATCTGCGTGGTGGAGAGTACGGCCGACCTGCTGGCGATTGAACAGTCGGGCGCGTTCAGGGGGCGCTATCACGTCCTGCAGGGGACGCTCGCCCCGCTGGACGGCATCGGGCCCGAAGATATCCGCATTCGTGAGTTGGTAAAACGGATTGATGAAGAACAGACCAGGGAAATCATCATCGCCACCAACCCGAGCAACGAGGGCGAGGCCACCGCTCATTACCTGCTGCAACTGCTGAAAGACCGTTCGCTCCGGATCTCTCGCATCGCCTACGGGATTCCCATGGGCGGCGACCTCAAATACACCGATCGGATTACGCTGGAGCGGGCCATGAAAGGGAGGCAGAACTTCTGCCGCGAGTGACGTCCCGGTCCCGGCGCCTTTTTTTGCCGAGTGCTTGTGATTTTTTGCCTAATATCGACCATCCTTTTGGCAATTTTCCCTCCAAAACTTAAAGCTGGTCTGGAGACAGAAAAAACACCTTGACCTTTTTTGCACAACCATGGTATGAAGTAAGAACTTAGTTTTCGTGTCAATGGGTGGGTTCGCCGCGAGTATGCTCAAACGGGATTTGGATCGGGCTTCTTGAGGTGAGCGGATTGAGTCGAAACGTTGAAGGTGGAGTGTGAGACTATGGTTGAAATACGCTTTCATGGACGCGGGGGCCAAGGGGCCGTGACCTCCGCCGAACTCGCGGCCCTGGCTGCTATCGAGGAAGGGAAATACGCACAGGCTTTCCCTAGTTTTGGCCCCGAGCGGCGAGGCGCCCCGGTTATGGCTTTTGTGCGGATCAGCGATAAACCTATCTGTACCCGGGAGAAGGTTTATGAGCCGAACTATGTGATAGTTCTCGATCCGACTCTCCTGAAACTTGTCAATGTAGAAGCTGGGTTGAAACCGGGTGGCATTGTCATCGTCAACACCACTAAGAGCGCCGCGCAGATCCGCAAGGAAACGGGGATCAAAGCCAAGCTCGCGGTCGTCGATGCCAGCCATATCGCGGTGGAAACCATGCGTGTCCCCATCACCAACACCACTATGCTGGGGGCTCTCATCAAAGCCGTACCGGGGCTGATTTCGATGGATGGCTTGAAGCACCCGATCGATCATCGCTTCGGACCGATTGCCGAGAAAAATATCAAGTCTTGCGCACGCGCCTTCGAAGAAACCGTCGTGGAGGGTTAAACAGTGGCTAAGGAAACCGGATTCAAAAGCTGGAAAGAATTGAACTTTGGGATTGCCATCACCACACCCGGGAATGCCGCTGAGCTCAAAACCGGCGATTGGCGATCCATGAGGCCTGAAACCAACAAGGAAAAATGCACCAAGTGCGGTCAGTGCTACATTTTCTGCCCGGATATGGTCTACAGCAAGGACGCCGAGGGTTACTACATTCAGAATTACTATTGGTGCAAAGGCTGCGGCATTTGCGCCCACGAATGTCCTGTTGACTGTATTACCATGGTAGAGGAGGTCGACTAACATGTCCAAACAAATTGGTATCGAAGTCTCCATTGCATGCGCCGAGGCGGCAGGACTTTGTGATGTCGACGTGATTGCGGCATACCCCATTACTCCCCAGACGCACATTGTTGAACACCTTTCCGAAATGGTCGCCGACGGTCATCTGGATGCCGAGTTTGTGCCCGGTGGAATCCGAACACAGCGCCATGAGCGCCTGTATCGGGTCCTCCGCGTGCGGGGCGCGCACCTTCACCTCGACGTGCTCCCAGGGCTACGCTTTGATGTCCGAGCTCTGCTACATTGCTGCATCTCTCCGCCTGCCCATCGTCATGGCCGTTGCCAACCGCGCGTTGAGCGCCCCCATCAGCATCTGGAACGACCATGCCGATTTGATGTACGCCCGCGACACCGGCTGGATTCAGATCATTGCGGAAAACGGCCAGGAAGTGGTGGATCTCACTATCCAGGCCTTCCGCATCGCTGAGGACCCCAACATCAGTTTCCCGGTGCAGGTCAATTTGGATGGGTTCACCCTGAGCCATATGATCGAGCCTTTGACGCTTCCCGATAAGGCTGAGGTGAAGAAGTACTTGCCGCCCTGGAAGCCCAAGTTCAAGCTTGATCCGAGCAATCCCATGACCTTGGGTGCGGTCGGCATGCCCGATGTCTACACCGAAGCACGCAAGGCCCAGGATGAAGCCTTCAAGAATTCCCTGCCCTATATTGAGAAGGCCTGGGATCAGTTCGGCAAGCAGTTCGGGCGCCACTACAAACCGGTGGAAACTTACAAGACCGACGATGCCGAAACCATAATCGTTTCCATGGGCAGTATCTCCGAGACCGCCATGACCGCCGTTGATGAGATGAGAGCGGCAGGCAAGAAGGTCGGCGTGGCCCGTATTCGTCTATTCCGGCCGTTCCCTGTTGAAGCTTTTTTTGCGGCAATCAAGGGCGCCAAGAACCTTGTCGTTCTGGATAGGGCTAATTCCTTCAATGGCGGCAATATGTCCGGAGCGGTCGCCCTCGAGATTAAGTCCATCTTGTTCGACCGCAAGCACTATCCGAAGGTTGGGAACTTCCTCGCCGGTCTTGGCGGTAGAGACGTGACCGTGGAGAACTTTACTGAGATGGTTGACAAGGTTGCCGCGTCCAAAGACGCTGGCGTACCCGTGGCCTACGAATTCATCAATGTGAGGGAATAAATGGGAATCGCATCTGAAGCTCTGAAAAATTTTAAAGGGTTCAACCTCAAGAATCTTCCAGAGGTAGAGCCGTTGTCGCCCGGTCACAGAGCATGCCAGGGCTGTGGGGAAGTGTTGGCTTTGCGGCAGGCTATGAAGGCACTGGGCACTAACGTTGTCGTTTGCAGCGCCACCGGGTGCATGGAAATCATCACCTCACCCTTCCCGCAGACGGCGTGGCGGGTGCCGTGGATGCATGTCGCCTTTGAAAATGCGGCAGCGGTGGCCAGTGGTGCGGAATCCGCCTATAAAGCGATGAACCGCAAAGGCCTCATCAATCAGCCGGACACCGTTTTTATCGGGATGGGCGGTGACGGCGCCACCGCGGACATCGGGATGCAGGCCTTGAGCGGCGCCCTCGAGCGCGGCCATAACTTCATCTATTTTTGCTTCGACAATGAAGCGTACATGAACACCGGTATTCAGCGGTCTTCGTCGACGCCTTACGGGGCCGCGACCACGACCTCTCCTGCCGGCAAGAAGAGCATCGGCCAGTCAACGCAGAAGAAGAACATGCCTGAGATCGCAGTGGCCCACGGCACGCCCTATGTGGCCACCTGTTCGCCTGCCTTCCCCATCGACCTGATGAATAAGGTGAAGAAGGCATCGCTGGTTCCCGGCCCGGCCTACCTGCACATTTATTCGCCATGCCCGACCGGGTGGCGCTGCGGCATCGAGGAAAGCGTGGAAATGGCCCGTCTGGCGGTCCAGTCGAAGGTCTTCCCGCTTTATGAAGTGATCGACGGTGTTTATCTACCTCTCCCGTAAAGTGGCCAAGCCCAAGCCGGTGAGCGAGTATTTCAAACCTCAGCGCCGTTTCCGTCACCTGACCGAGGCCGAAGTGGCCAAGATCCAGGCCAAAACCGACGCCGATTACGAAAAGCTCCTGGCCAAGTGTGTTGTGGTGGAAGCCAAGGAAAAAGAGAAGCCTGAAAAGGAAAAATAGGCGCGCTATGGAATGGCGCCTGGAAGGCACAAGATGGGCGTGCGTTCCGAAAACGCGAACCTAAGGTGTTGACAAGCGGGGAGCGCTCTGTTAATGAGTGCTCCTCGTTTTGAATTTTGTTCCCCGGTAGCTCAATCGGCAGAGCGGGTGGCTGTTAACCACTAGGTTGATGGTTCGAGTCCGTCCCGGGGAGCCAAGGAAAATCAAGGGCTTGGATTAATAATCTGAGCCTTTTTTTTGTTAGATTCAGATGTATTCCCCACAGTATTCCCCGCATGGAAGTCAAAAATGCCTGTTTAGCCCTAACCACCACCGCCCAACATGGCTGACCAGATTCAACCCATATCAAACGCCGAGATAATTCCAAAGCTCAGGTTGAGGAACAAAACAAGGAAAACGAATGGGGCTTTCCGGGGGTATCCAAGTGTGGGTTGGACCACGAACGTCGATTTGGGCTCGATTTTGCCTGTGGGCTGCGGTGTTCTCGATTGATGAAGGAGCCGGATGCTCTCAAAAAACCCCCGGTTTATCCGTGGGGCTCAGTTACAGTCCAAGCTCCCGGCGAAGCCGCTCACCATCGGCAGGGTCACGGCCGCCAACTTCCACCTGGGCGTGCGAATCCCACAGGGTCTCCCTTAGCTGCGGGATCACTTTGCTTGCCCGGAAAGCGAAGGCGTCCGGGAGCGCGTTGACAAAGGGCGGTAAATAGTCACGCATTATCGTTTCCTGTGGGTGCGTAATTTTTCTCTCAACCAGAGATTGGCCAGCATACATAGGGAGCCAGTGTCTCCTGCCCATCCCGGTCGACTCTGCTTATGCGGTTTCCGACATTGATGGTGAACCCGTTGTGGTTCCAGTTCATTAGCTTTTCAATGGCCGACACCAGGAGGGTATCGGTTATGGCTTCCCAGCAAGAGGGACTTGCCTTGGGGACGCATTGTGGGCATACTACCATTCAATACTCATGGTCTTAGGGAAAATCGCGCGGGAAAAAAGCGATGTTCCCCGGGACTCTGCCAGCGATGGTTCGCTGGCTCCAGTGATGCTCCTCATTCTCACATACCGGAAAAGATGATACTCGCCGCTGCCCGGCAAAACGGAACTGTGAACGCACTATGGGGTCCCATCTCAGAGTGAGGGCGAGGATGTCGGTAATGACCATCAATCGTACCTGAGGACAAAGGAGAAAACATGGCTCGCAGAAAAGTTATCCGTGGATTTCAGATTTTTGTCGTCCTTCTGGTGTTTGCCCTTGGGTTCCTGTGTGGGACCCTGACCCAGCAGAGTGCCGACGCACAGCTCAAAGAGATCGGGACAGGAGCCCTGCAAAAGGCCGCACCTTCCGGCGGCACTGTGGGAAAAGCCGTTGAACTCGGCACGGCAATCACCGAGATGCAGCAGCATGTCGATGGTCTGCAAAAGAACATCAGCACCCTGAAAACCATTCAGTCGGCTATTGGGGGATAGACATTCATGGCGCTGCCCAGCAGCGATCCTCTTTGGAACGTAACGCCCCAAGTCGCCCGGGTTAATTTTCCTTTCACAGTTCGGCAAAACGACCTGCGGTCGGATAGGCGGTGGGAAACGCTTTCTGGAGGTTTCTCAATAGGAGGTTCTCTGATGAAATCCCCTCCAACCTCCCTTTCCCAAGGGGGGCGCTCGTTTCTCCCCTTTCTACAAGGATGGCAGGGGGATTCATGCTTTGTTGTGACCCATCGGGTCATGGGGGTTAGTGGCAGACGATGGCGGGCTCTTCATACTTGGGCCGGCCATCGTCAATGTCCTCGATGACATCCGGCCAAGGTACACGTGGTGGGCAACACTTCGCTTTTGGCTGTCCCACTTACTCTCTCGTGCATGCTTCATGGCACCATCATTCTAAACCAGCTTTTCGCAACAAAGAGATATGATGTTCAAGGACCGTTGGGTCTTTGATCGGGACCCTCTCTCTGTGAACCTTTAGGGAGAATTTGGGATTGAGCCGAAGCACTTCTGTGATCTCGGCTTGCGCTTCGGCGTCTTTGTCCAACTCACTGTAGACCGCCGCCAGCGTGAGATGGATATCCAGCCAGTTGGGGTAGCGAAGGAGGCATTGCTTTAGAGGAGCGATCGCCTCCTCAGGTTTCCCAGCCAAGGAACAGGCCCTGCCGACGCCGTCCAAGTGTTCGTCGACAATAAGGGAGGACTTCAAGCGCAGCGCCCGGGCGGCGGCCTCCAGGGCCTCTTCCGTCCTGCCCACTCGGCTCAGCGTATCCGCCATCGCCGCATACGCCCCCGCCTCGGTGGGGGCGAGAGCCACGGCCCGTTCCATCTCAGCGAGGGCAAGGTCATACTGCTTTTGGCAGAGAAAGACATACCCCAAGAGCTTGTGGCTGAAGTATAGGGAATCATTGAGAGCCAGGACCCGCTGCGCAGCCGCCAAGGCCAGTTCCAGGTTCTGACCATCGGGGTTCTGTTGGGCGTCCCATTGCTGCATGTAGCTGAGAGCAAGGTGCAGGTGAGCAGGCATCAGATTCGGACTACGGCTGATGACTTCCTTCAGCGTGGCGATCGCCTGGGCATACCGCCCGGTCAAGAAGCAGGCTGAGCCCAAAATGATTAGGTAGAAGGCCGGACAGCGGGGGTTGAGCCGCATCGCCTGCTCCACCGCCGATAGGGCTTCTTCGGGCCGGCCTGCGGAGATCAGTATTTCTGCCTGGCATGCATAGCTGTCGGCACTGTTGGGATCGAGGACGATCGCCCGTTCTCCTTCATCAATGGCTTGGGCATACTGCTGTTGGTTCGCGTAGACATAACTCAAGAGCGTATGGGCGATGGGCAGGGAATCGTCCAGGGCAAGGGCCTGGTGCGCCAGCGTCAAGGCGCGGTCCAAGGTCTGGGGGTCCGTACTCCAACAAAAGAGCCACTCCATCCGGTAGGTCGCACCCAGCCACGTATACGCCTCCGCATACTGCGGATCCAGGGCAAGGGCTTTCTCCCACATTTGCCGAGCCTGGGCGTTTCCCTCTTTTGTGAGGCGCCAAAAACAGTCTATCCCGCGCAAGAAGGCATCATAGGCTTCCAGGTTGTCCGTGTGTCTGCGCACGATGACCCCCTGTTCCTGCAAGGTGAGTTGGAGCTTGAGCGTCGTCACGATCTTCTGCACGACCTCATCCTGCACGGTGAAGATGTCTGTCAGCGGACGGTCATACCGCTCGGCCCAGAGGTGATGGTCCGTCGTGGCGTCAATCAACTGGGCCGAGATCCGTAGCCGCTCCCCGGCTTTGCGGACGCTCCCTTCCAAGACATAGCGCACTCCCATCTCGCGGCAGATGTCCTGGACCTTTGCGGCCTTGCCCTTGTAAGTGAAAGCGGAGTTGCGGGAGATGACAAAGAGGCTGGAGATTTTAGAGAGGTCGGTGGTGATGTCTTCCGTGATACCATCGCTGAAATACTCTTGCTCAGGATCATTGCTCATATTCACAAAGGGCAGGACGATGATGGAGGGTTTGTCGAGGAAGCGGCAATGTTGGGGATTGTGGGGGCGAGCTCACCTCACTCTTGCCTCGGACTATGGCAGTGGCCTCTGTCTTCTCTCTGCACGCGATACACCCGTACCGGCTTGGCGATGTTCTTGACCTTCTGCTCACCCAGGTAATCATAGCTTAGCTCCAGCTTGTTCTCGATCTGGTCGTATACGGTCCCGGAAACGCAGATGCTCCCGGCTTCGGCCAGAGCTTCCAAGCGGGCGGCGATGTTGACTCCATCGCCGTAAATCTGCGGCCCTTTTACGATCACATCCCCCACATTGATGCCAATGCGAAATTCCATTCGCAGTTCTGATGGGAGATCATTGTTCCTGGTTTTGAGCGCCTGTTGGATTTCCACGGCACATTGCACGGCATCAACGGCGCTGGCAAACTCCGCCAAGATGCTATCCCCCGCCGTGCCGACGATTCGGCCTCTGTGTTGGTGGATCAAAGTGTCGGTGATCTCCCGATACGCTGTCAGCATCCGCAGCGTGCCGACCTCATCCTCGCCCATGAGACGGCTGTAGCCTTTGACATCGGCATGGAGGATGGCTGCGAGCTTACGTTCGGGATTATCTGCAGGCATGTTGGGAAGCCTCTTTTTCTGTCTTCTCATTTCCTCGTTGATCAGCTTATCGAGCCAGATCATAGACCAAAAAGGTAAGGCAACACATCGCGTAACTGTCTGTAAAGAAATGTAAATCGGAACACCCTTTTGATAACCGGGAAACTCGGGCCGGCTCGTTGGATGACCTAGCCCCGAGGGCTGTTGCAGGGCAATGAAGGATAATGCATCCGACCCCTGGCGAGGAAGCGAAGGCAGCTGTTGGTCCAAACCGCATGCTCATTGCCTGTGAGCAGGTTACAGCCGGCAATCGGAACCGGCACGAATGGCCACGATGGTGACGTCGTCATGCTGGGGGATGGGGTGTTGGAATTGAAGCACCAGGTTCGTTAAGTCATCGCAAAGCTGCTGGGGCGGATCGTTGCAGCAATGGCTCAAAGACCGGGAGATCCCCTCCAGGCCGAACGCGGCCCCTTTCTCATCAAAGGCATCGGTGGCCCCATCGGTAAACATCAACAGGGTGTCGCCCGAGGAAAGCTCGATGGTCTGCTCATCGATGGCAGGATCGGGGATAATGCCCAACGCTTGTCCGTGACCGCGCTGTGGATTTACCAAGGTCCCCTGGCGATTGCATAGAATCGGCAACTCGTGTCCTGCGCGGCCATAGTGGAACGCACCGGTTTTTCGGTTCAAGACCCCGTAAAGCACGGTAACGAACATTTCCGATTCATTCATTTCGAGCAGAAGCCGGTTGACGCCCTGCAGGGCTTCTTGAGCAGAACCGGCCTTCCTGGCCTCTGCTCGCATCAGACTTCGGGTCATGGCCATAAACATGGCTGCAGGCATGCCTTTGCCCGAAACATCCCCGATGGCGATGCCAAGCGAGTCGTCGCTCAGCGGAATGAAATCGTAAAAATCCCCGCCGACGACGCGCGCCGGAACAATCCGCGTGCCGAAATCGAATCCCGTGAACTGGGGAAGAGAATGCGGCAGCATGCTGTTCTGAATCTCCCAGGCCAATTGCAGTTCCCGTTCCAGCTTCTCTTTCTCAATGATTTGGGCCTGCGCTTGCTGGAGCTCTCGGTAGGCCTTTTTCAGTTGCCGGTTCTTCTCTTTGAGGTCGTTGATGGTGGCATTATCGGTATCGCGCAAGCGAGAACTGAGGACTTTGGCAAGATCGAAGGCGGCCTCGGGAAAGGTCTTAAGCAGCTTGTTGAAATCCTTGCTTGACATCTCCAGCAGCTTGGCTCCCGAACGACTCGAGACGCTTGCCGACCGCAACCGCTGCAGATCGAGCATGCACATCTCGCCGAAATATTCGCCGCGACCCATGGTCTTGAGCACCCGCTCCTCGGTGGTCCCCAACGCCTTGACGATGTCGATCGCGCCTTCCAGGACGATATAGAAAGAATCACCCTCTTCGCCTTCGCTAAACAAAACTCCGTCCGGCGGGAGATCGATCTGACGCAGGCTCGCCAGGAGTTCCTTCATCTTATCCGGCGGCATTGAAGCAAGCAACGGAATCAGGATGTTGTCCATGTCATCTGTAGACCTATGATCTTCCTTATGGGTTCGATTCGCAATAGGCAACCCCCGAGGGCAAATATGAAATCCCGCATGCGCAGGTTATTCGGTGAGTCAAACCAACCCCTTTAATCCTATTACACATCCGGCGCAGGAAGCAAATGGCAAATACGGAAGCGTCCCGGTAGCGTAGGCAGGGTAAAATATTCAAATTTTTTCACCGGCTGCCCCGACCCGGCCAACACGCTCAATCGCACTCAGACTGATGAATGTAACTTTAAAATGCGGTCATCCATGCATCCATGGTATAAGAACCCTCAATCGCGATCTGTCATACAGATCCAATGCCTGGATGTTCATGCCTTTAACCGCTACGTTTTAGGGGGACACGCTTGAAGGCGAAAAAAAGGGCCTATTTTCATCTTTCCCTGTGGGAGATCGTCTTTGTTTCATCCACCACCCTGGTCATGCTCTGTCTCTATTTTCTTGTTGTGCCCTTTCTCGAGTTGGTCGAACTCAAGGCCTACGATCTACATTTTGTCCAGCGGGGGAAAGTCGAGCCTTCGGGAATGGTGGTTTTTGTCACCATCGATGAGGAGAGCATAAAGCGGGATGGTCGCTGGCCGTGGCCAAGACGGAAGATGGCGCAGCTGTTCGAAGCCGTTGCCGATCAGCGTCCAAGAGCCATCGGCCTGGACCTGGGTTTCTTCGAGCCGGATTTGAAACTTCGTCAGGAAGCGATCCTGGACCTGCGGAATCGATTGCGCGAAGACCCGGTTCTGGGCGCTCTGCCCGAATTCATGACGCCTCTGCAATTATTGATCGAGGAGGAAGATGATGATGTGTTTCTCGCCAGGACTCTGGAGCACCTCCCGGTGCCCCTGGTCATGGGCCATTTCTTCTTCTTTGACAAAGACGGATACAACCCCGGACCGGCGCCTCGCGATGTCCTGGAGAAAGATCCCTGCCCCATCGTCCAGGTGAAGCAGGAACCCTGCAAAGGCGCTCTGAACGAGGCCATCGGCATTGAAACCAATATCCCGATCATCCGGCAGGTCACCCGATACACGGGGAGCTTCAATGTCTTTGCAGACCCGGACGGCACGGTTCGCTGGATGCCCCTGGTGATCCGCTATGAACAGCGGCTGTTTCCCTCCGTCGCCCTCCAGACGCTGTCGGCCTCCCTGCCAAAGCTTCCTTTATTGATCAAAGCCGATGGTCAAGGTATTCAAGGCATCCGCCTGGGTCCGGTTTCCATCCCCACCAACAACAAGGGTGAGATACTGGTCAACTACTATGGCCCCGCATATACTTTTCCACATTTTTCAGCCAGCGCCTTCCTTCACGGCGAGGCGCCCCCGGCCTGCCTGGAGGACAAAATCGTGGTGATCGGCAACACCACCGTCGGCCTTCACGACATGCGCCCGACCCCCTTTGGGCCGGTGTTTCCCGGGGTCGAACTGCACTGCACGGTGATCGAGAACATCCTGCAACAGCATTTTCTGGATCGTTCGGAGCGGTCGGCACCCTATTATGATATGGCGGCAATCCTGCTCTTGGCCGGCCTCTTCCTGCTGCTCCAGTCATTCGTGCGCGGAGTCGCCCTTGGCGGAGCGGTGATGGTTCTGCTTGGAGGCTATATCGGGGCCACCCATTACTTTTTTGTTCGCTCGGGAATCTGGCTGAACCATATCTATCCTTCACTCAACCTCATCATCGCCTTCCTCGGCACTTCCCTGCACCGCTATCTTCGGGAGGCGCGGGAAAAGCGGATGATCCGCGAAACCTTCGGTCTTTATGTGCATGATTCCGTTGTCGAGGAGATGCTGGCCAACCCCGAGAAATTGAAGCTGGGGGGTGAAAAACAGGAACTGACCGTGCTCTTGTCAGATATTCGAGGGTTTACCACCCTCTCCGAACAACTGCCGCCGGAGGAACTGGTGCCCCAGCTCAATGAATACCTGACGAGCATGACGCGGGTGGTGCTGGACCATCACGGCACCCTCGACAAATACATCGGGGATGCGATTATGGCCATCTTCGGGGCGCCACTCCCGCAGGCTGACCATCCCGTTCGCGCCTGCGCCGCGGCGCTGAAGATGGTGGCAACCCTGCAATTGCTCCACAAGGAGTGGGCGCTGCAGGGGCGCTCCCTCCTGCAAATCGGCATCGGCATCAACACCGGCCTGATGATGGTGGGGAACATGGGTTCTGAGAGCCGTTTCGACTACACGGTCATCGGTGACAATGTGAACCTGACTTCGCGCCTGGAGGGCCTGACCAAGCTGTATGGGGTCAGTATCGTGGTCAGTGAAAGCACCTGGTCTTCGGCAAGGGATCAGTTTGTCGGGAGAGAGCTGGATCTGGTGCGCGTCAAGGGTAAACAGAAACCGACCGCTATCTACCAACTAATGGACACCCGAGAGAATTTCGGCAGCTACCGGGAGGCCCTGGAACTTTACGAAAAAGCGATCGAATTGTTCCGGGCTGGAGACTGGCCGCAAGCCAGGGATTTGTTCCAGAAGGTTGCCGCCCTCTGGCCCGGTGACCCTCCTTCGCTGAGTTATCAACAGCGCTGCGCCGACCTGATCGAGACGACGCCCGGTAGCGATTGGAGCTACATTACCGACCTCGATCGGAAATGATTTCGGGGGAACAGGCCGGGTCAGGGCAAAATCGAGGCCCGTCGAGGACGGTGAGAAAAAAGTGATGGCGAGGTGTGATGGATATGCCGGGGGGATGGTAGCGAGGCTGTGATGACGGAAGGGGGCGACCGGGGAGGGTGTTTTGGCTTCAGGGCGTTGGGAATCCCTGAAGATGCGTGCTTCTTAATTTGATTTGACTCTTGCGCCTTTCCAGACTTGCAGACTTCTTTTGGACGAACAGTCGAAACGGCGGCATCAATGGATGCCTCGCTCATTGAGAAACGGGCCGTATTTTCTGTCCTCGGTCAGGATGTGGTTGATAACCCAATCCTTGAAGAAATTCACGAAGTCCATGTTCACATGCAAGGAACCCTCTTTGGCCCGGCCGCTCATGGCCAACACGTCGTCCATGAACTTCTCGATGCTGCTTTCGATGGCGTTCGCCTTCCGGAAAGCCGTGTTCGTCCATGAGCCTTTCTTCGGCGCTGAAGTGGGTGGTGGCATAGTGAATGAGAAAATCGAGGGTCTGCTGGACCACGGCGCGTTCCTCACCGGCGGCAACGGCTTGATCGAGGGTGTTGGCCGCCCGGAAGAGCTCCCGGTGGTGTTCATCCATTTCCCGGACGTTGGTCCGGTATTCGTCCCGCCATTGAAAGATGGGAGTGCTGACCACACCCGGATTGAACATCTCTTCCATGCGCCGCTCGTAGGTTTCGAAAAGTTTCCAGCGGACGATGGGGATGTCCAGGAGCACCTTCCGGGAGATTCTGAAGATCAGGGTCTCTTCGGCGATTCGCGCCCGGTAGCAGGGAAGGGGTGTTGAAGAGCACTTCGCCTTCGCCCCAGAAATCACCGGCGTGGAGCGTCTCCAGGAGGTCCTGCCGGGCATAAAGCTGGACCTTGCCCCAACCGATTAAAAACAGTTCCTGCCAGCCGGCGCTCGCGAAATCCTCCTGCACCGGGCAAAGGTAAGGCTCCATGGTGCGGGCCAGGCGGTTTTCCACCGGATAGGAGAGCGCTTCCCCAAAGAGCCGGGTTTTCTGGAGGAACTGACGCTTTTCCTGCAACCGCATGATGAGATCATAGAGGCCGTTCTGCTTGACGAAGTAGAGGTAGAGAGCGGACGGCAATTCCAGGGCATGGACGAAGCTGCTTGCCCGATAGGTCTCCGTCGCCGGTGAACCGGTTAGAGCGAAGAGCTCTCCGATCAGGGCTCCCGCCGTAAGGGTACTGCATAGTGCCGAATCCGATCGGATGCGATCCTTTCCACCTTTCCGGAGACAATCAAATAAAGCGAGCCGCCGGGGGCGCCGGATTTCACCAGGATCGATTCGGGATTGAAGGTGATGATGGGGTTGTTGAGGAGCAGCCGCAGCTGATTGGGGGGAACCAGAGGAAAATAGGTGCTCAGAAAATTGTGGGCACCGATCTTCAGATAGTCCTGGTCGTCGTAGACCAGGACGTCCACGGTGCCAAATGGTGCCCCGGAACCGATCTCCTTCATGCGGGGGGTGAGGACTTTGGAGGTATGCGCCAGGATGATCTTGGCGGAGGAGTCCTTTCTGAAGTCTTCCGCATTGCCGTGGATCAGTCCGCCACCCACATCGATTTTCTTTACATTCGCCGGCCGGAGGTAACTTGCGGCCACCGTCCGGACCATTTCGGGGGACACGCCGGGTTCGGACTTGTTTTCCGTCACCATGCTCTCGAGAACGTCGAGGCTGATGATGTCGGCAAAATGGGCATAGGTCTTGTATCCTTCCCGCGACATGGCCCGAAAGAGCAGGATGTTGGTTTCCACCGGGTGCGGTGAAAACAGGGGGATCACCTCGAGGCCGTCAATATCGTTCCAGACATCGGGTTCCAGATCGCAGACCGTGAAGTAGTTAAAGAAGTCCTCCTCATCCTTGACGGTAAGGGCCACGAGCTTCTTCACTACCGCCGCCCGGACGAGAGGCGTGGCGTAGTACTTAAGGCGATGGTCGGAGCGCATGAGGTCGGCAAGCCCGCAGAAATGATCATCGTGGGCATGGGTGTGAAAGATGCCCTCGATCTCGTTCACACCGATGCCCAGAGCATTCAGGCCGTGCAGGACGTTCGCGCCCGCGTCGATCAGGTATAGTTTCCCCTGAAACATGAGGACGCTGGACATGGCCGGCCGCCTGACATCCCAACCATCGCCGTCTCCCGAATGGATGATCCCGAAATACTCCTTCCTGATGTTGTGAAAGCCGAGGGTATAGGGCGATTCGTACCGGGCCGAGGGGGCCAGATTCAAGTCCACGGTCAGGGAGTGGTCGCGGAAACGGAATTCGAACACGTTGAGTCGCTGACGCCGGACAATGACCCCGTTGCGGAGCTCGACGGGATCGTTTTCCAGAACAACCGTGTCCACAAGTTCCTCGGAGTCGCGAATTTTTCCGAAGGCGAACTTCCGTTTCATCCGCATCAACTCCCGCGCCCAATCCGGGGGTTGCGCCGGCGGCAACGAGTTCGGCTTCCGAAACGAGTCCGTAATTGCCTCGATACAGGTATTGCAGCTGGGCGTTGAGCTGGGTTTTTGAGCCGAGGAGCAGGGGTCTTTGACCGGTGTTGTTGGGGTGGTTGGGAAGGATCATCCCTTGCCGGTAAAGCATCTGGAGGACGGGAAATTCGGCCAGATTGGCAAAGGCGCCGTTTTGAAGGAGGACATCCGAAAGGAGAATGGCGTTGGGTCCGGTTTCGTAGACCGCGCCGTTGACCTCCCTGGTTCCGATGAGGCCGCGTTTCATCAGGTGCTTGACGCTGTCCGCAGGGCATCCGCACAGGATGTAGAGGTTGGCCTCGGGGGCCTCCACCCAGTAAATGCCTGCCGCCACCTGAATCTTGGTGAGCATGTTCATCGCCGTATCTCCACTCAATATGGACCGGACCAATTCGTGTTGCCTACCACGAACCGCTGCGCGGGCTCTTGATGAAGAAAACCTGCAGTTCGCCTAATAGGCGTTTACCCTCCAGGCGTTTTTCCATATGGTCTCACAGATGATCTTCAAATCCAGCATAACCGACCACTGCTGGAGGTACTGCAGATCGCACTCGATGCGTTTGGCCATCTTATCAAGGGTTTCGGTCTCGCCGCGCAACCCATTCACCTGGGCCAACCCGGTAATGCCGGGCTTGACCTTGTGACGCAGCATGTAGCCCGGAACCAGCCGGCGATATGCTTCATTCATCGCCACAGGGTGGGGCCGCGGACCGACCAGGGACATCCGCCCCTGGAGAACGTTGATCAACTGCGGCAGCTCATCGAGGCTGGTGCGTCTGAGGAAGGAACCGACGCCGGTCACCCGGGGGTCGCTCCGGGTGGCCTGGTTGAACTGGTATCCATCCTCACAGACAGCCATCGTGCGGAACTTGTAGACCATGATCGCCTGCCCGTGCAGACCATACCGCCACTGTTTGAAAAGGATGGGGCCACGGGAAGTGAGTTTCACAGCAAGGGCGCAGAGCAGCAAAGCGGGGCTGGCAACGATGACCATGATGGTGGCCAGAAGCAGGTCCTCAAGGCGCTTCACGAACGTATTGATCCCCCTGAAGGGGGTGTCCCGCAGGGGAATGAGAGGCAGGTCCCGGATGTAGGCGACACTGCCGCCGAGGATCAGTTCCTTGAAGAAGATGTCGGGAACCAGGCAGACGGATGCTGTGGAATTGGCAAGGTCCCGCAACAGTGCCTCGATCTTCCGCTCCGCCCTCAGGGGCAGCGTCAGGTACACCATATCCACGGAATGCTGGCGCACATATTCGGGAAGCGCCGCAAGGTCTCCCAGAATCGGGTGCGGCGTCGGCCCCTCGCTTTTGGCATCATCAAAATAGCCGTTGATGCGAGTACCCAGCCAGGGGTTTTCTTCCAGAGCGCGCGCCAGGCGCCCGCCCAGTTGTCCGGCTCCAGCGATGACGGCGCTGCGCATGTTGGTCCCCCGGCGCCGCCGGCGGCCGAGCAAGGCGCGAACCGCCAGCCGTTCTGCCATCAGGAACAACGGCCAGATGACCATCCACGTGAGGAACACGCGGCGGGAGAATTCCTGGGATACTTTCAAGGAATACCCGGTCGCGAGCAGCATCAGGTAAACGCCCACGCACCCGTGCAGCAGGCGATGGGCCTCATCACGGATCGAAACCACACGCCAGGATTTGTAGACCTCAGCCAGGTGGAAATTGAGCAGGGCCATGAAGAGAATCAGAAGGGCCACCACCAGGTAGCTTTGGTTGAACATGTCGAAAATGAGGCTCAAGGCAAGAAAGAGCCCAATGCCCGTCAACGTGTCCCAAAAGCGATGAAAAGTGAGGAGTGGGTGCTCGTAAGGTTTCATTCACCGCTTCTCTTGGCAAATGTCACGGCGCGGCCTACGGCCGTATCCAAATTCAAGTTGATCCGACTCGAGGGCATAGCGGCGCATTCGGGTAATTTGCAGTAGTAGGTTCATGGCAAAAAGCGGATTAAAAATGAGATACCGATAGGCCAGACGCCGGGGCTCCCGGTGCAGGCGAAACAGCCACTCGAAGCCGCACCGCTGCATCCAGACCGGTGCTTGAGGCAGCTTTCCCGAGAGCATGTCGAAGGCAGCCCCCACCGCGGCCAGGACCGGCGCCTTGAACAGCGGGCGATGCTGTCCCAGCCAGTAGTCCTGTTTGGGCGTACCGAGCCCGACCCAGATGATGTCGGGCTCAAGGGCATTGACAGCAGCGATGACGGAAGTCTCCTCGATTGCGCCGAGGGGTCGCAGCGGCGGGGTGTGGGTCCCCGCCACCTGCAAACCGGGATAACGCCGTTGCAGTACGACCGTGAGTCGGTCGGTAACCCCCGGCGCACCACCGTAAAAAAAATGCCGATAGCCTTTGGCGACCGAATACGCGCAGAAAGCGTGCATGAGGTCCGGCCCGTAGACGCGGGAAACCTCCTTTTCTCCCTGGAATCGGCAAAACCAGACCAGCGGCATGCCGTCCGGTAGAACCAGATCGGCATGGTTGATGATGCTGCGCAAACGCGCGTCCTGCCGGCACTCCATCACCGCGTGGACGTTGCAGAAATGAACCCGACCCGTGACCCCGCCATCAATCCAGGTACCCATGAGATGAAGCGCCCGGGTGAGATTGATGGCGTTGATTCCGACGCCGAGGCAGTTGATTCTGGAGGGCATTTTATCGGAGAATACTGAAGACAGGGGTCAGAAGTCAGAACAGAACCAGGCTGTTAATGATTCCATATGCAATGTCATATGGTCACACTTCTTTCAGCAGCATCTATTCAACGCACCTGGAGAGAGAGGGCCTGGATGAGGGGCGAACGACGGTTTTAACCGCGCACCGCAACCAGAGACGACCAATGAAGAAGGTCTTTGCGGCACTTGAAGCCGCGCCTTGCCAGGACCGCGTGGAAGGCGTCGTAGTTCCCTCCATGGACCTCCACCTTCATCTCGTCAACGAGATCCAGCCAGGGAGCATCGGAATGCAGCAAGAGCTCGGTTTCTCCGCCTTCAATATCCATTTTCAGATAGCTGATGCGGTCAATGTTGAACTCTGAAATCAGGCTTTCCATGCTTCGCGCCGGAACGACGCGCTCACGGGTTGAGGCTTCGTGACAATCGATCAGGGAAACGATGTGATAAGCGTTTTCGGCATGACCATCAAATTGCACATAACCCTCAACTGACCATATCGCGGCATTCAGCAGGGCCGTGCGATCTTTGCACCAGGTGGTGTTGAGCACAGCCATTTCAAAATTAGACCGATCCATTTCCAGGCCAATGATCCGGGCGCCCGGATAGAGACAGGCAAAATGCGCCACCGTGTAGCCGACGTTCGATCCGAGGTCCACGATGCATTGTGGTTTGCAAAGCGGCGTTGAAGGCAGATAGTAACGATGAAAGAGCAGATCCTCGAGGGAAACTCGGTCGGTGGTTCCCGGTCTGCAATAGACGGGATTGCCGCCCAGACATGACGGATGAAAGACTACCGGGGGATGTTTGATGCCGGTTCCAGGAGTGACGGCAACCCTAAAATACCGTCCGATTTCTGAGTATGAAGGGAATGGGTGTTGAAAGAACAGGACTTTCGCGGCTCTGGCAATGGAAGCAAATCTCACTCTGGGCTGCCAGGTGAGCGCTGCGATCATCCGCTTCACCCTGTTATTCATCGTCGGGCGTTCCTCATGGCGCTTTGGTAAATCTCCATGAGGCTCCGGTAGTTGCGCTCAGCGGTGTAGTGCTCCTCGTACTCCCTGCGCGCCTGCAGGCCCATGTCTGCTGTTTGTGCCGGATGAGTCCAGGCCCATGCCACCTTCTCAGCCAGGTCGCACGGGTCGCCCGCGGCAAAATGCAGGCCGGTGCGCCCATCGGCAATGATCTCGGCCATTGCTCCGAGCTTTGAAGCAACTACCGGAACCCCGCAGGCAAAGGCCTCCGTGATGATTACCGGCGAACATTCATACCAGATTGATGGAAAGACGAGGAATCGGGCCTGCTTCAAAAGCGAAAAGATCTCGTTGTGATCTTGATAGCCGATGATTTCAACAGCGCTCATTCTGTGCTGCTTAACAAAAGCGCGAAGGTCTTGCAGCAGCGGTCCATCACCGGCGATCTTCAGAGGAATGCCGTCCAGACGCTGCCAGGCCTGGAGCAGCGTGAAGAGGCCTTTTTCCGGAGATAGGCGTCCGGCAAAGAGGGCAAAACTCCCCGGTTCGCGGGCAAACCCCGGATCCGGCCGGATGAAGTTAGGCTTAATGAAGACCCTTGCTCTTGGGATACCCCCTTCGATGAACTTGTTCCGGCCAAATTCGTTCAAGGTGATGTGGGCATCCACCTGACTTTGCCAGGTGCCCAGGAGGCGATGGCAGGCCAACATCCATGCCGTCACCCAGCTTGCCGTGCGGCTCTGCCGGTAGCAGGCCCGAATGACGCCGGGCCAGGCCCACCGCTGACCGAGGCAATCTTCGCAAACCTCCTGGCCGCGGAACAAAAACGCATTGAGGCAAAGGAGCCGGTAGTTGTGCAGGGTCTGAACCGTGGCAGCGCCTTCGGCTTTGGCTGCATAAAAGACAGCTGGAGACACCAGGGGAAAGGTGTTGTTGCAGTGGATCACCTGCAAACCATTTTGGCGAATCAATCGGCGTACATTCGAGTACGTCTCCGGGTTCCAGAGCGTCCTTGCGGAGAGCCCGAAAGGATTCATCGTTTTGATTTGGTCGTTGTGAACGGTGTACTCGAAAACCTCGTGGCCATGGGCCTTGAGCAAAGACACCTCAGCGGCAAAACACTGATCTTCGCCGCCGGGTTGCCGATAGAAATTGTGGACCCTGAGGATGCGCACCTTTCAGACCGTTTTCGAGTGAGCAGGGTCATTGCCGTGGCCGGAGAGGAAGGCTTTCATGGTCCCCTCTTGACAACGCTATCGAAGAGCGCATCCAACTCCGGAACGACCTGGGAACAGTCGTAGTGCCATGCCCTCTGAGGGCCGCGCCGGCAAAGCGTCGAGTGCAAGGTCTCATCGATTAGGAGTCTTTTCATGGCGGCGGCCAGAGCATCGGGATCTTCAGTGGGCACCAGCAATCCATACTCACCGTTACTCAGGATCTCGCGGGGTCCGCTTTGACAATCCGTTGCCACTACAGGAACGCCCAGTGCCAGCGCTTCCGCCAGGACCAAACCGAAACCTTCAAACCGGGAATTCAGGACCAGGCCGCGGGAGGCAATGATCAGCGGATAAGGATTGGAGTGAAAGCCCAAGAAATGAACGGAACCTTCAACGCCAAGGTCCTTTGCCAACCGTTCGAGATCTTCGCGCTGTGGCCCGTCCCCCACCAGCAGCAGATGATGGTCAACGCCTTCCAGCAGGAGCTGACCGTGGGCCGCAAGGAGGAGTTCCTGCGCCTTCTGAAAAGTCAGCTTGGCGACGTTGATCAGGACCGGTTTTTCGAAGAGTAACCTCAGGTCTTCCGGGAGCGATTCCTTCGCGAGTTGCTGCACTCTTTTCACATCGATACAATTCCTTATGCCCAGGACATTGGGCCACCCAAAATGGGTTCTGAGGTCATCGGCCAGACCTTCGGAAACGGCGACCACTTTCTCCAGGCGCGGGTAAACAGTGGCCATGAACCAGCGGTGCGCCCAGTAGGGTCGCAAGTTCCACCGAAAAACCTGGGAAAGCGACGTGTGCACCCATCCGATCACAGGCTTTTGCCTCAGGTATCCGGCCAGAGCCGTAAGGTAGGTGGGGGTCAGTTCGGAATAGCCAACCAGGATGTCGTGCTTTGGGGCATCCTTCAGGAGGCGGAGCAGCCATCGCAGGCGATCGAGGCAGGAATCACCGCCCTTGCGCACATGCATCCTGATCCACGGAGGGAATTCATCTTCCAGCGTTACCTCGGGGCTGATCACGAGGAGTTCGACGGCGTACTTCCGGTGATCGAGGAAGCGGAGCGTATTGGCGAGCAGTCGCATGGAACCATGAAGATGGGGAACGACGAAAAGAATTCTTGTCATCCCTTGATCCTACTTTCTGTTTCCCGATCCTGGTCTTTGGCTAAACCATAAGCAAGACCCATAATCCAATAAAACGGGGCCGCAACGAAGGGAGTTTCGAGCGCATTTCCAAAAAGTGCCAAAATCAAAGTCGCAGCAAGCTGGCTAATCAGGAAGGTCTTCAATGAGGACGGTGACAAACGGAGGAAGGTCTTGAGCAGGCTGAACAGCAAGCCGAAAAAAATCAAGGCTCCGACTATCCCGGTGTAGCCGGTGAGAAAAATAACGAAGTTGTGGGGAGTAAAGAGATCGGTCCCGAATCCCGCGAGTGCTCCCAGAGGAAAGCCGTAGCCATGGCCCAGAAGCCGATCTTCAGTCGTGCCAAGCGAATAGAGAACGCGACTCCAGAATTCGGTTCTCCACGTTGTGCTCCCCCGGATACTGAATACCAGTGATGCATCCTTGAAGTCTCCGCCAATGGAGGTAATCAGGTTGTAGGCCATTCCCGGATCAAAGGTTGCGACAACTCTTCCGATGAGCCAGGTCAAGCTCAGTGTGCCCCCGCGGCCTTCCGCTGCGGGGAACCAGGAACCGACGTAGAAAGAAAATATTTCCAGAACCAGCAATGCTCCGACAGCACGCAACAGCAAGTTCAACCTGCGTTCGCTGAGCAAAATGACTAGGGTTCCAACCACGAAGGAAAGCCAGGAAGCGCGGCCCGGATTGGCAAGCAGGGCCAGGATATTGAGGGAGCCTAACCAGTAGGCAGAGAATCCCTGATAGGGAAGCAACGCGAGTAAACCAAGACAGGTAAAAGCGGGCATCGATGGAGTGCCGAACAACGGCACCTTGGTGGCCCATGGAAGCACCCACTGAATATGTGAAAGGAAAAACGCGTAGGCCAGGCCGCTGATACTGACACACAAGGAAGCGGTTCTGATGAACCCGGCAAATTCCTGAACCGTTGTGCGAGGGGCCATCACCGTTCCAACCAGAAACAGCAAAGGATAGTAGTGCGCAGCAAATCCTCTCAGGGTGTTCAGGAGATCCCGGTTGGCCGCAAGGCCTCTAGCGACTTCGAACAGACCCCAGCCGAGGAACAGAAGGAACCAAAAAATGTTCGCCCCCCCGATAAAATGGGGCAGGTTGCGGAGCCAATAGAGAGGTTTGGCAATAAAGTTTAAGCAAAGATACGTCTCGGCAGGGAAGAATGGCGCAAAGCCGAAATAGGCGAAAGTTCGGCCGAAGGCAAGGTAGCCGATGGCAATGATTTTACCCAGGGTCAGCATCCGGTTGGACTCATTTCTCGATACCGCCCCTGCCAGCGAAGGGCAAACTGCTGCAGACCGAATTGGGTTGCAGTCTGCTGCGCCCTTTGGCCCATCCGCCGTCGGTTTTCCGCAGAAAGCTCCAGGAAGCGCCGAATTCCCTGGACGACACCGGGGAGAGTCGGCTCAATCAGGATCCCATTCTCCCCGTCTTTGATGAAATCCGCTACCCCGCTCACCGGAGTCACGATTGGCGCGAGACCCGCAGCCGCAGCCTCGAACGTCACAAAGGAGAAGGTTTCGTAGAATGAGGGCATAACGAAAGCATCCGCTGCCCAGAGGTAGTGGTGCGACTTGCCGCTGGAGCCCCGCAAAGCTGACGCGGTGATCGAGACCCATCCGTTCTGACCCGTTCTCGATATGTGGAAACCAGGTCCGGCTCACCCCCTACGACGAGCAACTTGATTGCGGGATCCTCCAAGGCAACGAGAGCTTCGAGCAGCAGCGGCAGGCCCTTCCGTTCAAAGTGTCCCAGGGCGATGAAAACCACTGCGAAATCTGCATCGGCGATGCCCATTTGCCGGCGCATCTCCTTACGGTCAAAGCCCTCGGGTTGGCGCATGCGCTCCAAGTCAACCGGGTTGGGCAGGACATGGGTCTTCGTCCCGGTGTAGGGATATTCGGTTTGCAGTTCCCGGGCGAGTCCGTTAGAGGGCACCACGATGTCGCGCACGCGCCGATAAACGCCAAGGTTCCACCAGTGCGTGAAGCCAGTGGTCGAGCCAGCGCAGACAGCCCCTCATGCCTCCGGCACGGGAGTGGCGCCAGTGATGGCGGAGGTAGAAGCGATGGCAAAACTGGACGTAAGCCAGATCACCGAAAGCCAGGTTGCACTCACCCATCTGGACCAGATCGAAGCGAACTGCAGCGGCCTGACAATGCAACCAATAGTGATAGGGAGCGAGGATATGAAAAGCCAGGAACATCAAGGCCAGAGGACGGGTGGGCACCGGTATTCGGACCCAGCGGATGCGGCCGGGATGGGGGTTTTCAAACTCCACCGCAAAAACAGTGAAATCGTGCTCTCGGCACAGCGCGTTGAGCATACTCAAATGGGCGTAGCCGATGGGATTGGTGGCTATGATCTTGTAGTCAAAAAGCGCAATGCGCATCCAAGACCTCCTGGTACCAACGGAGCATTTGTGCGGCCCGGCGATCCCAGGTCTGCGTTTTCGCGTAAGCGAATGCGGCCTCACCCATCTGCCAACGAAGGTCGGGGTCGCCGGCCAGCTTTTCAATGCCTCTTGCCAGGATCATCACGGTCTCTTCCGGGGTGGTTACCGGGGCTTTGATGCCGGCTTCGGCCGGAAACAAAGGTGCCGGCTCCGTGGTGAGACAGCGTCAAGATGGGAAGTCCGCAGGCCATGGCCTCCAGAATGATTGAAGGAAAGGAATCGTGAAGGCTTGATGCAAAAAGAGCGCATCGACGTTGAGAAATAGGTCGCGCATGTCGTTCCACGGCACCATTCCCAGAAATTGTACCTGCTTTTGCAGCCCCATAGTCCGGGTCAGTTTCCGCCACGCCGATTCCATAGGGCCGGCGCCGGCAACGAGCATGCGCACAGGTGCGGACCTGGCAGCGGCGAGAGCCTCCAGGGCCAGAGGAAAGCCCTTCCTGAGTTCGAGGCGGCCAGCCCAAAGGAGAGAAAACACGGCCTTCCGCTTTCTTTGCGGCGGCTGCGGCTGAAGCCAGGCGGGAACGATCCCGTTGTCAGGGAACAGGTGCACCTCGCTGGCCCCGGCTCTTTTCAAGGTGTGGGTGGTTTCGGGGTTGGTGGCGAGCAGCAGAGCGCTTTTGCGACGGCCCGACGCAGCAGGGGTGACAGAGGCAGCAGGCGAACCCGCAAGTTTCTTAGGGACTCCTTGCGCCAACCTGACGCGAAATAACGGCGGAAAGAAGCGGGAGCCCTCTGGCCCCCGCCGATCGGTCCCCATACGAACGGAATTCCCAGGCTCCAGAGCCGGGGTGGGGCACTGACAGTGTTCCAACTTACGTGATGGACCAGGTCGAACCGGTGCGCCCGCTGCAGCCTGCGGGCCTGCAAGAGGGCGGCGTGTTGCCAGAAAAGGTAATGCAACCGGACATGCTGTTCGCCCTGTTCGGGTTTCCAGGGGTCGAGGGCCGGCGGCAGCTCTGTCCAGACGAAATGGAGTTGAGGATGGGGATGGCGCGCAAGGAAGCCGTCCACCGACTGCCGATACTGCGGATGGGCCAAGACCCATACGTCACAGGTGCGCGAGAGGTAGCGCGCCCAATTCCAGGTCAAACCGGGCTCCGATCCCAGATCGGCGCTGCAGGAGTGACCGACGAGGAGCAGCTTCAGCGGGCGTCGGCAGTGCATTTCAGTCTTTGCGCAAGGAAACCGGCCCCGCAGGCAGCCCGGACGGCATTCATGACGGCCATCCCACTCAAGGCCCCCGTGATTCCAGCCCAGCATACCAGAGGTGGACCCAAAAGAAGGACCGTGGTTGCGCTCGCTGCCTGGGCGAGAAAGGCCGAGCGTCCTTCCCTGATGCCATTGAGAAAGTTGCCGACCATCTGAGCCAGATAGTTGAGCGCATAGGCCGCGACGAAAATGCGCAGGGGAAAGCTCAGTCCGCTGTACGCCGAATCGCATCCGTAAAAACGGCAAAGGAACCATCCCGGCCATATCAACAATGCCGCAAAATAGGGCAGGAGAAGGACGGCGCCCTGCAGCGCATAGTCCCGACTTCGCTGCCAGGCAGCGGACACGCCATGGTCGGCAGCAACCTTTGCCGCTACCGGCAGCATGAGACTCCCCAGGCAAAAGATGATGGGGTTGGCGACCGCCATGACGTTCCCGAGGGCCTGGAAGGCGGCCACATCGCCCGCCCCGTGGAAAAGCATCAGCATCCACGGGAAGAACTGGATGGTGAGGAGATTGAGGAGGTTGATCATGAGCACCCACCGGCCCAAAAGCCAAAAATCCCCCGCCGACAGGCGCAAAGAAAAAGGACTTTCGAGGCGCGGTCGCAGTTGTAAAAACTGTAACGTCCCGGCCATGAGAGAGGTCGCGGCAATGACGCCAAAGACATGCTCCAGATCGAGGATCCGCCATTCCGACAAAACCCAGATTGCTGCCGCCTGTCCCAGGTAGCAGAGGCCATCGCCCCACAAAGCTTCCTGAAAGCGCTGATGTGCCATGAACCCTCGCCGGACCGTTTCCTGCATTTGCCAGAAAAGGAGGGTGAGAAGAGCCCAGGGAATGAGACTGGCCTGGTTCAAAGCCCACACCACTCCCGAAAGAAGCGGACTCAGCCCGGCCCCCACAAACAAGGTCAGCAACAGGGCGCGGCCTGCATATCGCTGCAGTCTGCTGCCGTCTGCGGAGGCGCCACGGACAGAGAGGGGATAGGTGATGAGCGAGCTATGGATGCTGTTCAGGAAGAGGAGCACCCCATAGATCAGGGAAAATAAGCCATATTCACCGGGAGGGAGGTTTCGGGCAAGGAGCACCATGGTGAGAAAATTCCCCACACTGACCACGCCCTGATCGGCAAGCGCCCAGGTACTTTCACCGAGGGCCGGGGCCTCAGAGTGTTTGACTATCGGGTCGTGGTCCTCGACCACTTGATCCAGTCGCTCTCTTGTCGGTCTTGAAAGGATGTGCTGAAGGAATAGGTACTGGCAGCGGGACATTGTTAGCCCCCGAGGACCGCCAAGGTGTCTTCGCCATAATGGGTCAGAAGATATCCTCTGTCTTCCAGGAGTAATTCTCTGCGGCGTGCTTCTCTTCAGCCGAAGATGCTTGTTCTCGTACAGGATAATGTATGGTTTATGCTTGATAAAATCAATTTGAGATAAAACATTGTAATCGAACCCTTCCGTGTCAATATGCAAAATGTCTATTTCCTGAACATTATGTTTGTTCATGATAGTGTCCAACGTTACGCATTGGCACGCTATCCGATATGATATAGTCATTTAGAATCCCGTTGAGGTGTTTCATATGTGATTTCTGTCGAAGGAGCCCAAACCCCTATACCATTTTGGAAGTGATCCTCTGAAAGCCGTCTGTGCTTCATCCGATACATAATAAAATGTTGCAAACCAGCCTCATAATAAATGGCCACATTTTCAAATATAAATCGAGGTGAGAAGTTATAATTATGCTTGAGCTGTTCGAAATAGCGCTTGACTGGTTCGACAAAAATGCCGTGCCAGTTAACGTTATTAATTATTAAGTCGTAAAGAGGATCATTATAAACACCATCATTAGATCCTATTTGTATAAAGAATATATTGTCCTTATTATGTAAGAGCAGGTTGAGTGCGTGCCGAGATTATTGAGTGATGGGTTTAAGTGATTATAAGTATGCCCTTAAATGAGGCATGCTATAGTGCAATATATGTTGGGGTGCCATCGTATTAAATAATGTTTAAATGAATTAATAAATAGAGTCATGCTTAGAGTCCAGTTCGAGCAGGATAAAAGCGTGCATAAAAGCTAATCAAGAAAATATTTGTAGCAGCCACTCTGTTGCATGGACAGTTAACGTATCATGAGAAAATCTTTCAGTTGATTTTCAAACCCATTGTTTTTAGGTTGTCGATCCAGCATGCCAACAATGGAAGTTCATTTTTGCCCACGCATCCCATCGACACAAGTTTGTCATAGCAGATCAGCATGTTCTCAGCGAGAAATTCACAGCCCGATCGCAGTGGAAGGTTATCCAGCGATTCGCAGATCAGCTTGTTGTAGAGATATCCGGGAATTTCATCCTGGAAGTCCTTCATCAAGGAATGAATATTTCTTTCGTGCCGCACAGTCGGTTCATGAAACAGAATACTCCAACCGTTAACCCATGATATCTTGAGCGCGACAAGACTGCGCCATATGTCCGTCATTCGGAATGAACAATGAGCGGGCAAATACATGAGACAGAAAGCATCCGGCCACCAAGCCGTATTCTGGCTGTTAAAGGGACACCATGAGGCGCTCCCGATGGCGACACGGCGATCGGACCTGAACCTGTATTGTTCCAAGAAAATCAATCGAAAGATCGCATCAACGTCCGGATTATCGTCCGCGAGGCCTTGCTGTATTGGACAATACAGTTTACCTGTGGGCAGATTTTCCCAAACCGGTGTGGCAGAATGCAGTTCCTCAAGAGGAAAGCCGCGAGGCCAGATCTTATTGGTCGAAAAATAAGAGTATACATTGATCCAACCAGCGTCTTTCACATACCGCCCATTGTGTTCCGGGTGGCGTTTATCCCAAAAAGAGTCGTAGGGGATGTTGTCGTCATCTGTCTCGATGATGAGATCTGCTTCTTCACGCATGGCAAGGAGATAGCCGATGTTCTTACGAGCGTAGTGAGCAGACGGGCAGGCATCCGCAAAGCTTAACTCAGTCTCCAACTGCCTCCTAATGTCGTAGAAGTCGCAGTTATCGAGATGAAAACCGTCAGGGCTTTTTTCATCACCGATCAAAATGAACCTGATATCAGCCTTTTTGCAGTTCGCGGCAATCTCACGCAGGGCTAAGGTCGGTCTCGATATCGAAGTGATGACTAGGAAAATATTGCTTGGCATCAGTTCTGTCCACTTCTCGCGTTTTCTCACCAATTGCGTTACCGGATTGATTGAGACCTGCACAACACTAAGAGCTGGATTCCGGTCTGTGCGGGAATGACGCTGAGGGTATCATGCCACCGGCTCGGATGGTAAGCCCTTGATAATGATACCATAAATGTTAGAGCTTGGTGCTTGTCAAAGCCTACTTGTTACTGAAAAGAATTTCCAGAGCGGTCCTTACGTATCGAAGATTTCTCAGGCCACTGTTCTTGCTCTTGCCTTCGCGCCTGCCGATCCACACCGAAGGCACCTCCTCCAAAGAGTAGCCTTTCTTGAGCGGCTTCAAGGTGGTTTCTGTGGAAATTTCATGCAGGGTTCCTTCCCACCTAATATTCTTAACAATATCGGACTTCAATGTCTTAAAGCCGTAAGTAAGATCTCCCAGCTTAGTGGCATAGAGTTTCTTGAATGTTTTCTGGAAAGCCCAGTTGAGCACTAGTTTGAATCTATCATAATTGTGAAAACCTCCATGGGGTAACCAGCGGTTTGCTATTACCCCGTCGCACGCTGTTTCTTCGATCTTGCGTACCATCCTGTCTAAGGCTTCAGGCTCAGTTTCCAGATCAGCTGACATCAGAGCCAAGTAGTTGCCCTCGGCTATCTCCATACCCTCTCGATAGGCCCAACCGATGCCGGGATTATTCTCTTGGACGTGCAATTTCAATGAAGCGTATTGAGCAGCGAGTCCTTCGCATGTCTTGAAGCATTCATCCGAGGACTCCGGTGAAATGATCAGCAATATCTCTTTAATATATCCCCTGTCTTTTCTTAAAATCCTTTCCACCGTTTCCTTTACGGAAAATGTTTCCGAAAAGACGGTCACAATGACCGAAAGGTTTATTTGTGATAACTTCAGTCTTGTTCGCCATGGATGAGCAGTTGATCAATTCCCAAATAATGAACAGCTGGTCGTCTAAAAATATAGTAGGTCTGAGTTGACGCCTGTTTCGTATTCTGAACCTCGGGCGCGACGCTGAATTGTGAGCTACGGGGGGGGACCTCCAAGGATATCTCCCACTCAAGCTCCCACTTTAATTCTTCCTCTATCAGATTGCGCCTCTTAGCATTGTAGCTGGTCAGATGCGACACCCCCACCTTTGTAAGGTAGCTCGCCAACCCTTCTTCTTTCAGCAGGCGTTGGTATTGGTAACTGTTAACCACGCCGTCGAGATTCACAACCGGCAGATCGGACTTGTAGCCGATCTCTCCGGCATCCCAGCACCCCAGTATGGCCGACGGCGGCAAATGCTGTTTGATGTATGCGATCACTATCTGCTCTGGGAACCGTTCGCGGGGCCATGTGAAATCGGCGAGGGTGAGGCGGTTGATCAGATACGTTGCAGAAAAGGCCATAGCTGAAATTATCGCGATCGCGGCACCTGTCAAACCGACCCAGCGTGGTGAGACTGTTGCCAACACCATGAAGGTGCATATGAGTCCGGTGTAGATAGCGGGGACGAAGTAATACGTGTAAACCGAGAGCAGAGAGGAGTACATGAATGTATAGTACCCGAGGTACACGATGAAGTGGAACAGGCATA
Organism: uncultured delta proteobacterium; assembly: GCA_963844985.1. GTDB lineage: Bacteria > Desulfobacterota > Syntrophobacteria > Syntrophobacterales > Syntrophobacteraceae > JADGQM01. Next base: position 112,954 of record CAWJQV010000034.1, read on the forward strand.
CCAGGAAAAATACTCGCCGGGTACCCTTGAGTCGCCATATGCAAACCGGAACGAGTGAGGCTGCAAGAGCGGGGACGACCCACGGCAACCGCCCCCCGAGGGTACAGAACTCGGCGATATTGCGCCAGGCGTGGGTAAAGAACTCGGGGTTGCCAGATGAAAGGAGTTGAGTGAAGAGCTGCCGGCCCTCGGCTGACTTGATGTATCCAGAGACCGGCAAGGGGTGCCCAAAGATGACGGTGTTCAGCGTGAAGTAGAGAATCAGGTAGATCAAAACGGGAAAAGCGACCCCAAAAGCAGCTCGGCGACCTTTGAGGAGAACCACCGCGAAAACGGCAGCCGCGGAAAACGGCAGCGTATCAATGCGAGCGGCTGTCAGCACCGCAAGGGCAATGCCCAACTGCCAGGAGGGTATGTCATTGTCGAGCTTTCTGACAAACAGCCAGCAAGCTACGCCGAGACAGGCCACCAGCGCGCCGGTTTCCATCCCTGATACTGCAACCTTATTCCAAAGCCAAGGATTGAGCAACCAAATGCAGGATGCAACGATGGCCAAACTTCTCCCGGAAAACCGGAGGAGCAGCGCGTACAGTGCCCAGCCGCTGGACACGAAGAAGGCCGTCTGTAGGAGTGTGGCGGCATATTCTGCACTGGTTTTCCCCACCCCGGCCCAAAAGAAGGGAATCAACAGGGACTGCCAAAGCGGGTGGAATCCGTTCGTGGGGTTGATACCGTCAAACGTCGCTCCATGGCCCTGGCTCATATGCCAGGCAATTTGGAGGTAGTAATAGCCGTCATCAAGGAGCAGTGGACCAACGAGTCGGAGAGCTGTAGCAACAACACCCACCACACTCAGCGACACGAATGACAATACCACGATCGGCCACCGTATCCCCTTTGATTCATTCGGTTTCATGCGATCTCCCCAGCCCGGGTTTATCTCGAACAGGCAAAGACATACATGAGATGTTTGTTGCTAAAGTTTCCAAAAACGAAGCTGTTCCCTCGACGGTGGAGGAGGATTAGGGAATACCGGGATGGCTCCTTTGGCCAGGAATCATCCCGACGAGAACACTGAAAAGAACACCGTTGGAGGTGATCTGGATGTTGAAATCAAAGAGGCTGTGGACGAGGATGGCGGCAATACCCCCGAGCGCTCCCAGGGTGACGCCGATTCGGAATTTCCCGGATTGGTCCTCATGCAAATTTTGAAAAGCGCTCCGGAAGAGCAGGCAAAGGCCCCAGAGCAGGGGTAACAGGACCGGTAATCCCAGTTCCGTGACGATCTGCAGGTAATCATTGTGGGCTTCTCGGAAACGCCACCCCAACCCGGCCGGCCTGACGGCAGGGAACGACCAGGGGAAAGTTCCGAGGCCGGTCCCCAGCCAGGGATGCGCGCCGATGAGTCGAAGGCATCCAGCCCAAACCGGGATTCGAATGGCCGCAATATTGGGTTCGTCCAGGTTTTTCAGGGATTCAAGACGGTCGATCATGGCATTGGACCCGAGAAAAGAAAAACCTGCAATAAGAACAAATGCCGAAACGATCACAGCTGCCTTCTGCGGGCGCAGCCCCCTTTTGAGGGCGGCAATGGTCAGCATCAGACCCGAGGCAACGAGCACAGCGATCCATCCTCCCCGTGACATGCTGAAAAATAGGGCGCTCAGAATAAGGAGCAACAGGAATGACCAGAGCAGGGGATGGAAAATGGGGCGGTCCAGAAGAAGAAGACCCAGTCCGAGGGAAAAAACTATTTCGAGATAACCGGCAAGATGATTATGGTTGTAAAATGTGGCCGTTAACTGACTCTCTATGCCGGTCCCTGAATTAACCCAGAAAGAGGGCACCGGACCTCCGGCGTACTTGACAAAGCCGAAAGAGGCCAGGAACGCGCCCAGGCAGAAAATGAGGAGAAGCAATTGCTCCGTCTCTTTTCTCGACGCCATGATGTCAAGCGTCAGATAGAAGGTGCTCGCGTAGAGGGCCAGGCGCACCAGCGCCCACCCCGAGGCGGCCGGGTAAATCGAGGTGAAAAGGGAGGCGAAGGCCAGCAAGAGGAGAACCGCAAGGGGAAAGCTCAGGGGCGTCCGCGGCAGGAGGCTCTGATGCTGCCACAATCTTTTCATGAGCATGGCGCTGATGGCCAGCGTTCCCAGCCAGACCGAGATGCAGAAAGCCCATCTCGATGTGGCCCCCGAGGCCAGGGGGGCGAAGACGAGCAGTCCGAAAAAGGCAAGGCGTTGGATCCGGGAAAGGGTGCGGACGACAAACGTCATAATAGGCAGCTAAGGATGGTGCTCTTTTCGAAGTTGGTCCAGTGCTCGGCGCAGCTGTTCATCACCCGGGCTGCGTTCCAGGGCTGCCAGATAATATTGCTCGGCACGGGCGAAGTCATAGAGCTTCCAGTAGGCTTCAGCAATTCTCCGCAGGTGCCTCGCATTCTCCGGCCCTAACTGGTGGGCTGTGCTCCATGCCCTGATCGCGCCGGCGTAGTCTTTCAGCGCCCAGAAAAGCGCCCCCTGCAGCTCGAAGTTGCCTTCTTGCGGTTGCGGGGCGTTGCTGATTGCCCGTTCAATGGCCTCCAGGGCCGATGCATATTTCTTTTGAGCTTCCAGAGCGCGCGCCAGCAGGCCGTAGTAGGAACTATTGGCAGGGTCAAGCACCGTGGCGCGCTGGCTCTCCAGTTCCATCGTATCCCAGTCGTTCCGTTTCAAAGCAATCTCGGCCAGGTAGCGATGAGCCTCAGCCCGTTCCTGAATCTGCAGTGACTGGCGCAGATAGGCTTCGGCGGCTTCCGGATTGTCGGCAGCGAGGTAAGCTTTGGCCAGGATGAAGGCCAGCTTGTTGCGCACACCCGCATCAAACGACGCAGTGTCGTGGCATAAGTCGAGATAAAGAGAGAATGCCCCGGCCTGAAGAGACGGCGTGAGCAGATCCTCAAGCACCCGCTCTCGTTTCTTGGAAAGCTTCAGGCCTTGGTGCAAAGAGGTTCGCGCTTGATCCCATTCCGCTAACTGGAGAAAGTACAGCCCCAGATCGAGGTGAGGTTGAGGGGATGCCGACGCACCCTGGCGGCGGATGAATTCTTGAGTGTAGACGGCGGCGCTCTGCCAATCCTTCTCTTCAACAGCCATGACCGCCAAGACGCTGCTTGCGTTTTGGGCCGTGAGATCGTTGGCCATGGCCGTTTGCAGTCCGGCCTTGAATTGCTCTCGGGCTTTTGGCGACCACTGGGGATGGCTTCTCAGTGTGGTGTAGGCATGGGCGTAAACCAAAGCCAGCCTTGTGAGGTAGGGTGCACTTTCGTCAGCTCGATCTGAAGAGAGATAGTAATTGGCAAGTGCGTACAGGAATTTCCCGTTATTGGGATCCGTGGCGACGGCTTGCAGGAAAGAGGATTCCGCCCGGGCCAATTCCTCTCGATACCCGTCAAACCTTCCGAGCCACCAGCAGGTTTGAGCCAGTTCCAGCCACACATTTCCTTCGCCGGGGTTGCCGTCGAGCGACTTCTGAAAGCCCGCCTTTGCCGCCCTGAGAAAGTTCAAGGAGGAAACGAGATCTTGCGTCTCTTGCGCCCGCGCATAGAACAGTTGAGCCCGGAGAACCTGATATTCAGGGTCCGATGCGTTCTGAACGAGGGCCTGTTCCAGGTAGAGCAGGGCGGTATCGTAACGGTTTGCGGACAGCTTTTGTTTCGCCACGCTGGCATAAATGTCTGCCAGAGTGAGGTGAGCGAGCTCAATGCTGATCAGACAAAAGGCCAAGAGTATCGAAAAGGTTAGGATGATGTTCTTGAAGGGCACCCGGCTCACTCGGCCTCCAGGGCGGTTCTTACGGAGTGAGGATAAAGCTCCGCAAACTCGGTTACAGCAGGGGACGGAAGTCGGGGGAGAGATCTTCTTTACCTGATTCCGCCGGAGGGGAACGGGATATAGAATTCCGTCACCTTGAAGAATCGAGCACTAGCCTTTCACATCCTCATCTTGCTTGCTGTAATAGCTCTTATACTTGTGATAGTAGCGGCCGTAATAGTATGGGTCTTTCTTGAAATCCAGCATATTCAGAATCATTCCGATAATCGGGGTGCTGATCGTTTCCAGCTGTTCTTTGGCACGTTCGATCTGTTTGATGTGGGTCGTCCCAATGCGAACAACGAGGATCACGCCATCGCAAAGAGAACTCAGAATGGTGGTGTCGCTGACCGTGGTGACCGGAGGTGAATCAACAATGATCACATCGAATTGACTCCGCAGGATCTCGACCAGGATCTTCATCCGGCTGTTGGCAAGGAGTTCGGTGGGGTTGGGCGGGATCCGGCCGCTCGGGAGCACCCAGAGACTGCGGTCCGGAACCTGAAACAGAAAGCGGCGCATCTGTTCCTGGAGGAACGGGGTGCGGTTGGGAGAGAGATCCTTGAGGTTACCCATCACTTCAAGGAAGGCAGCCTCTTTAGCTTCAATGTGTGCGCCGGGCGACAGTGACGAGGCTTCAAAAGTGAACCGGGCATGCTTCAGCCGGGATAATTTCTGCAGATTTTCCTGGTTAAGCAAGCGCAAGGGGCCGGCTAAATCCTCAATACTGATGAAACCGAGTTGCAGGATGATCTGCCAGAGGGGTTGGGAGGCGAAGGGCTGCTTTTCCCGGGCAATCCGGGCTTGTTCTTCAGTGAGTTTGCCGGTTTCGACGAGAAGCGCTCCCAGACGTTCGTGCGCCGGCCGGGTTACCCAATCGACATCGATAATCCGGCCTCTGAGGAAGGAAACGTGGAAAAGCTCTGCTTCGTTCTGATAAATGAGAGTACCTGTTTTCTCCTGGATCTCCAAAAGCTGATGTATATCGCCGATGGTCAGGTCACCGATGGCTCCCTCTTTAACCTCGGTGTTAAAGGTCTCCAGAAAGACATCGGTCATTCCCCGTCTCGCCGGAAGTTTCAACACGTTCGACAGGGTAGGCAGGCGCAGGTCCCCTTCGATCAGGAGCGTCTTGACTCCCATGTGGGCCAAAGTCAAGCCCAGGTTAAAGGAAATGGTCGACTTGCCTTCTTTGGGGGTGCTGCTCGTGATCAGGTAGACTCCCTTGAACCCGCTCTGTTTCGAGAGCCGCAGATTTGTGGCGAGCATTCTGAAGGCTTCCGAGAAATGGCTGTTGAGTGGAATTTCGAGCAAGGACGGAACGCCTCCGCCTTTTGGTTGCTCTCCCTTTGGTTGAGCGGCCGTCTGAATGGGCACCTCGGAGAGGACCGGCAGGGTGAAATATTTTTGAGCCTCTTCCTTGTTGTGCACGGTCTGATCGAGGTATTCCAGGAAGAAAGCCAGGCCGACTCCAGCCACCAAGCCGAGCAGCACGCTGAGGACCAGATTCAGAGCTTTACGCGGTTTCACAGGTTGGAGCGGCAACACGGCCGGTTCGACCAGGCGCAGATTGGTCCTGGTGATTTCATCCGTAATGTTGGCTTCTTTCATCTTGGAGAGCAAAGTGTTGTACAATTCCTGATTGGTCTTTAAATCGCGCTCCAGGGTTGCGTATTGGAGCTCTTTGCGGTTCGTGCCAATGGCATCCGATTCGTAGCCGCTCATCGCCTGCTGCAACGCTTGCTCGCGGGCGAGCATGACGGCGCGTTCCGACTCCGCGTTGCTGAGTGCCTTTTGCACTTGCTGGTGGATCTTGCTTCGCAGTTCGGCGATTTTTGAGGTCACCTTGACCATTTCCGGGTGCTTGTGCCGGTAAACCCCTGAAATCCGCTGATATTCGACTTCCGTGTTGAGCAGTTCGGCATACAGTTTTTCCAGCAGTTCATTGCGTAAAAAGGTCGGGACCGTCTTAATACTGCTGGCGCTGCTTGCCGCGATGAATTTCTTCAATTCGCTGATCTTGGCTTCTACCTCCATCAACTGGCTCTTGGTCTTGATATTGTCGGTGTTCATTTCCTCTATTTTTTGGACATTGATTCGCTGTTTCCCTTCGATGGAGAAGATGTTCTCCTTTTCTTTGAACGACTGAAAATCTCTTTCCGCATCTTCGACCTTCTTTTTCATTTCATAGAGTTGCTTGGAGAGCCAATCAAGAATCTTGCGCGACGTTTCGAGCCGGGTTCCGGTATCATAGAGGACGTAGGTTTCGGCGGCCGTGTTGGCGATGACGGACGCGACCTGAGGGTCGTGATCCTCCACGTGGATGTTGAGGAGACGGGTGTCCTTGACCTCCTCAATCTCGATCTTCTCCTTCAGCAGCGCGCACAATTTCGTGCGGAGTTCCTCTTCGGGTACGGGGGGTTCTTTTTCGGTGGCGGCATCGAGCAGGCTGCCGAAAAGTTTTCCCAAGTTGGCCCTGGTGGTCGTGAGGAAAGAACCCGAAACACCCTCTTCCGCCGCCCGCCCTTCAAGGGAAGCTTCGGTCGGGTTAAGGCGATCCAGGATCCTGTCCAGGACCGGTCTGGAGGTTATCATGGTGAAGTGGGTCTTGAAAGTCATCTGCTGGGACATGTAGTTTTCCGCTTCCATTTGTTGGCCGGTCAGGGGTGATCGATAGCTTTCGCGATCGATGAGCAGCCTCGCCGTGGCGCGGTACACCGGCTTCATGGAAAACGTAAACAGAGTCGTGACAATAATAGCGAGCAGGAGCACGGACAGGATCAGTCCGGATCGTTTGCGCAGAAGGTAGTAGTAGTCCGTCAAATGGGGTTTGCTGAGTAATTTCTGTTGGTTATTGTCCATAATCAGTCGAAAGCCTGAGTAAAATTCAAAATGAAGTTCAGTGCCAATGTGCCATCGGAGGCAGCCCTTTTGAGCCGCGAGAAATCCTGCGTCAAAACCAGGATTCCGGGACATAGATGCGATCACCCGGTTTCAAGGGGACATCCTTTTCCTCTCCCTTCCGAACCTTATCGAGATTGATGTTGATCGTCTGTTGGGATTCATTGGTTTCCCGCCGTGTGATCACGGTCCGATTGGGAGCGGCATACTTGGCGAAGCCGCCGGCAAGGATGCAGGCATCGAGAGCCGTGAGCCCGTCCTGGAAATCATAAACCCCGGGTTTTTCCACCTTGCCGAGCACGTAGATCTTGTAATGGGTCTGGTCGGAGAAGGCGGCAGGGCGGATGTAGACCACATCGTCCGCTTCCAGTTCAACATTTCGGGAAGTGACACCCTGGTCCAAGAGCTCTTTGAGATTGACCTCGACGGATGTCTTCTCGTGCACCAGCCGGTCGATCTCCTTGTTGTCTTTGACATCCTTCATCGAGCCCTTGATCACATAGGCAATGTTGCCACGGTCCTTGGTGAAACCGCCGGCTTTGGCGATCAACTCCAGCAAGGAGGTGCTTCCCTCCAGGGAATAGAGGCCGGGTTTTTCAATGGCTCCGGTAATGTAGACCTTTTTACTCTTATAACCCTTAATGTTGATGATCACCTGGGGGTTGACAAAATAGTCCCTCTCCAGCGACTGGGTGGTCGCTTCCGAGAGCTGATTGACCGACAGCCCCGCGGCTTTGATCTCGCCCAGGAAGGGGAAATTTATGGTGCCCTTGGGAGAAACCGTCAATTCCAACGACTCCTGGACCGTGCCGCCGGCAAACACGGTCATCGAAAGGACATCGCCGGCACCGATCACATAGGGTTTCTCCGCCGCAAGGGCGGCAGGAAGGGATATCAGGACGATGACAGAGACGATAAAAACTGTCTTGGTTCCCGCCATGAGCATGTGTTTGGTCCCCCTCTAGGCGCCGAAATCATGGTGAGCGCTGATGCGGAAATAGACCTGATTCTCGACATAGCTGTACCCGGGCTGGTTGGAGTTGCGGTTGAAGTGGTCGTACTCCACGCTCAACTCGAGCCTCTTGTCGAAAAACAGATAGCCGATGCCGACGTTGGTGCTCCAGATCTTGTCGATGCGGGGCGAGTCGAAATAATCGGCATTCTGGTAAAAACCTCCCAGGGTGGCCTTGATCCGGTTCAGAAAGAGGTATTCGCCCGAGACTCTCAACAGATATGCCGAAAAGTACTCGTCGCCAACGGTGAAATCGTTCATGTTGCGTTCAAGAGAAAAGAACAGTTTGCTCCGCTCCGTATGCGCCGTTAATCCCATGCGGAAGGCGAAAACACCGACATCGTTGAGGCTCTCTTGAAAGAAATCCCGGAAATTGTAGCCTGCTCCCACATGTCCTTCCAGGTAAGAACTGAATTCTCTTCTGAAGATCAACAGGGATTGATAGGAGTCATAATCGCTGTTCACGTTCCCCTGGTAATTACGGTGCCAAAACTGGTTCTCGAGGTCCAGGTGGTTGGTGCTGTTGAGATTATGGGTCAGGGTGAGGACCCCTCGATTTTCAGTGGAATTTTCGTGGCTGGGCTGAGTGGGCTGCAGGTAGTTCAGGATTTCATTGCGATAAGCAAGCCGGACCTGACCCTTTTCGGCGATATCATAGGTAAGGGCCGGGGTGAGGCGGTTTCGCTCGTACTTGTCGGGTGTCACGATCTGGCTAAAGACATCCGAGTAGGCCGGTTCTCGAGTGAGAATGAAGTTTTCGTTGATCTCGAGGTTTAACTTGGAAGAGAGCTGGGTCGCGGCGAAAAGATTCAAATCTTGACCAAAGTAGTTCAAGCGCGAGGTGTCAAGTTCCTCATTCACATCACGGTAGGAATAATAACTCAAGTGGTAATTCAGCTCCAGGCGACTGCGCTCGGTAAGGGCCTGCAGGTTGAAGCCCGGTGACACGCGGTTGACCCACACCGCGGCGGGGAAGAGCTGGGACCGATAAAAATTGTCCGTGTACTCTTCTTCTACGATGAAATCCGGCTGGATGTGTAGTTCCGACCGAGCCGTTCCAAGCGCAAAAAACATCCCGAACATCTGGCAGCTCAGCAGGATTGTCAAAGTCAGTGAAACGCGCAGCACTCTCATGAGCATTCTCTCCTTTTACCCTCAATCACTTTACGGTCAAAGAACTGGCCGTTGGGTCGTAGGTATCGGTGACAACCTGCGGCACGTTGGGAGGAGGCGGTGGAGGAGGCGCCGGGGGTGCCGGTTGCGCCGCGGGTGTTTCCACTCCCCTGGTCATCTCTTTAACAACCTCGGGAGGGGCGACAACCGGAGGAGTCGGCGGTTGGGTGGTGCGCACCTCACTCATCATAGTGGGGGCGACGACGACGCAGTTGACCAGGTCGCCCCGGTTGCAGAAGTCAATTTCTCTGTCGATTCCCAGGACTCGGGTGACTTCAGGAGAAACGACCCAAACGATAAATTCGGTGCCCCGGGTTCCAACCACGGCGGTTTGGGTCTGCACACGGAAGCGCTGCTGTTTGTAGTCCTGGAGGTCTTGCACGACAACCCGGGCTTTCCCGGCCATCAGAGAGATCAGGCTGTCCCGTGATTTTTCCTCAGGCTGATAGACGTATTGCGTGATCTCGAGAAAAGCCTTGGGGCCCATCTGAATGCGGCTCTGATCCGCAAAACCGAGCTCCACACCGCTCTCATCCTGGGTTTGCCATTTGTCATACAGAAAGACCGGGTCAGCTGCCGCCGCCGGGCCCGAAGCGCCTTCCCGTTCTACGCTGACCGTGCCCTGCAGCGATTCCACCTTGCCCACGGGTTCCGGAGCTGCCAAAACCAGCTTTGCCCCGAGACCCACCCACAGCACCAGCAGGCAAACCAGTACCCTCGCTGGGGAGTGCAGTTCCTTTGGACGGATTTCCGAACGCATGGGCGCTATCTCCTTCTGATTCAAGCTTTAGCTCCTAACCGGTTTCAGGGCAATACTCCCATCCTTGTTTCCGCTCTTCGACAGATCCTCGAACGGCACGACTTCACTTACGGCAAAACGGTAAACGTCATTCCGTCACTCCAGGGTCCAACGCCGAGATAATTCCAGGCCAGGACGTACCAGATGCCGTCACCGGCAGCAAGGGCCACGGCGGGTGTTACCGAACAGGACCCGGCGCCGGTTTCGCAGCCCGCCTCGGCTTTGCTGGTCCAGAGGTAGACCGGCCACGAACCGGTTCCGTCGCGCACCGCAAGGAGGTAATATTCGGCATTGGCCAAGGCTTTCCAAGTGTAGGTCGGCCGATTGGTGCCGATCTTGCCCGCGGGGGAAACCGGGATGGCCTTGCCGGGTTTTTCTCCGTGCTACGGTAAAGGCCATGCCGTCACTCCAGGGCCCAAGCCCGGATGGGTTCCAGGCCTGGACATACCACACGGCCTTGCCGGCAACGAGCGGGATCTCGGGGGTTGCGGAGCAAGGGCCGGGACCCTCCGCACAGCCGGCATCGGCTTTGCTGGTCCAGAGGTAGACCGGCCAGGCACCGGTGGCCTCCTGCGCCACAACCAGGTACCATTCGGCGTTGGCCGCGGCCTCCCAGGTGTAGGTGGGCCGGTCGGTGAGGACGGTGCTGTTGGGGGCGATCTGGGCGGGCTTGCCGGGGGCCGGTCCCACCGTGAAAGTCATCCCGTCGCTCCAGGGACCAGGCCCCGAGGTGTTCCAGGCCAGCACATACCACACCGCCTCTCCGGCAGCGAGCGCGCTTTCAGGAGTCACTTCGCAGGTCCCGGTGCCGGCGCCGCAGCCGGCATCGGCCTTGCTGGTCCAGAGGTAAACCGGCCACGACCCGGAGCCGTCTCGCGCGGCAAGCAGGTACCATTCGGCGTTGCGCACGGCCTCCCAGACATAGGTCGGCTGGTGGCTGGGAATGGAGCCGTCGGGGGACAACTGGACGGCCTTGGCGGGGAGGGCCCCGGCCACGGTAAAGGGCATGCCCCCGCTCCAGGGACCCAGACCCGCATCGTTCCAGGTCTGGACGTACCAGACGGCATCGCCGGGAACGAGCGTCACGTCCGGAGTTACCGCGCAGGTCCCGGTGCCGCCGCCGCAGCCGGCCTCGTCCTTGCTGAGCCAGAGATAGACCGGCCAGGACCCCGTGGCGTCCCGCGCCGCAAGGAGGTAGTAGGCGGCGTTGGCCACGGCCTTCCAGGTATAGGTGGGCTGACGGGTTTGAACCGTGCCGGTGGGGGAAACCGGGGCGGCATCGAGGAGCGGGATGGTAATGTAGACTGGAAAGCAGCCGATTGTTACGCGCCGGCCAGTAACGATCGTCCCGGCTCAATCCGATATTTGTAGGAGATCCCGGGGAGGAGTTTTCCAGAGGGAATGGTTTGGGAAAGATTGGATGAAAGCGGGGACGGCGAGTAAAACACGTGAATTTCCCTGTTGATCGATAAAGCGACACGATAATAAGAGATGATAGTGATAACCGGAGACAGCGCTCCAGCTGATGGTCGGTGCCAGAGGATTTCCGGAAACCTGAAAACTTTCTTCATCAAGGAGAGGAATGGTTCCTGCCGCGTGCCTGTGGTAGAGATAGGTAACAGCCGACTTGCCCTCACTATCCGTTACCGTAAAGGTGTACAATCCATCTCCGGAGAGCGCCTGGAACCTGATGGAAGTATTCGTTGTCCTTCGCATAGTAATCACTCGGCTGAAAGGTGTAGGTGAACTCATTCGGACCGTTTACCGTCAGTGATGTGATGCTGCCCGGAAGGGTCCCGTCCGGATCACCAACGGTGACATTAAGAGCGGTGAAATTCCCGGCAGGGGTATTTCTGTCATAGACGTGAACCGAAGAAAAATAGGGTGAGGAATTATCTAGAGACAGCAGTTTCCAGGGGTAGAGTGATTTGCTCGAAAATGGAGCTTATGGAGGTGTGTCGATTGCAACGACATACCAATCATATGAAACTCCGGACTGCAATAAGCCTTGGGGTACTATTAATGGATGGCGGGGTCACGAACGATTCCATACGAACTCCTGTGTGCTTTGCTTTCTAACAAAAATATGGTAGTACAGAGGCCGATCAATGCCTGTCGGGAGCACCCCAACTGAGCATTGGTTTCAAAGGGTCTCCGGATGCCCGCATCGTAGCGGGATCGACTAGAGGGCACACCGTAGGCGCTGAGATGAAAATAGGATACAGCGGTATTATTGTCGCTATCGGTTACCTTAAAGGTATAAATTCCATCCGCAGGAGCGCCTGCGGCGGATTGGGGAAACGTGCACAAGCCACCGTTTCCCGGAAAACAATTTAAGACGTTAGGGTATGTGACATGGAACCCTTTGGGCCCGGTCACATCCAGTGAAACTGGTTTTCCAAAGGAACCCCCTCCATAAGTCAATCCTGTTGAGAAGGTACCGTTGGAGTTGTGAGTTTGGAAGACTGCAACTTGGGTAAAATAGGGACGACTATTGTCAAGGGTCAAGGGAATACGGGGCGGAGAGGCTATGTTGTTCAAATTTCCGATTGAAATAATTGTCGTAGGCAGAGACTCGCCAACTGTATGACTTGCCAGTGACGAGCACGCCGCTGGGCACTTTGATACTGTTACTATTGAAGTTGCGGCCCGAGTCAAACACAACCGTGTCATTGGCATCATTATAAATCCTGGCCCGGTAAAATAGATTGCCTGAATAACCCGGAATGGCGCTCCAACTCAGCGTCGGTGCCAAAGGATCAGTTCCGGATGCCTGAAATGTTGAAGAATCAGGCAAGGGGATGGTCTGGCCCACCGTAAGATAGGTGTACGATGTGGCCTGATTGCCGTTGACGTCGGTCGCGGTGACGGTATATTCGCCATCGGCAGGCAGTCCCGGAAGCGCATTCCAGTATTCACCCGGGAGTCCCCACCAGAGTGCGGAAATCTCCGGGAACGAAGTCGATAATGAAAGTTATTGGGTCCCCTGACTGTGAGCGATGCTATGGAGTCGGGTACGGAACCATCAGGGTCGACGACCTTCACACCGAGGCTGGTTGTCATCCCGCCGGCAGTATTCTCTGCAACGACATAGAAAAACCAAAAATAGGGACTTCCGGAAGTCGATTCTCCAGGAGGTGGATCTGCGGCAGTGACCCACAATGCGCATCCAAGAACCCAGAACAACACCAGAAACAACACGCTGATCCGCTTTCTCATGGACATCCCTTCTTCTCAACAAGTGCGGTGAAATTCGATCTGCAGCTTAAGGGCTCAGCCCCCCGAGTTTTTCTAATTTTCTTAACGTCAAAGCCAAACGGATAGCAATTACACCCTCCCGTCTCGCCCATCAGCCATTCGTTGAGCGGGTGAAACGGAGCTTAAGGCAAAACGGTAAACGTCATGCCGTCACTCCAGGGTCCAACGCCGAGATAATTCCAGGCCAGGACGTACCAGATGCCGTCACCGGCGGCAAGGGCCACGGCGGGGGTTACCGAACAGCACCCGGCGCCGGTTTCGCAGCCGGCCTCGGCTTTGCCGGTCCAGAGGTAGACGGGCCACGAACCGGTTCCGTCGCGCACCGCAAGCAGGTAGTATTCGGCGCTGGCCCGGGCTTCCCAGGTGTAGGTCGGACGGTTGGTGGCGATCTTGCCCGCGGGGGAAACCGGGATGGCCTTGCCGGGTGTTTCTCCGGCTACGGTAAAGGCCATGCCGTCACTCCAGGGACCCAGTCCCGAGGGGTTCCAGGCCTGGACATACCACACGGCCTTGCCGGCAACGAGCGGGATCTCGGGGGTTGCGGAGCAAGGGCCGGGACCCTCCGCGCAGCCGGCATCGGCTTTGCTGGTCCAGAGGTAGACCGGCCAGGCACCGGTGGCCTCCTGCGCTACAACCAGGTACCATTCGGCGTTGGCCACGGCCTGCCAGGTGTAGGTGGGCCGGTCGGTGAGAACGGTGCTGTCGGGGGCGATCTGGGCGGGCTTGCCGGGGGCCGGTCCCACCGTGAAAGTCATCCCGTCGCTGCAGGGACCAAGCCCCGAGGTGTTCCAGCTGAGCACATACCACACCGCCTCTCCGGCAGCGAGCGCGGTTTCAGGTGCCACTTCGCAGGTCCCGGTTCCGGCACCGCAACCGGCATCGGCCTTGCTGGTCCAGAGGTAAACCGGCCACGATCCGGAGCCGTCGCGCGCGGCAAGCAGGTACCATTCGGCATTGCTCACGGCCTCCCAGACATAGGTCGGCTGGTGGCTTGCAATGGCGCCCGTGGGGGACAACTGAACGGCCTTGGCGGGGAGGGCCCCGGCCACGGTAAAGGGCATGCCCTCGCTCAAGGGACCAAGACCCGCATCGTTCCAGGTCTGGACGTACCAGACGGCATCTCCGGCAACGAGCGTCACGTCCGGAGTGACCGCGCAGGTCCCGGTGCCGCTGCCGCAGCCGGCCTCGTCCTTGCTGAGCCAGAGATAGACCGGCCAGGATCCGGTGGCGTCCCGCGCCGCAAGGAGGTAGTAGGCGGCGTTGGCCACGGCCTTCCAGGTATAGGTGGGCTGACGGGTTTCAACGGTGCCCGTGGGGGAGACCGGGGCGGCATCGAAGAGCGGGATGGTGATATAATTGGAGACCGCCCGATTGTGAAGCGCCGGCCCGTAACGATCGTCCCGGGCTTCGATGCGATACTTGTAGGAGATCCCGGGGAGGAGTTTTCCCGGGGGAATGGTTTGGGAAAGATTGGAAGAAAGCGGTGTCGAGGAGACATAGGGTGAATTGCCCTGTTGATCGACAAAGCGCACAAGATAGTAGGGGTGATATGGATACCCGGCGATCCCGCTCCAGCTTATGGTCGGGGCCAGGAGATCTCCTGAAACCTGAAAGCTCTCTTCGTCCAGGAGGGGAATGGTTCCTCCCGCGAGGCTGTGGTAGTGGTAGGTAACGGCGGTCTTGCCCTCAGTATCCTTCACCGTGAAGGTGTACAACCCCTCATCGGGAGCGCCTGGAACCTGATGGTAGTATTCATTGTCCGCGACGACATAATCACTTGGCTGAAAGCCGTAGCTGAACTCGTTCGGACCGGTGACAGTGAGCGATGCGATACTGCCCGGAAGGGTCCCGTTCGGGTCACGAACGCCGACATTAAATCCGATGAATTCTCCATCGGGGGTATTCCTGTCATAGGCCCTGATAAGAACAAAATAGGGTGATGAGTTATCTATAGCCAAATCCTTCGAGGTGACACGGATCTGTTTGCGCTACCCAAATTCATGCTATCGTATGCCATGACATGCCAATTGTACGAAACGCCTGACTGCAAGACACCTTGAGGAACGCTAACGGACGTAACCGTAGTCCCTGTCGATGTACGCCATACCAGCTGATTTTGTGAATTCCTGATATAAGGCTGGTAATAAAGAGGCCGGTAGATGTCTGCCGGAGCTCCCCAACTGAGGACCGGCGCCAATGCCTCCCCCGAAGCGTGCATGGTGCAGGATCACCAACGGTACGTCATAAGAGGTCAGCTGAAAGTAGGATGCCGAGGTGTTGTTATCGACATCTTTTACCTCGAATGTGTAAAGCCCATCCGCAGGAGGATTGCCCGGAGTGATATGTACACGCACCGGAACTCAAGAAACAAGATGGCGATGGCGACGTCGCAACTGGAACCCATTGGGACCGCTTACGGTTAGCGAAGAAATTGCTCCCGACGATATACCTCCGCCGGCCAAAAGACCGGCTGAAAATGTTCCATCAGAGTTATGCCATTTGAAGGCGGCAACCTGGGTGAAATAGGGATGACTGTTGTCGAGGCTCAAGGGAATCGGGTCCGATTTGGTCCGCTTGTTGGAATTGCCGCTCGAAACATTGTCGACTGCACCCACCTGCCACTGGTACGGCTGTCCAGCTACGAGCACGCCATTAGGCACTTTGACACTGGTAGTATTGAATTGGCTCCAGTCCCAAATGGAATTGCCTGCCTGTCAGAAATCCAGACCCGGTAAAACAAGGTGCCCGGATAGTTTGGGATCGCGCTCCAACTCAAGGTGGGGGTCAAAGGATTCGTTCCGGATGCTTGAAAGGTTGAGGGGTCGAGCAAGGGGACGGTTTCCCCCACGGTGAGGTAATAGTATGAGGTTGCCGTCTGACGGTTGGTGTCGGTCACGGTGAGGGTATATTCTCCGTCGACGGGAAAGCCGGGGACGGCATGGTAGTATCCGGGAGGGCCATAACTGGGTGATTCGAAATCGTCCGGCACGAAACAATAATGAAAGCTATTTGGCCCGGTGACACACATCGAT
>CAWJQV010000035.1:0-18772 GCA_963844985.1 uncultured delta proteobacterium
TCCTTACTTGTCAGTTTGTGGTAAAAGGACTGATTACAAAAACTCTTCTTCTGGTCATAGGTTCATGAATTCGCGAAAATCATTTGGGAACCGGGAACCATCCCTTCTTCAAATGCACCCCACAGCATTAAGGTTAGGCAAATTCCATGCCCGGTAGATCGAGATGCGGCCTATTTAAAATTTAGCCAATAAATATAAATGAGTATGGCTGTGTGAGACCCATCAAAGGTTGTGGATTTGATGAGAAGAAGTGTAGCATGCAACAGAAGCGTTGCAGGCTTTGCTACCGGACACATTTTGGTTTCCCAGTGAAGCTGTGGTTTTTTTTCGTTGAGTAGGCAAAGGTGCATTATTCGCGGGACATGGGACACTGATTATGGCAGTGTATGTTGCCAAAACTGCACTGAATGGAGCCTGAGATGAGCGACAACAAAAAGATTCCAGAGCGTCCGTAAGATGTTGAACACCCTTTTCCCCGAAAACCCGCAAGGGCACTTGGCCAGCCGTTTGAACACCCTGGCCGCCATGATCAGCGGGATTGTCGGCAGCAGGAGTGTAAGCCTTCCTGCAATCGCCTCGAAAGTCCCGGTAGGGGGAGGTGACCAGGACGCCAAGGTGGAGAGTCGCGTTAAGCGGTTTGAACGATGGCTGCGCAACGAGGCTGTCGAAAGCGAGATCTTCTTTCTTCCTTTTGCCGAGGCTCTGCTTCTGAGCCTGTGTCACGGCCCTCTGGTCCTGGCGATGGATGGGAGCATTATCGGCCGGGGATGCATGACGCTCGTGGTCAGCGTTGTGTACAAACAAAGGGCGCTGCCCGTTGCATGGATTGTGGCCAAGAGAAGAAAGGGTCACTTCCCGGAAAAGGTTCACCTTGAACTGATGAGGAAGGTGCAAGGGCTGATTCCAGACGGCGCCAGAGTCGTGGTGCTCGGCGACGGCGAGTTCGATGGGGTCGATCTTCAAGCTCTTGTTCAAGAATCCGGATGGGAGTACGTTTTGCGGACGAGCAAGACCGCGACGCTGACTTGGCAGGGGGAGGAATTTCGATTCACGGACGTGATGGATCATGTGGCCCCTGGAGAGGTTTTCGAGGTTCCAGGCGCATTCTTCACACAACGCGGGTACGGACCCGTTCTCGCCGTCACTTGGTGGAGGAGAGACTGCAAGGAGCCGATCCATCTCGTCTCGAACATGACCTCGGCTGAAGAAGCCTGCGTTTGTTACCGTAAGCGGTTCAAGATTGAGACCCTGTTCTCGGATCAGAAAAGCCGAGGATTTCATCTGCATAAGAGCCACATCTCGGACCCGACGCGTCTGTGCCGACTCCTGGTCGCCGCATGTCTCGCCTACCTTTGGATCGTCTACCTTGGAATGTATGCCCTGCAGCACGGCTGGGACAAGATCATCCATCGCACCGGGCGGTGCGATCTCAGCCTCTTTCAACTTGGTTTGCGGTTGCTGGATCATCTTCTCAACCAAGAACTGCCCATTCCCGTTGCGTTCACGCCATATGGGGAGGCGCTAAAATGTGTCCGGTAGCAACCCAAATTGAGCGATTTCCTACCCCCTCCCCCTACCCCTCCCGCCAGGGGAGGGGTTGTACAGAATAGTCCCTCCCCCTCGATGGGGGAGGTTAGGTGGGGGTGAAATCATTGTCAGAACGAAACGTTACCCTACTGCAGAGGACCGAATCGCTCAACTTGGGAGCAAATAAACATTATCAGCAAAGCCTGTAGGGAAAGGAACCGGCCTGGGTTTGAGCATCACTGCCAGGATCATCACAGATCATGGGGGGTTCCTCAGTTTTGAGAGTCTCAAAGGGGAATTTACCAAGGTGATAATTGACCTGCCTGCTTATGTAACATGCGACAGTAGAGTAGAGAGGGAGACACGAAATGTTTAGGCCACAAGCTTCCGATGTATCGGCCCTTTCGGGCGTCGTGGCAAAGGGCCTGCAGGCCATGCATCTCGTGGCACCCTCCCCCTCGTCGGACCGGACGTGCAGATTTCCCGCATCCGGCCCTCCGACAGTCTTTTGCCCCAAAGCAGACGCAAGGAGTTGAGGACGGTGCTGATCCTACAGGTAGACCAACCCATAGCGCTTCAAGCCGGCATACAGGCTCTCGTCAGGGCGCAGGGGTTTGCTCCGTCGTTGGCTCCGATTCCGCAGAAAACAGCGAAACCGACACCGCACAAAGTGGTTCACGTCCCGGAACACCGACCGGGGATAGCCGTATTGGAAGTAGTTGCCCCATCCGCGAAGGACGAGGGTGACCTCCCCGATGACCTCCAGCAGCGGTTTCTTGTGCCCGCTGCACGTAAGGTGACGGATCTTTTCCCGCAAGCGACTCACGGCCTTCTTGGAGGGAACAACGTTCAAATACCGCCACCCGCGTCCCTGCAGATCGTTGTCATAGCGCAGGGTGAATCCCAGAAAATGCAGGCATTCCTTCGATCTTTCCATCCGTACGATGCTCGTCTTGTCCCGGTTCACTTCAAGACCAAGATCCCCTTCGAGCTTCCTCTCTATCCACCCCTGGATGCGGCTACCCATGTGGCGGGCCATCACCACGAAATCGTCGGCATAGCGGACCAGTTTCGCGTTGGCGAATCGTTTGGGTCCATCCCGGTCTTCGTGGAATGCACGGTCGAATTCATGAAGGTAGATGTTGGCCAGAAGAGGCGAAATCACGCCTCCCTGCGGCGTTCCGTTGCGGGGCTTGGTGATTTTCTTGCGCCCCTCATGGTCCGTTTCCACCACCTCCCCTTCAAGCCAGAGTCGAATCAGTCTGAGGACCGACCCATCGGCAACCCGCCGCTTGATCAACTCCATGAGCTTGGCATGAGGAATGCTGTCGAAGTAGCTCGAAAGATCCGCGTCGTAGACTTCCTTGCGCCCTGCTTTGAGAGACTCCCGGATCTGATCCAGAGCTCCGTGGGCTCGTCGCCCGGGTCGAAACCCATGAGAGCAGTCCAGAAAGTCCGCCTCAAAAATAGGCTCCAGAACCAAAAGCGTCGCCATCTGTACCACCCGGTCACGAACACAAGGAATACCCAGGGGACGCAGCTTGCCGTTCGCTTTGGGTATGTAGACGCGGCGCACCGGGCGAGGCCGGTAGGTCCGGTTGCTAAGGTCTTCCCCGATCCCTGCCAGAAAGACCACCGCTCCACCTTCCGCCTGTTCAATGTCGCGGATGCTCACTCCATCCGCTCCCGGTGCTCCTCCATTGGCCCGCACCCGTGCCCAGGCCGTTGCCAATACATCCGGCCGGTGGATGCGATCATAGAGGGTGTAGAACCGAAACGTCGACTCTTGCTTGGCCTTGCGGCCCAGTTTCCATCTCAGAAGGGAAACCTTGACCGGCATGCCGGGTTCGGGGTTGAACCCCTCCGACACCCATTCCGTAATGGAGCGTCTATTGCTCAAGCGGGATCTCCTTCCTTGGATCGAAACGCGACTGAAGTGCGGCCCCTTTGCTCCACGGGCGTTACCCCGCTTCCCCGCTACTATGAGCCGCCCCGACTCCCGACCGTGGCCGTCCTGCAGGTTATGGTTTCCCTGCACACGTTGTCCTTGTCGGACACCTCGTCGGGTCTCCCAGGTTCCTCGACCGATCTTTCGACGCGCGCTCTCCTCAATCACCCCGGGCGGTCCAACAGGGTCTCTTGCTCGTTTTTCCCCTGTCAGTGGCAGGCTTCACCATCTCCGGAAGGCTGGCCACCACCATCTACGTGTAACGAGGCCGAATCAGATTCGCTTGCGCTAGGGCTCGCGTCTTCGCTGTCCGGGGAGGGCCTCTCCCCGTCGCCTCGGGTTAGCAACTCCCGAAACCGGCCTACTTCCCGTGTTCGGTTACCCTGCACAGGAGGCCGCAGCTACATGCTGAACGAGCAATTGGCATGTCTGACTCCTTTCAGTCAGATAGATCGGCCAGGCTTAGCCTGGCGTACCGGAAATCACGTAACGCATGCGTTGCATGCAACACTTTTTTCTTGCCGGCTATCGGCCGGTACACTGCCCACCGAGGCTTAAGCTCCTGTTATACCCTAACAATATGGAATAAATGAATTCCTTTGCCTTTCCGGCACAGATCTTGACCATTCCTAAGCATGTCTGGCCGTCATCCCACGCATGACCTACCGCTCACCGATCCTGACAGATGAGCGGTGGTTGGCGATTCTGAAGAAGAACCGGGGAATGTCGGATTGTTTCTGGAAAAGGGAAACCTCTCAGATGGAGAATGGATGAAGGTAAATATTCTCGTGATCGATAAGGAAGAGAGCATCAGGTTCAGCTTCCGTAGATTCCTTGCTGCCGAAGGGTATAACGGGACCACTGCCAAAGGTTACCGGGGAAACCATTGAGAGGATCGACCCAGTCAAAAAGATTCAAACGCTTATGGTGCTGGCTTTTGGTTCGGTCGACGCAAAGAATTGCCCAGTTTCTTTATCATGCGCTGGGCGTGTCGCACCCGAATCTTTATGTAATGAAATCTTTTCAAATTTGGTTTTGAACAACGCGAATCGCATTATCGACTCAACGTCTACAACAGCGGCAGACCGGTTGCTGAAGCAGATCGCGACAAGATATTTAACAGGTTTGAGCGACTCGAGCCATCGGAAGGCCCCATTCCGGACGGTGTCGGCCTTGGCTTGTGCCTTTGCAGGGAAATCATCCTCGAGCACGGCGGTGAGATATGGTACGAGGCCCTTCCGGACGGATCGAACTTCGTGTTCACCATATCAAGGGAAGATGGGTTTGCGGATTAGACTGCCAGATTCTTTGAAAGGCTGGGACTGATGTCGCAAGCAAAATTTTCCAGGCATTCAAGGTCGAATCCCCCTTTAACGGCTCACCAAAACAACCTCCTGACATAGAAGCGTTGCATGTGACAGGTAAGCAATGCAACGCTTCTGTTGCATGCAACACTTCTTCTCCTCAAAGCCACAACCTTCGATGGGCCTC
Source organism: uncultured delta proteobacterium (assembly GCA_963844985.1). Lineage (GTDB taxonomy): Bacteria > Desulfobacterota > Syntrophobacteria > Syntrophobacterales > Syntrophobacteraceae > JADGQM01. The sequence goes on from CAWJQV010000035.1 coordinate 4,967, forward strand.
ACCCTGCCATAATCATTTATAATTATTGGCTAATTGGAAATGCGTCACCCCTCGATCCAGCGGGTATGGAATTTGCTCAAAGGTGATGCTGCAGGGCTCATTGGGCTTCCATCAATGACACTCGCTGACTTCGGCATGAGCCTGCAAGGGCACTGCAAAAACCTGAACGAGGAGAGCGACCATGTGATTTTATGCTTGGTGAAGTTGCTGCCGGATGCTCGGCAACGTTGCGGAGTGGTTCGACCCATTTTCATTTTACATTCCCTGAAAGGTGATGTGCCGCCGTGAGAAGAAAGGTCCTCAAATACCTCTGGCCCTACCGCTTCCCTTTCATAATAGCTTTGGGGCAGGTTTTTCTGATCAGTATGTTCGAGATCTTGAAACCCTGGCCGTTCAAAGTTGTTATCGATAATGTGTTGAGTGGCAAGCCGGTCCCCTGGGAATTTCTAAAACCCTTCCCGAAGGAAACCATTCTGCTCATTTCGTGCGTAAGTCTGATCTTGATCTATCTTTTCTTGGGTGGATTGACCATGCTGAACAACTACACCACGATCAGGATCGGGCAACGCATGGTCAATGACCTTCGGAGTGACCTCTACGGCCACCTCCAACGCCTCTCTCTGGCATTCCACAGCAGGAGACAGGTTGGGGATCTTCTATACCGGGTAACAACGGACACCTATTCCATTCAGGCCCTTACCATGAATGGTGTTTTTCCCATTGCAACCGCTATTACCCTGCTCGGCGGGATGTTTTTCGTGATGATAAGGCTCGACTGGCAGCTGACTTTGATGGCTTTGAGCATATGTCCGGTCCTGGCGCTTATGATTTCTCTCCTCAGCAAGACCATAACTTCAGCGGCAACCCATTTCCGGGAGCAGGAAAGCGATGTTTATACGGTGGTCCAGAGGGCTATGTCGTCGATGCGGATCATTCAAGCCTTCACCAAAGAGGAAGACGAGCACCGGAAGTTCATGAAAGCCAGTGTTGGCAGCCTGAACGCCAGCTTACGTCTGTATACGCTGGAGAATTTTTATTCCGGCGTGATCAACGTGGTGATGTCCCTGGGCACGGCGTTCGTCGTGTGGATTGGCGCCCGGCATGTTCTTGCAGGCGCCCTCAGCATTGGGGATATAGTCATCTTCACGACTTACCTCGCCTCCCTCTATGGCCCAATCTACGCAATCAGCCAGACCTGGAGCGTCATTCAGGGGGCAAAGGTTAGCTTCCGGCGGGTCTCCGAGATTCTTGAGGTCGAGCGGGATATGCAGGACGGGAACCGTGTTTTTCCCGACACAGGGGCAACGGGGGAGATCACTCTGGAAGAAGTCTCCTTCCAATATGTGCCGGATGAACCGGTTCTGAAAAACATCTCCGTCGAGATTCGTCCAGGCCTGAAGGTTGCTATCGTGGGTCCCACCGGTGTCGGAAAGTCGACTCTCGTGAGCCTCTTCCCTCGCTTTTATGACGCATCCTCGGGCAGGGTTCTCATCGATGGGATCGATGTCCGGGAATATCAGCTCAAGTCACTGAGGAGGCAGATCTCCATGGTGCTCCAACCTCCCCTTGTTTTTCCCATAAGCATCAGGGAAAACATCGCCTATGGCCGCCCCGAGGCGACGGAAGAAGAGATCATTGCCGCTGCGCGCCTGGCACGAATCCACGACTACATCTCCAGGCTGCCCAAGGGCTACGATACCCTGGTGGGCGAACAGGGGGCGACCCTGTCGGAAGGTCAAAGACAGAGAATCACGATCGCCCGGGCAATCCTGCGGAATGCACCCATACTCATCCTGGATGAACCTACATCCTCCGTCGATGCCGAAACCGAAGAAGCCATCATGGAAGGTTTGAACGAACTGATGGTGGGTCGCACCACCTTCATCATTGCTCACCGACTTTCCACCGTCAGAGAAGCCGACATGATTCTGGTCCTGCGCTCAGGGGAAATCGTCGAAAGAGGAAACTTTGCGGAATTGGTGCATGCGGGAGGGGCCTTTGCTTCCCTTTATCGGACCCAGTTTGGCCTGAAGGAGTGAGTCTTTAATCACAATTTTGCGTATCGATGGCTGAGAGTGCCTGGTGAGAACAGGGCTTCCTATAAATCTGGATTTCGCGTCTGCTGCGGGAGGGTGCCTGGATGACGAAACTGGAGCGGCTTGGGCACAATATCTGGGCTCTTATAAGAAATTACTGGGTGAGCGAGGAGCGTTGGTCGGCATGGGCGCTTCTGGGTGCAAACGTCGGCCTCACCCTCGGTGCGGTGTACATCAACGTCTTGATGAACACCGCCAACGGCACCCTCTTTACCGCCCTTCAGAAGCTCGACGGGCCGGGCTTCTACCGCGCCTTCGGCGTCCTCCTCCTGCTGATCATGCTCTACCTCGCGGTCGTGCTGCCGCGCTCTTTCCTGAACCAGACGCTCCAGCTTCGCTGGCGCCGTTGGGTGACGGATGAATACCTCACTCACTGGCTCGCCGACCGAATCTTCTACCGGTTGCGCTTCTCCGGGAAGACCGACAACCCTGACCAGCGGATCTCCGAGGACGTCCGCATCTTCACCGAGCAAACCGTGTTCTTAGCGTTCGGCCTGCTGAGTTCACTGGTGACGCTGGCCTCATTCGCCGCAATCCTCTGGCACTTGTCAGGCAGCATCACGGTGCCGATCGCCGGGTTTGAAATCACGATCCCCGGCTACATGTTCTGGGTGGCCGTCCTCTACTCGGGCGGCGGGTCGGCGCTTGCCCACCTGGTCGGGCGCCCGCTGATCCGCCTCAGCAACCGCCAGCAGGGCTTCGAAGCCGACTTCCGCTTCAGTCTGGTGCGTCTGCGCGAGGAGGCCGAAAGCATCGCGCTCTATCGCGGCGAGGAGCAAGAACGAGGCATCGCGCTCGGCCGTTTCCAGGCACTGTACAATAACTTCAAACGCCTCATCCTGCGCAACTGCCAGTACCTGACGTTTCAGACCTTCTTCGGCCAGTTTGCCGCTCTCTTTCCGCTGCTGGTCGCCGCACCGCGCTACTTCGAGGGCGCGATCGAGTTTGGCGTCCTGATGCAGATCTCAAACGCCTTCTGGCAGGTGAACGAAGCGCTGTCCTGGTTCATCAATAACTACACCGTCTTCGCCAACTGGCGGGCGGCGGTGGATCGACTGACCGAGTTCGGCGGCGAGATCAAGCGCGAGTCTAAAGCGAAAGTCGTGGGCGCGCGCATTGAGACGACCGCTCACGACACGATTGAATTAAAGGAAGTGTCCGTAGCTTTGCCCACGGGGACGCCGTTGCTCGCGCCCATGACGCTGAGCTTCAAACCGCAAGAAGCGGTGCTGCTGAAGGGACCGTCAGGCTGCGGCAAGAGCACGCTCTTTCGCGTCATCACCGGTCTGTGGCCGTTCGCGGCCGGGCGCGTCTGCGTGCCTGAGGGTGCCTCGACATTGTTCCTTCCGCAGCGACCCTACATGCCGATCGGGACCTTGCGCGAGGCGGTGTGGTTTCCGGCCCGACCCCCGTCGGATGGGGACGCCGAAGCGAATGCGGCACTGGCGGCGGTCGACCTGTCCGCGCTGGGGGAACGCCTGGACGAGGAAGCGCATTGGACGCACGTGCTCTCGCCGGGCGAACAGCAACGCGTGGCGATCGCCCGAGCCCTCCTCAACAAACCGGACTGGCTGTTCCTCGACGAGGCCACGTCGGCACTGGAGGAGGACCACGAAGGGGTGCTCTACCGCATGCTCGCCGACTCCTTGGGGGGAACGACCATGATCAGCATCGGGCATCGGCGCTCACTCCAGGAATATCACCAAAGGTTGATCACGTTTGAGAAAGAGCCCGGGCAGCCCGGGGTGATCAGGTCCGAGCTTCCGACAGAAAATCTCGAGTCGCCACCCCGAATAACTCTCGATGCTACCGGAACAGAATAAAACGCTTCTGTTTTGCTTTGCCTGGAACGGATCCCGGCGGTCGCTTCCAGGCCGGTCTCTATCCATGTGCTTGGGCTGCCAAGGCACGGGCAGGGGATTCTTCTGAAACCGGGGGTTGGTCTTGCTGAAGATTCGAGAGCAAGGCAACTTGACTGCTCCCATGACGAGCACTGAGAGCAGGGTTCCACCCCGTTTCTGAACCATGAGACCGAGGTGGGGAACCTGGTCGGCCGATGACATGAATTTACCCTTGAAGTCACCATCTGCTCGCCCCATAATTACTCGCGTACCAATGTCCTCAGAAGATCAAGTCAGTCTCAACTCGGGGTATTGAAATGAGAGACGAAGAAAAAACCAAAGAGCAACTCGTCAATGAATTGGAAGTATTGCGCCGGCTTGTTGCTGAATTGGAAGAAGACAATGCGAACATCAATCTCGCGGACAAAGAGCGGGAACGATTGCTCGCCGACGATGAGCGGCGCAGCGTGGAGGCAGCCCGCATTGCAGCCGTGAACGAGAAGAATCTTCTGCAGGCCGTTATGGAAGCCTTGCCTGCGGGTGTGGCCATACTCGACGTCCATGGAGGAGCCGTTCAATCCAACAGCATGTTTGAAACCGTGTGGGGCACCCCCCGCCCGCTGCCGCGAGGGGTCGATGAGTATGCTGAATACAAGGCGTGGTGGCCTGAGACCGGCAAGCCGGTCCAGCCGAAGGAATGGGCTTCGGCCCGGGCTGTGGAAAAGGGCGAAACAGTCCTCGGGCAGTTGGTTGAAATCGAAACCTTCGATGGGAAGCACCGATTCATTATCAACAGTGCAGCCCCATTTCGAGGTGCTGATGGCAGAATCGCCGGAAGCGTAGTGGCCCTTCTCGACATCACCGAGCTAAAAAAGGCGCAAGACGCCCTGCGCAACAGTGAAGCCAGTTTCAGGCTGCTTTCGGAAACGGCTGCACAATTGCTGGGAGCGGAAAATCCTCAGGCAATCGTCGATGAGCTCTGCCGGAAAGTCATGGAACACCTGGACTGCCATGCCTTCTTCAACTTCGTGGTTGACGAGGGGGCCGGGCGGTTGCATCTCAATGCCTGCGCCGGCATTCCCGAGGAGGAGATGCGCAAGATCGAATGGCTGGACTACGGAGTTGCCGTCTGTGGCTGTGTAGCCCGAGACAGAGAACGGCTCGTTGCCCATGACATCTTTGAGACTCCTGATTCCCGGACGGAACTGGTCAAGTCCTATGGAATCCAGGCTTATGCCTGCCATCCGCTGACGGCCCAGGGAAGACTCATCGGGACCCTCTCTTTCGGCACGAAGACGCGAGCCCGGTTCACCTCACAGGAACTCGCTCTCATGAAGACGGTGAGCGATCAGGTTGCCGTCGCCATGGAACGAATGAATCTCGTCGAAAGGCTGCAGAGGTCCCGGGATGAGCTGGAGATGCGGGTGAGGGAACGCACCAAAGAGCTGGTGAAGGCGAACGAGGAGACCAGTGATCTGTATAACAATGCCCCGTGCGGCTATCATTCCGTGGGGCCGGATGGCACCGTTCTTCGAATGAACGATACGGAGCTCCATTGGCTGGGCTACACAAGGGATGAAATCATCGGCAGGAAATGGAGTGACCTGCTCACACCGAGCAGTCTTCTGAAATTCCGGCATTGTTTCCCTGTTCTCAAGAGACAGGGCTGGATCAAGGACCTGGAATATGAGCTGATCCGAAAGGACGGCACCGTGCTTCCCGTGCTTCTCAACGCAACCGCGGTAATGGATGCGGAAGGTGCCTATGTCGCGAGCCGCTCAAGCATATTCGATATCACTGAGCGCAAACGGGTGGTCGATGCCTTGAGCGAAAGCGAGATTAAATACAAAACACTTTCTCAGGAATTCACGACGCTCTTACAGGCCATCGAGGACAGCCTGGTGTTGCTCTCCCCCGAGCTCAAGGTGTTGTGGGCCAACCAGGGAGCTGCCTATGGTGTTGAACTGCCCTCGATGGAATCGATCGGGCAATGTTGTTATCGGATGATCGAAGGGCGCGATGAACCTTGTGAGGATTGTGGAGTCCTGCAATGCTTTCTGACCGGCGAACAACAGGCATGGATGAGCGTGCGCGGGGGGAGGTATCTGGACAAACGGGCGTTTCCTCTTTTTGAAGATGGAAAGGTATGGAGTGTCATTCTCCTCGTACGCGACATTACCGAAAAGATGACCCTCCAGGCTGAGGCCATGCAAGCCAGCCATCTGGCCTCGCTGGGTGAGCTGGCGGCCAGTGTGGCCCATGAAATCAACAACCCGATCAACGGCATCATCAACTATGCCCAGATCCTGGCGAACAAAGCCGAGGCCAACAGCACGCAACTTGATATCTCGAGACGGATTATCAAGGAAGGTGACCGCATTGCCAACATTGTGCGCAGCCTGCTTTCCTTTGCCCGTGATGACCACAAGAGCAAAGGCCCATCTTCTTTCCGTGAGATTCTCAACGATACCTTGACCTTGGTTCATGCTCCCATGCGAAAAGAGGGGATCTATCTCACCCTTGAAATGGCTGACTCGCTTCCACCCGTGCTTATCAACCCGCAGCAGATCCAGCAGGTGCTTCTGAATGTCATCAATAATGCCAGGTATGCACTCAACCAGAAGTATCCGGGGACACACGACGATAAAGCGTTAAAGATTGGAGGGGAACACATCAGCCGAGAGGGTCGGGACTTCCTGCGGCTGTCCTTTCTTGACTGCGGCACAGGCATTAAGGCCGACATCCTCGACAGAGTAATGGAACCGTTTTTTTCCACCAAACCGAGCAAACAAGGAACCGGCCTGGGGTTGTCCGTCAGTAACCGAATCATCAATGATCATGGTGGCAGGTTTGAGATTGAGAGCGTTGCAGGGGAATACACCAAGGTCATCCTTGAACTGCCGGTGTGGGAGGAACGATGAAGGCGCGCATCCTGGTAATCGATGATGAAGAAGGGATCCGGTATACGTTCAGGAGCTTCCTCACCGATGAAGGCCATGAAGTCGAAACCGCGGGAAACTACCGGGAGTCTCTCGATAGGCTCGCTGAAGGAGAGTACGACCTGATCTTCGCGGATATCATTTTGGAGGGCAGAAGCGGTCTGGAAGTCCTGCGCCGGGTGAGGGAGAAGTCGCTCATCTGCCCGGTGGTCATGATCACGGGTGAGCCCAACATCGAGACGGCATCCGAGGCTGTTCGGCTGGGGGCTTTTGACTATGTCCCGAAGCCGGTCAAACAGGAAAAGCTGCTTCATGTGACCAGCATGGCCTTGCGGCACAGGGCTTTGCTCAACGAACGGGAAAACTACCGGACCAATCTTGAGGCGGTTTTCAGAAGCATCAAGGATGGGATCATCACCACGGACCATGAGATGAGAATCGTGGCCATGAATGAGTCTGCGATGGAAATATGCGGCTTGACCGGAGATGCTGCGGGCTTGGATTTCCAGAGCTTTGCCTCAGGGTGCCGGGGCAAATGCTTCGAATTCCTCCGGGAAACCCTTGCAACCAACCGGCCGCTGGAGGTGAGCCGGATGGAATGCCGACTGAGGGGACAATCGAGGGTGATAGACATGGCCACCTATCCCCTCATCAAAGGGCCGGCAGCGCCTCCCGGTGCCATGATCGTATTGCGCGATGTCACTCGCCTCACAGATCTGGAGAACGGCCTGGAACAGCGTCACCAGTTCCTTCACATGGTTGGCAAGAGTGAAAAGATGCAGAAGGTGTACGCGCGGATCGATGCCCTGGCCAGTGTCGACACGACGGTTCTCATTACCGGAGAGAGCGGAACGGGTAAAGAACTGGTGGCTGAAGCGCTGCACTATACCGGCGAGCGCAAACACAAACCGCTCGTCAAGGTAAACTGCTCGGCCCTGCCCGAAAGCCTCCTCGAAAGCGAGCTGTTCGGTCATGTTCGGGGGGCCTTCACAGGGGCGGTGGCCGACAAGATCGGTCGCTTTGAGAGGGCCGATGAAGGGACGATCTTCCTGGATGAAATCGGAGACATGACTCCCAAGGTCCAACTGCAGCTGCTCCGGGTGCTGCAGGAGAAGACGTTCGAGCGAGTCGGCGACAGCAAGCCCATCAAGGTCGATGTCCGGTTGGTTGCCGCCACCAACAAGATGTTGCTGGAAAAGGTCCGTCAGAAGGAATTTCGGGAAGACCTGTACTATCGACTGAAGGTGGTGGAGATCAATATGCCTCCACTCAGGGAGCGGCGTGATGATATTCCCCCGCTGGTCGATCACTTCGTTAGGAAATTTAACAGGAAGTTCAACAAGACCATTCAATCGATATCCCACCAGGCACTGCGGGTCTTCACGGCCTATAGTTGGCCCGGCAATGTGCGGGAGTTGGAACATGCGGTGGAGCATGCCTTCGTCCTCTGTCGAGACTCCACCATCACGCTTTCGGACCTGCCCCCGGAACTGGGCGACCAGCCATGGGCCGCTCTCGATATCGTCCCCGACGTTTCCCGTGATGTGCAACGTCTGCTGCTTGAAGCGCTGGAAAAGGCCGGTTGGAACAAAGCCAAGGCCGCCCGCCTGCTTGGGATCAATCGGAAAACGCTTTATCGCAAACTGGAGAAATATGGGCTCATACGTGATGGCCTTTAGCCCCTGCGTGATTGAAGCAACGACTATCCTCTCCCCTCCGGATTGCTTCATGAGTTGCCGGTCCGCCTGCCCCTTCAGAAGTGTCATCGACATGCCCGGGGTGTATCATCTCTCTCCTTTACGACCTGTGGCATGCCCCACAAATGGGGGCCTCAGACTGTGGCAGTGCCGCACTCCCGTCGGGCCGGTCCCCTTGCTCGCCGCTTATTGAAGCCGCATTCCTCGTTGGCATGTAGCTTGCAATGCCATTTCAGGCAAAGAGAGGCTCTCGCCCTCGGCCCTCACCCTGAGGAGAATGGATGGCCACCTGGCAACCGATACCCCATTCTCCTCCCCTTTTTTCCCAACCCTCTCTGTGCCGGGAAGGAGGCAAAGATGGCAAGAGTTCTCGTTGTCGATGATGAGGAAAGCATCCGCTTCACCTTTGCTAATTTTCTCGGAGTGGCGGGACACAGCGTAACGACCGCAAGTGGTTTGAAGGAGAGTTTGGAGATGATAACCGAGACAGACTTCGATGTAGTCTTTGTCGATATGCTCCTGAATGACGGCAACGGCATCCTTCTGCTGGAAGAGGTCATTCGGCTCAACCCTGTTTGCCGGGTGATCATGATGAGTGGGTACCCCACTCATAATACCCATTCGGAGGTGCTTAGCCGGGGTGCGTATGAGTATCTTCGAAAACCCGTGAACCAGGAGATGCTGCTTGGCATGATTGATCTGGCCCTGCAGCCTGGGTTGTGAGTCGGAGGACATTCACCGAAGAATCCGTGATCCCTGCGGTGAACATTGATCAAATTATTCTATGCATTGTGCGCAAATTGTTGACCCTTCGGGTCACCGGCTCGAAGCCCGTGACCCCAAAGGGCCACTCACCCAGAATTTCATTGCGCAAACGGTTCGTTTTCAGCATTCCGATTCTATTTCGTTAAATATATCCTCGATGCTGTACAGAAGTTGGTCAGCCTGGGCGAGATTCCAGTTGGCTATATTCTCTTGAATAGTCTTATACAGGTTCCGGAGCTTCTCTCTATGCCTGAGGAGCACCTCTCTGAGCTGCGTTCCCTCAAGGCGATAAAGAAGCTGATCCAACTGTCCCACCAATTCGTAGAGTGAGGGATTCCGGTTCACCAGACTCGAATCCAGATATCCTAAATGACGCGCCAGGTTGGGGTAAGTTCCTTCCAGATCTCTTTGATAATAGGGACGTACAGTAACTGTCAGTTGCATGTTTTTGCTCATGGAATTCCTTTCATCACGGGCAAGCGAAAATCCGGAAAAACCGTGGCCGTGAGGGGGCCAGCCGGCCAACATCTAGTGGATCTTCTTGAAATCGATATACCCCTTCTCCACATCGGTGTGGATGAGCTGCACCCTAAGCCGGTTGCCCACATCAATGCCTTCGTACCCGTAGAGTAATCGACCTTCAATGGGTGGATGAAAGATGCGCACCCATGTCCCTTTGTCGGCGGCGCCCGTGCACATGGCGTCAAACTGATCTCCGATCCTCGAAGAAAGCAGCATGGCCGCCGCCGATTTGGCAACCAGCCGTTCTACCTTGTTGGCGTCATTTTCCTTCTCCGTGCAGTGCCGCGCCAGTTCCACCAGTTCTTCTCGGCTGTAGGACATGGGTGACCCGTCCAGGGCTGCCTTCAGAAGGCGCTGGATACTCAGATCCGGAAACCGCCGGTTGGGAGCCGTTGAGTGAGTGTAATTTTTGACAGCAAGGCCGAAGTGGCCGGGCGCCGTCTCTTCCGGGAATTCGACGACATATTCACCCGGACCGAGCAGTTTGATGACGGATAGAGAAAGATCGGGAAAACGGAGGGGGTCGGCTGCTTTCTGCTCAGCCAGGAAACTCGCGAGAGCCCTCGAATCCGGCTCCGCCGGCAGCTGCGAATGGCGCTGGGCCGCGATCTCAACGATCCTGTCCCACCGCTTCGGTGAACGAACCATGCGCCTCAGGGAGGGGACTTTCTTCCCGTGGAGAAAACGCGCGGTCGTGCCGTTGGCCGCAATCATAAACTCCTCGATAAGCTCTTTGGCCCGGTTCCTCTCCTCCACCCGCAGATCCTGGATCTCGTTTCCGGCAAAGATCGGGCGAGCTTCCAGCGTCTGTAGATCCAAGGCACCATGCTCATAGCGCAAGCCTTTCAATTGCTGCGCCACCCGGTCCTGGATACGGAGATTCTCCGCAAGCCCCGGGACCACCGCAACGGCCTCCGGCATGGGCCCTTTGCCTTCCAGCCAGGCCGCCACACTATTGTAGGCCAGCTTGGCGCGGCTACGGACCAAGGCACGATAGATATCCGAGCCTTGCATCTCCCCCCCGTCGCTGATCACCGCCTCGATGACAATGACCGGACGGTCTTCATGATAATTGAGCGAGGTGAGATCCGTGGAGAGTTTCTCCGGGAGCATGGGAAAGATCTTGCCGGCCGTGTAGACCGAAGTCGTGTTCTGCCGGGCGTGTTCATCGATGGCCGAGCTCTTCTTTACGAGGGCGTCGACGTCGGCGACAGCCACAAGAATCTTTACCGTCTTATCCGGCAGGGTCTCTGCCACCGTCAGCTGGTCCAGGTCAAAGGAATCATCGTTGTCAATCGATGCCCAGAGCAAGTGACGCAGGTCCTTCCGGGTAGATTTCGCCGCCCAATCGGCCTGCGTAAGCTTTTCCACCTCGTATAGGGCAGCCTCTGAAAAATCGACCAGAAAACCGTGCTCCGTCATCTCCCGGCGCGCGATGCGCTCCAGGATGCCTTTTACCGTTATCGACTGCGCAGCTTTACTCACTTTTCTCTCAGCACCTCTCGCACTTTGACGGTCAGATCCTTCATCGAGAATGGCTTCTGGATGAAGTTCACGCCCTCGTCCCGCACTCCTCGGTGGGCGATCGTGTCGGAAGTATAGCCGGACATGAACAGATTTGTGATTTGGGGCAAAGGGACCACAACTGTTCTGCCAGATCCTGACCGTTCATTTCCGGCATGACTACGTCCGTTTATTCTGTGATTGTACACAAACTGTTGACCCTTCGGGTCACCGGCTCGATGCCCGTGACCCAAAAGGGAGCTGTCACATTGTGTTATTGCACAATCCGAAGCTCAACCCGCCGGTTCATGGCCCGCCCGTCTGCGGTTGCATTGTTTGCTAGCGGATACTCCTGGCCGCAACCGAGGGTCTGCAGCCGGCCGGCAGCAATACCCTTCGATACAAAGTAGTTATACACGGCCTTGGCGCGCTGATTGGAAAGAACCATATTGTACTGGGCCGTTCCAACGGAGTCGGTGTGTCCGGTGATGTCCACGTTGACATCGGGCTTCGCTTTCAGCGTGGACACCGCTTCATCCAGGATCGGCTGATATTCGGGCTTGATGTTGTATTTGTCGAAATCGAACTGGATGCCTCTCAGGACGATCTTCTGCTCGACGACCTTCTCCTCGAGGCAGAATACATCCATCACGAATCTCTGGATGGCTGCCGGGTTCTTGTAGAGATCCGCGGCATCCACCAGCATGCCCTTGCCCAACTGGGCAATCTGCCGATTAATGTCCGCCCCCTTTTGTTCCTCGGCTGATTCATGCCCTTGCCCGCGATGCTCATATCCTTCACGCCGGGTTGGGCAAAAGAAACGACATGGACGACCACATTCGGATATTTCTCGAGGATTTGTTTCGCTTCCATGACCGGGTCGGCACCCACATTTGCCATGCCGTCGCTGAACATAATGACAACGTTGTTTTTCCGGTCAGCCCGGCAAGATTCCCACTCTTCTCCAACTCAACCATGCCTTTAGCCATGGGAGTTTCACGGCCGACGATGACCTGGCTGTCCTTGATCATTTTGATAGCGGCGGCAAAACTAGGCCGGTTGTACATGGTGGGGGCTTGTAACTCCTGGAAGGGAGCAAAAAGAAAGAGGGCGCCCTTATAGTTGAGTTCGGGGATTACGGCATTCATGTCCATAAGAATCTGCTTGGCGACCACTTCTTTTGCCAATCTGGCAGTGTCCCCGCCTTTTTGCTTGATTACCTTCGACTCCTTGCCGCTGACCTTCCAGTAGGTCATGTACATGGAGCCCGACTGATCGACAAAAAGGACCCAGTTGTCCTCCTTGGGCCCGCACTTCGCCTCCACGGAAACGCTTCCCAAGACTATCAACAGGGCCATAGACAAAAACAAAACTACAGGAAAAAGGGCTTTCTTCATCTCACATCCTTTCTGGCATTTTGGACAACCAGTAACATGATTGTGGTGGCTGGTTTCGGTCGCTCAACGTAAGACCGATCCAGATCGAGCTTTGCTTTCCTTTGAGCTTCGTCTCGGCCTCTTCGTGTTTGATGCCGAATCCCTCCCGTATCTGCCGGATAAATCACCCCGATCAATCCTGCCTTCAACTCACGAGTTACGAGCTACCCCACCTGTTGCTTAAGCAGATTCTGTGCCTGACGGATCGAGAAGTTTCGATTTGTAATGTTATATAATGAATATAAATAGTTATAGAATGAGTGAGTACCACCCATGGGGGCGGGCTGGAGCAGAAAAAGCGTTGCATGCAACATAAGCGTTGCATTACTTTTTTGATGATTTTCATCATCACTCGTCAAGAAATCGGCACGTAAATGTCCTTGACAGGATCCACGATAGATGCTAGCCAAAAACCCTCAATAAGCAATTCCCTACCAGTCATCAAAGGACTCTTACCATGCGACTGATTCCCCGCAAGCTGTTCTTGACCTGCGGCGTTGGCGTTCACAAGGAGAAGCTCTCCAGCTTCGAATTGGCGCTGCGTGAGGCCGGCATTGCCCAGTACAACCTGGTGCGCGTGTCGTCGATCTTCCCGCCCAACTGCAAAATCGTCTCGCGCGAGGACGGCCTGCAACTCCTGCAGCCGGGCGAGATCGTCTTCGCGGTGATTGCCGAGATGGCCGCCAACGAACCGGGACGCCGCATCGCAGCCTCCATCGGCGTGGCCCGGCCCGCCGACGTCGACAAGTACGGCTATCTGTCCGAACACCACAGCTATGGCCAAACCGAGGAAGAGGCGGGAGATTACGCCGAAGACCTGGCGGCCACCATGCTGGCGACGACTCTGGGCATCCCATTCGACGCCGACAAGGACTACAACGAGCGCAAAGAGCAATACTTCATGGGCGGCGAGATCGTCGACTCCACCAGCCTGGCCATGGCAGTCAACGCAGCATCGGGCGGCGTCTGGACCACGGTCGTTGCTGCCGCCATCCTGATCTGATGGC
>CAWJQV010000036.1:0-43206 GCA_963844985.1 uncultured delta proteobacterium
TGCCCGCCAATCCATAGGAGTTGAACCTCAAGGACATCGATCCCAGCCTACACCATCCGGGGCGTGTCGGCCAATGCTCACGACAAGGACTTGCAGACAAGCATTTCCAAAGAACAGGGGGATATATGCCGGTTGCCGATTATCAGACCTACTGTAAAATGCTCGATAGAGCAAAAGAAAACCACTTTGCCTATCCGGCGATCAATGTCAGTTCCCTCACCACCGCCAACGCGGTCTTGAAGGGACTGGCCGAGAGCCGAAGCGACGGGATCGTTCAAGTTTCGACGGGTGGAGCGGCTTTCGCCTCCGGATCATCGGTGAAGGACATGGTGCTGGGCGCCATTTCCATCGCTGAACACGTCCACCGGGTGGCAGAGCGCTACGACATCATCGTGGCGCTGAACACGGACCATTGCCAACCGCAGGTTCTGGAAACCTTTTTGCTTCCCCTGGTCGCGGAAACGGAGCGCCGCCGGAGCGTCGGGCTCCCCAATCTCTTCAACAGCCACATGTTTGACGGAAGCGCCCTGCCCTTGAAGGAGAACCTGGACCTTGCCGTTCCGCTTCTGGAGCGCTGCCACCGAAGCGAGTTGATCCTGGAGGTTGAGGCCGGGGTGGTCGGCGGCGAGGAGGACGGAATCAAAGCGGAGGGTGCGCCAGCCGAAAAGCTCTACACCACCCCCGAGGACATGCTGGAGGTGGCGCGCCGCCTTGGTGCGGTCAAAGGAGCACGCTTTCTCCTCGCCGCCACCTTCGGAAACGTCCATGGGGTTTACAAACCCGGACAGGTCAAGCTCAAACCGTCCATCCTGAAAGTCGGCCAGGACGCGGTGGAAAAGGAATACGGCAAGGACGCCCGGTTCTATCTCGTCTTCCACGGCGGGCTCCGGTTCCCTTCCGGAAGAGATTCACGAGGCCATCGATTACGGCGTCGTCAAGATGAATATCGACACCGACACCCAGTACGCCTTCACTCGGGCCATAGCCGACCACATGCTCAGGAACTACGACGCGGTGCTCAAGGTGGACGGTGAAGTGGGGAACAAAAAGAAATACGACCCCCGGTCCTACCTGGCAATGGCGGAAGCGGCCATGGCAGAGCGGGTGAAAGAGGCGGTGAAAACCCTGCGTGGGGTCGGGACCACCCTGTTTGGGAAGGTCTGAACCAAACCTGACGGCAGGAAAGCCCGGGAGCGGCCGGATTGCAGGCAAAACGGAGTGTCCATATGGCAAGAGCGACAAAACCAAAAAGATCAACGGTGAATATCCATGGTGCGGGTCGAGCCGATGCGAGCGTTGCCGGCTTGAAGCGCACTTTTCTTGAACATCTTTCCTATACCCAGGGCAGAATAATCCAGAACGCCAGCCTCAAAGACGGCTACATGGCTCTCGCCTACACCGTGCGCGATCAACTCCTGCACCGGTGGGTCAGGACCATGGAAAAGTATTTGGAGCAAGACATTAAAGTGGTGAGCTATCTCTCGGCGGAGTTCCTGCTCGGCCCGCACCTGGAAAACAATCTGATCAACCTGGGCCTCTACGAGGAGGTTCGAAAGGCGGTCGAGGATGCCGGGTTCGATTTTCAGAAGCTCGTTGCCCAGGAGGAAGAGCCCGGCCTGGGCAACGGCGGGCTGGGGAGGCTGGCCGCCTGCTACCTGGACTCGCTGGCGACCTGCGAAATACCGGCCATTGGGTACGGCATCCGCTACGAATTCGGGATTTTCGACCAGCAGATCCGGGACGGCTGGCAGGTTGAACACACCGACCATTGGCTGCGCTGGGGGAATCCCTGGGAAATTGCGCGACCGGAGATCACCTACACGGTGAACTTCGGCGGGTACACCGAAAGCTACCATGACGAGGAAGGCCGTTACCGGGTGCGCTGGGTTCCCCACCGCACGGTGAAGGGGGTCGCCTATGACACTCCCATCGTCGGGTACCGGGTGAACACCTGCAACCTGCTGCGTCTCTGGAAGGCCGAAGCGGTCGAATCCTTTGAATTCGAGGCTTTCAATGTCGGCGACTACTACGGGGCCGTCCATGAGAAGGTTTCTTCGGAAAACATCACCAAGGTGCTCTACCCCAATGATGAACCGCTTCAAGGGAAACAACTGCGCCTCGAGCAGCAGTATTTCTTCGTCTCCTGTTCTCTTCAGGATATGGTGCGCATCTACAAGGCTGGCAGGGAAGCTGTCGGAAGACTATCGCCTGCAGCTTGCCATCCAGCTCAACGATACGCACCCCGCCGTGGCGGTGGCGGAATTGATGCGTCTCCTGGTCGATGACGAGGGCATGCACTGGGAAGCGGCATGGGAGGTTACCTGCAGGACTTTCGCCTACACCAATCACACCCTCCTTCCCGAAGCCCTGGAGAAATGGCCCGTGGGGCTCTTCGGAAGCCTTCTGCCGAGGCACCTCGAGATCATCTTTGAGATCAACCGCCGTTTTCTGGATGAGGTACGAGCAAGATTTCCCGGCGATGAAGCCCGACTGGCCCGAATGTCCCTCATCGATGAAACCGGGGAACGCTATGTCCGCATGGCCCATCTTGCCTGCGTGGGCAGCCACGCCGTCAACGGCGTGGCCGAGCTCCACACGGAGCTTCTGAAGCAGACGGTCTTGCGTGACTTCTACGAGATGATGCCGGAGAAATTCAGCAACAAGACCAACGGCGTCACGCCGCGCCGCTTCATGGTTCTGAGCAACCCGGGATTGAGCCGGCTCATCACGGAAAAAATCGGGGACACGATGGGTCAAGAACCTGGATGAGCTCAAGCAGATCGAGCCTTTTGCCGACGACAGCGGTTTTCGGGAAGCCTGGCGTGCGGTGAAGCTCGACAACAAGAAGCGTCTCGCCCGGCTCATCCTCGAGCGCACCGGGGTGGAGGTCGATCCCGCCTCGCTCTTCGATATCCAGGTGAAACGGCTGCACGAATACAAGCGCCAGCACCTCAATGTTCTCCACATTATTCACCTCTACAACCGCATCAAGCTCGACCCGAAGGTGGCAATCGTCCCCCGGACCTTTATCTTCGGAGGCAAGGCGGCCCCGGGCTATTTCATGGCGAAGCTGATCATCAAGCTGATCAACTCCGTGGCCGACGTGGTCAACCACGACCCGGACGTGGCAGGGCGGATCAAGGTCGTCTTCTTCCCCGACCTCAACGTCACCAACGCCCAGCCCATTTATCCCGCCGCAGACCTTTCGGAACAGATCTCGACCGCCGGCAAAGAGGCTTCGGGTACGGGAAACATGAAGTTCTCCATGAACGGCGCGCTGACCATCGGCACTCTGGATGGGGCCAATGTCGAAATCAGGGAAGAGGTCGGCGCCGAGAATTTCTTCCTGTTCGGACTCACCGCGGATGAGGTGTCCTCTCTTCAGGCTTCGGGATACCACCCTCAGGACTATTATCACGCCAGCCCCGAGCTCCGGGGAGTCCTGGATCGCATCAGCTCAGGTCACTTCTCTCATGGCGACGGGAATCTGTTCAAGCCGCTGGTGGATTCGCTCCTCTACCATGATCCGTTCATGCTGTTCGCCGATTTCGCTTCCTATGTCGAGGCGCAGCAGCGGGTGGATGAAGCGTACCGAGACCAGGAGCGATGGACCCGCATGTCCATCCTCAACGTGGCCCGCATGGGCAAATTTTCATCCGACCGGGCCATCCGCGAATACTGCAGGGACATCTGGAAGGCGGAGCCGGTCGCCGTCGACCTGGGGTGAGCGACCGGGCATCCGAGCATACTGCATCGAGAATTCGAATTGAAAGGGCAACAGGGTGAGTGGTTGAAGTGAGAGTACGCCATTCTGAATAAAGGTCTTTATTCAGCCATATGGAGCACAGCAGCGGTTGGTTATTTCCATATGGTCAAACAAATGGAGGTTGCATATGCATCGTATGAAATGGTTTGTTGTTCCAGGAGCATTTTTTGTGACGGCCTTGTTCGCCGTTTTTCCCCTTTCCCCAAGGGCGGCAGGGCCTCCTCCCGTCGGGGATTCCGTATCAAAAGGGCCTGCCATGGATCAGATTCTGCGCATGGCGAATTTCCTGGCACAGCTCAAGCAGTTCAGTGTCACTGTGGAAAGTGGGTACGACGTAGTCCAGGAATCAGGCCAGAAGGTCGAATTCGGAGAGCGTCGCAGGCTTACGGTAGCTCGCCCTAACAAATTCCGCGTTGATGTGGAGCGCAGCGACGGGGACAAATCGGTGACTGTCTTTGACGGCAAAACCATCACGATGTTCACCCCCAAATCCAATCTGTACGCGACTGCGGAGATACCCGGGGACATCGATGGGGCGATCATCCATTTCGTCAGAGACCTCCACATGCGCTTGCCCCTGGCCTTGATGTTCGTAACCAGTCTGCCAAGGGAATTGGAGGAAAAGGGTCTTTCGGCCGACATCGTCGAGACCTCGCCCCTGTTTGGTACCCCCTGTGTCCATGTCGCGGGTCGTGGGGAAAGTGTGGATTTCCAGTTCTGGATACCTGCAGAGGGAGATCCTCTGCCTCGCAAGATCATTCTCACCTACAAGAAGGAAGAAGGGCAGCCTCAGTTTTGGGCCGGATTCTCTGATTGGAACCTGTCACCCAACCCTCCCGAATCGTTCTTTACCCTTGACATTCCCAAGGATGCAGGCCGCATTCAATTCCTCGCCGAAATTCCCAAACCCGCAAAGCCCGCAGCCAAGAAGGGAGGAAAGAAATGAGAAACCATAGCATCTTCAAGATTTTCTCCTTGGCAACCATTTTGCTCTTTGTGCTGTCCCTGGCCCTTGAAGCGCACGCACGCGGCGGCGGAGGGCGGCGGAGGCAGAGGGGGTGGGGGTGGGGGTGGACGAAGCGGCGGCGGGGGCGGATTCTCTCGTTCAGGACCCGCTAGTAGTGGCAGTTTTTCTTCCAGGGGCTCTATTGGGGGCGGCTCTCGAGCCAGTGGGAACTATGGCGGAGAGATGGCTTCACGGACCGCTTCCGGCGATCGGTCGAGGGCAGGCATGGAGGGAACCCGCACGTCAGATATGACCGACAGAACGACCGGTCGCAGTGATGTGCGGACAGAGCGGCAACAAGGCAGAACGGAGCGGCAGCAGAATCGTCAGGATTATGCGAAAGGGGCCCGCGAGGATTGGCAGGACTATCATGGCGACTGGGACGATTGGAACCACTGGGGACCATGGGGCTATGCGGCGTCAGGGGCGGCAGTGGTTGCGGGCGCTTATGCCGCCGGGACGATCATTTCCGCTGCCAGCTACAGTGCCCTCCCCTGTACTCCCACGACCGTCGTGGTGAATGGCATGAGCTATTCCCAGTGCGGTTCCACCTGGTATCAACCCGCATATTCAGGGGGGAATGTCAACTACGTCGTGGTCAACCCACCCATGGGATACTGACAACCTATTTCAGCCAATTGGATCCACCGCCACACCAATGGAGGACCATCATGACCCTTCCACTGAATAAGACCAAGATCGTATGCACCATAGGGCCGGCGTCACAGTCCCGGGATGTAATGGAGCAGCTCTTGCTGGCCGGCATGAACGTTGCCCGGCTCAATTTCTCCCACGGCGAATTCACGGGTCACCAGGAGGTGATCGCCAATCTTCGAGCCGCCGCCAGGGCCACGGGACGCCGTCTCGCCATCATGGCGGACCTGCCCGGTCCCAAGATGCGCATCGGGAAATTCGACTCCGAACCCATAGACTTGAAACCGGGCGACCTGTTCACACTCACTGCTGACGACATGGTGGGCGATGCGCACAGGGTCTCTGTCTCCTTTACCCGCCTTCCCCGGGTGGTGAAGCCCGGCGACACGCTCTATTTGAACGACGGCCTGATACAGGTCAATGTTGAGCAGGTTCAGGGAAGCGATGTCCGATGCCGGGTCGTTGTCGGCGGTGAACTGCGCTCGCGCAAGGGGCTCAACCTGCCCGGCATCGACCTCGGCATGAGCGCTTTCACCGAGCACGACCATGACTGTATGAAGTTCGCTCTCGAAAACGGTGTCGATGCGGTGAGCCAGTCGTTCGTCGAAAACGCAGCGGACATTCAGACTGTGCGCGATGCGGCCGCGGTCCTCGGGTACCATCCTTTCATCATCGCCAAGATCGAACGGTCGAGGGCGCTCAATTATCTGGACGACATCATCGTTGCGGCGGACGCCGTTATGATCGCCCGGGGGGACCTCGGCGTGGAACTGCCCATCGAGCAGATTCCCGTGGTGCAGAAACAGATCATGCGCAAGGCGAACCTGCGAGCCAAGCCGGTGATCACGGCAACGCAGATGCTGGAATCCATGACCAGCAACCGGCGGCCCACCCGTGCCGAGGCAACCGATGTGGCCAATGCAATTCTCGACGGGACCGACTGCGTCATGCTCTCCGAGGAGTCGGCCATGGGCGACTACCCGGTCGATGCAGCCGCGATGCTGGCCAAGATCGCCAGTGCCATCGAGCCCTATCGCACCATGGTGAGTGCCCGGGAGCTGTTCCGGGGCATCGATCTCAAGGGCAAGGTGCCGCCGGCAAAACTGATCGACCTGGGTGTTGAGACCATCCTCGAGTATGCGGACCCCGCCGCTGTATTCGTTCCCACACACGGCGGCGATACCGCCAGAAGTCTTGCACGATTCCGCCTTCCCGCATGGATCATCGCCGTCAGCTCGCGGGAAGCCACGTGTCAGCAACTGCAGTTCTCCTCGGGAGTTTACCCGGTTTGCGAGGCCGAGCACCCCGAGAACTGGAAAACCTATGTGTCGGACTGGCTCAAATCTCACAGGATGGAGGGAAGACTCGCCGTAGTGACCGAAGGCCCCTCCAGAACCCATCCCGACGCCAACAACCGCCTTGAGATTATTGACGTGGCGCGTCAGTGAGAAGGATAGACCTACCCATCAATCATCTCAAGAGGAGTTCAGTGAAACATGATTCTGGCAGGGGATATAGGCGGCACCAACACCAGGCTCGCAATCGTTGAAGCAATCGGTGAAGAGCTGCGGATAGTAGCCCAGGAAACCTTTCCGAGTCGGGAGCGTACAAGCCTCGAAGCGGCCATTGCCGAGTTCCTTCACCTTCACAGCTGCGATCTTACGAGCGCATCCTTTGGAATTGCCGGTCCTGTGAAAAACGGTCGCTGCGAAGCCACGAACCTCCCATGGGTGGTCGACTCGAAGACCCTGGCAAAGCGACTCCGCCTGAAGCGTGTCGGCCTGATCAATGATCTTGAGGCCAATGCCTACGGGCTCGCTGTCCTTCAGAGCAAGGACTTCGTGATTCTCAACAAAGGCGCTCGGAACGCGTCAGGCAACATGGCGGTCATCTCCGCCGGTACAGGGCTCGGCGAGGCGGGCCTCTACTGGGATGGCGAGAGGCATTGCCCGTTCCCGTCGGAAGGAGGCCATGCGGACTTCGCGCCCCGCAACCACCTCGAAATGGAGCTTCTCGACTACTCGATGAGCCATTACCGGCGCGTCAGCTACGAACGTCTGGTCTCGGGACCGGGTCTTGTGCATGTGTATCGCTTTCTGAGAGATACGGGGAAGGGCGCGGAGCCGACCTGGCTGGCGGAACAGATGCGTCATGGCGACCCGGCCCCGATCATCTCTCAGCAAGCCGTCGAAGGAAAGAGCCTGCTGTGTCTCCAGGCCCTGGAAATCTTTGTCTCTCTCTACGGCGCAGAAGCGGGAAACCTGGCCCTCAAGCTCATGGCAACGGGCGGCGTGTACCTTGGAGGAGGCATAGCTCCCGAAAATCATCTCGAAACTGAAAGAGCCCGAGTTCATGAACGCCTTCACCGCAAAGGGCCGCATGAGGCCACTGCTGCAGGACATACCCGTCCGGGTGATCATGAACCCGAAGACCGCCCTTCTCGGCGCTGCACGACATGCGGCTTTGGGTTTTAGATGATGAGGAGAATCGTTCTGGAAAAAGGATAGGAGTTTTCCATGAAAATCTTGACCGCACCTCGGATGGATAGGTGCATTGGCTGCCATTCCTGCTCCCTGGCCTGTGCCCGGCTGGTGCACAAGTTCCTCTCGTGGGACACGGCCGGAATCCGGATCTCATCGTCCGGGGGCCTGTCGACGGGATTTGAAGCCAGAACCTGTCTTGCCTGCCTGCCGGCCCCATGTGCGGCAGCCTGCCCCACCGGTGCCTACGCGCAGCGAAAAGCCGGAGGTGTTGTCGTGAAGAAGAGCCTCTGCATCCGTTGCGGTGAGTGTGCCCGGGCCTGCCCGGTGGACGCCGTTTTCCTCGACCTCACCGGAGAGCCGTTCGTGTGTATCCATTGCGGGCGCTGCGTCTCATTCTGCCCGCACGACTGCCTCGAACTCAAGGAGGTCGGTGCCGAAGGAGCGGAAGACGGCGACGCTCAGGAGAGTGCATCATGATCAGGGATCATTTCAGAGTGCTCCTCGTCGACCTCGCCACCGGACGGGGCAGTATCGCCAAACTCGACGGCAGGGACACCGTTGCGGGCGGGAGCGGGCTTGCGGCCATGCTGTTCGACAAGTACGGGCTCCCGGACCGGCCCTGGGACGACCCGGAACAGCCGCTCATCTTCGCCATAGGTCCCCTCACCGGATACTTTCCGCTCATGAACAAGACCGTTTGCGCCTTCAAATCTCCCTACCACGATCAGTACGCCGAGAGCCACGGCGGTGGCCGCTCGGCCCTCTCGCTTCGGTTTGCTGACCTCGATGCGCTGGTCATCCGAGGCAAGGCGCCGACGCCCTCCTGCCTGTCGGTGGGCTCGCGCCACCTGGACCTCAGGGACGTCCACTTCCTTTGGGGCATGGATCTTCTGAAAACCGGGAAAATGCTCCGGCGCATGTACAAAGGGGCGGGGCATCGGAGCATCCTGCGGATCGGGCCGGCAGGGGAGAATCTCTCGGCCATGGCCTGCATCAACGTGGACACCTACCGCCACTTTGGAAGGCTCGGTTCAGGGGCGGTCATGGGTGCGAAAAACCTCAAGGGCATCGTGATCATGGGCGACGGCTCGTTCCCGCTTCCCGAGGGGAAAGCATACTCCAAGCTCTTTGCGGACGTGCACCGGAAGATGACGGACACCGACATGATGGAAAAGTACCACAACTTCGGCACCCCCATCAACATGGCGGTCCTGAACGGCATCCACGCCCTCCCCATCCGGAACCTCCAGAAGACGAGCGATCCGGATATCGAGGGGATTACGGGAGAGACCTTTGCCCGGGACACCCTGCTTCGCAACGCCGCCTGCGCCGGGTGCCCCGTAGGGTGCATTCACATCGGGTTCGTTCGGGAGAAGTTCATGGGAGAGAACCGCTACCTCTACCGGCAGGTCTCCTACGACCATGAACCGATCTTTGCCGCCGGGGCGATGCTCCAGGTAACCAACGCCTTCTCCGTGCTTTCTCTCCTCGATATCGCTGAAAGGGAGGGGCTCGATATCATGTCCGCCGGTGTCGCTCTGGCGTGGGCCACGGAGGCCCTCGAGAAAGGGATCATCTCGACGAACGAGACCCTCGTCCCTCTCAAATTCGGTGATGAGGCAGCCTACAGGGAAGCGGTCCACCACCTCGGCGCCGCATCCAATGACTTCTACCGGCTTCTCGGAAAGGGGACCATGAAGGCCGCCGAGCACTATGGGGGAGTGGACTTCGCCTGCGTGCTGGGCCAGGAGATGGGGGGCTATGCCACGGGGGAGGTCTTCTTCGTCTCCCAGGCCCTCGGCCTTCGGCACTCTCACCTGGATGCCGGCGGCTACTCCTACGATCAGAAGGACAAGGAACCGGATGTGAACGGGGCGGTCCAATTCCTGGTGCAAGACGAGCGGGCAAGAGTGCTTCTCACCTCCATGGTGAGCTGTCTTTTCGCCAGGGGCGTCTACGCAGACCAGGTCATCTCCGATTGTCTGCGCTCCGTCGGCTACGCCTCGCTTGCAGACAGCGTCGACACTGTTTCCGGCCACGTCCAGAAGCTGCGATGGCAAGCGCGACTCCGCACGGGCTTCGACCCGCGTTCCGTTTCGATACCCAAGCGCTTCCTCGAAGTCGAGACCTGGAGGGGCAGGATAGACGGAATTTACCTCGAGGCACTCAAGGACGCCTACGCCGGAGCGATCCTGGCTCTCGCTCGCGATGAGAGCGGGTCCGGCCATTAGAGAGGACTGTAGACAGTTTTCACCCGGAACCCCCTCCCCTCGCGGGAGGGGCAGGGGGAGGGGGTTAATCAAGTATTGCAATCACATCCTTTTTCACCCCCAACCCGGCCTCCCCCATCGAGGGGGAGGAGGAATTGGGGACCTTTCCGGATGGACACTAGATATACCAAATATTGGCCCATGATCTGCTGAAAGAGGGAGGGAGCCGAACCAACTGAGGAACGCGGTCTGTATCCGCAAGAGAATAAGGAAAAAATTAGCCGATGCTCTCAATAATCCTCATCGCGTCCGTTCTGGTGGCCGTCACGGTGGCCGTGCATGCGGCCGGTCTCGCCTTGCTGCTGGGGGCCTTTACGACGAGGTTGCAATCCCTGCCGCCAAGGCGCTTCTGGCCCACCACTTGGCTGCTGATCCATATGACTTGGTGGCTGATCCTGGTTCATCTGTCGGAGATTGCGGTCTGGGGGTTGTTCTATCTCTGGTGGGGATGCCTGCCCGACGCTGAAGCGGCGTTCTACTTTGCCGGAGTTACCTACACATCCATTGGCTATGGCGATCTGGTGCTGGCAAAACCGTGGCGGCTGCTCGGACCGATCGAGGGGCTGACGGGCATCCTCATGTGCGGCTTGTCCGCGGGATTTTTCGTCGCGGTGGTGAGCAGGATCTACGCGGCGCGCTTGGAAGCAAACGGAACATGAACCCATGAAACAACTGCTTGAAGAAATCCCTCATAACAAGCTGCTCTGGCTGCCGGCGTGCTTGCCCATGGTGTTTGCAGTCGCGAAGCTCGAGCCCGAAGCGCACACGCTGCTTTTCGTGCTGTCCGTCCTGGCCATCGTACCTCTGGCGGCGCTGCTGATTCCTTCGGCGGGGCGGGCAGTATCCAGTTGTGACGACCGCCGAGTTTGCGTCAAATTTTTCGAGCATAGCTGCGGAGGGCATGTTATCGTGGTTTGGGTCCGCTCAAATCACTCGGGGTGAACCAGTGCCTCAGCTCATTACTGCTAGGGAGAAAAGGAGAAGACGATGCAGACAAATCGAAGCATGAATCCAGGGAGCCTGCTCTTAGCAATGGTAGCGCTTCTCATAGCCGCTGTTTTGAGCAATGTGTGTCCAGGGTCGGCGTTGGCCGCCAGCGCCAAGGAGATCGACAAAAAGGCGACACAGGCGTTGACAACTCTTTACAGGACTACTCCCGGCGCCAAAAAATTGGCCGAAAAGGCGAAGGCCGTACTCATTTTTCCGGATATCGTCAAAGCGGGCTTTATGGTCGGCGGACAATTCGGCGACGGAGCCTTGCGCAAAGGTGGCAAAACCGTTGCCTATTATCGATCGTTAGCAGGTTCTTATGGTTTTCAGGCAGGAGCTCAAACGTTTGGGTATGTCTTGTTTTTTATGGACGATGCATCGCTGAAATATCTTGATCAGAGCGACGGCTGGGAAGTGGGAACCGGACCCAGCTTGGTGGTCCTGGACGATGGATTTGGCAAGAGCCTGTCGACGACAACTCTACAGAGTGGGGTTTACGCCTTTATCTTCAACCAGAAGGGATTGATGGGCGGGGTCGGTATCCAGGGATCAAAAATCACGAGGATCACGCCGGGCAAGTAAGCGCGACGGCTGCCCAGAGCTTTGCTCCTCCAGTCCGGCGTCAGGTATGGATTGAACAATACCATACGGCAGCAAAGCAGCATTATGAATATCATTCTCTACGTCCACGATACCCATGCCGTCCGCGAATGGGCCTAATACCGCCAATCACAAGTCGGCCGCCTCGGAAAGGGCCTCGGCGAAGCGGCGGCCAAAGGCTGGACGGGTCTGAGCATGAAGGACGATTGGAAGAATATCTTCCAGCACGTGAGCATATGAACTGCGAATGTACACAATCATGAGAACCGCACGCTCGCGAAACCCCTCGCCGCCAGTGCTGCCGGGCGAGTGAAACGAACAACAGACCAAAACACAAACAAAACAAATCAGACCAAGACGAGAACGCATCGGCTTGTCACTGCCAGGGGGACGCAATGAGACTAACGCACCACTGCCGACTTTTGCTGCTTGGCACCTTTTGCCTGGCCCTGGCGGCCTGCGCGGGGCCCTTGGGCACGGTCCGGGTCGACCCCAAGGTCGTCTATCGCGACCTCGCCCGGAGCGCCGTCGCGACGGGCGAGGCGAGCGTGCCAACACGCAACGTGCTTTACGAGCGCGGTCTCTTCGACGCCTTCGACAAGCATCCCGAGGACGTCATTGCCGAGCTGCACCGCGCGATGGTCGCAGCGGGGGGGACCAGGACATGCTCTTTGCCCTGGCCGAACTGTCCTTCCTGCACGGCCGGGAAGCTAAAAAGGGCGAGTATGACCTGGCCGCACTCGTCTACGCCTATGCCTTCCTCTTCCCCGAAGGAGATGGAGGTGCCCCGGGGCGGTTCGACCCCCGTCTCAGGATCGCCACAGACCTTTACAACTGGGCGCTGACGGCGGCCTTCGCCTCGAAGGACGGTTCGGAGGTTGTCCCGCGGGGCGGCACCTTCAGCTGCCCTTCGGGCGGATGGAGGTGGCTTTCGACCCCGCCGCCCTGCGCGCCGGGGACCGCGAGCTGTACCGGTTCATGCCGATGGCGGAGCTGAAGGTGCACGGCCTGGCAATGCGGTATCGCTGGCCGGGCCTTGGCGCGCCGCTCGCCGCCTCCACCCGGCTCATCGATTCCTCTCGGCCCGGGCGGGACATGGTGGCCCCGCGGCTCCAGGTGCCGCTGACCGCCCTCCTCCGGATCCCCGAGGCCCGGCGCACCCTCGTGCTGGAGCAACCGCTCAGGGGCACGTTGGAGCTCCATTTGTCCTGGGATGCGGAAGCGGTCTCGATCGCCGGCGAGCAGGTACCGCTCGAGATCGATCCGTCGGCAGCGCTGGCAAGCACGTTCAACGACGTGCCGATTTTGCAGCTGGAGGTCTTCGGGGTCCTCGGCCGACTCAGCGGGCTGATGAAGGAGAGGCCCCCGCTCGTCTCCACCACGCCGTACCGCCCCGGGCTCATCCCCGTGGTCTTCGTGCACGGCACGGCCTCCAGCATCGTCCGCTGGATGGAGATGTACAACCGTCTGCTGGCCGACCCCGAGATTCGGAGCCGCTTCCAGTTCTGGTTCTTCCAATACGACTCCGGCAACCCCATCCCACTGTCCGCCCTCAAGCTGCGCGAAGCGCTGGTCGCGGCGGTGGCGCGGCTCGACCCCGAGGGCATTGATCCGGCCCTGCGCCGGATGGTGCTGATCGGGCACAGCCAGGGAGGGCTGCTGGTCAGGATGCAGGCTATCAACAGCGGCAATCGGATCTGGAACGCGGTCAGCCGCAAGCCGCTCGACGAGATGCAGCTGTCCGACCAGACGCGCGATCTGTTCCGGCGGGCGCTGTTCGTCGAGCCACTGCCGGAAGTCTCGCGCGTGGTGTTCATCTGCACGCCGCATCGCGGCAGCTTCGTGGCGGCCAGTAAAGTCATCGCCAACCTCACCCGCTCGCTTCTGACCCTGCCCTTCCAACTCACCGCTCTGGCGGCCGACCTCGCCCGGAACCGGGACGCCCTGGCGAGCGGGGTGAACCCGATCGTCCCGTCGGCCGTCGATAACATGTCGCCGCAAAACAACTTCATCCGGGCCTTGCAGGAGATCCCCGTCGCACCCTCCATCACGGTCAACTCCATCATTGCGGTCGAGGGGGACGGCCCGGTCGAGCAGGGCGACGACGGCGTGGTGGAGTACAAGAGTGCCCACATCGAGCCGGTCGAGTCGGAGTTGATCGTGAAGTCGGGCCATTCCACCCAGGGAAATCCCCGCACCATCGAGGAGGTCCGCCGGATTCTTCGGTTGCACGTGGGGCTTCCGACGGGCACCGTGCCGCCCGATACCCAGTGAAGGCGGCGGACAAAGGAGAGGCGAACAAGGCCCGCATGGAGGCTTCGAACAGCAGGGAGAAGGCGGGGCTAACTTTGCCTTCACGCTGCCTGCCCAGCAGGGTGATCCATCCTAACAGAGGAAGAGTCTGTCGGGTAGCACCTGCGACCGTTTCCTCTCCCGTCATGGCTGCTGTTGGACCAAGGTCCAATTGACGACAGATTGCCTTGGTGATTATAATCTAGTGGCGAAACGCATTTCTTCATGTTCATCTTCTTGTTGCGAGGTCGGGTGAAAGCTGCTTGCCCTCAAATCGCGCGTTCTGATTACCCCATTTCGACCACCTTGTCTTCGGCATTCAAGGGCAAAGACCGTCGGCTCAAGAATTGGCGGGAACACCTCGGGAATCGGAGGTGTGTGCAATGGTGCATAAAATGGTGCCACGTTCGCCTCTGACCCGCGAACGGATGAAGACCCCGCGCGCCGCTGCAATCGCAGGGATTCTTTTTTCGATATTGCTTACCACCACCCTGGTCCTCCTCCGCATTTCCGTCCCGGCCGCCTCTCAAGATACAAGGGCGTGGTTTACGGGTGGTGCGGATACTGTGTTGCTGGCGCTGAACCTGGTGCCGTTCACCGGCATTGCCTTCTTGTGGTTCATCGGCGTCGTGCGCGACCGGCTGGGGGCCTACGAAGACCGCTTTTTTGCCACCGTTTTCCTGGGCAGCGGGCTTTTGTTTCTCGCCATGTTCTTTGCCGCGGCCGCGGTGGCAGGGGCAACCCTCATTGCGCTCCAGGCTGCGCCCAACCCGATGGTCGAGTCCGGCGCATACGGGTTTGGCCGCGCCATTGCCGCCCAGATCATGAATGTCTATGCGCTCAAGATGGCCGGCGTATTTATGATCTCGACCGCCACAGTGGGCCTGCGCACGCGCATCCTGCCGCGCTGGATAGCGCTCCTGGGCTATGCTCTGGCGCTGCTACTGCTGGTGAGCAGCCAATTTGCTGACTGGTTGGGCCTGGCATTCCCCATGTGGGTATTCATCTTGAGCACCTACGTCCTCGTTGAAAACCTGCGTGCGCCTAGTGCGGGCACGACGACCACCCAGATGTAGTGTCCATCTGGAAAGGCACTGTTTCTGTCCTCTGGTGTAGGGGCGGGCTGTACGCCGCCCGAAAGCATTCTGTAATTCGTGTCTTATCTCGGGAGGGGACAAACCCCTCCCCTACGAATGATTTCGGAGATTAAGAGTCTCCGGATGAACACTAGAAGAGAGAATTCAAGAGATCATGAAAAAGGCTGAAATAAGTGCCAGTTAATTTTGGACAAAGCAAGTCAAGATCATTGGCGCAGACTAAAACGGAATGGGAGGTAACGAAAAATGGCGACTAAAATTGTGGATGTCACCGAACAGAAGCGCCTCAACGACGCGCGTGACGCCGGAATCCCCTGGAAAAAATGGGGCCCTTACCTGAGCGAGCGGCAGTGGGGCACGGTCCGCGAGGACTACAGCGAGGACGGCAACGCCTGGGACTATTTCTCCCACGACCAGTCGCGCTCACGGGCCTACCGCTGGGGCGAGGACGGGATGGGGGGGATCTGCGATGACAAGCAGCAGCTCTGCTTCGCCCTGGCGCTGTGGAACGAGCGCGACCCCATCCTGAAGGAGCGGTTGTACGGGCTCACCAACAGCGAGGCGAACCATGGGGAGGACGTGAAGGAGTACTATTTCTACCTCGACAGCACGCCCACGCACTCCTACATGAAGTATCTGTACAAGTATCCGCAGCGGGAGTTTCCCTACCGCGACCTGGTCGAGACGAACCGGGGACGGTCGCGGGAGGAGTTCGAGTACGAGCTGCTCGATACGGGCGTGTTTGACGACGACCGCTATTTCGACGTGTTCGTGGAATACGCCAAGAAAGGCCCGGAAGACGTGCTCATCCGGGTCACCGTGCACAATCGCGGGCCGGAAGCGGCCCGGCTTCGCCTGTTGCCGACGCTCTGGTTCCGGAACACCTGGTCCTGGGGTGAGGACGATCGCAAGCCGTCCCTCCGCGAGGTGGCGCCGGGCGCCATTCAAGCCTCCCACCATGAACTGGGCGAGTACTGGCTGTACTGCGATGGAGGCCCGGAGCTGCTGTTCACCGAGAATGAGAGCAATACGCAGCGTCTCTGGGGCCAGCCCGGCGCTTCTCCCTACGTCAAGGATGCTTTCCACACGTACCTCATCGAGGGAAAGGGCGAAGCGGTGAATCCCGCCAAGGCGGGGACCAAGGCTGCGGCCCACTATGTCCTCGACGTGCCCGGCGGCGGCAGCAGGACGGTCCGCCTGCGGCTCGCAGCCGCCCCGGCGAAAGATGCCTTCAAGGGCTTCGAGGGGGTCTTCAAGAGCCGGATCGGAGACGCGGACGAATTCTACCGGAGGATCACGCCGAAAGCTCTCAGCGAAGACGAGCGCCGGGTGCACCGCCAGGCGCTGGCGGGGATGCTCTGGAGCAAGCAGTATTACTACTTCGACCTGGAGCAGTGGCTGATCGAGCACAAGAGCCATCCGCTGCTCGACGCAAACCCCGCGCGGCATGCGGAACACGGAATGGTTCCACATGCTGAACGCCGACATCATCTCCATGCCCGACAAGTGGGAGTATCCGTGGTATGCGGCCTGGGACCTGGCCTTCCACACGACCGCCCTGGCCCTGGTGGATTTCGACTTTGCCAAGGAACAGCTCCTGCTGATGCTGCGCAATCTCTATTTCCACCCCAACGGCCAGATTCCCGCCTACGAGTGGAACTTCAGCGACGTGAATCCCCCGGTGCACGCCTGGGCCACGGTCTACCTGTTCAAAATGGAGCAGACGCTGGGCCGGGCGGACCTGCGGTTCCTGGAGCGGTCCTTTCAGGGGTTGATGCTCAACTTCAACTGGTGGGTGAACCGGAAGGACCCTGCCGGGCGCAACGTCTTCGCCGGCGGCTTTCTGGGGCTGGACAACATCGGCGTCTTCGACCGGAGCGCGCAACTGCCGACGGGCGGGTCGCTGGAGCAGGCGGACGGCACCGCCTGGATGGCGTTCTACTGCCAGTGCATGCTGGAGATAGCCCTGATTCTGACCGAATACGACCCGATCTACGAGGAGGTCGCCTTCAAGTTCATCCAGCATTTCATTTGGATTGCCTACGCCATGGACCGCATCGGCGAGCATCACGACGAGATGTGGGACGAGGAGGACGGCTTCTTCTACGATCTGCTGCGCCTGCCGGACGGCCAGGCCATGCGGTTGAAGGTGCGGTCGCTGGTGGGACTGCTGCCGCTCTGCGCATCCAGCGTGTTCGAGGGAGATTACTTGACGCGCTATCCGAAACTGGCGGAGATGATCGCCCTGTTCCGCAAACGCCATCCCGAGGTGATTTCCCACGTGGCCCCGACCGACGAGGGTTTCATCGGCTACAAGGATCGGCGGCTGCTTTCGATCCTCAACAAGAAGAAGCTCACGCGGGTGCTCGGGTACATGCTCGACGAGAATGAGTTTCTGGGGCCGCACGGGATCCGCTCCCTCTCGCGGGTCCACCTGGAGCATCCGTTCACGTTTCTGGGTGGGTCATGAGGAGTATAAGGTGCAGTACCTGCCGGGCGAATCCAATACGGGGATGTTCGGCGGGAACTCCAACTGGCGGGGTCCGGTCTGGATGCCGGTCAATGCGCTGATCGTCCGGGCGCTGTTGAACCTGTACCATTTTTACGGCGACGAATTCAAGGTCGAGTGTCCGACCGGGTCCGGCCAGTACATGACGCTGTTCGAGGTGGCGCAGGAGATTTCCCGCCGGCTGGCGGGCACGTTCCTGCGCGACTGCCCATGGACGGCGGCCGGTCTACGGGGGGACGGCCAAGTTCCAGGACGACCCGCACTGGCGCGACCTGATCCTCTTTTATGAGTATTTCCACGGTGACAACGGGGCCGGGCTCGGGGCCAGCCACCAGACGGGGTGGACCGGCCTGGTCGCCCTCCTCCTGGACCTTTTCGGGCGTCTCGATGCCAAAACCTTGCTGGAGACCGCACGCTACGAAAGCTATAAGACGGCTCTTCAAGGAGCAGGTGGGCGGGGAACAGACGGGGAGTAAGTAAGAAGGAGGTGCAACATGAAATCCTGGCCAAAGTATCCACTGATTTATGAAATCAACACCTGGGTCTGGCTCCGGGAGCTGGGCCAAAAATACCGGCGCCCCATCACCCTGGCTACCGTTCCAGCGGAGGAATGGGACGCCCTGGCCGCTTTCGGCTTCGATGCCGTCTGGTTTATGGGCGTTTGGGAACGAAGCCCGGCAGGCGATTCGGATTTCCATGAACAACCCGGGCCTTTTAACTGATTTCCGCCGGGCGCTTCCCGATTTTACGGAAGAGGACAATGTCGGCTCTCCCTACTGCGTGCGCCGTTACATCGTCGATGCCAGGCTCGGCGGCAGGGAGGGGCTGGCTTTTGCCCGTGAACAGCTCGCCAAGAGGGGCATGCGCCTGGTCCTCGATTACGTTCCCAACCACGTGGCGCCCGACCACCCGTGGGCGATCGAACACCCCGAATACTTCATCCAGGGTTCGCTGGAGGATCTGGAGAGAGAACCTGCCGCCTTTCTTCAAGTGGGCGAGAAGATCATCGCCTGCGGCAGGGACCCGTATTTCCCCGCCTGGCCCGATGTGCTGCAGCTCAATGGTTTCCATCCCGGCCTGCGCCAGGCGGCCATCGAGACCGTCACGGAGATCGCTTCCCAGTGCGACGGCATGCGGTGCGACATGGCCATGCTCCTCATGAATCCGATCTTCGAGCGGACCTGGGGGGAGCGGGCCGGGGTCCAGACCTGCGGCTGAATACTGGCCGGAGCTCATCGGGGCGGTGAAAAGCGAGTATCCTCAAGTGAAATTCATCGCCGAGGCTTACTGGGACCTCGAATGGGAACTGCAGCAGCAGGGGTTTGACTACTGCTACGACAAGCGGCTCTATGACCGGCTGGAGCACGACCCGGCGGAGACCGTGCGGCTCCATCTCTGTGCCGACTTCGCCTATCAGGAGAAGCTGGTGCGGTTTATCGAGAACCACGATGAACCGCGGGCTGCCATAACCTTTTACCCCCCGAAACATCTGGCTGCAGCCTTGATGGTGGCGACCCTGCCCGGCGCCAGGCTCTTGCATGAAGGGGAGTTTGAGGGGCGGAAGGTGAGGCTGCCGGTGTTCCTGAGCAGGCGCCCCGAAGAGCCCGTGAATGAGGAACTCCAGGCCTTTTACCGGAAGCTGCTCGGGGCGATCAACACGGATACGTTCCGTGAAGGGGAGTGGCGCCTGTGCGAGCGCGAAGGCTGGCCGGACAATCAGAGTCATCTCAACCTGGTGGCCTGGTGCTGGCGTCATGGCGAGGAACGGTATCTTATCGTCGTCAACCTCTCGGGTTATCACTCTCAGGGATTGGTGCGGGTCCCCTGGGATGAAGTGGGCGGACATTTCTGGCGGCTGACCGATGCGCTTTCCGGGGAAGACTTCGAGCGTGACGGAAGCCAGATGCTCAGCCCGGGGCTGTATGTGGACCTAGTCCGTGGCGCTGCCATTTTCTGAAGTTGACGCAGATGTAAGCGCGACCTGAGGACTCTTACCGGTGAAACGTCTGATGGAGCCCGGTGGGGATTGTCTCCAGCGGAGCAGAGTGGGAAAGACCTATGATGGAGGTTGACATGAAAAAAGTTCTTGGGTTTGTTGCGCTGATGTTCACCTTGGTTGCCTTTGCCTTTGCGGCCCCCGAAATGAAGGGGATAAGTGCAGAGCATGTTTCCGGCAAACCCGAGGTTTTCTGCAAGGTCACCAAGGAGCCCGACCCGCTTCTGCTGGGGGGATGGAAATGCATCCACCACAAGTATGACATGAAGCTCCATAAATACGTCGATGAGCAGGTTGAATACTGGCTGGTAAAATCCGGTGACCGCTATGGATTCTATTTTTACCGAGTAAAGCCCGGTGAAAAAACGTATAAAGGATGGAGGGAATGCACCATTAACGGGAATACCATAACTTCCAGAGCCGGCTATAAGGTCTTCACCCAGAACGGAGAAGTCTTCTATAGCTGGGGGAGGGGCGACAAACCGACAAAGATGACCCGGATAGAGGGTAACTGAGGAAAAGGATGCTAACCCTGGAGGACCAAACATGGATTTCGTGATCAATCTGCTGGGCCACCAACCACTCATGACTCTCTTTCTCACGGTTGCTCTTGGGTATCTGTTGGGCGAAGTGAACATCAAGGGTTTTTCGTTGGGCGCCGGTGCGGTGCTGTTTGTGGCCCTGTTCATCGGGTGGCTGGCCCCCAACTCGGCCCCCGTGCCACTGGTCGGGACGCTCGGGCTGGCTCTCTTCCTCTACTGTGTCGGCATCCATTACGGCAAACTCTTCTCCATCGGTCTCGGCATGGCACTCGGCCTGCTTGTCGGCCTCATCCCCCTGCCCATTCCCGGTTTCGGCAACCTGACCCTGGGCTTTGCGGGGTTGCTGCTTACGGCGCTCGTGCTCGGTTATTTCCGACGTTCAGGGAGGCTGCACTGGATCATGCCCATCTCGGCAAACCTGGTGTTGCGCAACCTTGGACTGACCATCTTCCTGGCCCAGGTCGGCATTTCTTCCGGGCCGAAATTCGCGGCGGCGCTGGCTGAAAGCGGCTTTCTGTTCATTTTTCTTGGCATCCTGGTTCTCCTTGGACTGGTGCTTCCAGTCATGGTGATCGGACTCTATGTTCTGAAGCCGCCTTTTGATGAGGTTTGCGGTATTGTTTGCGGAGTGACGGGAAACCCGGCCATCCTGACCTACGCCAGCAAACTTACGGGTACGGATAAACCCGACGTCGGCTACGCCATGATCTTCCCTGGAGCGACGATCATGAAAATCCTCTTCGTTCAGATTGCTGCCGCCATCCGGGGGGATGAAAACAACAAATGAAAATAGAGGGAGGGGATCGGACGAGGTATGGGGGTCGGAAGCCTCATCCTCCTTGCCCTGAGCTTCATGATTGTGGGGGTCTTTACCGAGACCCGGGCCGAAGATGAAGCAACTTTGGAACTGCCGCCGCCGGCAACGGTGGAGGAAACGATCGGTCCCCTGGATATGACCTGGTATGAGTGGGCGAAGCGTCGTCCTATAACGAACTGGTTGAAAGACAAGCTGAAAGATATGGCGCCCTTCATCCGAGACACGGACCTCAACGTCCAGCTACGCACCTATTACTTTTTCGACGAAGGCCTCGATCGGACCTACTCGGAAACGACCGTCCCTTTAGCCCTCTTCATGAAGACGGTCAGCGGCACCAGGATCGCGGTGAGCCAGGCAAACAGCCAGAAGACGTCATTGAAGGCCAGCATGTTCGCCTGGCGCAGCACCTCGCGATAGATCCCGGCGAGCGCCATGGATGATTGGCCGGCCGAGGAGTCCTGGCCGGGAAAAAGCTGCTGCAACTGCTGCCCGTATTCCCTCAGGGCGGAGCTGTAGGGGGTGATTCTTTCGATGAGGAAAGTCTGATGCAGTTGAGAGCGCTGGGATAGCAGAGTGGTGGCCGTTGCGACGCCAAAACTGCCTCCCAGATTGCGAAGGAGGTTGAAGATGCCCGAGGCATTGCCCATTTCTTCCCTCGGAATATTGACATAGGTTGAAGCAGCGAGCGGCACAAAGAACAGCCCCAGGCCAAAACCCTGGATGAACCGGGGCAGTGAGATGGCAGAAAAATCGGCTCCCAGATTCAGGCCCGACATCAGCCACAGGGCGTAAGCCATGGTGGCGAGCCCCAAGGCCAGCAATCTTCGCGGCCTCACGCCCTTTTTCATCAAGACCCCGCCGATGGGCATAATAAACAGGCTGGCAAGACCTCCCGGTCCAAGCACCAGCCCCGCCCACATGGCCGTGTAGCCCATGAGGGTCTGGGCATAGAGGGGGAGCAAAACAAAGCTCCCGAACATGCAAAAGAACCCCATGAACATCATCACATTGCCGGCGGCGAAAGTGGCATCCTTAAAGACCCGGAGGTTCACCACCGGATGCTCGACGCGAAGCTCGACCATCACGAACAGAATGAGAGCGACTGCCGCGATGATGCTCATTGTGAGGATGAAACCGGAGGCAAACCAATCTTCTCGCTCCCCCTTGTCCAGTACGATCTGCAAGCACCCCAGTCCGACGGTGATGAGGAAAAGGCCCCAGGAGTCAATATGGATCTTGGCGCGGCGGATATAGGGCGGATCGTGGATGAGGAGCGCGGCCAGGGCGACCGCAATCAAGCCGACCGGAAGGTTGATGTAGAAAACCCAGCGCCAGGTCCAATTGTCGGTAATCCACCCGCCGACAACGGGGCCGAGTATGGGGGCCAGGACCACACCCATCCCGAAAACCGCCATTGCCATCCCGTGTTCCTTGGGCGGGAAGGTTTCAAGGAGGATCGCCTGTGACAGGGGCTGCAACCCGCCCCCTCCCAATCCCTGAAGTACCCGGGCCAGAACCAGGAATTCCAGGGACGGCGCCGCGCCGCAGGCGAGAGAACTCGCCGTGAACAAGGCAATGGAAAAGATGAGGTACCGTTTGCGGCCAAAGATGCCGGCAAGCCATCCGGTGATCGGGATAATGATCGCGTTGGCCACCAGATACGATGTCAACACCCAGGTCACCTCGTCCACACCGGCGCTCAGACTGCCCTGCATGTGCGGCAGCGAAACGTTGACCACACTGGTGTCCATAACCTCCAGGAAGGTCGGCAGGATGACGGTCAACGCGACGACCCACTTGTTGGTTTGAGGAGGAGAGGCTTGCGTCATGCAACTGTTCCCGCTGATTGGCCACGAACCTCGAGAATAATTATACTGACAGAGGCCGGCTAAAAAGACGAAGACCCTATTTGCCGCCGGCAGCAGTTGAAACGACATAGCCCTCCGCTTCCAGCATTTCTTTGACCACTTCTCGAACGAGATCTTCATCGTCAATTACCAAAATCCGTTTCGCCGTCATCTGCATGATCTCCTCCAGTACGATGGTCTTTTGGCATATTATTGCCTGTTGTCAAGCTTGTTCTTCCAAATCACGGAAAAGCAAAGACTGTTTGTTCCAGATGTAATAGATTATCCCCTGATGAGGTGTTTTGATTCTACACACTGAAAAAAGGAGGGTGCTTCCGTGTGGGATTTGGAGGAATTAAAAAAGCATCGCGAAATCATCGATCGACTCGACCTGGAAATGACTCCCGAGAAGGCCGTCGAGACTTACTTGGAGTGGGGGACCGGATGGGCGCGAAAAGGTGATTTTGTGAGTTATCCCGGCCAGGAGAGCTATTATTTCGTCGTGTATGACTGGGAAAAACCATTGCGCCTTACTCTGGTTCGAAGAGATATGAAGACGATGGAGGAAGTCGCCAGAATTGATGCTCCCGAGGAGTTGATTCAAAAGGCGATCGATGAAGGTGGCCGGAAGCCCGGCGTTGGAGTTCATGCCCTGAATGAGGAACTGAGGGATTGGGTGAGGGAAGCGCTGAATTGCTGATTGACTCATTTGCCCTTGGCGAAACGCCTCGAGCCCTTAATCCGGAGGAAACCAAAGTGACGGAACAACCGATCCCAACCCTTCATGAAGTTATTGCCGCCCGGCCCAACGTCTATCGGTATTTGAGGCCCACCCCCCTCTACCATTACTCGGGTTTGACGGAACTGGTCGGGACGGAGACCTGGGTGAAGCACGAGAACCATCAACCGGTCGGCGCCTTCAAAGTGCGAGGCGGACTCAACCTGGCCGCCCATCTGACGGACCGAGAGCGCAAACTGGGACTCTTCACCGCTTCGACCGGGAATCACGGCCAAAGCATTGCCTACGCGGCGCGGGCGCACGGACTGCCCGCCGTAGTCGCGGTGCCGGAGGGGGCCAATCCGGGTAAAGTGGCGGCCATGCGCGGCTTGGGAGCCGAGGTTGTGGTTCACGGTAAGGATTTCGATGCGGCCAGGGAGTGGATTATGGGTGTGGCTGCGGAGCGGGGCGCTCGCTTCGTCAGTCCCACCGAGGAATTGTTGATTCAGGGCGTGGGTACTTATGCCCTGGAAATCATGGAGGAGCTGCCTTCCGCCGAGGTGATCGTCGTCCCTGTGGGCGCGGGAAGCGGCGTCTGTGCGACCGGGATTGTACGAAAACGATCAATCCCGGGATCGAGATCATCGGTGTCCAATCCGCTCAGGCCCCGGCCATGCAGCTGAGCTGGGCCGCCGGCCGGATGGTCACGGCGGAGATGAACACGGTCGCCGAGGGACTGGCCACGCGAGTGCCTTTCGAAAATACGCAGCGCATCATGCGCCGATTCCTGGATGATTTTATCCTCGTTGACGATGACGCTATCGAGGAAGGGATCGTTTTGCTGTTGGAGCACACTCATAACCTGGCCGAAGGGGCCGGCGCTGCGGCCTTGGCCGGGGCTTTGAAAATCAGGGACCGTCTGGCCGGCAAAAAGGTGGTCCTGATCATGAGCGGAGGCAATCTCTCCCTGGATCAGTTGGGAAAGATACTCTCAAAGCGGGGAAGTCAAGGGGCCTGATGCCATGGAAGATGAAAGATATTTACTGAAGCCTGTCGGGGTCGTGCGGTCACCGCTGAGGAATCGAGAAGAGTGCCCGAAGCAGGGCTTTGAAGGCGCACCCGACGCGTGGCTGGAGATCGACGCGGCTCTTGTTGACGCGCTCGATGGCCTGACTGTCGGCCGTGAGGTCCTGCTTCTGACCTGGCTTCACGAGGGACGGCGCGATATCTTGAAGGTCCACCCGCGCGGCAACCCCGATGAACCCTTGCGGGGAGTCTTTGCCACGCGTTCTCCGGACCGCCCCAATCCTGTCGGTCTTCATCGGGTGGAGGTGGTCGAATTTCAGAAACCGAACCGCGTCAGAGTTCGCCCTTTGGAAGTCCTGGATGGGACGCCGCTCATCGACATCAAACCGGTCATGCGCGAATCGGAAGAGGCCTGAGCAGCATCAGGCTGGAACGGAAACAAGGGGACCGTTCGTCAAGTCCTTTCTTTGATTTTCCGCTGTGGCCCAAATAATCGCTTCCCGTTCGGTTTGGAGCTTGTTAAAAGTAGCATACTGTTTTTTTCATTCTCATCGCTCAAGCTCAAACCAATTGCAGCCCCCGCAGCCTTGCCATTTTCATCTCTTCGAACAGAAAGCATTAGCGTGGCCGTTTCGTGCGGCTTCGAAGCACTCAATGGAGTCACAAAGGAGGCAACAGCGATGAAACCAGAGAGAACCCTTCATTCCTTTCAGGTACTGCTCATCACGGGATTTCTTTTGATGACGGTGTCCTTCGCGGACTCTGCGACTTTGCCATCCATTAACTCTACCAGCCAGAATCGTCCCGATCTGCCGGTGACACCGGTGGTGAAGAGTCCGCTTGTCAGTCTCAAGAACTTTCGGATCATAGCCACGAACGACCTGGGGATGCACTGTGGCGATCTGGATTACCGGGTAGCGGCCATTTTACCTCTCTTCAACGTCGTCCACTCCCAGGTCATCCTCATCAGTCCGGGCCCAAGGATCCTTAACGGGACTGAAGCCAATGTCTATTATTCTGCGGCCTCGAACCCCAAAGACCCGGCGCTGCAAAGGCCGGTGGATGCGCCAATCTACAAAACGAACTTCTGGGATCAGAACCCACGGACGGGAAACACGCTCGCCTTCGATGCTTATGACTCCTTTTATCCCGCCGGCATCCTGCCTCTTTTTCCGCTCACATTCGACATTGGATTACCGGTGCCCGACCTGGAAAGACTCTACCTGGGAGACAAAACGCTGGTAGCCGACCAGCAGGCCATGCCCAGTGTCAAGAGAATCAAGCCTCCAACGAGCAACCCTTATGTCGACAACCGTTTGCAGAAGTTCCAGCTGTTCATCAATAACTACCCGTTTTTCATTAATCCTTTCCCTTTGGTTATACCTTGCCGGACCGCAATTGGTTTGCCGCCGAAGGCATACCGATCTCGCCATTCGATGACTTCGGCAGGAAAAATCCTTACCCGCTCCTGCGCATCCAGGCCAAGGACAAAACCGGGAAGCTCACCGGCATCAAGGGCCAGATTCTCGCCTCTATAGACACGGTGACACCGGTTTCGGCTGAAGCCGATTGCTTCAGGTGTCACACCTCCTCCGTCGATGGCGGAAACGGGCAGGCCGCATGCCTCCCGGGCCTTGACAGCAACTGCCCCAAAGAGGGCTCACCCACAAACCGCTCGGGGGTGGCTTTTGCGGTAACGCAAGTCACTCAGGATAAGGCTGATGTGCCTCCCGCCGTGAGCCGAGAGTGGGCAGCCGATTGGAACATCCTGCGGCTCCATGACGCCAAGCACAGCACTACGCTGGCCGACGCCACTCCGGTCGCCTGCCAGAAATGTCACTATTCACCGGCCCTCGACCTGGCTCAACTCGGACCGGTTGGCCCGGGCACAGGTGCCAATGGCAAGGAACAAACGATCCATCGCACCAATTCCAGAGTAATGCATGAGTTCCACGGCAACCTGGACCTTTTCGACTATTCCATGCCCAAGCCAAACAGCCCCACAAGGACCAATCCCAAAACCGGCAAACCCGTAATCAACGTCTCTGTGACCAACGTTTTGAATCAGACCTGCTATCAGTGCCACCCCGGCCGGGATACAAATTGCCTCCGTGGAGCCATGTTCAGCGGTGGTCTGGTATGCCAGGACTGCCATGGCAACATGAAGCAGGTGGGCGACGATTTCTCGTCCAACTTTCCGGTAATACCTTTTCCAGACGGTGCTGATTTGAAGAAACGGATTCCGTGGGCCAGCGAACCCGGGTGTCAGTCCTGTCACACGGGCGATGCCCTCACCACTATTGCCAAGTCCGACCCCTATGTTATCCCGGCTACAGACGGTATCCGTCTGCTCCAGGCCTACCGAACCAGCGATGCTTCGGCCACTCCCATTTCTGTGCCGACCAGCCGGTTTGCGGAAAACCAGGTCGATGGCAAGCGAGTTCTGTATCGCCTGAGCAAGGACAACCATGCCGGGATCTTCTGCGAAGGCTGCCACGGCAGCACCCATGCCGAATGGCCGGTAAAGCCGTCATCGGGGGCTCTGATCGCCAATGACAACCAGCCGGCCATCCAGGCGCAGGGACACGCCGGCAAGATCATCGAATGCACGGCGTGCCATCAGGCCGGCACTCTTCCTGTAAACCTGAACGGCCCTCACGGCATGCACGCGGTCAACGACGCGCGGTGGGTCGATGGTCACGAGGGTTTTCTAGAGAAGCAGTCGCTCGACAGCTGTAAAACCTGTCATGGCAAGAAGGGAGAGGGCACCGTGCTCGCCAAGGCCGCTGCCGCCCGGAGTTTCTCCGTGGAAGGAAACACCGTTAGAATCTCGAATGGTCAGTTGGTGAGATGCAACCTTTGCCACAGCAATCCAATCAAATAAAGTAACTGCTCAATAAGGACGGTCGCATCGACCGGTCTGGAACTTCCGGATTCCCGCATCCTTTTAGCGGGAATCCGGGGTTGTAACCCTAAAGTTATTGAGAAGTTCCCCGTGTTTCAGCGGACTCCTGCTCAGTTATCTTTCCGGAAGCTGTAGTTCCCTTTGAAGAATTCCTCCACGTACCATGGCACCTGCCCTTCGTCCGACAGGACCATGTCCAGGAGGCGAACCGCACCCATCAGGCGGCCGAGCTGATCCAGCCGGTCCCGGATGCGTTCGCGTTCGACTTTCTTGAGTTCGGCTCGGACCATGTCCCCCCGGGATTCGACATTGAAATCCAGGCGTTTGAGAATGCCGCCGATCAACAAAGCCCTTCGGGATCGTCTGGCGATGTCCGCGGCGCCTCCCTTGAAAAAGAAGGTGATGTAGTTGGCGTTGATGGCCTGCCCGCAAAAGGAGTCAACGGTGGCGAAATGATAGCCCAGGCGGGTATTGAGGTTGAGATACTCATCCGCGATGACCGCGTAGGACGGGCCGCCGAACCGGCCATCGGCCATCGGGTCCTGGAATATCGATTCGGCCATTACGGATGCGAAGCCTTTGAAACTGATGCCGACGCTGCCCAGCCACTGCACTTTTTCGTGGGTCATGCCTTTGAGCACGGCGAGAAAGGGGACGGAGGTCACTTCCTCGGGGCTGACGGACCTGGGCCCATGACCCGGGCTGAGTCCGCCGCCAAGGTCCACCACGAAGATCCGAAGAGGCAGCTTCACCTTCAGAAGAATCCCCTCATGCTCGGTTTCGTCCAGGTCGTCGCTTATTTTAAACATGTCGCGCATGGATTTCTCGTGGATGAAGCGGATTATGTCGTGAAGGGTTTCGCAGCCCCCGGGGGTAAAATTCTCGCTTTCGGGGTCCACCAGGTTCAGGGGAGAAATGGTTTTCAAGGCTTCTCGGGCAGCCAGGAGCGTGGGACTCCCCTTCATCAGGTTGACTCCGGGCTTTTCCTTGAGAATTGGGTTGACCGTACCGCTGTATATGATCCGGTTGCTGGCGTCGACGGTGATCTCCCGGCCGTGTTCGATGAGTTGGGTGGCCCGGTGCAGACCGACCAGGGCCGGCACGCCGAATTCTCTGGCCACTGAAGCCATGTGCCCGGTCACGGCGCCGATGTCGGTTACAATCGCGGCAATGCGGCCGATGATGGGGACATAGTAAGGCGAAGTCTTGCGGGCTACCAGGATGGCGCCGGGGGGAACGCCCATGAGATCGTGTTCCGGACCGAGCAGGTAAGCCCTGCCCGCGGCCACGCCCCTGGAGGCTGTAGCGCCGCCCCGGATCAGAATGGCATGGTCGGGAACGGCTATCTGCTCTTCCGATTCTTCTCCGGCTTCAGTTTGGGGGTTGAGCGCCCTGGCCTGCAGGATGAACAGGCGGTCCTCATCATCCAGGGCCCATTCGAGATCCAGAGGAAACCCGTAATGCTTCTCGAGGCCGATGGCGTAATCGGCCAGTTGCAGAATGCTGGCGTCGGAAAGGCAGGCCGCCTTTTGCAGATCTGCCGGAACGGGTTTC
The DNA here is from genome assembly GCA_963844985.1 of uncultured delta proteobacterium. Taxonomy (GTDB): domain Bacteria; phylum Desulfobacterota; class Syntrophobacteria; order Syntrophobacterales; family Syntrophobacteraceae; genus JADGQM01. The sequence goes on from CAWJQV010000036.1 coordinate 29,073, forward strand.
GATTCCAGTCCCCGGCCGTCGGACGAGGCCAGGAGTTCCTCTTTTTCAGCGATAGCGCGGGAAATGATGGTGCGGGTTTTCCTGGCCACCCGGTACTCATCGGTAGGGATCGAGCCATCCACCACGCTGACGCCCAGACCCCAGGCGGCGCTGATCATGATGTCTTTCTCGTCGGGGTGGTTGGGATCGACGGTATAGGCCACACCGCTGACTTTTGAATCAATCATGGCCACGCACAGCACGGCCATTATGATGTCGTTGTGCGAATAGCCTTTGCTGCGAGCGTAAAAAATCGCCCGGGGACCATAGGTACTGGCCACCACTTCCTTGTAAGCCGCCTCCAGATCATCTTCGCATACATTCAGGACCGAGGAGTGCTGGCCGGCAAACGAGGCTTCCGCATCTTCACAGGTTGCGCTGCTCCTCACCGAAAAGCGCAGGTCGGGCCCGAACTCGGCTTTGAGGGCGGCCGTCGCAGAGCGAATGGCCCTGGTTATGTCCGGAGGAACGGGCGCGGCAGATATTTTGCCCTGGATCTCTTCGCATACCCGGACCAACCGTTCGGTGTCGTGAATGTCCAGACTGCTGATGGCTGTCTCCACCTCATCCCAAAGATCGTTGTCCGTGAGAAAATGGTGGCAAGCGTAGGCGGTCAAGGCAAACCCCTGGGGCGTCGGCAGATTGACGCGATTGGCCACCTCGCCCAGGTTGGCAGCCTTGCCCCCGACCTCGGATAATCGGTCGAGGCTCAGGCTGCGCAGCGGCAAGACCAGATGCGATTTGCGAAATTCTTTCTTCTTTACCAGTCCGCTCAGGATCTTTATGCCCAGGTTTTCGGCCTGGTCGAACAACTCTGAATAATGCGCCGAGGGTTTGGCCGTTCAGATACTCGACCTGCTCGTAAATAATCCCGATCAGCTTCTCCGTCTTGGCGATGAAGGAGTCGAGGGTGAAGGACCGGTTTTCGTACACCAGTTGTTCCAGGTCGGTGAGCAGGTCCAGCGCCTCGTTGTTTTTCAGCAGAAGACTCCTGAAGTAATTGTATTTCTCCTTGAAAACATCCTCTTCCTGTCTGCTCCGGCGATCCTTTTTTTTCTCCCAGAGAAAACTCAGGAACCTAAGCATGGCGAACCTCACCTTCCGTCTTAAGGGCAGGGCCGTGCGTCAATGCAGCAGCTCTCATTTGGTTTGCACTCATAAAACACGTGATACGGGCATGATTTGCAGATTTCCGGGTCGATATAGCGTTTGAAGGCTAAAGCGATAGCCTCGGCCGTTGATGAAGTCAAGTGATCTTCCTCCATGATCGCAAGCACCCCGGAGAGCAGGAACGTCCGCAGGACCGCCTGACTGCGCGGGTCGGCTATGATCACGTGCAGTCCGTCCTTTCTCGAGTTGATCACGAATCGCCGCAGAGCGTGGGCCACGGTGGCGTCCACGTAATGGACGTGCCTGATAATAAGGATCACAACTTTGCTTTGAGGAAAGCCTTCGGCCTCGAAAAAAGCGGACTCAAGCTTTTCGATGGCCCCGAAGAAAAGGGCCCCTTCCACCCGGAAGAGCGTTGCCTGGGGGCAATGTCTGCCTTCGGGTTCGCGGGGCATGAGACGATTGTCTTCCTCGCGCGGGACGACCTGGTCCAGGTAAGGGTTGGAGACACGGCGAAGAAACATCACGATGGAAAGGAAAACTCCCACAAAAACCGCCGATCCCAGTTCCAGCAGGAGCGCGGCCAGGAAGGTGATGGTCATGACCCAGCGATCGGAACGGGTGGCCAGAAGGGTAGTCTTGATGGCACGTCCGTCGATCATGGACAGGGCAATGAGAATGAGGATGGCGGCCAGAGCGGGAATCGGGATGAAACGGGCGTAAGGGGCTGCCAGCAGGATTGTGGCCAAAACCAAGAGGCCGGATAAGGCCCCGGCCAGTCTCGATTGGGCTCCAGCCGCATGGTTCAGGGCGCTCCGGGTGAACGAACCGCTGCCCGGCATGCCCGAGAACAAGGCGGCAGAGACGTTGGAGAACCCCTGCGCCATGAATTCGCGGTTGCCGTCAATGTGCTCGTCACTCTGGTCGGCCAGGGATTTGGCAATGGATAAAGCTTCGATCAGACCTATGATGGCTATCGCCAGGGAGGGCATGAAGAGGGCGTCCAGCACCTGCAAGTCCAGCCTGGGCCAGGATAGAGGAGGTAATGAGCGCGGAATGCTGCCGACCAGGCGGACACCTTCTGCTTCGAGGTCGAAGGCGGCCACGGCGACAGCGCTTACGATTATGGCAACGAGAGGTCCGGGTAAGCGTGGTGCGAACCGACGAGCTAAGAGGATAAAGACCAGCACTCCGATCCCCAGAACAAAGGAGGGCCAGTGCCATTCGGATAGATGCGCTATGGTTTCGCCCATGTTTTCCAGGAAATGGGGACTGGCCTTGAAGCTCAAGCCCAGCCAGTTTCTGACTTGATTGAGACCGATCAAGACGCCCGCCCCTGCGGAAAAACCGATCACTACGGAATGTGAGATGAAAGTGATCAAGCTGCCCATCCGGGCCAAACTCATGGCCAACTGCATGCCTCCGGCGATCAGGGCAACGGCTAAAACGATGGCGACTCTCTCGGATTCGGGCAAAGATATGGCCAGGGTCCCGTCAATGGCGGCGGCAGAGAGCGCTGAAAAAACCAGCATGGAAATGGCATTGGTCGGACCGGAAATTAGAAACTTGGAGCTCCCGAGCAGGGATGAAATGATGACCGGCACAATGGCCGTGTAAAGCCCGTATTTGGGGTGGATGCCGGCGATAACGGCGTAGGCCATGGATTGCGGCAAGGCGATGGCGGCCACGGTGAAAGCCGCCTGGAGGTCCGATTTCGTCAGGGACAGTGTGTATCCAGCCCAATCCCGGCGAAGGGCCTGGATAAGCCCTATCCCTTTTCTTGCCGGCGCCGTTGTGTCACCCATGGAGCAACAGTCCTCTCCGGCTAAGAAGACCTCACTGCGTCCTTGCCCTTTTTCTTGACCTCGAACATAGCCCGGTCCGCTGCTGCAAGCAGAGCGGTCACGTTCGTCGCGTCTTCGGGATAGGTGGCAATGCCGAAGCTCGCGCAAAGGCTCACTTCGTGCCCGTGCTCGGATAGATACACGGTCTCCTTCATGCGGGATCGAATTTCCTCCGCCTTCCGGCAGGCCTGACTCTTGTCGAGCCCGTGCAGCACGACCACAAATTCATCGCCTCCATAGGCAACGCCAAAGGTCGGCTCAGTTAAACATTCCCGGAGGGTTTTGGCCACTTCCTGAATCGCCCGGCTGCCTTTGAGATGCCCGTAAGTATCGACCACCTGCTTGAAGTCGTCAATGTCCATGAAGATTATGGAGAAGGGGTCTTTAGTGGTTTCAGCACGTGACGCGAGATCCGAAAGAACCCTGTAAAGGTAACGGGTATTGTATAGACCGGTCAGATCATCGTGGACGGCCAGATCGTGTATCTCCCGGTAGCGCAGCATGTTCTCCACCGCAATGGCGGCATAATCGGCAATGATCGAAAGAAGCGGCAAAGGATTGCCTTTCAGGTTCCGAGGATTGACGACTTCGATAACTCCCAGGGTCTTCTCTCCAAAGATGATCGGGACGCAGATGATGGATCTCGTGACAAACCCGGTGAGCTGGTCCACCTCCTTGGCGAAGAAATCGCATTTCCTCACATCTTCCACGAACACGGGTTTTTGTTCCAGTGCCACTTTTCCTGCAACCCCCCGGCCCAACCGCAGACGCACGTCCTTCACCTGTTCAAAATCCAGGCCCACGACCAACTCAAAGCGGAGAGCTCCCGTTTCCTCGTCGAGCAGCATCAGTGACCAGTTCTCCGCCGGAAGCAGCTCGGAGACTTTCTGGAGAATCTTGCCGAACAGGCGCTCGGAATGGAGTTCCGAGGTCAGCGCCTTGCCGAGTTCCATACATGAGAACAAATCATGGTACGTCAGTTTGTCTTCACCATCCATGAAGGCCTCCTGTAAAAGCTCCGTACCCAATCGACGGAAGCGACTGCAGTTTGATCCCATCCCACGCCGGCGCCTGTCGGCATGCTTCGCCGAAAACGCCTGCGAACCGCCTCGCGGGCCCATGCTCATGACCCATGTCCGGGCTAGAAGGGCGTGAAGAATCGGGTTTCATCTTCTCAACGCTTATTCAACTGAGGTAATCGGTCACATCGGGACATGGATGTCAAGGCAAAAGGTCGGGTAATCGGAGAACAAAACCTTAAGCTGTAATATTCTCTTGCATCGCGTGAGCATGCTGCTATCCTTTTTTCATTAACTTGGTGTTTTTCCCTGAAAGCACTTTGGAGGTCCCGATGCGCAAAGTTTTCCGAAAATGGTTTGTTTTTGTCACCTGGATGATTTTTGCCACGTGCATTTGCCCGCTCATGAGGCCTTTTCCTTTTCCAATTGCGCCCGGATCGGAGACCTCATGGAAGTGGTTGCTGCGAATTGCGGTGAACCCTCGTGGGTGGAAACGGAAGCAAAGAGACAGGTCGGTCAGTTTTTCATTCCCCCTCAGCCTTGTGATGGATGGCTGCGTCAGAGTCCGTATATGGGAAATATTGCTCTGGATGCTGAAGACTGGGTTTACAACTACGGTCCGTCGCGACTTTTGCGCGTCTTGAGATTTAAGATGGGTGTTTTGAGATCCATTTACAATCGCGGTTACGGTTTTTGACGAAAGCTTTGCCCAGTCGATCGACGTCTGACCACAGAGCGCGCTAAAAAAAACAGGAGGCCGTAAGGAATATCCTTACAGCCTCCTGCCGTGAAAGGGGGGCTCTCAGATCGTTTTTTACTCAGGTATTCAGAAAGAACTGCAGCCATCCACTTGAACTTGAGGTTTCGCCATTCCGCATCAGATCTTCCGCATGAAACTCCTCACGATAACCAACTCAGATAACCACCGGCACATCCGCTGTCGCTTGAACCGCCGCTTCAGAATTCACTTGAATCAGAACCTCCACTTGAGACCAGCAAGGACTGTGAAACGCTAACTTCTGAGAGTTCCCTGTTTTAAGATTGAGCCCGCTATACTTTCGAGATCAGCTTTCAAATTTGTTTGAAAACAATCAACCGGCCTTAATTTCGCTTTCGAGCGCGCGGAGGACAAAGCAGCTTCCAATTCAACGAGGTCGAAGGGTTTCTTGAGAAACGACCGAACTTCAACGTGAATCACATCTTTGGCTACGGCCTGATAGTCATATTCCGAAAGAAGAATCGCCGCAACATCAGGTAGCATCCGGGTCAGCTTTTCGAGCAGTGCCAAGCCATTTGCATCGGGAAGATGATATTCCGTAATCACAATATCGGGATCGAGTCTCTCCGCCAGCAGCAACGCATCGCGAGCAGTCGAACAACATTCAAAAGTATAACCGGCTCGTTCTAAGTATTTTGTCAAAGAGCGTTTTAAGGAAGCTTCATCTTCAACCAGCAACACCAAATTCTCAGCACTCACTCGCAGCCTCCGGCCCTATCCAAAAGCAAGGTTCGTGCCATCATTGCGCAAGGTCCGTCCACCCCGGCTCTTCCCTGATCTGGGGGCAACCATGGCATTGGATTTGAGAAGGGCATAACTGATGAATAGTCTCCACATTGCCCTTCCGAACCCGGAAAATAAGATTTATTCTGTTGATTAATGTTTTTATTTCATGTCCTTAGCAAATTATGAGTAATAGTATGCAACACTGCGGGAGTTGGATACTATTACTCAATCCTTTAAGAATAGCCGGAGCTCTCAGACAAGCGTGGCCTGCCACCTGCCGCTTTTTGCCCGCATCTACTGCCCCAGCTTTCCTCTCAGGGGCAGCGTCAGCGGCAGTGTGGCGAGAACCAGTGCGCCCAGGATGATCAAAGTGGGGACCAGTCCGGCAAGGTCGCTGATAAAACCATACAGGAAGGGGGATAGCGCGCCGGAGCCGATGGTCGCCGTGTAGAAAACGGCGAAGGACTGGTTCCGCTTTTCCTCAGAAACCAGTTCCGGCACACTGCCATACAGAACCGATGAAGTGCCGTTCAAGGCGAGACCCAGAATCGGGCACAAAACCAGCACCGCCCCGAACGGCAATAGGATAGTGCTCCAAATGCAGGCAGCAGTAAGGGACTCAGTAATCAGCACCGTCCGCAGCACGCCCACCCTCGTGGCAAGCAACCCGCAGAAGAACTTTCCCGCTATGCCGCCGGCAAAGATCAGGCTGAGCGCCAAGCCGGTGAGCGCGATATCGTAACCCTTGTCTCGAATCAGAAAAGGGAAATAGGTCAAAAAGCCCATCCGGGTCGCACTGTCCAATATGCCGATGGTCAGAAGCGCGGCAAAGGTTCCGCTCTTCCGCCGAGGGGGGATCTTGGTTTGAGTGTCGCCGGTCTCGACTTCCACAGGACAAGTCAACGGCATCATGGGCCCAATAAGGAAAAAGAGCGTCAGGGTTGCAGCGACGCCGAAGAATCCCATGATGCGGCTGGCCTCAGGCCACCCGAAACCGCTGATGATTAATGCCGCTGTCGCTGGAAACACCAGTTTTCCGATGTCGCCCGAGACATTGAAAATGCTCAACGCGGTTCGACGCAATTCTTTGTCTTTATAAGTGTTGGAGATCAATGTGGAAGACAGGGGGTGCTGGACACTCTCGCCAAGGCCTCCCAAGATAAGCAGGCACCCAATTACAATCGGGGTCGAACTCCAGCCGCAAGCGGCCACCGCCGCACTCGTCAGCAACGTCCCCGACAGCAGAAGCTTGCCGGCCCCAAAGCGCCGTGCCAGAACGCTGCAGGGCACCTGAAAGAAGGCGAGCGTCCCGGAGAAGAGCATCTTGAATGAACCTACCTGAGCGAATGTCAAACCGAATTGCGTTTGCCAGAGAGGGAAAAAAACATAAAGCATGTCGGCAAACCCGTCATGGATGAAATGGGCCAACCCCGCGCCCATCATGATTCTTCTATTTTCCCAAACCCCTAAAATATTTCGGCGCAGTGATATTGCACTGTTCTCAGTCAAAGCTTTCCCCGCCAGCAATCACCAAAACAGATCCAACAAAACAGGGGTGACTTTCTTCCCCTGCGGCAAGTCCGACACGGCTCCGCATGGACTGCGGGCCAAAACCGCCGCTCACCTGCCGGGCACTCGGCTCAAAGCTGCCTTGAAGATCAGAGCCATGCGCAGGTGGTTTCGCAGCCCATGTTTATAATATATTTCACGACGACAGGACAAAGAATCCTGAAGGATAAGAACGACTGCTGCAGAAACGATTCATGTTCCGTCCTCCTGTCTCTTGGAGAAAGCCCGCTGGCCAGCAGGATATCTGTGCCCAGTGTGTCAGAGCGGCAGCCACTGCATCGTCTGGCATGGCAAGGTCAAGACCTTCCAGTGCAACCGTTGCCATACTCAAGTTACCCTGACCGCAGGGACGATCTTTCACGCTACCAAACTGTCCCTGGTCAAGTGGTTCCAGGCTATGTACTTTCTAACCAAGACCAAGAACAACTCGGCCAGAGAAGTGGTTGAGACTGGCTGAAACATGCCGCTCATCGGATAATTTTTTGAATTCGGAACAGTTCCAACCCTATTTCCAACCTTCGCGAAAGTTCTCGCTCAAATTCAACTGACATTCATTATGTCCAACTGCGAGAGAATCCACACTTGCTTTGATGGGGCCGTTTCGTCCTTCATTTTCGCAACGGTTCACTCGCTGTGGGAAATAGTGGGTAGAGAACGCCGAAGTAAGGAAGGCTTTATCGTTGGATGTGATCTACCCGCCATGATCGCTCGCCGGAAGGTCCTCCTCCCCTCCGAACGAGCAGTCACGGACCAGGCCGCGAAGTTCGAATTTATGGTGCCGGCCACCCCATGATCGGCACCGTGCTGATGCTGTTCTTCGGGCTACCCTCGATAACCCGATCGCTGTACGCCACGTAAACCAGCACATTGCGCTCGCGGTCGAAGAAGCGCACGACCTGAAGCTTCTTGAAGACGAGGCTGCGGCGCTCGTCGAAGACGCGCTCACCGTCCTTGAGCTCGCCGACGATCTTGATCGGACCGACCTGACGACAGGCGATGCTGGCGTCACTCGTATCCTCCGCCACACCCAATTCGCCCTTCACCCCTCCCGTTTCCGCACGGGCGATGTGACAGGCGACGCCCTGGACCTTGGGGTCGTTGAATCCGTCGACCACGATCTTGTCGTTGGGTCCGAGCCAGCGGAAATGGGTGCTGACCGACCCGGTCGTGCCCCGTTCGGGGCGACTGAAGACCCACCATCCGAAGAGCACAATGACCAAAAGGGTCCCTCCGCCCAGAATAATTCCGATTTTTTTTCAACATAATTGCTTTCTTTGAGTGAATTTAGGCCCCATCTTGGAGCCCTTGGAGGCTGGAGCTACCTTTGCTTGCTCGCATAAAGCAGGAGCACACCACCACCCACTATTGCCCCCACGCCGGCCCAGACAGGGATGTTGACCGTCTGTTTTTCCGCAACCGACATCTCGAGCGGGCCCAGCTTGAGGTCGTGAGTCTCCTTGGTGTAGCTGAAACTGCCGTACAGTAACCCTGCGATACCGGCCACAATCAGCAATATTCCCATGATCTTGACTGCGTTCATCTCGTCTCCTCCTTCGGAGAAATCCCTGAGCCTCAGGCGCGGGCGGCCCACCAGGGAGAAACTGTCACAACAGAGACTGCGAGCAACCGGACTGCTCCGCCCGGTGCCCTGCTGAGTAGCATCATCTGATATGGAATTTCGCCCGAGGAGGTTTTTCCTCCTCGGGTCTATCAGAAATCCATGATTCGGGTCAACACTGGGCGCCGTCTTCCGTCCGGGAGAGGATTAGGCTCTCCTCTTACTTCACTTTCAGATTGTTTTTTACGGATTTGACCCCATCGACGCCCCTGGCGATTTGACCCGCTTTATCGACGGCCCTTTGCGAATCAACGAAACCGCTCAGTTGCACGATGCCCTTATAGGTTTCGACACTGATTTCGAAGGATTTGAGAAAATCATCAGCGGCGAGCTGAGATTTTATCTTGCTCGTAATGACCGAATTGTCAACGTATTCGCCTGTGCCTTCATGCTTGGATGTCGAGGCGCAGGCCACAAAGGTGGCGATCAGCATAAGAACCACAAAACTAGCGAATAACGATACTCCCCTTTTTCATAGCGATCTCTCCTTTTTGTCAGTTTGTGCTAAAAAGACTGATTACAAGAGCTCTTCCGGTCACGGGTTCATGGATTCGCCAAAATCATTTGGAAACCGGGAACCATACCCTTTTCAAATGCCTCGACTTCTCCGGCAAGGGTCCAAACAGCTCCTAAGCTCTTCGCCCCTGAATAACCTGGACCAACACCACGATGATGGCGATGACCAGCAGGGCGTGAATGACTCCACCCATCGTGTAGCCACTTATCAATCCCAACAGCCACAAAATCAAAAGAATGACACATATGGTCCACAGCATGTTTGCCTCCCCTCTGATTATTCATGTGATCTGGTCTAGTTTGCTGCTCGCTTCCACAAGAGAAGCAGTTATCGAACCCCAATGAACCTTGCAGCATTATGTTTCAGCAAATTCCATGCCCGCGAGATCGAAAGGCGGCGTGTTTCCAAATTAAGCTAATAAATATAGATGCTTATTTCAGGCTGATACCTATCGAAAGTTGTGGTTTAGAGGAGAAGAAGTGTGGCACGAAATAGAAGTGTTGCATTGCTTTTATGTTGCATGCAACATTTCCATGTAAAGCAAATGGCCTACAGGACTTATTAATGCGAGACGAATGGACCGCTGCGGCCTTCACGCTGGTGCGTTACATGCAACACAGAAATTGTGTAACGCTTCTGTTGCATGCAACACTCATTTTGGTGCCGGCTATCGGCGAGGACACAAGCCACCAAGACTTAAGTATCCATTATACCGTCACAATATGGAATAAGTGACATCCTTCGCCTTTTCGGCACAGATCTTGATCATTCCAAAGCATGTCTGACCGTAATCCCGCGCATTGCCTAACGATCACCGGTTTTGACAGGTGAGCGGTGGTTGGCGACTCGGAAGAAGAGCCGGGGAATGTCGGATTGCTTCTGAAGGAGGGAAACCTCTCACATGGAGAATTGATGAAGGTGAATATTCTCGTGATCGATAATGAAGAGAGCATCAGGTTCAGCTTCAGTAGATTCCTTGTTGCCGAAGGGCATAACGTGATCACCGCCAAAGGTTACCGGGAAGCTCTGGTAAAAATGGATGAAACGCTATTTGAATTGATACTCGCAGATATCTTTCTCGAGGATGGATGGGGGATCGATATTTTACGGGAGGTAAGGCAGAGGAACCTTAAGACTCGAGTGATCATGATGACGGCATATCCGAGTACGGAAACAGCTCGAGATAGTTTTCGCATGCACGCCGTTGATTACCTCGTTAAACCGCTGGAACAGAAAGGGCTGCTTAATTCCGTAAACAAGGCATTACATCAATAATCAAAATGGAGGAGGTGTCATAGAGTCTTGTCTTCAAGTTGACCTTACAGATCGTAGTTCTAAACGCCGAAATTTCGGCAGAACGGAGAAATGGAAATGTTGGGAACAATTCTGCTCGTTGTGTTGGTTCTTCTACTATTGGGCGCACTCCCCACCTGGTCACACAGCAGTGGGTGGGGATATTTTCCAAGCGGTGGCATCGGACTGCTTCTTGCGGTCGTGGTCGTGCTCTTGTTAATGGGCCGTATCTGACAGGAGTGGGGGCATCGCAAAGGAGTGCAAAGCATTCCTTTGCGATGGGGCATGGTCCGGCAACCGGAAACGCTAAATTTCTTTTAGAAGAAAGGAACAACTCATGAACTGGGATCAAATTGCTGGGAACTGGAAGCAAGCCAAAGGCGTGGTCAGGGAGAAATGGGGCAAACTCACCGACGATGACGTGGACGTCATTGCCGGAAAACGCGACATACTTCTCGGCAAGATACAAGAAAGACACGGCATCGCACGTGAAGTGGCAGAAAAGGAACTCAAGGAATGGGAAGCTTCCTTGAAGTAGTTACTGTGACCAAAAACAAAAAGAATGATCTGGAACGGAGTCCTGACGCCACGGATGTCATCTCATTCTCGAAAGGGTGGCGTCCTGGGACCCGTTCCGATCCTTAACCAAGTATAAACGGTCAAAAACCGTCGGCATGGAGTGTGCCTGCGAGCGTGGGGAACGCCCCTTTTCAGACCGACTGCCGGCCACCTTACAGATCCTTAGATAGTGAACCATTTCCGATGTAGGGAAATGGCGGTTTTTAAAAAGGAGAAACCAATGAACATGTTGAGAAGGTGGTTGTGGTATTCGTGCATCATATCCTTTACAGCGGTTCTTGTCGCATCCTCTGTTTGCCCGGCATCAGCGGCAGAGCGACTGTTGGTCGGGCGCATAACGCTCGTGGAGGGACAGTTGCTGCGATTTGTTCCCGGTGAAAAGGACTGGGTTGCTACCGTGAAGGATGCGCCTTTCGGGAGGGAAGATGCGCTGTATTCGGATCAGGACGGAAAAGCAGAGCTCGTCATGCCCAATAACACTTGGGTTAGAATGGGCGGCAACACCCAACTCCAGCTCATTGCCTTGAAAACGGATGTAACCGAGGTCGATGTGGCTTCGGGTTTGGCTCGGTTCTACAACAGGAGCTTAAATGTACAGGTCAAGGCGACTACTCCGTTCGGGTACGTGGTGGCTCAGCCGGGGTCCACTTTCGACCTCTATGTCGGCGACCAATCGGTGGAAGTGATCGCCTTGAAGGGTACGGTGACCTTCATTCACGCCGCTGACAATGCGAAATACGAGGTTGTCCAGGGCTCTCCCTCGATCATCGCCGATGCCCGCCAGGTGGGGGCGGGAGAATCCAACGTGGATGCGGATTGGGATGACTGGAACGAGGGCCGTGACACCTTGTGGGCCCAAAGAGTGAGCGTGAAGGGACAGTCTGTTAGATACCTTCCGCCGGAAATGCAGGATCAAGCGTATGATCTGGAACAGAACGGCAGATGGGAAAGTGTGAACTACCAGGGACAGCAGCGCCAATTGTGGAGACCGACTCAAGTCAGCGCCGGTTGGGCCCCTTTCACCGAAGGCCGGTGGACTGACTATTATGGCGACAACACCTGGATTCCCGCCGAGCCCTTTGGATATGCTACTCATCATTACGGCAACTGGGTGTATGTGAACAATGGCTGGTACTGGGGACCGCCGGCTGCAGTGGGTTTAGGAGTCAACTGGTATCCGGGACGCGTGGCGTGGATCGGGTCCCAAGCCGATGCGGGCTGGGTGCCCCTGGCCCCTAGAGAACCCTACTACTCTTATTACCCTTGGGGACCCGCTGCCATCGTGCTGGGCGCCGCCGCGGCTGTTGTGGGTCTTACGATCGGCAGTCTGGCGTACCTCAACCATGCCGTAGTGGTTCCTCAACGTGACTTCTATGGTGTGAACAACTACCGCAGCGTCAGGGTCACCAACATAAACAGGACCACGATCATCAATAACTATCACCGTTCGAATGTGGTAAACAATACGATCGTCAATAATTACAACACCAATCCCAACCGGTACAACTACACCGACGTCAACGTTGTGAACAAACCTCACCAGACCGTCTTAAACCGGATTGAACAAAACCAGGGAAGAGCGAAACAGGAAGCAGGCAGAGTCAATGCCAACACCCTCAGGCAGAATGTAACCCGGGCGAAACCGGCAACTCTTCCCACTCAGACGACCGTGGAACCCCCGAGAATCACCAACAGGATAGTGCCCGCAAACAAGATCAACGAGCCCATATCCGAGGTCCAGTCCCAACCTAGAGAAATCAAGCAGAAGCCGAAACCGGTGCAGGCGCCTCCTGCGGAAGTGGGGGCCGGACCCGGCTCGAGGCAGCCTCGAAAACCGGGTGTCACAGGACCGTCCACACTCGAACCGGGGAAGAGAGTCCCGGGCAGACCTGGAGGGGAACTGCAGCCAACCGAACCGAGAAAACCCGGAGAGGGACCCAAGCCGACTCTGAGCCCCGGCGAAACAGCCCACCCGGGGGAAACAAAGCAAATTGAGGAACAGGGAGGGCCGCCAAAGTCTCCCAGGGGTCAAGTGCGGGACCGGGGCAAAACCAAGCCCGGAACTCCGGGCGCCGGTCGCCAGCCTCAGCGACAAGAACAACCCGTAGCGCCTGATGGGTCGAGGACCGAGTCTCAGATACAGGAAGATTCGGGCAGTGGTCGGGCACAACCTCAACCGAGGGACGAGCAGGTGCAGCAACCAAAAGCGCAGCGTCAGAAGGTGCAGCAGCCGACACCGCAACGCCAGAAGGTGCAGCAGCCAAAAGCGGAACGTCAGGTGCAACAGCCAAACCGAAAACCGGAGCGCCAGGTGCAGCAGCCAAGACCGGAGCGCCAGCAGGTGCAGCAGCCGACACCGCAACGCCAGCAGGTACAGCAGCCAAGACCGGAACGTCAGGTGCAGCAGCCAAGACCGGAGCGTCAGGTGCAGCAACCGAGACCGGAGCGCCAGCAGGTGCAGCAGCCGACACCGCAACGCCAGCAGGTGCAGCAGCCAAGACCGGAACGTCAGGTGCAGCAACCGAAACCGGAGCGTCAGCAGGTGCAACAACCAAAAGCAGAGCGCAAGCAAAAAAGCAAAAACAGCCAAGTGGCGATAAAGAAGAATCGGATAAGTGAGTATCAGGAAATAACTGGAGCAAGTACTCAGCTTGTGGGGCAGGCTTTCCAGCCTGCCCCACAAGAAGGCATCATAATGAGGCACTTGTTTTTTACAGTTTCCGAGAGTCGGAACCGAGTGGATCTGGTTCCGGTCAGGATTAACCGGTCTGTGGACCAGGTACAAGAGGGGAGAAAAAAATGCCTTTGATTAACTTGATTCTTATTCTGGTTGCTGTTGGGGTCATCCTTTGGCTGGTTAACAACTACATACCGATGGATGGGAAAATCAAGACAATCTTAAATGTGGTCGTCGTGATTGTCGTGATTCTGTGGCTATTGAATGCCTTCGGGGTCATAGGCTCACTTTCGGCAATTCGTGTCGGGAAGTAAGGCTCACTCCGATCCAGCAAAAGACCCCGGCCGGCGAGACCGGGGTTGATT
>CAWJQV010000037.1:0-74404 GCA_963844985.1 uncultured delta proteobacterium
CGCTGGCGACCCTGACGGACGGCCCGAACAGCGTCTCCTTGGCATTTCGTTTCAATTCCGAGGGCGACATTGCAGGCGTGTACACCCCTTCCCGATTCCGCGAGGTCCGCGGGACCTACCTGCCCACGCCATGGGAAGCCCGCTCCATCGATTACGCAGAGCGGGACGGTATGCGCATTCCCGTGGTGGTCGAGGTCGCCTGGCATCTCGCTGAGGGAAGGCGCCCCTACTGGCGCGGCCGCATAACCGAGGTTGTCTATCAATACACCAGGCTGCCCGGATCGAAGCCTCTCAATAATTCCGGGTAGACCAAGTACTTTGAGAACTTCCGGATTCCGGCTTCCCCGGTATGACGGAACGGACTTTCATGGGAAGGCAGAAATCCAGCGTTGTGTACCTCCGTCGGTCGCCAGGTTATCGCGACACCTGACAGACTGCTCCATAAGGGCCGGACAGACTTGATCCTTCAACCCTCGAGATGGATGCCATGAAGCCTCTCAGACTCTACACGGGAAACCGGCTGGATCTCCTGGCGAAAGCGCTGGTCCGGGTCCTGGAAACACCCCTGGCCTCGGCTCTGGACGAGGAGATTATCGTTGTCCAGAGCAAAGGCATGGAGCGCTGGATATCCATGCAGTTGGCATCGCACTTCGGCGTGTGCGCGAACTGCCGTTTTCCCTTCCCCAACGCTTTTGTTCTCGACATCTCGCGCAGCGTCATCCCTGAACTCCCCGACGTCTCTCTTTTCGACCCAAAGTATTCCACCTGGAAAATAATGAAAATCCTCGCGGAGCATGTGGAAGAACCGAATTTTACGAGCCTCAAGCATTATCTCGACGGCCCCGCCTGGAGTCTCAAGCAATTGCAGCTGTCTCGGTGCATTGCCGAAACCTTCGACCAGTACCTCTTGTATCGCCCCGATATGATTAACCGATGGGAAGCCGGAGAAGAGGATCACTGGCAGGCCGTCGTCTGGCGCGATCTGGCCCGGGGCTCTGAGCAGCAGCACCGCGCCGCCCTTGGCAAAACGCTGCTCGATACGATCCGAAAAGCGGCTCCCGGCGCCTTTCGCCTGCCCCGGAGGGTCTCCGTCTTCGGCATCTCCTACCTTCCACCCTTCCATCTGCAGATTATCGAGGGGCTGTCCCGGTTGACCGAGATCAATCTCTTTCTCTTGAATCCCTGCCGCGAATACTGGGGAGACATCGCCTCGGCGCGAGACATCCGTAACCTTGCCTCGAGGCAAAACCCTTTGGAACTGACTCCCGAGGAACTCCACATCGAGAAAGGGAACCCCATCCTCGCTTCCACCGGCACCTTGGGGAGGGATTTTTTCGAATTGCTCGCCGCCTTCGATTACGAAGAAACGACCTTGTTTCGTGACCCGGGTGAGGGTCTTCTCCTCCCATGCGTCCAGTCCGACATTTTGAATCTGAGAGACCGCACAGACCCTTCCGGGGAAAAGACACCGCTGTCGGCGGCGGACCGCTCCCTCCAGATCCAGTCGTGCCACAGCCCCATGAGGGAACTCGAAGTCCTTCACGACCACCTTCTCGAAATGTTCGATAACGACCCCTCTCTGCTCCCCAAGGACATCCTCGTCATGATGCCGGAGATCGAGGCGTATGCTCCTTTCATTGAAGCCGTCTTCGACGCCCCGGAGGAAGAGCGCAAGCGGATTCCCCACAGCATCGCCGACCGCGGCTTGAAGAGGGAAAGTCCGGTAGCCGACACCTTCCTCGCCATACTCGATCTCTGGGGCGAGCGGATCACGGCGCCTCAGGTCCTCGGCATCCTGGAATCCCCCTCCGTTCAGGCCGCCTTCGGCTTGACGGGGGCCGACATGGACCTCATCGTGCGCTGGGTGAGAGAGGTCCGCATTCGTTGGGGCATCGATGAGCAGGACAGGTCCCGGTGGCTGAATCGCTCTTTCCGCGAAAACACCTGGAGGGCCGGCGTCGAAAGGCTTCTGCTGGGTTATGCCATGCCGGGGAACGACCGACACCTGTTCGCCGGCATTCTGCCTTACGACCCGATCGAAGGCAGCGATACCGAGGTCCTCGGAAAGCTTGTCGAGTTTCTGGAAGCGCTTTTCCAGTTTGTCGCCTCCCTGAGAATTTCGAGGAGCCTGGAGCAATGGTCCCGGGAACTTTTGAGCATGCTCTCGAAGTTCTTCCAGGCCCCTGAGGATTCCAAACGCGAGCTTCACGCCCTCAGGCAGGTCATGGCCGATCTGGGTAGAATCGAACAACTCTCGGGCTTCCGTCAAGAGGTCGAGATAAGGGTAATCAAATGGTATTTGGATAAGGTTTTTGAGCGTGAAGGCTTCGGCCGCGGGTTTATGACGGGAGGCGTCACCTTCTGCTCCATGCTGCCCATGCGAAGCATTCCTTTCCGAGTGATTTGCCTCCTGGGCATGGATGGAAACGCCTATCCCAGGCAGGCAAAGGCCCCCGATTTCGATTTCATTGCCAAACATCCCAAGCCGGGCGATCGCTCGCCCCGGAATGACGACCGGTATCTGTTTCTCGAAGCGCTCATCTCCGCCGGAGAGAAACTCTACATCAGCTACACCGGCCAAAGCAGCCAGGATAACAGCGTCATTCCCCCGTCGGTCCTGGTGAGCGAATTGCTGGATTACATCAACGGGGCCTTTGCCCTCCCCCCGGGAACGGACCCCGACCCCTTCGTGACCCGACATCGCCTGCAGCCGTTCAGCCCGGCGTATTTCAAGAAGGACCCGAAACTCTTCACCTATTCCGCCGAGCGGGAAAAAGAAGCCCGATGTCTTCTCAGGGAGAAGACCCGCCCTCCCCTTTTCGTCTCCGCGGCTCTTTCTCCCCCGGAGGAAGAACTGAAGAATGTGAACATAATCCAACTGGGCCGGTTCTTTGTCAATCCGGCCCGGTTCCTCCTCGAGAAGCGCTTCGGGATCGTCATCGACGATAAGAGCTCCCTTCTCGAAGAAACCGAACCTTTTGGACTCGCGGGCCTGGAGAAATATGCCCTGGACCAGTCTGTGCTCGAAGCCGGAATGGCCGACCGGGAACTCTCCGAACTCTTTCCCGCCCTGAAAGCTTCCGGAATACTTCCCCATGGAGTCCCGGGAGAATGTGCCTTTGAAGCCATGACCCGAGAAGTGGCAGCCTTTGCCCGGCGTATGGGACCCTGCCTTCGCGGCGGCGAATTGGAACCGCTGAACATCGATCTGCATCTTTCGGGTTTTTCCATCACGGGACGACTCCCATTCATCTACCCGGAACAAATGGTGCGGTATCGGTACGCCCGCTTAAAGGCCAAAGACCACCTGAGCCTCTGGGTGCAGCACCTGGCTCTGAATGCTCTCGGGAAAACCGGATATCCCAGGGAGAGCATGATTGCCGGGTTGCATTCCGGGAAATGGTATGCCCTGCAATATGCCCCCGTGGAAAACAGCCGGGAGATCCTCGAACGGTTGCTGCAGGAGTATTGGAACGGACTCGTCAAGCCACTCCCTTTCTTCCCCGACACTTCTCTTCAGTACGCTCAACTGGTCCTGAAGAAGGACAAATCACCCGAGCATGCGCTGCGAGCAGCGGAGTCAACCTGGGCGGGAAGCGAGCACAATCGCGGAGAGTGCCGGGACTCTCACTTCGAGCTTTGTTTCAAGTCCCACAATCCCCTCGATGCCGAATTTCAGCGTCTTGCGGTTGAGATTTTCGGGCCTCTTCTCGCCTGTCAAAGAGAGTTCGCCGGCCATGAATGACATTCCCGACTTCGATCTTCTCCAAAGCCCGCTTGCCGGAACCAGCCTCATTGAAGCCGGTGCCGGTACGGGAAAAACTTTCGCCATCACGGGGCTGGTTCTTCGACTGGTCCTGGAACGGGACCTTCCCATCAGTGAAATCCTGGTCGTGACCTTTACCGAGGCCGCCACCGGCGAGTTGAAGGATCGCATCCGAAAGCGTTTGCGAGAAGCCCTGGAATGCCTCTCCGGCGCCGGCGCCCAAGACGAGCTTCTGGAAAGACTGCTCCAAAAGCTGCCCGACCAGCGCCGCCGCCAAGAGACGCCTGATCCTCGCCCTCAACGATTTCGACCAGGCATCCATCTTCACCATCCATGGCTTCTGCATGAGAGTCCTGCACGACCACGCCTTCGAGAGCGGGATGCTCCTCGACACGGAACTCATTACCGACCAGGAAAATTTCGTGTGGGAGATTGTCCACGATTTCTGGCGTGAGCATTGCTACCACGCATCCCCTCTTTTCTTCAACTATGCCGTCAGCCACCGGTTCAATCCCGACAGCCTTCGCGAAATGGTGTCCAAAAACATTGCCAACCCCTATCTCAAGATTATCCCGGAAAGCGGCATCCCCGACTGCCGGGAACTGGAGCAGAATTACCTGCTGCATTTTGAAAGGACCCGGGAAGCCTGGCGGTCGGACAAAGAGGAAGTGGAAACCATCCTCTCAACCGCCGCCGCGCTCAACAGAACGAGATACAAGAAGGCGAACATTCCCGGCTGGGTCCTGGCCATGGACCTTTTTCTCTCAGGCGATGGCCATGACTGCACGCCCTTTGAAAAGTTTGAAAAGTTCACGGCAAGCCACATCCTGTCCGCCGTCAAAAAGGGGGGACTCCTCCTTCCCATCCCGTCTTCCTGCTCTGCGACGACCTGGACCTGGCGCGCCAGCAGCTGACCGCTTGCTACGATCAGCGCCTCCTGGGTTTGAAGAATGAATTCATCGCGACGGTCCGCCGCGAGCTTGCCCAAAGAAAATTGAATAAAAATACCATTTACTACGACGATCTCCTGCTCCTCCTGGATCGAGCGCTCTGCGGTCCCGGTGCGGAAAGCCTGGCCGCGATTGTCCGGGAGAAATTCAAGGCCGCGCTCATTGATGAATTCCAGGACACGGATGCGATTCAATACACGATCTTCGAGAAGATCTTCGGCGGGGGCAAGAGCACTCTCTTTCTGATCGGCGACCCCAAACAGGCCATATACGGGTTTCGCGGCGCCGATATTTTTACGTACATGGATGCTGCAAGGCGCGCCTCTCTCCGCTTCACCCTCACCGAAAACTGGCGCTCCGAACCCGGCTTGACCGAGGCGGTCAACACCGTTTTCGCCCGTCCGTCTCTCCCGTTCGTGTACCCGGAGATCGGTTTCAAGCCGGCCCGGCCCGCCGCAAACAAGCAACATCAGGTGCTCCTGGTGGCCGGGCACCGGGAACCTCCCTTACAGGTCCGGCTGGTCAATACCGAGCTCCTTTCGGAGGGAAAACCCATCACCAGAGCCAATGCTCAGGAAGTGATACCCCATGCGGTGGCCGGGGAGATATCGCGGCTTCTTGTGCTCGCACGCAGCGGTCGGGCGCTCATTGACGAGCGGCCCATCCGGGAGGGGGACATTGCGGTCCTGGTGAGACGGAATGCCGAAGCCCGGTTGGTCCGGGAGGCGCTGACCGACCTCGGAATACACTCCGTTCTTTACAACATCGGTCACCTCTTCGACACCCCGGAGGCGACGGAAGCCGAACGCATTCTTACCTCGATTGCCGATCCGTCCGACGAGCGGTTCCTCAAGGTCGCTCTGGCCACGGAAATGCTCGGGGTCACCGGCGAGCAACTCGATGACCTGACCCGGGATGAAGCCGCATGGGAAGAATGGCTGGTCAGGTTCGGGGAGTACCACGACCTCTGGAACAGGCACGGCTTTTTTGGCATGTTCCGACATTTCCTTTCGAGGGAGGCGGTCCTGCCGCGCCTCATGTCCTTGCTCGACGGCGAAAGGCGGTGCACCAATGCCCTCCACCTTTCCGAAGTCCTTCACCAAGCGGCGGTTGAAAATAATCTCAACATGTTCGGGTTGGTCAAATGGCTCTCCACGCAAAGAAATCCGGACACTCCCAGACTGGAGGAGCACCAGCTCCGGCTGGAAAGTGACGAAAACGCCGTCAAGCTCGTCACCATCCACAAAAGCAAAGGCCTGGAATACCCCGTGGTGTTTTGCCCTTTCATCGGGGACGGGTCGAAGCTCAAGCGCCGCGATGGGCCGATCGTCTTTCACGATGAAGCGGATGGCCTGAGGCTGACCCTCGATCTCAGTTCTCCCCTGCGGGACGTGAACGCGAAGCTCGCTGAAAAAGAGCAATTGGCAGAGAACCTCCGGCTGCTCTACGTGGCCATGACCCGCGCCAAGCATCGCTGCTATCTGGTCTGGGGACGGTTCCGGGATGCCCAAACCTCCGCGCCTGCCTATCTTTTCCACCAGCCGCGCCTCGTGGAACCGGAAGGATTGCCCGAGGCTGCGGCTGCCCGCTTCGCGACCCTGGACGATGACGGCTTGCGGCTCGATCTCCAGGAGCTTCAAACGAGGGCCAACGGTTTGATCGACGTCAGAGACTTGCCGCTCGAAAGAGGGACCACCCTTTTCCCGCCTGAAGAGGAAACCGTTCCGCTCGAGTGCCGGCCTTTTTCGGGCACCATCCAGCGCGACTGGGCCATCGCCAGCTTCTCGTCTCTCATCGGCGGTCAACGGCGCAACCTGGAATCGGCGGACCGGGATGAGCCGATTGCTCCCGAGGTCGCCGTCGAAGAACAGATCGCAGGACCTCATCCCGCAGACCTTGCCGCCCCTGATTCCTATTCCCCGGGAGCTCAAGACGAAGCATTGAATCCCCCCTTGCCCTCTGCTAAAGGGGGAATGGAGGGATTTCGGGTCAACATGTTCGATTTCCCCAAGGGCGCTCATGCGGGAATCTTCCTGCACGAGCTCTTTGAAGACCTCGATTTTACGCTTCAGGATGAAACGGCCATCATGGAACTCATTGAAGGCAAACTCAAGACCCACGGCTTTGAAAGCTTCTGGGCGAACGCCGTCTGCGATATGGTCAAGAAGGTCCTGGAAGTAAAACTGGATTCGGTCGACGGCCCTTTCACCCTTTCCCTGGTTCCCGATGCCGACCGACTCAGTGAACTGGGATTCTATTTTCCGCTCCAGCGATTGAACGAATCCAGACTGCGCAACCTGTTCAGCCGCTGTCTCATGGATCGACCTGACGGATTCCCCGGCCCGAAGACAGGCGCCACCCGGAGGCCGGAGGCTTCCGGAAACCAGGAACACCCCTTTTCTGAAGGGGGGCCGGGGGGATTTGAATTACCTCCTTCCGGCATGGGCCGGCTCAACTTCAGACCGCTGGAAGGCTTCATGAGAGGCTTCATCGATCTCGTGTTTCGCTTCCGGGAACGCTTTTACATAGTCGATTGGAAGTCGAATTTTCTCGGCGGGAGGACCGAGGACTACGGCCAAGCCTCTTTGCAGAAAGCCATGGCGGAGGGATTCTATCACCTCCAGTACCATCTCTATACCGTTGCCGTCCACAAGTACCTTGAGGTGCGAATCCCCGGGTACCGCTATGAATCTCATTTCGGAGGGGTTTTTTACCTCTTCCTGAGAGGCATCGATCCAGCGAAGGGCGGGGACTACGGCGTCTATCGACACCGACCTGCGGCGGCTGCCATCGAGGCGTTGTGTTCGAACCTGATAGGACCGATAGAACCGTGAAGAACAAGGACCTGACCCAATTTCTTGCCGCGGGGATCTTTTCCCCTCTGGATGTCCATTTTGCGAGGCTTCTGACCCGTCTGAACGGGGAACACCTCCCCGAATTGACCCTCGCTGCAGCGCTGGTGAGCAGCACCACGCGGCAGGGTCACATCTGCCTCAATCTCCGCGATGTGAGTGACACGCCATGGGAAAAGGAGTGGGAGGGGTGTCCCCGGCCCGATGTTTCCGAATGGTGCGGGAAACTCCTGGCATCATCCGTCGTCGGCCGACCCGGCGAATACAAACCTCTGATTTTGGATGGAGACTCGAGGCTGTACCTTTACCGCTACTGGGAATACCAGCAGAAGCTTGCCCGGGCGCTGACCGTTCGCCTTTCAGGACCCCCGACTGCGGTGGCAACGGACGCTCTGAGAGGCCCACTGGAGCGGCTTTTCCCACCCGGTCCGAGAAGCGGCCACGACTGGCAGAAGGCGGCCGCCTTCGCGGCAACCCGGCAAACCTTCTGCGTCATTTCGGGCGGGCCCGGCACCGGCAAAACCACCACCGTTGCCAAGATTTTGGCACTGCTTCTGGAACAGGCATCGTCCGATCCGCTCCGCATCGCCCTGGCCGCACCGACCGGAAAAGCCGCTGCCAGACTTCAGGAAGCCATTACGAAGGCCAAAGCAAACCTGGAATGCCCGGAATCGGTCAGGCAGGCCATACCCGAGACCGCCTCGACCATTCACCGCCTGCTTGGAGCGATCCAGGGTTCGCCCTATTTCAGACACAATGCTCAGAACCTGCTCCCACTGGATGTCGTAGTCGTCGATGAAGCCTCCATGGTGGACCTCGCGCTCATGTCCAAGCTGTTCCAGGCCCTTCCCCTGCAGGCCCGAGTGATCCTGCTGGGCGATAAAGACCAGCTCTCTTCCGTCGAAGCCGGTGCCGTCCTCGGCGACATCTGCGACACGGGCGAGAAAGCCTTCTTTTCCCGAGATTTTGCGGAGGCCCTCGAGGATATCGGTTTCGGCGGACTCGATGCCGAATTCCTTTCAGCAGACCCCGCGAAAAAGCCCAAGGATTGCCTCATCCAACTCCGGAAAAGCTACCGTTTCGGCGAGGAGAGCGG
Source organism: uncultured delta proteobacterium (assembly GCA_963844985.1). Taxonomy (GTDB): domain Bacteria; phylum Desulfobacterota; class Syntrophobacteria; order Syntrophobacterales; family Syntrophobacteraceae; genus JADGQM01. Next base: position 8,665 of record CAWJQV010000037.1, read on the forward strand.
CATCGGCGTGTTGAGCCAGGCAACCAGGAACGGCGAAGCCGATACCGCGATCGCTATCCTCAGAAGCGGGAAGTACCAGGATCTGAGCTGGAATGAGATGCCCCCGGCTGGTCTATTTGAGAAAGCCATAAGAGATCAAATCGTCGAGGGCTTCACGGATTACTTCCACGCGGTAGAGAGACTCAAGCGCTACCCGGGCGGAGACCCCGCCACCCGGTTGAGGGAGATTTTCCATTTCATGGAAGGGTTCAGAATTCTTTGCGCCGTGCGGGATGGATTCTGCGGCGTTGCAGCCCTGAACGCACTGGTTGAGAATATTTTTCAGGAACAGGGTGTTTTGAAAAAAGAGACGAATTGGTATGGGGGAAGACCCGTCCTCATCAGGCGCAATGACTATAACCTGCGCCTTTTCAACGGGGATTTGGGGATATTTCTGCCGGATGTTTTTTCGGGGACCGATTCCCGCGTTTTCTTTCCCGGCCCGGAAGGCTCCTTCCGGCCCTTTCATCCGCTGCGCCTCCCCGAGCATGAAACGGTTTACGCCATGACCGTTCACAAAAGCCAGGGCTCCGAATTCGACAACGTCCTGCTCATTCTGCCGGACCGGGACTCCCCCGTTTTGACCCGGGAACTCGTCTACACCGCCGTCACCCGGGCCAAACAAAAAGTCTTTCTGTGGGGATCCGAAAGCATCCTTCGGACCTCACTCGCCCGAACCACCCGACGGATGTCGGGACTTTCCGATGCCCTGTGGGCGAATTTCCGGCTAACGGCCCCGGGCTTTATCACCACCTCTTTCTTGGCTTTCTCACGGCTACAGTGTGATATATGAGTGATGTCGTTACCCGCCCGGTCATAAGGGTTGGGAAATCTTGTTCGAGGGACCGTCGATGACTGCTTTTATGTTAAAGAAAATTCTCAGTCGCTTTCTCTTCCCGCTGCCGGTTTGTGTTCTGATCCTGCTGGCGGGGTTGGCCCTGCTCTGGTTCACCAAGAGACAGAAGTCCGGCAAGATTCTGGTTACCGTCGGGACGGTCCTGCTCCTGCTGCTCAGCTACAATGCCGTATCAGAAAGTCTTCTGCGGGGACTGGAGCGCAGCTATCGCCCTGTCAACGCCGCGGGGACCGGCGAACCTCAAGGCCGCGCACCCGAGGCTCCCGTTAAATGGATCGTGGTCCTGGGCGGCGGGCATACCGCCGACCCCAACGTCCCGCTGTCCAGTCAACTCGATCGCTCCACCCTGGTGCGCCTGGTCGAGGGCGTGCTCCTGTACCGGGAAAATCCCGGAAGCAAGCTCATTGTTTCCGGGGGGCGCGTCGACGGTTCGATCTCCGACGCGGAACTCATGTCGAAAGTCGCCGGGACCATAGGGGTGCCTCAACAGGATATTGTTTTGGAAGACCAATCCTGGGATACCGAAGACGAGGCGCGTGCGATAAAGCCTCTTGTAGGGAAGGATGCCTTCATCCTGGTCACTTCGGCATCCCACATGCTCCGTTCAATGAAGTTGTTTGAAAATCACGGGATGCACCCGGTTCCCGGACCAACGGACTTCCTGGTCAGGGATACCGAAACCTTCAGCGCCGATTCGCTGTTCCCCGAACCCAACTCCCTGGTAAAAGCCACCAGACTTGTTTACGAATACCTGGGCCTTGCCTGGCTGAAGGTGAGAGGGGTCATTTAAGGCCAACTTTCCCCCAGCTGCACTCTGCCGCCGAAGACCCCCAACTGCAGGCCTTGCAGCGCAGCACAGCCGGCACGCATCAGGCAGCGGCCACGGGACCCAAAGACCGGCGTCCCGCGTTGCGCAGCTGTTCCGTGCTCAGCCACGGAGAGAGGAATGGCATGGGGATAGCAGGCCGCAACGAGCCGGATTGCGTTATTCCGGCTGATGTTCGGGTTTGAGCAGATCGAACACGGTTTTGACCGGATTGAAGGTAATCCGCGGGACTTCCACGACCACCGTCAGCCAGCCGGCCATGGCGCCATTCCACAGGCCGGGAAGTTCGAGGGCCTTGAGGCTGTGGCCTTCCAAGGATTTTTTCGAAATGAAAACGGCATCGTGGTCCACGTAGTGCTTCAGATCAAAGGGTTCGCCCCGGTAATTCCGCAGCGAACAAACAATATCAACCGGATTGAAGTGGGTGGATGAATTCCAGATCCTGCGCTGCTCAGGGCAGTTGAAGTTGACCTGGGCTTTTTCAATGATCTGCAAAGTAAGTTCTCCGGAGTGTTCTTCCACCCAAAACGGCGCCCCCCCGGGTTCACCCACGTTTCGGACCACGCCACAGACGCGGATCGGCCGATCCAGCTTCCGTTCCAGGTAAGCATGCCGTTCTGCAAGCGTCCACGCGGCATAGGCCGGCGGCAGCCGGACCATCAGTTCGTCCCTGGCGAAAGCTTCAGCCTGTTGGACCGAGTCTGCGGACGGGTCATCTTTGAGGCGGCGCAAGCGGTCGTGGACCGCTCTTTCGATCGCCGCCAGACAGCCCCCGAGAACCCGTTTCCAAAAAGCGATCGTCTCCTTGAAGCGCTCCTGAATGACGTTGTCGACATTTTTGATGTAGACAAGGTCTCCGTGGAGATCGTTGAGGTTTTCGAGCAACGCCCCGTGCCCCCCGGGCCTGAAGACAAGGCGCCCGAAACGGTCGCGAAACGGCCGGTTTCGGGTATCTGCGGCAAGGGTGTTGGTGGACGGGTGCTGGTGCGAAAAACCGACTTCAAAAACAACCCCGTATTCCTTTTCATAGCGAGGGCGAACCTTCTTGAAAAGCTCCCTGAATTTGTCCTCATGTTCCGGAGAAACCGTGAAATGGATGCGGCAGACCCCGTCAGCGCAGGCAACGTAATCGACGGCCTCCTCCAGATGTTCCTCGAAAGCCGTGCGGCATCCATCCGGGTAGCGGTGAAACTTCAACAGACCCTTGGGCAGACTGCCGTAGTTGAGGCCAAGACCAAAAAGAAGGTACTCCAGAATGGTGCGATAATGGTGGTCTTCGACAAGGGCGGTGAGATTGAGGCCGTCGCCTCCAAGGACTTCTTCCAGATCACGGCGGAACGCGAATTGGTGAATGTTTTCAACAAATTTGAGAAAATCGCATGCTACGGAAACGCCATATTTTGCTTTGCGATGAAGCTCCCGGGGTTCCAGAAATTGAGGGAGATGGTAAATCTGCAGGAGAGACTGAAACATCCGCGTGGCAGCTCCGGAGGCCGGCACAAACTTGACAAAGCGCCCCCGCCTCGCTGCTTCCCGGTGATCGTCGAGATAGCTTTCGCTTTCAGGAATCTCTATCCTGCGCACCCCGTCACCCAGCGTACAAGGGCGGTGCAGGCAGATTGACGCGGAGGACTTTCGAAAGACCTCCAATTGAGCCAGTACCTGCGCCTCGGGGATCTCGAGTGCCCGCATTTGCTGGCAGTCTGCTTCGCTGAAGCGGACCCTCTCCATCGTGAACAATCCGGTTACGTTGGGTGTGCTCTGAAAAGTTCCGAGTTCCGAATTGCGCGTCGCGGGTTACGTTTTCGTCCCGGCCCTTTTCGGGTGTCTTCGGGTGTCCCCAAGGGACATGAATTGCTACTTTAAATACTTCAGGATTTCATGAGCCTTGCGGTAAGGAAAGCTTTATCCCCTCCGCAAAATCATTGCAACCAAAAAAACGGGCGGACACAAAGCCCGCCCGCTCCGGGAAACCCATCTTGGCGGAGGGTGCCGCTTAGTTCAAGAAGGTTTCGATCTTGGCGCCCTTTTTGAGCTGAGCAACATATCCCGTCAACAACTCATTCACTTTCTGCTGTTTCAGGTAATCGTCGATTTTCCCCTTGATATCGTCGTAGGCGACGGTGGATGCATCCTTTTTGTCCGTGACCTTAATCAGGTGATAACCGAACTGAGTTTCCACCACATCGCTCGTCGTTCCAGGCTTCAGCGCAAAGGCCGCATCCTCGAAAGGCCCGACCATCTGGCCTCGCTGGAAATAATCCAGGTCCCCGCCATTGGCGGCGCTGGGACATTCCGAGGATTCCTTGGCAAGGGCGGCAAAATCCTCTCCTTTTTTGAGTCGCTGCTGAATGGCTGTGATGCGTTCGCGGGCCTTGGCCTTGTCGCCGTCGCCGGCAGTCGGGTCGACTTTAATAAGAATATGACTGGCGCGAACCCTCTCCGGGGCCTTAAAGAACTCGGGATGGCTGTCATAGAAGGCCTTCATTTCCTCGGGAGTGATCGTCACCTTGGCGGCAATCTGCTGATCGATCAGTTTCTTGATGGCCAGGTCCTGCCGCAATTGGGTCACCAGGCCGGCCTCGGTGAGATTCATTTTGGCCAGGGTATCGGCAAATTCCTTGTCGCTTCCAAACTTCTGCTTCAGCATCGCCACCTGCTGGTTGACCTCGCCGTCGTCCACCGTAATCTTTTGCTTCTTGACTTCCTGTTTGAGCAATTCACGGTCGACCAGACCGTCCAAAACCCGCCCTTTCATTTCGGACATTTCGGCGGGGTTGGGGGCCTGCCCGCTCATGGCCACCTGCCTCTCGAAGCGACCCATCTCCGTGTCATACTCCGAGCGGGTAATCACGGTCCCGTTCACCACCGCCACCTTGTCTTTGCCCGCGCCGGTACTGGTCACTGCTGGTTTCTCCTTCTTGGGGTCCTTGCTGCCGGAAGTGGCAGCCTTCTCTTTCTTGACGTCCTTCTCGCCGGCCGCAAAGCTCACAGAGGACCCGTACAAGCTCAGTACCAACAAGACAACCAGACCAAAACAAACCATCTTCAAATTCTTTGCCATCCCATTGCTCCTTAGTATTCGCACAAAAAAACAGCCCACCGAGGCTGATGAACATCCTTCGTGGGCTTACCCTTTAAAGAAATACCGATGATAAGCGGCGCCGAAAGAGACTCTCAAGGAACTCTTAAGGGGTAAGTATAACACGGATCGCCTCAGGGTCAATGGAACATTGAAACATTTTCATTGCTTGAAGTTCATCCCCCAGAGGTTCAGAATTGGCTCTGAAGGGTTGCAAGTTCCGAGTTGCGGGTTTCGGGTTCGTCGCGGCCCTTTCCAAGATTCAGCGTATCCCGCAAGGGCCTGAGCAACTTCGCTGAACCGCCTGGACTCGAAAGATGCTTTGTTTGTCCAGGCGCAAGAGGGGCTTTGAGAGAGGAAAGACGGAGGATTGACCCAATGAGCAGGTTTCTGATGGTCGATATCGGCGCCGGCACCATGGATATTCTCTATTTCGACGACCTGGCGCCCCAGCATTTCAAAGCGGTTGCCCGCTCCCCGATCCTGGGGCTCGCGGATAGGGCGGAAAGCCTTCCCGGAAGACTCCTGGTGACGGGATGTGAAATGGGAGGAGGACGCCTGACCGAGGTCCTGAAAGAACGCGCACGCCACGACGGAGTGGTCGTTTCCGCTTCTGCGGCACTCACCCTCCATCACGACCTGGATAAAGTGCGCTCCTGGGGGATTACGGTCCTCAACGATGACGAAGCCGATGCCTTGAGGCAGGATCCCACCTACCGGCACCTGGTTATCGGCGACCTGGAAAAAGATCGGGTGCGACAGATCGTGGAAGCTCTGGGCGTCCCTTTCCAATTTGACGCCGTCGGCCTTTGTGTCCAGGACCACGGCATGCCGCCCCCCGGCGTATCGCACCTGGATTACCGCCACGCCATTTTCCAAGAACGGCTCGAGAAGAACCCTTTTCCCCATGCCCTTTTGTACAGCGAGGACGATCTCCCGAAGACCTTCAATCGCCTGAGATCTCTCCTCCAGAGTGCTCAAACGCTGCCGGCCGATGAAGTCTACGTCATGGACAGCGGTATGGCGGCCATCCTCGGGGCGTCGCTGGATGTTCAGGCGGAAGGCAGGGAGCGGATCATCGTCCTGGATGTCGCCACTTCCCATACCGTCGGGGCGGCTCTCGAAAACGGAGAGATAGCGGGCTTTTTTGAATATCACACCCGGGATGTTACTCCCGAGCGCTTGGATTCCCTGGTCGTCGAACTGGCCGAGGGCGAACTCGATCACCGCCGGATCCTCGCTGAAGGCGGGCATGGCGCCTATATGAGGAAACCATTGGGGTTCGCGTCCATAGAGATCGTTCTGGCAACCGGGCCCAAGCGGCGCCTGCTGCAGAAGTCGAAATTGCCTCTGGTAATGGGTGCTCCCTTCGGCGACAACATGATGACCGGGACCGTCGGCATCCTGGAAGCCATGCGGAGACGCAGGCAATTGAAACCGATCGTCTATCTGTGAGGCTGCGGCCTGCGGCCGTCGCATGGTTGCCGCCCGGCACCACCTTTGACGTTGCCAACACGTGTTTTTGCTTGTATAGACAGCTGAACACAAAGACCCCGGGAGGAGGAAGCGATGAGAGTCTGCAAGACTGTTTTGGTGGGGATGGCGATCCTGGCCTTGGTTGGCCTGGGTGGTTGCTGCGGCGGCGGTTCCACGGTCAAGAATCAATCCACCACGACCACGACAACTCTGGGAGATGAACTGAAAGCCCTCAAGGACGCCTATGACCAGGGCATCATCTCCGAGAAGGAATACAATGAATCCAAGGAACGAATCATCAAGCAGAGGACCGCGACGCAGTAGCCGGGATGTGTTGAAAACAGGAGCAATCTGACCTTGCAAGGGTTCCCGACCGCCCGCAAAGAGAGGACCCTGATCTTACCATTGTGCGTCCTCACCTTTTGGTTGGCACTGGGTGTCGGTATCGCCGCCGGCGCTTCCGAGGCGCCCATGAAGGGACCTCATGCCGACACCCGGCAGTCCTCCGCGACTCGGGAACCCCCAACCTCATGCGTTCAAATTGCCTTTCTCGAGTCTATCAAATTCTATCAAAAGTGGATCTCCCCCATTGGCGGAGACCGGTGCGGTTTTCGCCCCAGTTGTTCGAGGTACGGCTATGCGGCTGTCGCAACCCGGGGCCCCTTTACGGGCCTCATGATGACCGGAGACCGGTTGACTCGCTGCAATATCTGGAAAGAACCCGGGCCCGATTATGTCCTGCTCCCCAACGGGAGACTCTACGACCCCCTTTCGAATAACCTGCTTGGGGAACCATGAGACTGTCGCTTGCAGTGCTCACCCTGTTGATGCTCTGCTTTTGCCCCCCTTCGGGCTCGCCGCACGCTTCGGAAAAAGCGATTCTCCTCACCGAAGACCTGGAGTTGAAGGTCGCCGACGCCTTCATGGACGAGCGTGAGTACTACCGGGCCATTACCGAGTACAAGAAGTTCCTGGTCCTTTTCCCCGAATCGGACAAGGCCGATTACGCTTTATCGAGAATCGGCATGGCCTATTATCACGGCGAGGATTATGAGGCATCCTCACGGAATCTCGCGACTCTGAGGGAGAAATATCCGGGGAGCACCTATGCCCCCGAGGCGCAGTATTTTGAGGGGCTTGGCTACTGGAAGGGCAAGCATTACGCGAAGGCCAAAACCGCCCTGGAAGGGGTAACGGCCTCCTATCCCGACTCCCGCTATGCTCCCCTGGCGCTGGTTGCCGATGCGATGCTGGCGCTGGATCAGGACAATGTTGCCGCCGGCAGGCGAGGCGTGGAAAAGCTGGTCGCGGCCTATCCCGATTATCCCGCCGCCATGAGGGCAAAAGAAACCTTAAGGCTGTTCGACCAATATCAGGACCTTCCCCGGAAATCGGAGGCCCTGGCCGGGATCATGTCGGCGGTGGTTCCGGGAAGCGGCTACATTTATGCCGAGCATTACGGTGACGGCATTACCGCCTTTCTCATCAATGCTCTGGCCATCGCCGGAACGGTAACCGCCGTCTATCACGAGAACTATGCCGTAGCCGGCATTGTGGGCGCCGTTGGCCTGCCCTTCTACCTGGGAAATATCTACGGTTCCGCCAATGCCGCAAAGAAATGGAACCTTGCAGTGAGAAATGAACTGCGCAACAGGATCTCCGTAACCCTCAACTATGACTTTTAACGCTCGAGTAGCCTGATCGCTACGCGGGAAGACCGTCACCAGTCTGCCACAAGCCGGGTCAAGCCATTTGCTTGGAAGCTCGCCCGCGTTCAGGTTCGAGTTCCGGCTGTCAGCCCTTTCAAGGTTCGGACGTATCCCGGAGAGACATAAGTCACCACTTCCATTCCCTGTCTCCCTGTCTCCGCATCTCCGTGCGTCCCCGCTAGACTATCCTTTCAAGACCACGTAGTGCTTCCCTCGGGGTCCCTCGACCAGGAGCAGCAGGGTGTCCTTGTCGCCGGCCTTGGCGACCGCATCTTTGACCTCTTTCACCGATTTCACCGCTTCGCGGTTGACCTCCACGATCACTTCCCCCTGCCGGATGGCCCCCTGGTCAGCGGGGCTTCCCGGCTGCACACCGACCACCACGGCGCCCTGCTCGACCTTCAGGCCCAGCTGCTTGGCAAGCTGCGGGTTGAGATCCTGAAGCTGGAGGCCCCATTTTCCCTGGGCGGGCTGTTTGGATTCTCCCCGGGTATCTTCATCGGCATCCATCGCCGCGATTTTGGCGGAGAACCGGTGTTCCTTGCCATCCCTGACCACGGTGATTGACGCCTCATTGTCCACCGGCGTGGCGGCAACCAGCGCCGGCAGTTCATGGCTGTCCTCGACGGCTTTGCCGTTGAAGGCCGTGATCACGTCACCGCGTTGGATTCCGGCCTTTTCCGCCGGGCCGCCCGAGACCACATCGGCGACCAGGACTCCCTTGGTGTCCTGCAGTTTCAGAACGGAAGCCAGTTCCGGGGTCACGGTCTGGATGTTCACCCCCAGGTAGCCGCGGGTCACCTTGCCCTTTTCCACCAGTTGCGGGATCAGGGGCTTGGCGGTGTTGACCGGTATGGCAAAGCCGATTCCCTGGCCTCCGGAAATGATTGCCGTGTTGATGCCCACGATTTCGCCCTCCATGTTGAACAGCGGTCCGCCGGAATTGCCCGGGTTGATGGAGGCATCGGTCTGGATGAAATCGTCATAGGGACCGGCCCCGATGACGCGGCCCTTGGCGCTGACGATTCCCGTGGTGACGGTGCTGTTCAGGCCGAAGGGATTCCCGACCGCCATCACCCAGTCACCCACCTGCAGCTGGTCCGAGTTTCCCAGGGCGGCCGCGGGCAGGTTTTTTCCCGCACTGATTTTCAGTACGGCCAGGTCCGTCTTGGGATCACGCCCGACGACCTCGGCTTTGAACTCCTGCTTGTCGGCCAGGGTCACCGTGACTTCCTTGGCCCCTTCCACCACATGGTTGTTGGTGAGGATCGTGCCGCCGCTGTTGATGATCACTCCCGAACCCGCACCCTGCACGGGTCGATCGTTGGGGATTTGCGGGTGACCGAAGAAGCCTCCGAAGGGCCCTTCGGGCATATTCGGGAACGGGCAGCCGGCCTTTTCGATTTTATTGACCTTGATGTTGACCACCGCGGGCGTCAGCTGTTTCGCCAGCACCGTGAACGGACTGGCGGCAGCAGCCTGGCCGGCCGCACCGGGCATGGCCGCAGCCGGATTTACAGCCGCCGCCGGTGCCGTCCAGTTCATCCCCGACGACACCAGAAGACCGGTGACAAAGAACGAGACGGCAACCACAGAGAACGCCTTGAAGCCATATCGCTTGTTCTGCAGGTAAGATCTGAGATTCGGTAACATGTATTCCTCCTTTGGTTTTCATGTGAAATCCCCCAACCGCCTTTTGCGAAAGGGCAACGGGGATTTCATCCTCTGTTGTGACCCAACGGGTCATGAAGGTTAGCGGGATCTCCTCGGACAAGGCCTTCAATCGAAGTATGCCTGCCCGATACCCGTGGAGGAATGTAAGGAATGAACATTAAGCGAAGATTAGATGCGGATTAGAAGTTTCTCACGAATGCGGCCCCGGCAGCGACAGCATCAAATGGATGAGTAGCCACCCGGTTCCCACACCCAACATGGTTATACGAGGGGGGTCGGGGGATTTTGCTCAAATCGAGAGCTTTGGCCTCCCCTATCGAGTGGGAGTGGAAATCGGCGGCCTTTGCGGGCGGACGCCCCTTATTCTCCGGAAGCCGCCGTGGACTCGCCGGGAGTCACCATCGACTCGCCGTCATCCGCTATGGGTTCCAGCATATCGACGGGAAAGAGCACCCGAAAGGTGCTCCCCTTCCCCGGAATACTCTCGAGATGAATGGTGCCGCCGTGGGCCGCGGCGATCGAGCGCGCGATGCAGAGCCCGAGGCCCGTCCCGTTTGCGGCTTGAGCGCGAGCTTCCATGGTTCGAAAGAAGGGCTGAAAGATCTTCTCCTGCTCCTCGCCGGGAATGCCGATCCCGGTGTCTTCCACCAGGATGCAGACCCATTTGTCGAAGTGTCGCAGGGAAAGCTCGACCGAACCGCCCGGCTCGGTGTACTTGATGGCGTTGTCGGCAAGGTTCAACAGGAGCCGCCTGAGATGCTCGCGATCCCCCCGCATCAGGACCGCTTCCGCGGGTCCGAGGCGGAACTCGACGGCGCCCTTGTCGGCAATGACCTTCAGGCGGGCATAGACCTCTTCCAGCAGCTGTCCCAGGTCCACCGGACGGCGATCCATCTTCAGGACCCCGGCCTCGGCGCGGGAAAGGAGCAGGAGGCCATCGACCAGCTGAGCGATCCGGTCGACTTCCTCGAGCGAACTCCGCAGCGCCGCCTCGTATTCGCCGGGCGACCTCGGCGAGCGCAGCGCCACCTCCAGTTCCCCCTTGAGGATGGTCAGCGGCGTTTGCAGTTCATGGGAAGCGCTGGCGCTGAACTGGCGAATCTGGCTGAAGGCGGCGTCCAACCGGCCGAGCATTTGGTTCAGGGTTTTCGCCAGCTGGTCCAGCTCATCCCCGGTCCCGGTTTCCTGCACCCGTTCGGCAAGCTGTTCGGCGCCGATCCGCTGAGCCGCCTCCGTCATCCGCGCCACCGGCTTCAGCGCCCGGCGGGCCAGCAGCCACCCGCCAAACCCGGCCAGGAGCAGAGCGACGGGAAACAGTCCCGCCATGATCAAAAGGAAGCGCACCCGCGTCTCGGTGATGCTCTGCAGGGACATTCCCACTTGGAGCAGGTTGACCAGCCGGCCGCCTTCCATCACCGGCATGGTCAGGAGCCGCACCGGATACGTTCCCAGCCCGTCCACGGTTTCAAAGGTGGGAAGGCCGCGGGAAGCGTTGCCGAGCGCCTCCGCGCTGAGGGGAGCCCGCTGCTGGGCCGTCTTGGGTTCGCGCGGGTCCCGGTGGCCGAAGGGGTCGAACCGCTGATAATACCGGTCCCAGGGGGAAAAACCGAAAAACCGCCGGAACATCTCCTCGATTTCAGCCGGGGGAATGACGGCCGGCTCGCCGTGAGACCGTTCCGCAAGCGTTGTGGCGACCCCGTTCAGGGCCGCATCCACTTCGTGGGACAGGCTGTAGGAGAGGAGCCCGTAGGCGGCCCCTCCCAGCACCAGCAGGGTGACCGTCAGCAGGCTGGTGTACCAGAAGGTGAGGCGGGCCCGGATCGATCGCAGGCGCAAGGCTCAATCCCCTTTCATCATGTAGCCGACTCCCCGGACCGTGTGAATGAGCTTCTGTTCGCGGTCGGAGTCGATCTTTTTGCGAAGATAGTTCACGTAAACGTCGATCACGTTGGTTTCGGAATCGAAATCGTAGTCCCAGACATGCTCGGAGATCATGGTTCGGGTCAGCACGCGGCCGGGGTTCCTCATGAGGTAATCGAGCAGGGCGAATTCCCTGGTGGTGAGGTCGAGCTTCCGGTCGCCCCTCAGGACCGTGCGCCGGGCAGGATCGAGGGTGATGTCGGCAACCTGCAGCACCGGCTGTTTGCCTTCGGTGCGCCGGCGAAGCAGGGCCCGGACCCGGGCCACGAGCTCCTGAAAGGCGAAGGGCTTGGTGAGGTAGTCGTCGGCGCCGGCGTCCAGCCCCAGGACCTTGTCCTCGATGGTTGCCCGCACCGTGAGCAGCAGCACGGGAATCGCCACCTTTTCCCGGCGCAGGGCGTTGAGCACGCTCAAGCCGTCCATTTTCGGCAGCTGGATATCGAGGATAATCAGATCGTGGACTCGATCGAGAGCCAAATCCAAGCCGGTCTTGCCGTCCGCGGCCAGGTCCACGGCGTACCCCTCCTCCTCCAGGCCCTTCTTGATGAAACCGGCCACCTTCTTTTCGTCTTCTACCACCAATAACCGCATCAGCGTAGGCGCCCTTTCGCTCTTACCGGCTCGAACCGGTCTTCGATCGGTTGATGGAGGACCTGCCTGTACAGGAAGACAATCGCGTCCAAGGCTTGGCGCTGGGTGGCTGCGACGACCTTCCCGTGGGTGGCCAGATGGCTCAGAAAGCCGTCGATTTCGGTCTTTCCCATGTCCTTCGGATGGGTCTTGCTGCCATGGAATCTATTAAACCTGAGAATCCAGTCGCAATACGTCTGTTCGGTGCGATAGGCGTAGTGATGGTATCTCAGCACCTGGAACCTGATCCATCAAGCGGAGGTCGGGATCAGGTCTGAATTTCCCCTTGCTTTCCATTTTTCTCCCATATATTCTCAAAACATGGAAACCGGGCACGTATTTTTTCCATATCTTCTGATCTGTTACGAGAAAACATGGAATTTTTATCCTACTATAGAGATGATATCAAGGAAACTTTCCCACCTAAGCAAACTGTTCGGCACACAATACTCATTCGATTTAGGGAGGGGTTCATGAAGAAGAGATGTAGCGGAGTTATGGAGGCTCGCGGAATTTGTTCTTGGTTGGCGGTTACGATTCTGTTGAGCCTATTTGCTATGGTGTGCAGTGGCTGTTCGGTCTACATGGCTGCAAATCAGCCAAAGCTCAAGAACCTTGAGGTCTTCTCGGCAGGTACGCCGCGTAGCTATGTGCTGGCGGAGATAGGCCAGCCGCAGGCAACTGAGATGAGGGCCGGAAAGCGCGTAGATGTATTCTCGTTTGTTCAGGGTTACAGCAAAGGAGCCAAAGCCGGGAGAGCCCTCTTTCATGGGGCTGCCGATGTTTTTACTCTTGGATTGTGGGAGGTGGTCGGTACACCAACTGAAGCCATTTTCGATGGGCAAAAGGTCGCGTATGAGGTGACCTACGACACCAGCGACAAGGTCGAAAAGGTTGTGACCCTGTTGGGTGAAAAACCTGGGAGCCCGTCGCAGCCGGTTGACGAAGCCAAGACTGAACCGACAAACGCCGTAAAGGCTGACGCAACGTCGGTATCCCCAACGGAAGCAACAAAGGAAGGACTGGAAACCAAATAATAGTGCCGAGCCAACAAGGATTGAGACGATTCAAGGCTTTATCGGGGTCGTTTCAATCCATTGTTCACCAGGGTGGAGGCGACGCGTCAAAAGCCGCGCGCCTCACCCTGGTCGTTGGCTTTCAGGTCGCAGCATGACTCGCTTCCATTACACTCCGTTACTTGCTATAAGAGGTAAAGAGGAGGTACTAAGCAATGGTCAAAATCACGAAGGTGTCCGTAATAGCAAATTATCGCCTTGAAGTGGCTTTTGATGACGGTGTGCGCGGGGTGGTCGACCTCTCTGATTTGGTCGGCAAAGGTGTTTTCGCCTTGTGGCGTGACCCAGATATTTTTGAAAAGGTTCAAATCGGCTCATTCGGCGAGCTTATCTGGCTCGACAAAATTGATCTTTGCCCTGACTCCCTGTATCTCAAAGTAACGGGAAAAAATCCGGAAGAAGTCTTTCCCTCCTTACGCTGCGAGCCCATTTATGCCTGAAATCAGCCGCTTTTTCGGAATCGTTATCAAGATGTTTTTTGACGATCACAACCCACCTCATTTCCATGCCGAGTACAGCGGTGACGTGGCGCTGTTCGATATTCGCAACCTATCGCTGTTTTCGGGGCACTTGCCGCCTCGTGTGAAGGGGTTTGTAATCGAATGGGCAACGATTCACCAGCAGGAGCTCATTGCGGACTGGGAAAGGGCACAGACTCAACAGGACCTTTTGAGTATCGCCCCGCTCGAATAGGCCAGCCAACCCTTATAAGGCCTCCGGCTGTCAATAGGCAAAAATCATCCACCACGAAAAAGTGATTCTTTTTTTCGTCAGAAATAGTGTCTATTGGCAGACACTCCCGAACAGGAAAAAGAGGAGCTATTTTCCCTTCGGCCATTTTACTCGCTACCGGTCGCTCTGGCTTGGGTTTCTTCAAGGGGTGCCAGGGAAAACAAGTCCTGCACCAAACACTTATTGAGGTTCGCTTCACCCTTCGAAGAGGGTTTATGCAAGAGGGTGGTTGCGCCCGTTTCGAGAAGGTGCGACCTAGAAACAATGACGTTCTCCCTCGTACCGTCCCAGTCAAAAGGCGGGGTATCGTGCTCCCCAGTTAGGTGCGGGCTCGGGTAAGGGGCAGAACCTGACCAACAACGAGCATGTATGTAGGAGCAAGACGGATCTCCAATCAAAAGCAACTGGCTGCCGGGTGTCAATCGGGCACATCCTTTTTCCAGCACTCCCATGGGTGCAAGGATGATCTAATCCTTCCCGAATCAAGGCGAATGCGTGCTCCATTCCCGTATGGTTCCAGTTAGGCCTCAGGCTGATCCGTCTCCTCCAACTGTTCAGTGGCTCAAGAATTTTCCAGATCGAAAGCCACCTTGTTTTTGAGCATGAAATAGGCTGCTCCGCCCGAGCTTGTGGGCCAGGATCGAGAGCGCTTTTCCCTTTTTGTGCTTTTGGGCAAGTCGATCGAGGTATTCTTCGCGGGCTCGTTGCCCTTGATGAAGAGCACCGAGGCTTCGCTGAACGCCCACTTGAGGTGAGCATTGCCGATCTTCTTGCCGCTGGTCCCGTAGTTTTTCCCGTTGGATTCTTTGGCGCACTTGACCAGGCGAGCATGGGAGCAAAAGTCTTGGACGGATTCGAATGCGCTTGATATTCTCGATTTCGTAGAGCATCACCAGGGCAAGGATTCTGCCTACGCCTGGAATGGTTTTGAGCAGGTTGTAGGAGAGGGCATCGTGTCCATTTGCAGTCCTTATGATCTCGCGCTCCAGAGGGATGAGAATCCGGTCATAGGCATTCGATCATCTCCAGGTCGATTTCCATGTTCTTCCGAACGCTGGGTTGGTCGAATCGATCCACGATCCCTTCCCGGTTTTTGGGCTTGGCAATGCGCCCGAGAGGGTCAGGGAGATTGTACTGGCTTCGGGTGTTCTGGATATGGCTGAAGAGTTCTGCCCGCTTTCTCACCAGATGATTTCTTCTTCGCAGAAGATCTCTTGTGGCCCGCATCTTGGCGGGATAGACATATGCCTGAGCGAGCATGCCGCCTCTCAAGAGTGCGGCGATCTTGTGGGAGTCGATCTTGTCGTTCTTGCTCTTTCCCCCATGGATCGCTTTCATGTAAAGGGCATGGCCCAGCACGAAGGGGATGTTTTCTCTGGCACAAAGATCGGCCACCCAGTACCAGGTGAACATGCATTCCGCGGCCACGACGATGTCTTCCCGGTAGGGACGCAATGAATTCCAGGAACGCCTCTGGGATCCGTATTGAGGTTTCGGTGTGCCACAGATCTCTCCGGAGCTGTCGAGGATGCAGACGTGCATCTTCTTTGTGTGCAGATCGATTCCGCAGTAATACTTGTGCTGTTTGGTGTAAAATCTCATCGGGCTTCCTCCTTCGTTGGTGTTTGATGTTGGCGCACCAAACATACCATCGATTCGAGGAGGCCTTACATACTATCAAAGGCCTCGATCCGACGCGGAACCACGTCCGAGGTGTCTTCATCAAGGCCCCGGCCGCGCGGCTCAGGCCTGATGGTGGGCACAAACGAGATACGGTGAACAATATGGAAACAAATGCGATGGTAAACGAGGAGGTGATCCATGAAGTTTATTACCATAATTCATCGGAGGCTTAGAGAAGGCAAAACGTTTGATGACTATAGAAAAGCCTGGTTTCACGCCACCGGCTTCGGCGCCCCAACGACCATGTATACGGTCGTCAATGCTTTCGATCCCAGGGTGCTTATTTCCGTTGCTGTGGGAGGTGGAGGAGGCGGCGACTTTGAGGAAATGAAGTCCAAGATGAAGTCGATACTCGACATCGACCTCAAGGAGAGGAATGCGAGCCCGCTCGACGACATTGTGGAAGAATCCATCGTAAGACACTTCGGTCTTGTTATTGCGGAGGACGATTTCTCCTCGGCTGGACCATTGCAGTATATTACGCCAAGCGCAGATGGAGTCGGGACTGACTACGGCGAGTTCGTGAAGATGTCCGCTGAACTGGCTGAACTCCTTGCCGAGGCCGCTGGAAAAAGAGATCGACTGACAGAGGAAAGAAAGAAGAGAGGGTAAGAAGAGGAGGGATAGCTCAGTTTTCACTGCCGAGAGTGCAACCGTGCCTTTGAGCTCCCTGGCAGTGCCCTTAGGGAAGATGATACGAGGCATTCCACATATGAAAAAGCTGTGTACGCTGCTGGTCAGCGAATTGAGGCCCTACAAAATGTTAAGAACAAAGAGTTTTAGGCTGGCCTTGGGCTCATGAAGATGGTCGAAATAGAGGAAACTCTAAATGGCTAATTATGTTTTAGTTCATGGCGGCAATATGTCTACGGACACGTGGAACAAACTGGCCAGGCGGAATGACTATCCTCCCGGCGGGCATTTGGGCAACAGATACTGGGACGGGACCATTGCTTTTCTCACGGAACACAACTACCACGCCTTTGCACCGGCGCTCAAGGACGAATACACCAGCAGTCTGGCGGAGCATATCGAACAGGTCTGCGTGCTGATCACCGAAAAGGACCTTAATGAGGTCATCCTGGTCGGGCACAGTTACGGCGGGATGGTTATCACCGGCGTTGCTGCCAAAATGGGGGACAGGATCCGCCGCCTTGTATATCTCGATGCCGCATTGCCAGATCCTGGACAATCTCTGTATGACATAATTGAGCTGGCTTTATCCACCTCCGCCGACAGTCAGCCGGAGTTGCCGGAACCAGCTGCGCCATATGTTGAGAAACTGCAGTTTGACGCAGCGAAGATACAAGCGCTGCCGAAGACCTATATCCTCTGTACTAAAAGCGAATTCATCGATGTTACCCGTGTGGCCAGGCAGAAGATTGCGACCGCAAAAAACGGCTGGACCTACATTGAGTTGCCGTCATCCCATGTACCGATGGCTGACATGCCAGACAGGTTTTACCAGTTGCTGCTGGACGCCGCTTTGAGATAATGACAAGAGACGGCCCGAGAGTCGCTTGGGCCGCATGTACGTAGGGAGGGACGGAGGTGTGCCCAATTATTCAATTGGTGATGCCAACCCCTTGACCTGCAGGAACAATTGCCCAACATTGGTCATGCCCTCGGACACGCCACCACGCCGGGCAAATATGGTCGCTTTATCCTGTGACACCTTGGCGGCGTGGTTTGGGCCGCTTATCCCCGGTGTTGGCCTGCAAGAAAGAGCAATATGAGACCATGAATCCAAAGATCGTTATCAGGAACGAGACGCATGACGATGTTTGCGCGATAACTGAGGTGACTATCGCAGCGTTCAAGACCTTGGAGATCAGCAACCACACGGAGCAGTTCATCATCGAGGCGCTACGTGCCGCCAAAGCTCTTACGGTATCGCTGGTCGCAGAAATGGATGGCCGAGTGATAGGGCATATTGCTTTCTCTCCCGTGACCATTTCCGACGGCACACCGAACTGGTACGGACTTGGACCTGTTTCCGTCTTGCCGGAGCACCAGCGGAAGGGCATCGGCAAAGCACTGATAAAAGAAGGGTTGTCACGCCTGAAAGATATGAATGCTCAAGGATGTTGTCTCGTGGGACATCCGGATTACTACAGGAAATTCGGGTTCAAGAACATGTCTGGACTTGTGCATGAGGGAGTGCCGCAGGAGGTCTTCTTCGCTCTGTCTTTCGACGGGCATACTCCGCAGGGCACTGTCGCTTTCCACGAAGGATTCAAAGCGGATGGCCAACCAAGAGGGTGCAGACGACGCGTTAAACCGCGCGCCTGACCATTAGCGTAGGGCCACGGAAGACGCGGACTTTTCACCGGTTTACAACATGTAGCCACAAGGCTACAATTGAGCTATGATTGAGATTCGAAAAACTGAAATCTTTGCCAGATGGCTCGATGGTTTGAATGACATACGGGCGCGCGCTCGGGTTCTGGCGAGAATTGAGCGATTAACAGCAGGCAATCCCGGTGACGTAGCGCCATTGGGTGAAGGGGTTTCAGAATTGCGGGTCGGCTACGGTCCCGGCTATCGGGTCTATGACAAACAGTTTGGAGAATTTCTTGTCATTCTACTGGCTGGCGGGGACAAACAGACTCAGACCAAAGACATCAAAACCGCCTTGCGTCTGGCAAGAAACCCTGCAGGAGTAAATCGTGGCAAAGACTAAGACAACAAAATACGATGTTTCCGAGCATCTCCGCACGCCCGAAGAGATGGCGGCCTACCTTGAAGCGTGCCTTGAGGAAGCGAACGGCGACGCTGCTTTCATCGCTAAAGCTCTCGGCGATATAGCTCGAGCCAAGGGTATGTCTCAAGTGGCGCGCGACGCAGGGCTGTCTCGAGAAAGCCTTTATAAAGCGCTCTCCGGGGAAAGAAGCCCCGGTTTTGATACAATTCTGAAAGTGATAGGGGCACTTGGTCTAGGTTTGCGTGCAGAAGTTGTACATACAGAGGCTCAGCAAGGCGTTCCACCGGATCGGCGAGGAAAGGCGCTCGCCTCCCGGTGAACTCATCGGTATCCGTCCCGCTCGAATCGGCACGGTTTTGACGCTCTTATCTGCGGACGACTATGAACTTGGTGCAGCAGGCTTTATCAAACACTTTCAATAGGTTTTTCGACTCGGAGAAGTCGAGTGGAATTTTGTTGATTATCTGCACGGCAATCGTCTCTTGTGATTACAAATTCGCCAAT
This sequence comes from uncultured delta proteobacterium, assembly GCA_963844985.1. GTDB lineage: Bacteria > Desulfobacterota > Syntrophobacteria > Syntrophobacterales > Syntrophobacteraceae > JADGQM01. Next base: position 27,576 of record CAWJQV010000037.1, read on the forward strand.
CGGCGCAGATTATTTGAGTCTCTGGCAATGGCACATCGGAAGTCTCAGTCTTGAGCATTGGATAAACGACGCCCTAATGGCGATTTTCTTTCTACTCATTGGTCTGGAACTCGAACGCGAGTTTTACAGCGGTGAACTGTCCAACATCAAGAACGCCCTTCTTCCGATTGTTGCAGCCATCGGCGGAATGGTTGCCCCCGCATTGATTCATTTTTCGCTCAACACGGGAACGCCAACGCAATCCGGAATCGGGATTCCGATGGCAACTGACATCGCGTTTGCGCTTGGGGTTCTGGCCATTCTCGGAAGCCGTATTCCCGCTTCACTTAAAGTGTTTGTCGTAGCTTTAGCCGTCATAGACGATTTGGGTGCGATAGTCATCATTGCCGCTTTCTACACGGTGCAACTCTCGATTTTGTATCTTATTGGGGCTTTGGCGGTTTGGACTCTGCTCGTTGCGTTGAATGCTCTTCGCGTCATGTCCCTGCTTCCCTACTTGCTTGGTGGCGCATTGATGTGGTTTCTCATGCTTAAGTCAGGGGTTCATGCGACGATTGCCGGCGTCTTGCTTGCCTTTGCGATCCCATTCTCCGCCAAAGACGACGACAAGGCGTCACCCTCACACAGGCTCGAACATTTTTTACACAAACCGGTCGCATTCATCATTATGCCGATTTTCGCGCTTGCAAATACGGGTATTTTGGTGGGCGCGGAGTGGATGCAAAACCTGACCGGCACGAACAGCCTTGGCATCACTGCTGGTTTGATTGTGGGCAAACCTTTGGGGGTGACGTTCCTTTGTTTCGTTGCCGTTGCAAGCGGCATCTGCCGCTTGCCGCCCGATATGAGTTGGCGGCATGTGTTTGGCGCCGGGGTTCTTGGCGGTATAGGATTTACAATGTCAATTTTCATTACCAATCTGGCTTTTGCCGGAAATGCCGAGACAATAAACGCTTCCAAAATGGCAATTCTTTTGGCATCGCTGACGGCGGGAGTCGTCGGCTTTCTATGGCTTCAAAGTTGTGGCAAACCAGAAACGGCTTGCAGCGGTAATGGACAAAAACGGCTTCATGCAGCCGAGTCAAAATGGTCAAGATACATAAAGGCGTGAAGCACCGGCTGGGTTTCCTCTTCTCCCTAAAACTGATGAAGTGGTCACATTTTCCGATAACTCGTTGCCATCCGGAAAGGCCCGGAATTTCTCCTCCCCCTGCCCCTTCCACCAAGGGATGGGTTTTCGGATGGGAACCAACTCGGAGTCCCCGGCGGGCGTGACCGGGCTTTGACGTTACCCAAGCAGAGACAATGAGCACACAAACAAACAGGTCGAAAAATCGGAACCGCTTGCTCTTTGGATCCCTGTTTCTATGGCTCGGGTTCATCGTCCTTGCGTGGGTCGCGGAAAGCTATCCTACGGTCGGTCGCGGATGGACAGTAATCGCGTTTCCAAAAGTCGCGCTGGCCAGCCTGCTGGTAGCATTTGTTTTTTGTTCCGCGATAAGAGGGCAGATTTATCCGAAGGATCAACAACGAACGATCTTTGTTTGGCTTCCTCTGGCTGGACTATGGGGTACACCCATTCTGTTCGGCATTATATTGAGGCTTTGCCGTGAGTGATTCTTGTCGTCGGACATAACCATGGGCATGATTCCCTTCATTTCTCTTGCTTGGGTGATTCACGTCCTGGTGGGCGGCGCGCTGGCTCTACCGATCGTATACCTGGGCAGGAAAAGGGCTCACTGGCGGAGGTGGGAGTCGTTAGCTTTCATCGGGCCGTTTACCGTCTGGATGCTTCTCATGATGTCGGAGCTCGCTACCGGCAAAAAGACGCTCTCGAACCTTCTGGTTGAGCCCGGCTTGCTGGGAGCGTGCGTCGCCCTTGGGGCACTGATTCGTCTTGGGGCGAAAGGTGAAAACTCAGCCCGTCAGGTGTCGCGGTTTATTCTTGCCGGGTTGTGCTTGCTCGCCGCCGGTCTTTTTTGGACCGTGCCAGCCTTGCCAGAATGAGAATGTCCAACCGATAAAAAGCATAAACGGACGACCGACGGGGTCGGGCCTTATGCCGTAACTTAAGAGATATGTGGCGCCCTTACTCTACATGGCTGCAAATCAGCCAGCTCTCAAGAACCTTGAGGTCTTCTCGGCAGGTACGCCGCGTAGCCTTGTGCCGGCGGAGATAGGCCAGCCGCAGGCAATGGACTGGCTGACCGATCTCGGTTCGAACCTCTGGGCCTTCCCGTGAGGCATGCAGCGCGACGGTGCCGCAGGACCAACTTCCATGCGCCGGACGTCGAAGTACGGAAGTGTCGCGCTATTTCAGCGGCCGGACCCGGATTTTGCCACCACATGCGGGCTTTACCGGGGCGTCGTAATGAACGCTTCCGTCGGGCTTCCTGACGATCATGCCAAAGCTGTCCTTCTTTCCGTCCACTACGGTTGCGGTGAACGTGTAACCGGCCTTGTTGTTGACTTCCGCCGTTCCGCTGATCGTCACCGTGCCTTCCGATACCGTCACTTCCTTGATCTTTTTGCTGACCACGTTCATTTTTGGCTTGCTGAGAGCGTACTCGATCCAGCCGGACGGATCTGTCGGCCCGGTCACCCTCAGAGACAGGCTTCCTTCGGCGCGCCCCTGGTGCTTGCCGCAGTCCGGACTCTCCGGATAATTGAAGGCAGAGCCTGAAATCAACACGCGGCGGGCTTCCCCGATGGTGTAAGTCTCCTCCACGGGGTCGCTCCGGTTGCCCGCCCGGTCCACGGCCACGAACCTGACGGTGGTGGTCTTGGCGACGGGGATGGGAGAGCCGTAGCAGGGGGAGTCTCCGGTCGGGTCGGTCCCGTCGAGGGTAAAGAAGATCTTCGCGGGCTCATCGGCGGAAAGCACGACGTTTTGAGGTGACGAGTAGGCGCCGCCGCCGGGCAAAGCCTCAGTCCGCGGCCGCGTGCGGTCTACGGTCACCGTGCCCGGAGCATAGCCGGCCGTCGCCGACGTCCCGTCCGTGATCGTTCCATAGATGTGGTAAGTCCCCTCCGGCACCCCGGCAATATCCCACAGATAGGCGTCAGCGGGACCGTCAGGGTCTTCCTGGATCCCATCGGCAAGCAGCGTGCCGGTGAACCCGGACCCTTGAGTATCGTAGTAGAGTCTGATGTCGGCATCGCTGTCGGGGTCACGGTCTTTCCAGGTGATGAGAATCGGCCCGGCCGCGGTGAAGAGAGGCTGGGATGGTCCCTCCAGAGTAATCTCGGGCGGGTCGTCGGTGCCATTGCTGTTCACAAAAAATGCCCAGAGGTTGGTCCAGCCGCTGGTCAGTCCGTGTTCATCGCCGGCGGCGACCCTCCAGTAGAACCAGGAATTATCGGACAAAGCAAAGGGCACAACGACCCGCGGAGCCTCCGATTCCTGCTGCAATATCGGGATGGAAAGAGCCCCCTCGGCATAGAGCTCAAAGCGGTAGGAAACCGCATCCCGGTCGATGTCCGTGGAGGGGTTGACTTCGAGCGCCGGCGTCAAGGTTTCCACCCAGGCGCGGTCACCGGGGTTTTTCACGGTGGGAATGGTCGGGGGATCATTGATGGCGTTCACGAAGAAACCGGCCGTGGCCCATGGACTGTCGGCAGCGCCGTCACCGGCCTTTGCCCGCCAGAAATAGAAGGTGTTTTCGGCAAGCTCGGTGACTCTCCACCGGGTTTGGCCTGCGCCCGGCGGCACCCTCTCCGACCTCCTCAAGGCCGGACTGTCAAAGGTTTCCGCGCGATCCAGCTCAAAGACATAGTGCAACTCATCCCCGTCGGCATCGGCGGCATTGGCGATCACCAGGTCCGCATCGAGGGCGGTCGTTTCGCTTCCGGGGGAGGGAGACGAAATCAGCGGCGCGGTCGGCGCTTCATTTGCCGTGTTGACAAAGAACGAGGCCGGCGAAGTAGCCGTGGCAGCCCCGTGCAAATCGATCGCTACCGCCCTCCAGAAGTACCAGTGATTCTCGCTCAGGGGAACATTGACCGTCCACGAGGTCGTGCCGGCGGGTCCGGGGTTGATGCCCTCGCCCAGGGCCACCGGGCTTCCCAGATCGATGTCGGCATAAACTTCGAAGCGGTAGGTCAAAAGGTCTTCATCGATGTCTGCACTATTGGTCACCTGCAAGACGGGCATGAATTTATCCACCTCGGAGCGATCCCCGGGACTGCTGACCGCGAAAGCCGTCGGAGCATCGTTCGCCGTGTTGACAAAAAAGCTTGCCGAAACCCACTCGCTGAAATTTCGCCCGTCCGTCGCCCGAGCCCGCCAAGTGTACCAGGAGTTGTCGTGGAGCTCGATCGGGACCGGCCAGGCCGTGACCTCACTGCCTGCGATAAGGCCCGACTGACTCGTCAGGAGGACCGTCATCTCCCTGTCCGCGTACAATTCGAAGTCATAACTCACGACGTCGCCGTCAGGGTCGGTGCTGCTGTGAACGGCGAGGTCGGGGCTGACGACGGTCACTTCGGTTTTGTCCGAGGGAGAACTGACAACGGGCACGCTCGGGGCGCTGTTCCGAGTGGGGTCGGTCCCGCGCTTGAACTCTTCCCTGTCGGTTAGGCCGTCGCCGTCCGCATCGCCCGACCCGTCCCTGGTGAGCGTGCCGAAATAGGTGAGCTCCCACGAATCCGGCAGGCCGTCACAGTCGCTGTCTTCGATAGTGCAAATGGTTATGACGGCCTTCTGCGATGCCTTGAGCGCTCCATCGGAAGCATAGAAAGTGATGACATACCGGCCCGCCTGGCCAATGGCCGGCGTCCAGTCGAAAACGGCCCGGCCCCCGCCCTGATCGGTAAAAGCGGCCAGGGCGGGAAGCGGTGCCGCCGAAAGAGTTGGGACCGTGCCGTCGGGATCGCTCGCCGACACAACAAAGGAAAGCTGTTTTCCCTCGACTCCCGTACCGTCCGGGATCGCCCCGAGCACCGGCGGCTGAGGGACGGCCGAAGGATCGTCGAAGATGAGCCGGTAGGAAAGGGTGGTATTCACATCGAAGAGGTTCACGAAATGCTGCCAGGCGTCACCCCTGTTCCGGGTTTTGGAAAGCCAGGCGTTCTCGGGCTTGATCCGCTTGCCGTCGGAGCGCAGGACTTCCCGCAGCGCCCGCCGGCCGTCAAAAGGGTCGGGGAGCTCGACAAACAGGAAGCCTGCGGTAACCGGAACGGTCAGGATATAAGTTGTCTGGGCGCCGACCTGCGACTCAAGCTGGAGGGATGCGAACTCGGACTGGTCCAGCACCGGAGAAGCGGCATTCTGGGACTCGTAGACCCTCAGTGACGCCACCGTCGAGCGCCAGGAAATCGGCGATGCCGTCGCGCCCGGGCAGGTCGACCAGGACATCACGAACCAGAAAATGGGTATTGACCGCATCGACGAGGGAAGTCACCTCCCCGCCCAGTTCGTCGGCGTGGGAAAAATCCGCACTGAATTCCACGAAAGTTCCCGACAGACTGCAGGTCATGAACCACCGCGCCACCCCAAAGGCTGCGGGCGGAATGTCGCCAAAGCTCACCAGCAGACTCCGGGAAGTTGCCTGGCCGTTTACCTCGGAGCCCTCGATGCTGAACGCCGATCTGGAGCCCCTGCTCATTTTCAACGATTCTGGGCTGAGCCGAATCGATCCTGAGATTCCGCGCCGTCCCATGGCCGCTGTTGGTCACCCGCACCCGATAAAGGGGGGCAACCATAAAAAATCTGCATCCTAATGAATCTCAGCGCACGCTCTTAGGGTCATGTGAGGGTTCAAACGAGACCCAAGACAAGCAGCTACCTGAAAAACATGCTACCTGAAAAACATTGCGAACTCCCCATTCTTCACTTATCCTTAAACCGGAATTTGCTTTCAACGATGATGGACTGCCTATTCCGATTGACATGAGCCTGCTCTGTCCGGATTGACTCAGGCAGGCACGGATCTGACCCGTACTGATAGATCACTTTCAACCAAATAGAGCCGTTGTCCTTATCTCTTTTGAGTATTCCGATTAATGATGCCAGAGCTATTTCAGACACAATTTAACATTCCGTATAGCATACGAAATGAGGTGATATACTGAAACTACAGAATCACTTGTTCGGTGAGGGAAAATAGGATGGATTTGGAAACATACGCCGCGATACTCGACAGCATCGACAGCCCGATCGTGTTCGTTGATAACGATCATATTATTAGGCATCTGAACAAAGCGGCCAAGGTCCGCTACTATGAGAAACGCGGGTACTCAGACCTGATAGGCAAGTCGCTGTTCGATTGCCACAACCCGGCATCCAAAGATTCCATCAAACGGATTCACGACCGACTTCTGGCGGGAGAAACCGCTATCTTTCTGAAAGTAAACAAGGATCAGGAGAGAATCACGGTCGTCGGGGTCCGCAGCGCGACCGGGCAGTTGCTCGGGTACTATGAACGGTTCGAGAAAGGCACCGAACCAAAGGTTGGTGGCGACGGGAAACCCGCGCCACAACCGTGACGTTAGAGAGCAAGATCAGATCGTGAATCGAATGCTCAACCAAGATGTACTATTGGATTTCTTCCTGACATTTGCGCGTTGTGAGTTCGCCCTAAAGACCAGTGGATTTGCCAAAGATGGGCACAAGCGAGTGGTTGGCAAGGAAGCTAAAGCCGATTGGGAAGCCTTCGGCCATGCCCTATCGAGCGATTTTCGGTCGAGCATCGGACCGGTCGCCCGAGGCTGCCTGCGAGCAACTCATCGACACCCCACCATGGGAACTCGTCCTTTGGAACGGAGATGTGATGTGGCAACAACAAGCACCGCCAAGGAAGGCGAATCTCGCGGCAGATGCGCTCACCGCTGTGCGGCGGCTACGCAACAATTTGTTCCACGGGAACGAAGCAAGCGCCGCGCACGGCTACGTTACGAGCCAACTTGAGCAGCAACTTCTCGACGCTACTTCGGTACTCCGTGCCTCTGTAAGTTTACTGCCAGCTGTGCAGGCAGCCTATAACAGTGCTTTCCTATAACCACATGTGTTTTTTGCCAAAACATGGTGTCCTATGGCACATGCTCTCCCTCCTGAACTCAGTCTCGGTGGTCTCTATCCTCAAGTGGCAGAATCTTGGGATAAAGATAAGAACGACCCACTTTCTCCTTTCGATGTTCGGCCCAGATCCAATAAAAAGCTTTGGTGGCGCTGCGCACAAGGGCATAGCTGGCAGGCGGTTGTCTCGACAAGGACTGGTGGCAGTGGGTGCCCATATTGTGCTGGGCGGAAGCCAACACCTCAGCGCAATCTCCTGATTGCCTTTCCACAAATCGCAGCTGAATGGCACCCCGTTCGTAATGGTGTGGTTAAACCGAGCGAAATTACCCCAAAGTCTAATGGTTTGGTCTGGTGGCGTTGCACAGAAGGGCATGAATGGCCTTCTAAGGTTTCAAATCGGACAGTACTTGGCCAAGGCTGTCCTTTTTGTGCAGGTAACCGACCACCGACGACTACAATTTCGAAGTGTTACACCCGGATCTTCTCCGCCAATGGCATTGGAAAAGAAATGGCACCCTTTTCCCGACTCAACTGTCTCCTAAGAGCAGCAAGAAGATCTGGTGGATCTGCCGATACGGCCATGAGTGGAAGGCGACGGCTGCTGCAAGGGTTGGAGGAACGGGATGCCCTTACTGTGCGCCTCATACGTCAAGGCTGGAGCTTCGGCTCTTTGCGGAGTTGCAGACTGTTGTCAACAATGTCAAATGGCGTAGCAAAGTTGATGGTTTAGAAGTTGATCTATATTTGCCTCTCAATAAGATTGCCATTGAGATCGATGGATATCCTTGGCACCTTGATGCCGGGAAAAGGGAACAGAGGAAGAACCGGATACTCGTTCGAAAGGGCGTTCGCTTAATTCGACTGCGCGATTCCAGACTGCCGGTGATCGAGAATTCGTATCTCCAATTTGGGCCAAATGAAGCACAATTGCCAGTCATCATCCGCCTTCTGGGGGCCCTGACTTCCTTTCTAGAAGAAGATGAGGCCAATCGCGCTCGCGCTTACATCTCGCACGGCGAATACCAGAAGGAAGAGTTATACCAGCAACTCCTCTCCTACCTGCCTGGTCCCGCTCCCGACCAAAGTCTAGCACACCTGAGGCCGGACGTGGCTAAAGACTGGCACCCATCCAAGAACGGCGATCTTTTGCCAGAAATGTTCTCTGCCGTCTCTGGATATGTTGCTTGGTGGAAATGTGAACGCGAGCATGCCTGGAGAGCGCCGATAAACAACCGCATCAAAGGATCAGGCTGTCCTTTTTGTTCCGGCCGATTTGCCACAACTGAGAACAATCTTGCAGTTTGCAACCCGACTCTTGCCAAGGATTGGGACTCTGAAAGAAACGGAACACTTACTCCACTCGACCTTACTCCCAAGAGCAATCGAAGGGTCTGGTGGTGTTGTGAGAAAGGGCACTCATATGAGGCCTCAGTGAAAAATCGTGCGAACGGGCAAGGTTGTCCTTACTGCGCTCATAAGAAGCCGTTGCCGAATTACAATCTCGCCGTCTTGTTTCCGTACTTAGCCATGGAGTGGGAAAGGGAAAAGAATGGTAACCAGAAGCCTGAGGATTTTCTCCCGCAGAGCAACAAAAGAGTTTGGTGGCGATGCAATGCAGGTCACGTCTGGCAAGCAAGAATTCAGGATCGTGCCAAAGGGACCGGATGCCCTACCTGTCGGCGAGTTTGCCAACAAACGAGAGATACATACAAGATCGTTTCCATGTGATAAGGCGTGGAAGGGGGGCTGACCAAGCCAACCTAGTTGAAACTGCAACCTTATCGGCAAGAACGGGAACCTTCGAGACGGGTTCTAACCAAGATTTGGAGCCGACGCGCAACCACATGGTTTTCAGAGGAAGTCGCGTTAATAGTCATAAGGGGCTATCCATTTCGCTCAAGTTGATATATTTCGCTCTTCATGGACGAGCAGAGACCACATCCCGTCGGTGGCATCGACTATCCGCGAACCTTGCAGGAGTTCGATAATTGGTTCGCGACAGAAGATGACTGCTCCCATTACCTCATGCGGCTACGATGGCCCCAAGGGTTCCACTGTCCCGGTTGCGACTCGCAAGAATCGTGGTTGACCTCCCGGAGCTTGCTTTACTTTAAGCAGTGCCATCGTCAAACCTCAGTCACAGCGGGCACCGTGTTCGAAGGCACAAGAAAACCTTTACGCGTATGGTTCCAGGCAATGTGGTACCTCACTAATCAAAAGCTCGGCGTAAGCGCTCTGGGCATGAAGCGAGTGCTCGGGTTGGGCAGCTATCAGACTGCTTGGGCTTGGCTGCACAAGCTCCGCCGTGCCATGGTACGTCCAGGCCGGGACACGCTCAGAGGACATATTGAGGTTGACGAAACGTACGTTGGTGGAGAGGAAGAGGGTGTTCGTGGCCGAAAGACGAAGACCAAATCCGTAGTCGTCATAGCCATTGAGGTTCACTCTCCCAAGGGGTTCGGTCGGGTACGTCTCCGACAAGTCTCCGATGTCACAGGACCAAGCTTGGTCGGCTTCGTCAAGGACGTCGTGAAAGTAGGCTCGATAGTATCGACCGATGGCTGGACCGTTTACAATGGCTTGTCTACCCACGGATATAACCATGAGCGGCGCGTTCAGTCTGCCAGCGGTGATCCTGCGCATGTTGTTCTTCCTGGTCCTCACCGTATCGCCTCACTACTGAAACGATGGCTGCTTGGAACACACCAGGGAGCAGTGAGGTATGAACATCTTGACTACTATCTTGACGAATATACGTTTCGGTTCAACCGTCGCTCATCCAAAGCCAGAGGACTTCTTTTCCATCGGCTTGTTGAGCAGGCTGTTCAAATCAAGCCGACTACATACCGAGGCATTGTGGGCGGAGCGGCGAACGCGGGACACCACCATGATTAGCTACTTGAGCGAAGTGGATACCCCCTTAGTCATAATCCCCAGGCGTTTCGCGCGCCGCTCAAATCGACGTTAGACGATAGCGCAACATCACACGACAAAAGGACGCCGTTATGAGACACTACAAAGCACCGTGGAGCCGATCGCTCATCATCACATCATCGCTGGCGACCGTTTTGTGTCTCGGTATCTCCATTGGGATGGTTTGGAGCAGTCACGGGGCCCTTCCGTGGCTTGCTTTGCTGCCGCTTGCCCTCGTCTGTGGCGGGGCTCTGTTCACCGTTCGCGGATACACCGTCACTTCGGAGGCCATTTTAGTGCATCGGTTGTTCTGGGCGACGCGATTGCCACTGGCCGGCTTGCAGTCTGCGCGGTTCGAGCCGAATGCCATGTGCCGGAGTATCCGCACTTTTGGCAATGGCGGACTGTTTTCTTTTACAGGTTTCTTCCACAACAAGGCCTTGGGCTCGTATCGTGCCTTTGTTACCGACCTGCACCGGACAGTTGTGCTGCATTTCCCTAAACGCACCGTGGTCGTTTCACCTTCCGCACCCGAGGAGTTTGTTCATGATCTTGGTGTTGCAAGTCATGCCGCCTGACCGGGTCACGGGAGCGAACGCGAGCGGGCCACGCCGGTTGCCGATGCGGACGCGTCGGGACGCCCGCGTCGCTCGGTTCTCTCGTTGGGCATCTGCGGGTCGGTCAATCGGCAATTTACAGCCGGCGGGAATCAGGCAGGAAACCGAATGAAAAATAATCCGTTCACAGGCACATGGAAGCTCATTGCGTGCGAGTTCCGGAGCGCCGACGGGCACATCGACTCCCCGTTCGGCGACGATGCCCTGGGTACGATCATCTATGATGCTTCCGGGAATATGGCTGTGCAAATCATCCGCGCCGATCGCCCGAAGTTCGTGTCGGGCGACAAGTACAACGGGACTCCGGAAGAGGTGAAAGCCGCCTTTGAAGGTTCGCTCGCCTACTTCGGCCGCTACGAGGTGGATGAGGCCGCAGGGACCGTGACGCACCGCGTGGTTGGCAGTGAATTCCCGAACTGGGTCGGCAGCGACCAGACGAGATACTTTGTCTTCTCCGGTGAGCAGCTTACGCTCAGTACCCCACCCATGCCCATGGGGGGCGTGATGGCCACCGGCGTGCTGGTATGGAAGCGCCTCTCCTGAAAGGCCACGGGATACCCGAGATGAAGCGCACGCAAACCATCATGGGGGGTGCCGGGTATTGTGATTTCCGCTCTTTCAGGATTGGTCGACCGAGATGGACCTGATAAGATCCCGTATGTTTCGGCAGCAGCCCGAACGTCCTCCGGCATCTGTCCGATGCAACCCGCCTTCACGGCATGGGTGAGGCGATCCGGCTTTCCCGATTCTTTCAACCAACAGACAAGAACTGGAGTCCTGCCATGACGAGCACCCGAAATTCCGAGGAACGACCTTTGGCATTCGAGGACGGGAAGTTTTACTGGAATATGCAGCGCGTCCCCCGTACCCTGCCGGACGGTAAAACTCCCCACCCGGGCCGCTCCAGCGCCATCTTTGTGGTGCACGGCATGGGCAGGCAGCACTGGACCGACACGGCGGCGCACCTTCGCGCCGGGTTCGAGGATGCGATGGAGGCCATCGCCGCCTGGCAAAAGAAGCACCTCCAGGAAACCCCCGGCGCCGGTCACATCACCCTGCCGCCCCCGTTCATCTTTGACGGCTATTGGGCAAACTATGACGATATCAGCACGACCTTCCCGGAGGACTGGAGGCGTTTTAACGAGTATGAGCAGAACTTTTTCGGCAATCTGTGGAAGCAGCGCATCGTCTCAGGCTCCAGGACCCTTCGATGGCTGCTCCGCCAGCAGCTGCGCCTGCTCCACCCCAGGGTCCTGCGCGAGGTCGGGCTGTTCGCCTGGATTCTCTATTTGCCGCTCCTGATCGCATCGATTGTTGCCCTGCCCTTCGCATGGTTTCGTTATCGCGAGGCGATCACCGGCTTCGCCAACGATGTGCGCCTGTATATCGAACCGCAAGGCATCGTCGAACGCGCCATCGTCCAGAGCATCGACGAGCGCGTCGAAATTCAGTTCCTGCGCATGATCGGGCTCAGCCGGGAGTTCCGCCCTCTTGCAAGCGACCGGCTTGCTCCAGGTCGGCGGGGAGCGTATGTCCTTCAGCCGGGTGGTGTGGGTCGCTCACAGCCTCGGCACGGTCATCAGCTACAATGTGCTCTCCGCCCTGTTTCACAAAGCTGCTGAGCTCCAGCAAACCGGCGACGACGAGCAAAAGGCGGGCGTGTCCCTGTTCCGGCATGCGCTGAGCCGCTTCGTCACCATGGGCAGCCCACTCGACAAGGTCGCATTTCTCTTCAAGAAGAGATCCCTGGTCCCCTGGCCCGACACCGGGCGACGAGCGCTGCTGATCGACGGGGAAACGCTCGCAAGTAAAGACCCGGCCGAAACCGAGTGGTGGGTCAACTTCTACCATGTCCTCGACCCGGTATCCGGCGCTCTGGACAGCAGCTTCATCTGCGGCGACCAACCGCCCACCAATATTCACATCCGCTCGGGGCTCCTGCCCGGCTTTGCCCATGTTGCCTATTGGAAGGATCGCACTGCCCTGCGCTTTATCCTGGGCCGCACCTACGGTACCGACTACTTGAGGGACAAGGAATATCGCCCCTGGTCTCCCGCGGTACTGAGCGCCCTGGCGGCGATGGCCTATCTCGCATGGGCTTTCCTTCTCGTCGGCGCCGCCTATGCGCTCTTCCGGTTGGGGACCCGATCTTCTGCGCAAGGGGTTAAAAGCGGCGCTCAAGTGGCTTACCGGTTAGCACCACGAGGGGGGGCAGCACTTGAGCCGCGTCATTTAAGACCGGACCCCTGCTGTTTTTGGCGTAAAAGGTTCAGCTGGTCTCGGACAGGTGTGGTATTCTGCCGGCGTGAAAGAGTATCGCAAGAAACCATGAGAGGGCGCTATGGGGAATAATTTAAAAGATTTTCTGGGGCCGATGAAGCCGGCTTTCCTGAGTCTCACCCCGGTGTCCGTCCTGCTCGGCTGGGCCATAGCCGATTGGGAAGCGGGTCCGGTGAGCTTTCTCCACCTTTGGTGGGCTTTTGTCGGGGCCGTCGCCTCCCATATCAGTGTCAACGCTTTCAACGAATACCTGGATTTTCGCAGCGGCCTGGACAGCCGTACCCAGCGAACGCCCTTCAGCGGAGGCACCGGCACCCTGCAGAGGCGGCCGGAAGCGGCGCCTCAGGCCCTGGGGGTGGCCGTGATCACCCTCGCCATCGTGGGCCTGGTCGGCATATACTTCCTGTGGCTCCGCGGGCTCCAGCTGCTGCCGTTGGGCATCATCGGGATGCTGGTGGTGGCGGCTTACACCCCGTGGATCACCTTCAAACCCTTCTGGTGCCTCTTTGCTCCGGGGTTGGGCTTTGGCCCGTTGATGGTCATGGGCACCGGTTTCGTGCTCTCCGGACACTATTCCTGGTCGGCGCTAATGGCTTCCCTGGTGCCTTTCTTCCTGGTCTGCGATCTCCTGCTTCTCAATCAATTCCCGGATGTGGAACCGGACCGCAGCATCGGGCGAAGACACCTCCCGGTGCTCATCGGAAGGCGCGCCTGCAGCCTCATCTACGGCGCTTTTCTGCTCCTGGCCTACCTGAGCCTGGTGCTGGCCGTCACCCTGGGGTGTCTGCCCAAAGCCTGTCTCCTGGGCCTGCTCACCTTTCCCCTGGCAGCCTGGCTCTTTCTCGGGGCCCTGCACCACGCCGACGATGTGCCGAGCCTGCTGCCCATTATGACTTTGAACGTCGTGACCGTACTTTCAACACCGGTCTTGATGGCCATTGGTTTGTTCCTGTCCTAGCTCGCGTTCATCCGGGAAGGTGCTGTTTCTGCTGCCGATGAACGGTGGTACGTCCACCCGAGATCATTCTTCAGGTTCATGCCACCCCCTTCCCGCTCACCCCGCAACCGGGGATGCGTGAGACGCCGGGGACGGAAGCCGGCCGATTTCCGTGACTCTTTGCCGGATCGCCGGGTATCGCCTCAATTGGGTTGAACCGTCAGAAAGCCGCCATGTCCTTACTTGAGAATTCAAACAACGCGCCCATCGGCTTAAGGCGGAAACCTTCGCTCTCTATCTTGCCGCGCGTCATCCCGAAACGCCTTGGTACGCGAAGCTTTTTGTTGCTTTCATCGTGGCCTATGCATTGAGCCCGGTCGATCTGATTCCTGATTTCGTGCCGATCCTGGGTTATCTGGACGACCTCGTGCTGATCCCCATCGGTATTGCCCTGGCAATCAGGATGGTGCCGCCCCGAGTTCTCGCCGAGTGCCGCGCGCAGGCTCGCGAAGCGGTAATGAGCGGCAGGCCTGCAGGCCGCGTGGCCGCAGTCGTTATTGTCACCATTTGGCTGGCCCTGGCGGGGTTATGTATCCTCTGGGTCTATGGGGCATTCATGACCACCCCTCCCGCGCCCGCCGCCGTTCCAGGAAGCCCTGGCGATAGGGCCGAGGGCGGCCCAACCCGCATCGGAGGCGCCCCACCCCCTCGCTCTTGGCGCATGCGACGCATTTGGAAGTCGAGAGGCATGAAGGGACCTCCACCCTTGAAGATATCGACAGCATTGACTCCGCGTGCTTGACATGCAACAACACAGACACCATTTTGGTCATGTGCCGAACGCGGCAAACGCCGCCGATCGGAAGGGGGATCAGGACGTGAAATGATTGTGAGGGGTGCGATCCGGTCTTGTTCGGAAGAGAAAGGATTCATTGATGGAACCGCGGTCGATTCGTTCGAAGCACTGCTCTTTATGAAATCCCCCCCGACCCCCCTTTGTGAAAGGGGGGAAGGCCGGATTAACCGGCTTGGTTGTGGCCCCCGGGTTCATGCCGGTTGAGGTTCACGCCGTTTCATGTCGTCATTCGATTGGTCCTCTTGATGAGTGTCATTCCAGTATTAGTGGGATGCGACGTGACTCCCACCGGCCGCAGACAGATTGCTCTGCTGCCCGACACCCAACTCGCGGCCTACGGCGCCAAGACTTTTGCCGACCTTAAGCGCACTCAGCCCATCGTCACCGACCCGGCCGTCAATCGCTACGTGCAGTGCATTGCCCAAGGCATCATCAAGGCCCTGCCCGAGGACCGGGGCAGCTGGGAGGTGGTGGTCTTTCAAAATCCCAGCCCCAACGCCTTTGCCCTGCCGGGAAACAAGATCGGCGTGAACTCGGGGATGCTCAAAGTCGCCCGCACTCAGGGAGAGCTGGCCGCCGTCATGGCCCACGAAGTGGGACACGTCCTGGCCGACCACGCCAACGAACGGCTCACCCAGCAGTTGGCGGTGCAGGGAGGCCTGGCCCTGGTGGATCTTTTCAGTGAAGATCCCGGCGCCATGAAATCTCAGGTCCTCCGAAAGGCCCTCGGCCTCGGGGCCGAGGTGGGCATTCTGCTGCCCTTCAGTCGAACCCACGAAAAGGAAGCGGATGCCATAGGACTGGACCTCATGGCCCGGGCAGGGTTCGATCCCCGGGAGAGCGTCAAGCTCTGGGAGAACATGGCGGCGGCTTCCAAGGGCCAGCCGGTCGAGTTCCTGTCCACCCACCCGTCGCACGAAACGCGTTCCGAAGAGCTTGAAGAGCGCATGGGGCCTGCCCTGAAGACTTACGAAACCGCGCGATCACGGGGCATTCACCCGAACTGCAAATGATGATGCTGCTACCCGAAAGGAGACGAAATGATGGATCACCTTTTTTCTTCACTACCGGTCGGAGGCCTGGAACTCAAGAACAGGCTCACCATGGCGCCGTTGTACCTGGGCTATGCGGGCGAAGGGGGCACGGTGAGCCGACTGCTCTTGGACCATTACCGCTTGATGGCGCAAAGCGGCGTCGCGATGGTGGTTGTGGAAAACGCCACCATCGACCACCCCACGGGAAGCGGGTCCAACCGAACGCTCCGCGCGGATACCGATGACTGCCTGGAAGGTCTCGCCCGGCTGGCTCGAACCATCAAGGACGAGGGGTCCCTCGCGTGCCTTCAGATCAATCATGCGGGCCGGTTTGCCGGCATGGCGCCTCAAGCGCTCTCCCCTTCGGCCGTGGCGGCTTTCGGTCGCACGCCTCGGGCTCTCACCACCGAAGAGATACAGCACATTGCGAAGAAGTTCGCCGAAGCAGCCCGGCGCGTCCAGCAAGCGGGGTTCGACATGGTGGAGCTCCACGGCGGCACCGGCTACCTGCTGGCACAGTTCATCTCACCCAGGACGAACCGACGGGGCGATGCTTATGGCGGTTCTCTGCCGAACCGCTGCCGGTTTCCCGTGGAGGTCCTGAGTGCGGTGAAGGCGGCGGTGAAGGATTTCCCCGTGGGCTATCGTTTTCTGGCGCATGAATGGCTGCCCGACGGACTCGGGATCGAGGAATCATGCCAGGCTGCCAGGGTCCTTGAGGACGCCGGAGTGGCTTATCTTTCGGTCATGGGCGGGACCTACGAATCCTTTTTCCTGCCCCATGTGGCCGAACAGTCCAAAAAGCCGGGTTACATGGTGGACCTTGCCGCCGCCGTAAAGGGTGCGGTGACGGTACCGGTAATCGCCGCCGGCCGCATCGCCTCGGGTGCCCTGGCCGAGCGGATCATCACCGAAGGTGAGGCAGATCTGATCGGGCTGGCGCGCGTGCTCTGGGCAGACCCCGAGTGGCCTTCGAAAGTGAGGGAGGGACGGGAAGCCGAGATCATCCACTGCAATCCGGAAGGCGACGACACCTGCATGAAGCTGGTGATGAAGGGCAAACCGGCATTCTGCGTCCAGTGGCCGAATGACAAACTGCAGGCTTGGAAAGCAAAATTCGTATAGGCCGACCTTTCTGCTTTTGTGAACACCAACGCATCAGTGCCATGAGTGAGCGGTGGGGTTTTCTTTAATTAGTGAAGTCGCTTTTCCGAGCGCAGCCGGACTTTTTTCGGCTGCGATGGTCTGCTCTATCGGGGGCACTTCAACAGCCAATCAATCACTGTTGAACGATGCGGGCACAGGGGGCACTTTCACTCTCCCGGTACTTCGCCAGCGCCCGTGCGGTCGCCGAATCCTTTTGCAGATTCAGGATTTCTTCGGGAGTGCCCGCAGCCACGACCCTCCCCCCTTGATCACCGCTTCCGGGGCCGAGGTCGATGACGTAATCGCCGGCCCAAATCAGGTCCAGGTTGTGTTCGATCACCAGCACGGTGTTGCCCTTTGCCGTCAGGGCCCGGAGCACTTCCACCAGGCGCTTGACGTCGGCGCGGTGGAGGCCCGTGGTGGGCTCGTCGAGAAGGTAGAGGGTGGCAGT
The DNA here is from genome assembly GCA_963844985.1 of uncultured delta proteobacterium. Taxonomy (GTDB): domain Bacteria; phylum Desulfobacterota; class Syntrophobacteria; order Syntrophobacterales; family Syntrophobacteraceae; genus JADGQM01. Next base: position 44,828 of record CAWJQV010000037.1, read on the forward strand.
GCGGCTGGTCCCGAGCTCGCTCGCCAGCTTGATGCGCTGCGCTTCGCCCCCGGAGAGCGTGGGGCTCGGCTGGCCGAGGGTCAGGTAGCCCAGGCCGAGATCGCAGAGCACCCGCAGGGGTCTCGCGATCTTTGAAAAGGAACCGAACCGTTCCGCCGCCTCGCTGATGGTCATGGCAAGAACGTCGGCGATCGTCTTTCCCTTGAAAGTGACGGCCAGGGTTTCGGTATTGAAGCGGGAGCCTCCACACGACTCGCAGGGGACCAGAACGTCGGGGAGGAAATTCATGGCCACCCGGGTTTGGCCCTGGCCCTTGCACTCCTCGCACCGGCCGCCTTTGACGTTGAAGGAAAAACGACCGGGCGAAAAGCCGCGCGCCCGCGCCTCCGGGAGGGCGGCGAAGAGTTTTCGGACTTCGTCCCACACCCCCACGTAGGTCGCCGGGATCGACCTCGGCGTCCGCCCGATCGGGCTGTGATCGACTTCCAGGACCCGCTGGAGCCCCTCATGGCCGTGCATGGCCTCGAACCCCGACGAATCCCCGCCATAGCGTCCTCCAAGGCGATCATCCGAGGACCCGGTAGAGCACTTCGTGGACGAGGGTGCTCTTGCCCGCCCCCGAAACCCCGGTGACGCTGGTCAGCGCCCCGAGAGGAACACGAACGTCGATTCCCTTCAGGTTTCTCGCCCGCGCCCCGATCACTTCCAGCCATCCGGACTCACCGGGCGGCGGCCGCTTCGGGATCTCAGGAACCGGGTCGAGGTTTTTCCCGAACCACTTCCCGGTGAGTGTTTCCGGATTGGCACAGAGACTCTGGAAGCGGCCCTGCGCCATCAGTCTTCCCCCGTCGCTGCCGGCTCCCGGCCCCAGTTCGATGAGGGTGTCGGCCTGCCGCATGGTCTCGGCGTCGTGTTCCATGATGATGATGGTGTTGCCTTTGCGCCGGAGCTCCTTCAGGCTGGAGAGGAGGCGTTCATTATCCACGGGATGGAGCCCGATGGTCGGCTCATCGAGGATGTAGCAAACTCCTCGAAGGTTTGAACCCAGTTGCGCCGCCAGGCGGATGCGCTGGGTTTCCCCGCCGGAGAGGCTGTCCCCCGACCGATCGAGGGCGAGATAGTCCAGACCCACCTTTGCAAGGAACGAGGCCCTGGCCTTGATTTCCCTTGAAATGGGGCCGGCAATGGGCTGCTCGTGAGGGGCAAAGCGAAAGGCGCGCCACTGCTTCTGGAATTCGGTGAGGTTGAGGTGGGTAAGATCGGCAATCGTCAACCCCTTGACGAATACCGCGCGGGCCTGGCGGTTCAGACGCTGGCCCCGGCATTCGGGGCAGGGATGATCGTCAAAGAAGGGTTCGAGAAAACCCGGGGATTCGGTTTCCGCCAGCTGTTCGAGCAACGGCAGAAGACCCGACGGACTCCCCCGCCCTGCCCCGGAGCACGGCCTCCTGCTTATCCTTTGGCAAATCCCGGAAGGAGCGCTCGGGGTCCACCTGCAGCCGGTCGAGCCAGTAGCGCTGGAGGCGTTTCACGGCCAATCGCACCCCTTCAGGCCAGGGCGTGGATTTAAGGAAGCGCAGGAGGCCGTCCTTCAAAGGGGCCTCCGGAGGACCGAGGACGCGATCGACGGTCAGGCGCTTGACGGCGCCAAGCCCGGCGCAGACAGGGCACGCCCCGTGGCGGCTGTTGAAGGAAAAGAGCCGCGGGTCGAGAGGCGCCAGGCCCTGCCGGCAATGATCGCAATAGAGACGTTCGCTGAAGACCTTCCGTTCCTCCCCATGGACGTGCAGCGATCCCCCGCCGAGGGCCAGGGCCCGGCGCACGACCTCCGTCAGATCGCCCGGCACACTCCTCTGGTCGGCAAGGGGCGAAACGAGAACTTCAATGTCGTGCTCGCGATGCCGTTCCAGATTCGGCATTGCGTCAAGGGACAGCCACCGGCCATCGACCAGGACCGTGTCGAAGCCCAGTTTCTTCAGGCGAAGAAAAAGGTCCCGGTAAACGCCCTTGCGGCTCCTCACCAGGGGAGCGAGCAGCCGGGCCTCGCCTTTCTTCGCTTCCTGCTCCACCAGAGCCAGGATTTGATCGAAGGTCAGGGCCGTCAACTCCCGGCCGCAGGTCGGGCAGTGCTGTATTCCCAGCTTGGCGTAGAGGAGTCTCAAAAAATGATAGATTTCGGTGATGGTTCCCACCGTCGATTTCCGGCTCAGCTGGCTCGATCGCTGCTCGATGGCCACCGTTGGCGGCAGCCCCAGAACCTGATCGACGTTGGGCTTCTCGAGGATCTTGAAGTACTGGCGGACATAGGTTGACAGGCATTCCAGGTAGCGGCGCTGGCCTTCCGCAAAGATCACGTCAAAGGCCAGGGTGGACTTGCCCGAGCCGCTCAGTCCCGTCAGAACCACCATTTTGGAGAGCGGCAGGCGCAGCTCCGGGATGTTCAGATTGTGTTCGCGAGCGCCTTTGACGACGATTTCGCGATTCCTTCTTTTCAAAGGGCCGAATCTCTCGCCGGGGAGGGCATCTTCGGCAGATGGTTCAAGCATTTGCAAATCCCCCCTGCCCCCCTTTGCCAAAGGGGGGTAAGCATCTGGTGCCAAAGGGGGGTAAGCATCTGGTGCCAAAGGGGGATAAAAGGCTGAAGGTTGCTGCTCGGATGGGACGCCCGGAACCTGGGAATTACCCTCCAGGCGGCGTTTGAGATGCCGGCCGGTATGGCTCTGCGGATGCGCAGCGACGACCTCGGGAGGCCCTTCAACGACAATCTCTCCGCCGCCTTCCCCGCCTTCCGGTCCCAGATCGATGATCCAGTCGCAGCTCTTGAGCAGATCCAGATTGTGCTCCACGACGGCAACGGTATTCCCCAGATCGACCAGATGCTGGAGGACGTTCACGAGCTTTTCCAGGTCATGAGGATGGAGGCCGGTGGTAGGTTCATCCAGGAGGAACAGCGTCCGCCCGCCGTTCTGTTCCGGTGCTCCGCCGCCCCGACCGGCCCCGGTGCGCAGGAAGCGCAACAGCTTCAAGCGCTGGGCCTCGCCTCCCGAGAGGGTGCTCAAGGGCTGGCCCAGCCGGAGATAATCCAGGCCGATGGTCACAATCGGTTTCAGGGCATCGGCCAGCGGTTTATGGTCGCCAAGGCGTTCCAGGAGTTCCTTGGCGGTGGCTGCGAGCATGTCCGCGATGGAAAGGCCCCGCACCCTGATGTCCAGGATTTCGTCCTTGAAGCGGCGGCCGTCGCACTGGGAGCAGCGAATGTAGACGTCGGCCAGAAACTGCATCTCCACGCGCTCGAACCCCTCGCCCTTGCAGAGTTCACAGCGCCCCCCCGGCTGGTTGAAGGAAAAGTGCCCGGGTAGATAACCCCGGGCAACGGCTTCCGGAGTCTGGGCCAGGAGGTTTCGGAGCGGGTCCAGGGCGTGCGTGTAGGTCAGGAGGTTGGCCCGGGGGCTTCGCCCGAGGGGCTGCTGATCGACCAGGACCAGGTCGGAGACCGACCCGAGCCCCTCCAGACCGTCGCACCAGCCGGGCGCGTCGGTGGCCCTGCCCCGGGACCTCAGCCAGTTGGCATAGAGCGTCTTCTTGACGAGGGTGCTCTTCCCCGAACCGGAGACACCGCTGATGCCGAGCAGCAACCCCAGGGGAAAGCTCACTGCAATGTTTTTCAGGTTGTTTTCGCGGGCGCCCTTGACCCTCAATACCCGGTTCCAGTCGGGCGGGCGCCGCCGGGCCGGGAGAGCGACGGAGCGGCTCGCTTTGAGGTAGGCGCCGGTCAAGCTCGCTCCGCAGTCAGCCAGACCGTCGGGCGGCCCCTGGTAGACCACCTCCCCTCCCCTTTCACCACCTCCGGGGCCCATGTCGATGACCTCGTCGCAGAACCGGATCATGTCCGGGTCGTGCTCGACGACGGCAACCGTGTTTCCCAGGTTGACCAGCCGCCGCAGCTGCGTCATGAGGCGCTGCTGGTCCCGGGCGTGCAAACCGACGCTGGGTTCGTCGAGCACGTAGAGCACATTCGCCAGCGCCGACCCCAGGGCTCTCGTCAGATGGACCCGCTGCACCTCACCGCCGGACAGGGTGCGGGATTGGCGGTCGAGGGTCAAATATTCCAGCCCGACCTGGTGCAGGAACTGCAGCCGGCTGCGGATTTCACCGACGAGGAGCGCCGCCGCCGGGTCGAGCTCCAGCTCAGGCCAGGGACCATCGAAGAAAGCGAGGCTCTTTTCAATGCTGAAGGCATTCAATTCACCGAGCGTCAGCCCTCGAAGCCGGTAGAGGAGCGCCGCAGGCTGGTAACGGGAGCCTCCGCAGGCCTTGCAGGGAGTGTAGGCGCGGTAGCGGGAAAGGAAGACCCGCACGTGCAGCCGGTAGGTTTTGCTCTCCAGCCATTCGAAGAACCCCTTGATGCCGTAGAACCCATCCGAACCCTCGATGATTTTACGCTTGGCCTCTTCGTCCAGCTGCTCGAAGGGCACCGTCGTCGGGATCCCCGCGCGGCGGCAGAAGTCCATCAAATCAGAATACTCGGCCCGATCGACGCCCCACGGTTTCACCGCTCCCTGGATCAACGACAGGCGCCGATCCGGTATCACCAGATCGAGATCGACGCCGATGGTCCGCCCGAACCCCCGGCACTCGGGACAGGCGCCGAGCGGGCTGTTGAAGGAGAAAAGGTTCGGGGTCGGCGGCGGGATCGTTTCCCCGTTGTGGCAGGCCGCGCAGCTCAGATCCGAGCTGAACCAATTGATGGAGAAGTGACGAGTGACGAGTGACGAGTGACGAGTGGCTGGTGACGAGTGGCTGGTGGCGAGGAGCTTGTCCGAAAATCCCCCGAATCCCCCTGTCCAAAAGGGGGACCACCTGAGCCCTTATCTGTGTTACGGGGGATTGTGCTCTGGACTCGCCGGGGACGCGGTGGCCTCGGAACGCGGCAAGAACAACCACGGCGAGACGGTTGTTTCCCATTTTGAAGGCTGTCGTTAAAGAGTCTTTTACCCGCTCGGCCGACACTCTGCCCCACGACAGACGATCGACAACGACCAGGACTTCTTGTGAAAAGAGGCCTTCCAGTTCTTCACCGGTGAGGCTTTCCAGATCCCGAGTTTGGCCGTTGTGGTAAATGCGCAGGAAGCCTTGAGCAAGCAGGGGCCGGCTCCATTCTCGAGGAACCGGGAGGGGGTTTGCGGCAGCCGATGAGCTCGAACCGGTCGCTTTATCTCTTCCAGCAGTCCTTCCGGACACTTGGGGAGCGAAGGGGAACGTCACCAGGAGACGGCTGCCGGCGGGCAGGCTCTGCAGCTTGTGATAGACGCTCTCCGGGTTGTCCTGGAACACGGGTTCCCCGCATCGGGGACAATGCGGCACGGCGAGCCGGGCAAAAAGGAGTTTCAGGTAATCGTTTATTTCGGTGATGGTGCCCACGGTCGACCGAGAACTCCGAACGGCCGTTCCCGACTCGATCGCAATGCTCGGCGGAATCCCGTCAATGAGGTCCGCTTCGGGCGGGTCCATCCGTTCGAGGAACTGGCGGGCATAGGGTGAAAAAGTCTCCACATAACGCCGCTGTCCTTCGGCATAAAGGGTGTGCAGGGCCAGGCTCGACTTCCCCGAACCGCTGACGCCGCTGATGGCGATCAACCGATAAAGGGGAATGTCGAGATCGAGATTCTTCAGATTATGCTGGCGCACGCCGCGAAGGCGAATTCTTTCGTCTTGGGCCAAACGTTTAACTCCCCGGGAAGCGCTCTTGGCTCTTGGCTCTAAAGTTGTGACTTCAGACTTCCGGCTGCCGATCTCCGACCTCCGTCATCCTTCCTCCGAAAACGAACTCTTGTAACATAACCACTATTCTCCGGGTATGGCTGACTTCACTGAGCCTTCCGAGCCCATCATTTCCTGCCGGCACGATAAAGGGTTCGTGCCATCCAAAATCAACCCTGACAAAAGTGCAAATTCAAGGTAATCTTCACCCGGAAGCTCAAACTGTGGGCAGCTCACTGTTGACTGATCACTGACCACTGCTCTTAACAAGTTGCCATCCGGAAAGGCCCCGAATTTCTCCTCCCCCTCGATGGGGGAGGCCGGGTGGGGGTGAAAAGGGATGTGATTACCGACACTTGATCAACCCCCTCCCCTGCCCCTCCCGCCAAGGGAGGGGTTTCCGGATGGGCACTGACGAGGAACGAAGAACCCAACACCATGTACAAACCGACCCCCATGATGCAGCAGTATTTGGAGATCAAGGCGAAATACCCCGACGCCCTGCTTCTCTATCGCATGGGAGATTTCTACGAGCTCTTTCTGGATGACGCCGTTGCCGCTGCCCGCATTCTCGAGATCGCTCTCACCTCGAGGGACAAGCAAGCCGACAATCCCATTCCCATGTGCGGGGTGCCCTACCATGCCGCCGACGGCTACGTTGCGAAACTGGTTGCGGCCGGCAGGAAAGTGGCCATTTGTGACCAGGTGGAGGACCCCAGGCAGGCCAAGGGGCTGGTCCGCCGGGAGGTGACCCGGGTCATCACGCCGGGACTCATTCTCGAAAGCCAGAACCTGCCTCTCCAACCAACCCAATTACCTTGCCGCGGTGTCGCGGGGAAACCGGGAACAGCAATTCGGGCTGGCCTATCTCGACATCTCCACCGCCGAATTCAGGCTTGTCGAACTCGACTCCGAAGAATCCCTCACGGATGAGCTCCTCCGGGTTTCCCCGAAAGAAGTGCTGCTGCCTCAGGATGAGGACCACTCCTGGACCGCCCGGATTCCCGGACATCTTGACCTCACCGTAACTTCTCTGAGTGGCGACGACTTTGAGAAAACCCGTGCCGAAGAGCGCCTCATCAGGCATTTCGAGGTCCACTCCCTCGAGGGTTTCGGCGTCCACGGGATGGCCTCCGGCATTCGGTCCGCCGGCGCTATTCTTGCGTACCTGCAGGCAAACCTCCTCGGCTCCTGCAGCCATCTCAAGAGACTCCTTCCCTACAGCCGCTCCGATTACATGGTCCTCGATGAGGCCACGGTCCGCAACCTGGAAATCTTCCAATCGGCCAGCTTTCAGGGGCGAAAGGGCTCCCTGCTCGGAATTGTGGACCGGACCTGCACGCCCATGGGGGGCCGCAAGCTCCAGCAGTGGCTGCGCTACCCATTGCTCGATCTGACCGACATCCTCAGCCGTCAGCAGGCGGTTGCCGAACTGGTCGAGCGGGCCGGGGTCAGGACTGAAATCCGGGCCCGCCTGGAGAAGATCAACGACATCGAGCGCCTCAACGGACGCAACAGCGCCGGGCTCGCCACGCCTCGCGACCTCGTCGCCTTGAAGAAATCCCTCGAGGTTTTGCCCGACCTGCAGGAAGCTTTGCACGGCTGCACGGCAAAGAGGCTCGCCGGGCTGCTGGAATCCTGGGACGCTCTGGCCGACGTCGCCAAGCTTCTTCAGACCACCCTGACCGATCCCCCTCCCCTGACCTTCAACGCCGGCGGCGTCATCTGTCCCGGAGTCAATGCCGAATTGGACCACTACGTGAGCCTCAGCCGCGATGCCAGGAGCTGGATGGCCCAATACGAAGCCGGGGAGCGTCGGCGGACCGGGATTGGGTCTCTCAAGGTCCGCTACAATAAGGTTTTCGGGTACTACATTGAAATCTCCAAGTCCAACCTGGGGGCGATTCCCGATGATTATCTCCGCAAACAGACCCTGGTCAATGCCGAGCGCTTTTTCACCGAAGAACTCAAGGACTTCGAAACCCAAGTGCTCGAAGCCGACGAGAAACGGCTGGAACTGGAACAGCGCCTGTTCGATGAATGCCGGAAAACGCTCAGCAGCCACAGCAGGCGGCTCCAAACCATGGCCGACCTGGTCGGCGACCTCGATTGCCTCGCGGGTCTGGCCGAGGTTGCGGCGCGCAACGACTATTGCCGGCCCCGGATCAACCAGGGGGACGCCATTGTCATCCGGGACGGCAGGCACCCGGTGATTGAGCATTTCCTGCCGGCCGGGTCTTTTGTTCCCAATGACCTGGAGCTCGACCAGGAGAGCCGGCAGGTACTGATCATCACCGGCCCGAATATGGCCGGGAAGTCGACCATTCTTCGCCAGGCAGCCCTCATCGTGCTCCTCGCCCAGATCGGCAGCATGGTGCCCGCATCCGAGGCCTGCCTCGGCCTTGTGGACCGGATCTTCACCCGGGTCGGCGCGGCGGACGACCTCGCGCGGGGCCGCTCCACCTTTCTCGTGGAAATGCAGGAGAGCGCCAACATCCTCCACCAGGCCACGCCCAAAAGTTTGATCATCCTGGATGAAATCGGCCGCGGCACCAGCACTTTCGACGGGCTCAGCATCGCCTGGGCGGTGGCCGAATACCTGCACGATCTGCAGGGGGTCGGGGTGAAGACGCTTTTTGCCACCCACTACCACGAACTGACCGATCTGGCCCGCACCCGCAGCCGCGTGAAGAATTTCAATGTCGCGATCAAGGAATGGCAAAATGAGATTCTTTTTTTCCACAAGCTGATCCCGGGCGGAACCAATCGCAGCTACGGCATCCAAGTGGCAAAGCTGGCGGGGCTGCCCCACGAGGTCATCGAGAGGGCCCGGGAAATTCTGCTCCAGTTGGAGAAAGGCGAAACCACGTTTCTCGCGCAGAGCACGGTTGCCAGGAAGCGGACGCGCTCCCCCCGCGACAAGGAACCGGGAGTGCAGCTCAGCCTTTTCAGGCCCACCTCGGAATGGCTTCGAGACCGCATCCTGTCCCTTGATGTCGATCGCCTGACGCCGCTGGCCGCTCTGCAAATGCTGCACGCGCTGAAAGAACAGCTCAGGCGGGGAAGCACCAAGGCATCTGATCCCGGTCCATGAATATAGGAAAGCATCTTTGAAAGAATCAGCCCGTCCGAGCCTCCGCCTGCTCCTTGTGGCGATCGCGCTCGTCATCTTCTCTGCCGATGATGCGCCGGCCGCCGCCGGTGACCGCTCTTATGCGTCAACCGGCGCCGTCAAGAGGCGCCTCACCAAAAGCCTCGGAACATTTTGCCGCGCTCCCCAGTCTGGCAAGGCAGTTTGCCCTCGGGGTAAAGCTCATTGTCATCGATCCCGGACACGGGGGAAAAGACACGGGTGCCATAAGCTGTAATCAGGTTGCCGAAAAGGACATCACGCTGGCCATCGCCCGGGAGTTGAAGGAAAGCCTTGAAGCTGCCTTCGGATGCAAAGTCATCCTCACCCGCACGCGAGACCAGTTCATCGCTTTGGATGAACGAACCCGCATTGCCAATACGGCCAAGGCCGATCTCTTTATCTCCATCCACGCCAATGCGCACAAGGACCCCAGCCTCAGCGGCATCGAGACCTATTCCCTGAACTTCGCCAAAGATCAGGAATCGGCCCGCGTGGCTGCTCTTGAAAATGCCCCCTCAAAAAAGACCCTGAGTGACCTGAGAGCCCTGCTTCAGAAGCTCCTCCTCACTACCAAAATCGCTGAATCGGAGGCGCTGGCGAAGAATGTGCAGCGCAATATCGTTGCCAAACTCAGAGCAAAGGGCGATAAGGTGCGTGACTTGGGAGTCAAACAGGCCCCCTTTCTCGTGCTCCTCGGAGCGGAAATGCCCGGTGTGCTGATCGAAACCGCGTTCATTTCCAACGCCAAAGATGAATGCCGTCTGAAGGACAGACAATTTCAGCAGAACCTGGTAAAAGGAATCACGGTGGGAATCGAATCCTACCTCAAGGAGATCAAAAAAGTGGCCAAGGCAGGGGAGCGATCATGAGCCAGCAGGAACCTCAGGAAATTCCGGCGGGCACGGTGCTTGAATTTTTCGAAGCCAAGGAAATCCTCTGCGGTGTCTGCCTGGCGTGCAAGAACCAGCGACTGAATGTGCTCACCCAACAGAATCGTGAGATCAACCTCGCGTCCAGCCGTATCCTTCATTTCGGAAGCCAACTCCTCAAGGTGCAATCGACCCGGGACGACATGGTGCAAAGCCTCAACAGCATCGCCGCCCTGCGCAGAAGGCTCATGGCAACGGTCGATGCGGAGGAGCTCTGGTCGCTGGTCGAGGGGGAGACGGTCGGCTTCACGGCGCGTGATCTGGCCGAGTTCGTCTTCGCCGAAGCCATTACCGAGCATCATGTTGCCGCAATGCAGCGGGTGCTGCTGCAGGAACGCCTTTACTTTCAATTCAAGGACGGGAAATTTCACGCCAACTCTCAGGAAAAGATCGACCAGCGGCGCCTTGAGATGGAAAGGGAAAGGGAAAAGGAATTTCAGCTCGAAGAGGGTTCCCAATGGCTCCGGTCGATCTGGAACCGGAAATCCCGCCCTGCCCTCGTCGGCCTTGAAGCGAAGCTCATCGAGGACCTCAAGGACTTCTGCCTGCACGGCCAGGAATCCCCGGTGTTTCTCTTCGTGAAGGAGCTGTTGAAGAGGGCCGACATTCCTCAGCAGTCCCAGTCGGCTTTCCGCCTGCTGGTCCGCTTGGGAATCTGGCACGAGAATGAGAACCTCTATCTGCACGAACAGGGGATCTCTCCTGATTTTCCGGAACGCGTTACCACCCTGGCGGACCAATTGGCAGCCTCAAACATTTCCACTTCCCGGGACGACAATCGCCGGAAAGACCTGCGCGAGCTCGACACGATCACCATCGACAGCGCCCTCAGCCGGGACTTCGATGATGCCCTCAGCCTGCGTATCCTCGAAAACGGGCTCTACGAGGTCGGAGTGCACATTGCCGATGTCGCCGAATTTATCGCCCGCGGTGATGAGTTGGACAGCGAGGCCGAGGCCAGGGTGAGTTCCATCTATCTTCCCGACGGGCGGATCACCATGTTTCCGCCCTCGCTTTCGGAAGGGCTTTTCAGCCTGCGCGCCGGGGAAGACCACCTCTCCTTGAGCCTTATCATGCACCTGGACGACGAAGGGGTGATCCATCACCAGGAGATTGTCCCCAGTGTGGTCAGGGTGCACCGGCAAATGACCTATCATGAAGTCAATGAGCGGTGCCGGGAGGACGAAACGCTGAGGATTCTCCATGCCCTGGCCGAAAAACTCCGTGCCCAACGGCTGGCCCGCGGGGCCGTCATTCTTCCTCTCCCGGAAATCCAGGTTTACGTGAACGCGGCCGGAATGATTCAGGTCTCCCGCTATGAAAAGGAAACCCCCAGCCAGATCATGGTTTCGGAATGGATGATCGCGGCCAATGGCTTGGCGGCATCCTATCTGGCCCGGCAGGAGATCCCGGCAATTTTTCGCGGCCAGGCCGAGTGCCGGCAGGAAACCGATTTTACCCAGAGCGAACACGAGCTGTTTCGAATCTACCGGCAGCGGCGGCTTTTCGCCCGCGCGGAGATCGAACCCCGTCCTCTGCCCCACTGCAGTCTCGCGATGCCGGAATACACCACCATCACTTCTCCTATTCGCCGCTATGCCGACCTTGTCGTGCAACGCCAACTGAAACAGGTGCTCGCGACCGGGACCGGGCTTTACGGCGAGGATGAATTGCGCCAGGTGATCACCCGGCTGGGAGTCACCCAGGCGAAGATCACTTTGGTTCAGCGCAAGTGGAGCCGATATTGGATCCTCAAATACCTCGAACAGGAAGACATGCAGACCCTCAACGCCCTCGTTCTGACGGCAAATGGCCGCTTCGCCCACCTCCTCATCGCGGACTATCTCATCGAGGCCAACGCGCCGGTTACTGAACGAAACCAGGTGCGACCCGGCGAGATGGTGAAGGTCAAGATCGAACGCCTCAACCCGCGTGAAGACCTGCTCCGCGTGCAGCTGCCGGAATTCCCGAAGCCGCAGCCGTGAACCGGAGCGTAAAGAAGCTGTGCCTCTCCGCCTCTGATTATTCGAAAGGACGACCATGAGACCATCGACGATTCGCCCCCATCGGTGCAGGAATGGAAGCAACTGTTCGCCGCCGCCATCGAGTTCAAGAAGACAGAAGCCTGGGCCTGGATGGACGATGACCAGATCTTCGGCGTGCAAAACCCTGAAAACGGAGAAATCGGCTACTGTTGCATCATGGGCGCACTGGGCGAACTCTTCGGCCTGGGCGTCTATGTGGGCACTGATGGCCTCGAGGCTTATCACGACATACAGGCGGGGAGAACTGGGAGAGAAGATCTTCTGTACACGCAAGACTGCCTGCTCGCTTCCTTTGAGGACAGGAAGTTGCTCGACTCGGAGGATTTGGCGATCATCAAGAAGCTTGGCCTGAAATTCCGGGGACGCAATGCCTGGCCGGTATTCAGAAGTCATGTGCCGGGCTATTATCCCTGGCATCTCAACCAGGGCGAAGCACGGTTTCTCACGACCGCCCTCGAGCGGGGACGAGAAGTCGCCCTGATGATTAGGGAAGATGAGACCCTGCTCAAAAAGGTCAAGAAAGGACTCTACCTGGTCCAGGTCTCACGAGCGGAGGGCGACGGGGTGGTGTGGGAAACCCGGCATCTGAAGCCGGCCGCTCTCCGAGAGAAAGTCCAACGGGAAGTACCGCCGGATGTCATAACCGAGGCAGACCTGCAACGGCTCAGGGGCAAAAAAGTGCAACGGGGTATGACTTGGGAAGCGGATCTCTTTTTTGCGCCCATGCCGGTTAGAGAGGGCAAGGGCAGGCCGTTTTTCCCCTACGTCATGTTGGTTGTCGATCGGTACTCAGGCCTTGTGCTCGAATGCGAAATTGTGCCCCATCCCGCACATCTGTCGGCTTTTCAGAAAGGGCTCTTCGAACTCCTGGAGCGAGGTGCTTCCCTGCCGGAGCAAGTGTTGCTTTCAAAAAGCGATCTGCAGCGCTTGCTCGAACCCATCACAGGGAGCCTGAACATCACCTCCCGGGTGGTGAACCGGCTTGAAGCGATCGAAGACGCGAGAACCTCTCTCTTCGAACACATGATGGGTTGAACAGGCAGACCAACGGTTTTGACCTTCCGGTCATAACAAATGGATGAAAAGCCCCGCGTTCGTGCTAAGGTAATTAAGCATGAACGAAAGGTTCGCCCTTCGATACCTTGTATATTAAACCCTAGTCCATACCTTTGGTCATAGAAGATGTTGCCGCTTGCCGCGATTGATGCGGTGGTCACGATTCACCCCCGGGAGGGAGGAGGGTGCTGGTCGATTTCTTCGTTGCCGACGGCGAAGAAATTGCCAACGCGGTCTAAGAAGCTTTGGACATAGCCGATGCACCCCTCGAAGAGGAAAACGAGAAGGGCTTTCCGTTTTGAAAGCGAGTTTCAAGCGAGGTGAACGGGGGGGCGGACAAGAAACCGAATCAGAAGAACAAGGAGCATCTATGAGTGAGTATCAATATTATGAATTCCAGGCCATCGACCGGCCTCTGACCGATAAGGAGATGCGCGAATTGAGGGCATATTCGAGTCGTGCTCAAATAACCCCCACGAGTCTCGTCGTCGACTACTCTTGGGGCAGTTTCAAGGGCAATGAGAACCTGTGGATGGAAAAATACTTCGACGCTTTTCTCTACCTCGCCAACTGGGGTACGCACGTCCTCAAGCTGCGGCTCCCTTCCCGACTGCTGGACTTCGCCTTGGTGAGCGAGTATTGCGGGGGAGAAAACGCCTCAGCAAAGGAGAGCAACGGCAAAATCATCCTCTCTTTCGTGTCGGATGATGATAAAGGTGGCGACTGGGTGGAGGGTGAGGGGCAACTCTCCTCGCTGATCTCGGTCCGCGCCGAGCTGGCACGGGGAGATCTCCGGGCGCTTTATCTGGGGTGGCTTCTCCGGGTCCAGACGGGTGAGCTTGAAGCGGAAGCGGCCGAACCACCTGTCCCATCCGCTCTCGGCCAATTGAGTGCCTCGCTGGCCAGCCTGGCCGATTTCCTGCGGATCGATGATGACCTCCTGCAGGTTGCCGCGCAGGCCAGTGAGCCCCTGCAGGAAGAGACCCTTCGGCCGGATGCAGTGCGGGCCTGGATCGCCGCCCTCCCCGGGGATGAGAAGAACGAGGTGCTCACCCGACTTATCCTGGATGGCGAGCAGACCTTGGTCGCAGAACTGCTTCAGCGGTTTCTGAAACACCAATCGGGTGGGGTTACACCGTTGTCGAGAACACGGAGAACCGTGGGCGAGCTCCTCGAGGCAGCAGAGACCCACAGCAGGGAGAGGCAGCGTCTCGAAGCCGAGCGACAGGCCCGGGAACAAGCGCGCCGCGAGCGGGAGGCGGCTCTTGCCCGGGAGCAACGCCTCGACGGGCTCACTGGACGCGAGTCCAAGCTTTGGAGCGAAGTCGATACCCTGATTGCCACCAAACAACCGAAGAACTATGACCTGGCCGTCAAGCTCCTCGTTGATCTCCGGGATCTGGCGACCCGCAAGAAAGACAGCCGCGATTTCAGACTGCGCATCACGAGACTGCGCCAGGACCATGCCCGCAAACCGTCCTTCATCGACCGGATCGACAGGGCGGGGCTGTCAGCGTAACCCGGGGCGTGACGGATGATGTCCGGTCTGGATGAAACCGGGGCAGGATTTTCAGCGGCCAGTGGTTTAATCTGGAACGGGAACGGGCGGATGCTGATGCACGGTTCAGGATGCCGCCGCTCCAGACCGCCTCTGGCAGCTCACTGTTGGACCCATCCCGGGCGGCCCTTTGCGGCCATACCTTCTCATCGACCAGCACAGCTCAACTTCAGGGCCGGCACAATCATTCGGGGCAGATCAAACGGATCACCTCCGCACAGCAGAAAGAGGCGCGTCTCCCTGCCGGCGATGCCCTCTACGGGGTTTCCTTCCCGTGATCGATCAGTTCGGGCGGGTCGGCGCCTTTATCATAAATCCGCCAATAGATGCTCAGAGAATCAGCAGGGGCCTTTTTGATCACGCCGATGCCCTCAAAATCGAGGGGTACCCCAATGGCGATGGCAAAACATCCCGCCGGTGCAATATGACGAGTACCGTTGGCTGGAATGGTGACGGCGGGCATCACCCCGCAGCCCATTTTGACACCGTCCTTGGTATAGAGATCAAGATCAACAATAACCGGAGAACCTGTCAAGTTCACGAGAAAGATATCGGTCGATACCTCGTAGTGACCCAAGGCATCCCACTTGACCACTACCGGAAACTTCACGATTCCGGCTTCTGCCAAAACAACGAGTGAAAGAACGAAAAAAACAGCGATCAGACTTGAATACAGGATTCTTTTCCTCATGTCACACCCCCTTGGCTCAATTGAAGTTCTTTTCCCTTGTGTGTCGGTGTCCCTGCCAGGAAAGTTAAACGAAGAACTGCCCCATTGAGTACAATCTACCAGACGATCGGCATCGATGCAAACAGATATGGCACGGTGGACTTGTTCTGGCATTATCAAAGAAATAATTCGTTGACTTAAGGTGAACTCTGGTCAAACCCCATCCAATCATGTATAAAGGGTACCTCCTAATACTTCAGCGCTGGAGGAAGTCTGCTTTGAATTTGCGAGCGATCCTTGTTCGGCCGGTTGGGCGAGCCGAAGAAGAGCGCTATCAGCATCTGATGCAAGAACATCATTACCTGGGACGCTTGCCCAAGATCAGCGAAACTCTTTGGTACATTGCCCTATGGCAGGACCAATGGGTGGCTCTTCTGAACTTTTCTGCCGCAGCATGAAAGTGCGCGGCACGGGATCAGTGGATCGGATGGAGCTCACGTCATCAATATGATCGCCTGAAATTAGTAGTCAACAATAGCCGTTTTCTGATCCTTCCCGACTGGCATGTCCCAAATTTGGGTTCTCGCATTTTGTCATTGTGCCAAAAGAGACTTCCCGCTGATTGGCAAGGCACCTTTGGCCATCCCGTGGTCTTGCTTGAAACCTTTAAGGACGACGCCATCGACTTTCCACCGTCCTGGCTATCGCAGCCGGAGCAGTCTTATGCGGTATGCATGGCTATCGAGCCATTTCGGACTGGGCCAATAGCCTTGGCGTAAAAGCACGTGAACGTTTCCGGTGCCGTTATGAACATGGCCGCTATGTCGTTCCAAGCGAGTACGTCATTCGCGATGTCCTTATCCGTGTCGATCCCTTGCATTTGGACAGTGCCCTGCAACAGTGGAACGAAGTCTACGGGAAACAAGACAAAAGTCTTGCAATCGACGGCAAAACGATGTGCAACGCCATCGATAAACAAGGTTATCAAACCCACATCATGCGCGCCATCGGTCATGAGACCAAGAGTTGCTACACCCAAAAAAAGTAGGTAACCTTGCCCCGGGAAGGCGATGAAGAGGCCAAACGCACGATCGAGATCAAGACGGCCATCCCGCTCCTTGATGGCATAGATATCAAAGGCAAAGTCATTACGGCGGATGCCCTTCTGACCCAGCGCGACCTCGCCGACTACTTGGTCAAAAAACGTGAGGCGCACTATCACTTCACCGTCAAAGGAAACCAACCCACACTCCTTGCAGACATCGAACGCTACTTTCGGAACCGACAGGAACCGGATTTCATTGATCACGCGCCTCCCGTTCATGGCCGCATTGAAACCCGCAAAATCTTGATTACCACAGAGCTCAACGACTACCTCAACTTTCCCTATGTTGGGCAGGCATTCGTCATCGAACGTCACTGCATCGATAAAAAGACCGGTAAATATTCCTGTGAGATCGCCTATGCCATCACCAGCCAGTCATTCCAAGATGCCGTGTGCAAATCACGGATGTTGGTATAAAAAGTAGTAAACATTTCAGTTAGGTAAGGTTGGACAAATACCAATTCTCCTGGTAAGGAAGGGTGGGAAACTCTCACCCCTCACAAGGAGATATGCCAATGAAGAAGGATGCGTATGTAGACTTCGTTGCCGAGATCAGCAAGCAGTTGGCGAAAAAGATCCTCCAGGAAGAAGGCGATCTGAGTGCAAGAGCCAGGACAATTGATGGAGACATTGCCGGGCTTGTCCGTGAGATCGGTTTGCAGACCAGCAAGCTTGTTCTTCAAGAGACGTGTGAAGTAAAAGTGGCAAAAAAAAAGCCCAAGGCCTGAAACCGAATAGAAATAGCATGATAACCTACAATGTCATCTTTGGGGCCATGGAGCTGAGCTCACCCTATCTGTGGAAAGAGGGAGAGAGCTCGAAGCCTCTGGTGGATATGGGAATCACCCATAATGGTCGCACAGAGACGGTCAATCGCGCACTGACCGATTTCGGAATCGAAGATTCCTTTGCCCGAGCCAGCAAGCGGTTTGAAGAACACTACGGGTTCGGGCTCAGTGCAAGCACCGTGGATCGGGTGACCCAAGCCACTGTCCTTCAAGCCGAAGATTATCTGGAAGAGAAACTTCGAAAGGGCAGAGACCGCAGCATTCAAGGCTCCGAGGCGAAGGTCAAGGCGGCCTGGCGAATCTCCTTGATTGCTTCTTCCAGGTGGGAATCGGGCAACGACGGCTCAAACATGAGCAGGCCATGGTCCAACTTTGGGTTCGCGCCGAAAATGCTGACGAGCGCGCTGCTAAAAATGAAATCCAAGCCACCAAGGCTCAGAATCGTGCCACCGCCATCCGTTCGGCGGGTTCAAAATGTCCGGCTTTGGTTCCCAGGGCTTGAGGGCCGGACTATCTGCTCCAATTCATGGCACCCCGCATCATTGTCGAGAACACACTGCAAAGGGGTTTTGCGCCATCCGAATGACGTCCCTCCTTGGTCCCTCCTTGTGGAGGCGATCAGCAGTCGCCCAGGAACGGGATGATGCCGATATCCGCCATGGTTTTCAGGCCCGGCGCAGCTTGCACCAGGACCGGAATGGCATTGACCAGAATGGCACAGGTGGCGATATCTCCGTTGATGCCGTTCTTTATGGCCATCTCGATGTTAGGGGAGCCTTCGATAAGGATACGATCCCGTGGATTGGGTTCACCGACCGTAGCCTGGAACACCAGGTTGATAACCTCTCGACCTTGAGCGAAAGCCCGCCCGATCTGTCTGACGCCGGTCACGCGCCCCGGGTCGATGGTGAGCGCGGGCGTAACAGTGCGCTCCGTGGCAATCACCGGGGCAATGCTGTCGCTGGCCTCATCCAAACACCAGCCAAGACCCGCAGCGATCATATACATGGACTCCGGCAGCCCCACGTGGCGCAGCACTCCCTCTGCAACCCTGGTATTGAATTCTTCCACGGTCAGCCCGGCTCCGATCTTCTTTTGAAAGGGTATCCTCCGAAACTGGGCATTTTGGATGCGCTCAACGATGACTTTGCGCACTTCACGACAGACCCCTGAAACCACGAGGGGAAGAAAATCCATGAGGAAGCCCGGATTCACCCCTGTGGAGAGCACCGAAACCCCGTTTTCTTTGGCGGCGCGGTCGATATCGGAAGCGATTTCAGGTTGGCTGAACCACGGAAAGGTCAATTCCTCGCAGCTGGAAACGACATTTTTCCCGCTCGCCACGATCTGCAGCACTTGCGGGTGAATTTTTCCCAGGCTCGAAGCCGTGGTCAGGATAACCGCATGAGCTTCCAGTTCGTGCAAGGCTTCCGCAGCGTCACCACGGACAGTGACCCCCAGGGGCTCGGAGAATCCGGCCAATTCTCCCAGGTCTGCGCCGATCTTGCGGGGATCGGCATCGATGGCCCCCACGATTTCAATAGCATGCTTCTCCGAAAGATACTCCACGGTCCGGAGACCAATGGGGCCGACCCCAAACTGAATGACACGATATTTCTCGTGCATGAATTCGCCCTCCTCCTCAAGCAGGAAAAATTGTTGAGACATGCCCATCTTTGCCGATTTGGCCCTGATATGCAATACTGGAACGTGTGATCTGTTTTTTCATCGGTCCTGACTGTGAGGTCGTTGACACCAGAACAATGCTCATATAGTATGATCGCCATGAAATCCTTCAGATTATTGGCCGAAACTCAACGAAACGAACTGATCGAAAAGGAGATTGACCATGAAGAGAATCTTAAGTGTTTCCCTGCTGTGCCTTTTTCTGGTGGGTGCCTTCACGGCTGCTCAGGCTGAAGACGTTAAACTGATTCTCGCCACCGGCGGCACTGCCGGTACTTACTACCCGTTCGGCGGCTCCATGGCAAAAATCTGGAATTCCAAGATTCCCGGCATGAACGTGACGGCGCAAGCCACCGGCGCGTCTGCTGAAAACGTCCGCCTGGTTAACAAAAAAGAGGCTGAACTGGCATTGGTCCAGAGCGACACGATAGATTTCGCCTACAATGCCAAGGAAGCCTTCAAGGAACCGCTCACGGCGCTGAGGGCGGTGGCCGTGCTCTATCCCGAAATCATTCAGGTGGTGGTGAGAAGCGACAGTCCAGTCAAGACCTTTGCCGACCTCAAAGGCAAGAAGGTAGGGGTGGGGGCTCCCGGTAGTGGCACGGAAGCGAATTTCCGGCAACTGTGCGATGTCTATGGCCTGAAGAAGGAAGACGTCAACGCCCAATACCTCTCCTTTTCGGAGAGCGCCGAAGCCTTCAAGGACAAACACATTGACGCCTTCATTGTGACCGCCGGCATCCCCAATTCCGCCATCATGGACATCAGCACGCAACATGAGGTCAGGATCCTCAACATCCCCGACGACATCGCCCAGAAGCTGACTCAGAAGTACCCCTTTCTCTCGGCCGCCAAAGTCCCCGCCAACACTTACAAGGGCCAGACCGCGGATGTCAGCACAGTGGCGGTGAACGCGGTGCTCATTGTCTCCTCCGAGCTCAAGGACGACGTGGTGTACAATCTCACCAAGGCCCTGTTCGACAACCAGGCGGAGTTGGCCTCAGCGCATGCCAAAGGGAAGGAACTGAGCCTCGAAAAAGCCGTCAAGGGCGCCTCCATTCCCTTCCACCCCGGCGCCGTGAAGTACTACAAGGAAAAGGGTACCATGAAGTAATTCGAGAGACCGACTCGGTTTCCGAGACGGAGTCGGTCTTAAACAGTGAGTGTCCTCCCCCGGCAGGCGATCCGCCTCGGGGAGGACATCTCATAGGATGCGATGCGACGTCGATTGATCTTGCTTTTCCTGCTGACAAGCGCCGGTTTGGGGGGCTCTGCTACCCCGGGATCAATGTGCTGGAGATCAGCAGGGTCAGCACGGGGCAGGTTCTCTGGTGCACGCCCATGAAGGTGGGCGACGAGTTTGTCCTCTCCTTCATACATTCCGTGAACAAGCGGCCGGTCTTTGACACCCTGCGAGCCCAGGGTGACCATCTTGTGATTGTTAAATCCGTGTTTGACGCCTTCGGCGCCGGGATGCCGGACGACACCACCGACGAAGGGCAGCTCAGCGTTATGCCGGGCGGGTGGCTCCAGTGGAGCGTGAACCGACCGGTTCCCGAGATCATCCTCCGGGTGGGTGAGGTTGCCAACCACAGACTGACGATCAAGGCACGGCAGTTTCTCCTCGCCGAACTGGCTGAGCCGGGAACGGCAGTGGTTTTTCGGGTTAGGATGGTTTCTTTTCTTGCCGCCATGAAAGGCAGGTGCAGGTGATGAACCACGAAGACAAGGATCAGCTTGAGCTGCAGTCCACAGACACTCCCCTCCCGGATACTGACGAAGTATCCAAGGAGGAATTGGAAGAACTGCTGCGGAAGGTCGACAAGGAGTCTGCCACCCGGAGACTTTTCGGGATGCCCCGATGGATTGTCTATTGGATCGGCGTGGCCTTCTCCGGTTTTCAGGTCTACACTGCTGCCTTCGGGCTGTTGCCGGCCCAACTTCAGCGTTCCGTGCACCTGTCTTTTGTCTTCGTCCTCATCTACCTGCTCTTTCCCTTTCGCAGTTCCAAGGATTCTGATCGTCTGCGATGGTACGATTATCTGCTGGCCGCCTTTGCCGGATTTGTAGGCCTTTACGTCGTGCTCAATTACACGCGCATCATGGAGGCGGGCGGGGATTTTCTCCCGGTGGATTTTGTCATCGCCGGCTGCGGCATCCTGCTGACCCTGGAAGCGGCGCGCCGCGCCGTGGGGATGCCCATTGTGATCATCTCGACCACCTTTCTCGTTTATGCCTACCTCGGGCCCTATTTCCCCGGATTCCTTGCCCATCGAGGCTACTCCCTGCAGCGGATCGCCTCTCACATGTACTTCACCACCGAAGGGATCATGGGCATTCCCTTGGGCGTGTCGGCCAGTTTCATCTACTTATTCATCCTGTTCGGGGCTTTCAGTGAAAGATCCGGCCTGGGACAGCTTTTCATCGATATCTCCAATGCCATTGCCGGATGGGCCTCCGGCGGACCCGCCAAGGTCGCGGTCGTCACCAGCGCTTTCGAAGGCATGGTGTCTGGAAGTTCGGTTGCCAATACCGTCCAATCCGGCGCTTTCACCATTCCCATGATGAAGCGCTTGGGCTATCGACCCGAATTCGCCGCTGCGGTGGAAGCCTCGGCTTCCACCGGCGGTCAGATCATGCCCCCCGTTATGGGTGCCGCCGCGTTCATCATGGCCGAGTTTCTCAACATTCCCTATCTCGACATCGCCAAGGCCGCTGCTATTCCCGCCTGCCTCTATTTTTTCGGGATCTTTATCGAAGTGCACTATGAAGCCAAGCGCTGCAAACTGCGGGGGATGGACCGCGATGAGTTGCCCCGGTTCGGCCGGGTGATGGTGGAGCGGGGCTATCTCTTTCTTCCGCTCTGCGCCATCATCGGTTTCCTGCTTTGGGGCTACACCCCGCTCTACGCCGCCCTGATGGGCCTTATTCTCTGTGTCCTGGCGTCTTATCTCCGGAGATCGACCTGGATGAGCCCGCGCGACATCGCGGACGCGTTCGAACAGGGCGCCCGCAATGCCATTGGCGTGGCTTGCGCCTGCGCCACGGCCGGAATCATCATCGGCGTGGTGACGCTTACCGGCTTGGGATTGAAAGTGGCACACGGCCTCATCGAACTGGCCCACGGCTACCTCCTGCCGACCCTTTTCTTCAGCATGATCACTTCCCTTATTCTGGGCATGGGCGTACCCACCACGGCCAACTACATCATCACCTCCACCATCGCCGCCCCCGGCCTCGTTCTGCTGAGCGTCCACCCCCTGGCGGCCCACATGTTTGTCTTCTATTTCGGGATCATTGCCGACCTCACCCCCCCGGTGGCCCTGGCGGCTTACGCCGGAGCAGGGATTGCCAGAGCCGACCCCATGAAAACCGGCTTCATCGCAACCAAGCTGGCCATTGGCGCGTTTCTGGTACCCTACATCTTTGTCTACAACCCCGCGATGCTCCTGATCGGGGTTACACCCCTGGGGATGATCCAGAACCTGGTCACGGCCTGCTGCGGCATGTTCGGAGCCGGGGTCGCCATGATCGGTTATTGTCAGACCTCGATGAGGTGGTGGGAGCGGGTGTGGTTTTTTGTGGCGGGTCTCATGCTGATCGACCCGGGCATGCTCACCGACGTCGTCGGGATCGTCATGCTGGGCCTGGGACTTGCCTATCAGTGGCACAAAAAGAAAGCCGAAGGTAAACAGATCGAAGCAGAGTGCGCCGCTGCGAGTTGAACCCCCTTCCGGTTTATGATGATCGGGATGCTGAAGACGAACTGTCGATGGGAAACGGGATAGAGGATGTCGTTGGGCGCGTCTTCCCCGAACTGAATGGTTTTCTTGGAACGGCAACTCGGGCAGAACCACCTCCCCTTGCACGAAAACACCAAAAGGTATTCTTCTAGATGGTCGGGTACTATGGGAATCGTCGGATTGCAAGGCCGGGGGCAGACGGGCGGCCATCAGCATGGTCAGGTTGCACCATTCATTCTGCCTCCTGCCTCTCTTATTCAGACAAAACTCTTCGCTGCTCTTACCCTATATTTCGTTCCTTGAAGTAGTCCTGCACAAAGGTGATGTGCCGCTTCATTGCGGCATAGGCTTCATCCGGATCGCGCTGACGAATGGCATTGAGAATGTCGGTATGCTGCTGCAGAACCTTGTCCAGATTGATCGGTTCCGTATACAAGTGCTGCAGGTTCTCCTGGATGCCATAGAAAAGGAGGTCATAAAGGCTTTTCATGATATGGATCTGGACGATGTTTTTCGTGGCATAGGCAATCGCCATGTGAAAAGTAATGTCGGCGTCGCTCCCCAGGTTTCCCTCGCCGACCGCCACCGCCATTTCCCGCACACACTTCTCAAGCTCGCGGACATCTTCCTCCGTGGCCCGCCGGGCGGCCAGGGCCACGGCGTTGCATTCCAACCCCAGCCGCACTTCCAATAGATCCATCAACCCGGCATCCTGCCCATTGAGAACTGCCGCGAGAGGATTCTTGTCAGCGCCGGCGGTTGGCGGGTTCACAAAGGTTCCCTGTCCCTGACGGTGCTCGAGCAAATGCATCGCCACCAGTTTGTTGATGGCTTCCCTCACCGTCGGTCGGCTGACGCCCAAATTTTGAGCCAGTTCGCGCTCGGTCATCAAGCGTTCCCGGGGCTTGAGGTGTCCCCGAAAGATGAGGTCCTTCAATTGCTCGAAGACCTGATCGGACATCCGCTTGGGCTTAATTGGCTTTAACATAAAAACGGGTCCAATACGCTTTTCTAGGTCAAAGACTCGGCGTACACCTCAATGACATGTTTCACCCGGACTCGGTCACCCGCCTGCGAGAGCATGTCCGTGAGTTGCAACATGCAGGCCGGGCAGCTCGTGGCAACGACCTCACACTCCGACTGCACAATGTTGTCTCGCTTGCGCTTGCCGATGGCTGCGGAAATGTCATAGTGCTGCAAATTGAAACTCCCCCCCATACCACAGCAGCGATCGGCTTCGACCATCTCCTTGAAGCGATATCCGGGATTGGCCTGAAGCAAAGCGCGCGGCTGTGCCGCCACTCCCAGGGACTTCTTCAGGTGGCAGGGATCGTGGTAAGTGAGTAAGACCTTTTTATCATCACCTCTCAGAATCTACCCGACCAACGCCCAGTTTATCAACCAAAAACTGGCTCACTTCCATCGTTTTCGCGGCGATTGCCGCCACCTGATTCTGCGCTTCGGGCGAGAGTTCCTCGGCCATCAGCGGCCAGAGCTTCTTGATGGTGGAGGTGCAGGTGGCGCAGGCGGTAATGAGAACGTCGAAAGGCTGCGCGGTGAATCTTCGCAGATTGTGGCGAACCAGTCGGTCAAAAGCCACGGTATCTCCCGAAGCAAGGGCGGGAATGCCGCAGCAGGCAAAATCTTCAGGAAGATACACTCCGACGCCGTGATGCTCCATGGTGCGCATCACCGCTTCTCCAATGTTGGGAAACACCTTGTCAATGACGCACCCGACAAAGAAGGCCACCTTCAATCCGGATGCCCCGGGACTCGTGTTCATGGGTTTCACCATCTGGTGAAAGGCGGTCGGCGCGAGGGCCTTAAAGTGGCGGTCTCCCAGGGGTAAGGACAAGCGCCCGCAGGATGTCCCCAGCAGGTCGTCAACCGGTTTCACGAAGATGCCCTGGAGCTTCGAACCCCATTCCATGAGGCTGTCGAAGAATTCCGGACGGACCAGCATGCCTCGGAAAATGGCCTTCTTCAGGGGATGAAGTCCCATGTATCCGGTGAGGATGGCGCGGGCCTTGATGAAGATATCCAGCACCTTTACCCCGCTGGGGCAGTTGGCGGAGCAGGAACCGCAGAGGAGGCAGCGCATCAGGCGGTCATTCACCCCCTTGGGATCTTTAAACATCTGCTGGACGAGGCCGTCGAGGAGGGCGAGTTTCCCGCGCGCCACATCGGCCTCGCGCCCGGTTTCGGCAAAGACCGGGCAAACCGCCTGGCACATCCCGCAGCGCATGCAAACGACAAGCTGGTCTTCCAGCTCCTTGATCAGTCCCGCAAGTTGCTTCATATCGGCCATGGCTAATCTCCTATGATCTTGCCGGGATTCAGAATGTTCTTGGGATCGAGGGCCGCTTTGATGCGCCGCGAATAGAGGATGGTGGCCCTGCTGGTTTCCTTCTCCAGGAACCGCGATTTGGCCATACCAATGCCATGCTCACCGGAAAGGGTCCCTCCCAGCGCCAGGGCTCGGTCGAAAATGGCGTCAATGGCCTTTTCCACCCGCTCCCATTCTTCATGGTTGCGCCGGTCCGTGAGGATCGTGGGATGGAGGTTGCCGTCGCCGGCATGGCCGAAGGTCCCGATGGTCAAATTGAATTTCTTGGCGATTTCTTCGATGGAGCGAATCATAGCCGGGATTTTGCTCCGCGGCACGGTGGCGTCTTCCAGCACCGTCGTGGGTTTGACCCTGGAGAGCGCCGAAAGGGCCGCCCGCCGAGCTTCCCACACCTTGTCCCGCTCCGCCGCATCCTGAGCCACGCGAATACTCATGGCCCCCATCTGCCGGCAGAGGGATTCCACCTTCTCGGCATCCTCTTCCACCTGCACGGGATGGCCGTCGACTTCGATGAGCAGCAGGGCCGCCGCGTCCACGGGCAGTCCCGCATGGCTGAAATCCTCCACGGCGCGAATGGTGAAGTTGTCCATGAACTCGAGGGTCACCGGAACGATGCGGTGGGCAATGATCGCCGAAACCGTTTCCGAGGCTTTATTGATATCGTTGAATATGGCCATCATGGCCTTTCTTGCAGGCGGCATGGGGATCAGTTTGAGGATGATCTTGTCAAAAACGCCCAGGGTGCCTTCGGATCCGACCATGAGACCGCCCAGATTGTAGCCCGTAACACACTTTACGGTGCGAGCACCGGCCTTGACGATCTCACCGTTGACGTCAAAGAATTCGAGCCCCATGACATAGTCGCGGGTCACTCCGTAGCGCAACCCGCGAAGCCCTCCGGCATTTTCCGCGACATTGCCGCCGAGGGTCGAAACCGCCTGACTGCCGGGGTCGGGGGGATAGAAGAGCCCCTTCGCCTCCACCGCCGCCGCGAATTTGGCCGTCACCACACCGGGTTCAACCACGGCATAGAGGTCTTCTTCATTGATCTCGATAATTCGATTCAAAGCGTTGGTGAGCACCACCACGCCCCCCGCTTTGGGGATGGTCCCGCCGCTGAGGTTGGTGCCGGCCCCGCGCACGGTCAGCGGCAGAGCATGCTCGTTGCACAGCCCCACCACCTTGCCCAGGGTTTCGCTCGAGGTTGGCCGAAGGACGAGGGAAGGAAGGGCCGGATCGAGGACCGCGGCATCATAGGAATAGGTTGCCCGATCCGTTTCATCCCGGAAGACGTTGTCTTTACCCAAAATGCTTTCAAATCTTTTAATCAGAGCTTTCATGATGATCCAGCCTCCCTTTGTTTCCTGCTGCCATGATCACCCAAGCAAGGGCATTCCCGCAAATATTTATTATTGGTAATACCATCTATCCAATAATCCCCACAACCCTTACCGTCTTAATGCTCCTAAAATCAACGTATCAATGGCGATGGCATCATGTCAACAACAATGTAAACCCTAAGGATTATTTCTTGACAGTGCCGCCTGCCTCATGTTCATTTGAAAAAGCAACATATATGGTCTTACCAATATTCACTTGATGGAGGGTCAAGGCGATTAAGGCTAATCACCCGGCGGAACCGAGAGAATTGTTGGAGGAAGCGCTCGAGTATTGTCCCTGGAAGGCAACAGGCTTTGCAGAGAGTATTATTCATGACAGCACTGTTCTGGTATCCTTTGAAAAGGTCGGAAACGGGATCACCCTAACAAGGAGATAAGAGTTCCATGGAAAAACACGAACGTTTAAGGCTTTTTAAGGAGAGGGCGGAAGCCGTGCAGACTTCCGTGGTCGATGTCACGGGTTTGCAGCAGGCTTTTCTTTATGCCATTGAGGTTACGAAGAACCAGGGGGGATCAACGATCGCCGCCCCTGCATTGGGTCCGGAAGAACGTTCCAAGCTGGCGGAACTGTGCCGGCAGGCTGAGATCACCCTCTTGACCGAAAAGATCAGGGATCATATCGGGAAGATTCAGACCGGTCTGACCCTTGGCGACTGGGGTGTTGCGGAAACGGCTACCCTGGTTCTGGATTCGAGTTCAGAAGACGTGCGCATTGCCACCATGTTGAGCGAAACCCATGTGGCCGTGCTCCCGAGGTCCCGCATCAAGTCCGACGTCATGGAACTGGAGTCGGAATTGAGCGAGAGCATGAAATCCGCTCCCCGCTACCTGTCCTTTATCAGCGGCGCCAGCCGCACGGCCGACATCGAACGGGTGCTCACCATCGGCGTCCACGGCCCCCAGGAGCTGCACCTCCTTATTCTGGATGATGAACCGGCTTGACAAGATGGGGAATTTTTTTCCACGAAGAGACACGAAGGGTCACGAAGTATTTGTAGTCATCTCTCCTTAGCGTTTCTTCATGTTCATTCGTGGATGAAAGAAGGAGAACTACCATGATCACGACCCCCAGTGACCTTAAAACATATAAAAAAGACCTGAAGCGAGCGCTTCAGAATCAATTCCTGGGCGCCACTTTGGATAACTTTGCAACGGCTTTTAGAGCATCCCGCCAAAAAGCCTTTGAGGGAATCGATCTCGACACGCTCATCGCCGAGATCGCTGCGGGGAAAGATGCCGCCATCCCCTATCTCGAGGAGCTGTTCGCCGCCTTCAAAGCCCGCGCCGAAGCGGCCGGCATCAAGGTGCACGTTGCCCACACCGCCTTTGAGGCCAACTCCATCATCGCCGATATTGCCAGGGCCAACGGGGTGAAGAAGATCGTCAAGGGCAAGTCGATGACGGCGGAAGAAACCTTCCTCAACGACCACCTGGAAAAAGACGGTTTTGTGGTGACGGAAACCGACCTGGGCGAATGGATCATTCAGCTGCGCCACGAAGGCCCTTCGCACATGGTCATGCCGGCCATCCATCTCTCGCGAAAGGAAGTTGCCGAACTCTTCACCAAGGTCACCGGACGGCATCAGGACCCGGACGACATCAACGGCATGGTCAAGGTGGCGCGGAGGGAACTCCGCCAGGTGTTTCTCGAAGCCGACATGGGCATCACCGGGGCCAATTTTGCCATCGCCGAGACGGGAACGATCGGACTCGTCACCAATGAAGGCAACGGGCGTCTGGTGACCACCCTGCCCCGCGTTCATGTGGCGCTGGTCGGCTTTGACAAACTGGTGCCCGACCTGAAGAGCGCCCTGCGCATCCTGAAGGCGCTTCCGCGCAACGCCACGGGCCAGCTCATCTCGACCTATGTGACCTGGATCACCGGCCCCACGGAATGCACATCCGCTCCCGACGGCCGGAAAGAAATGCACATCGTCTTCCTGGACAACGGTCGCCTGGCGCTGGCTCGCGACCCGCTGTTCTCCCAGGCCCTGCGGTGTATCCGCTGCGGCGCCTGCGCCAATGTCTGCCCCATTTACAAGCTCGTCGGCGGGCACAACTACGGTCATGTTTACATCGGGGCCATCGGACTCATCCTCACCTATTTCTACCACGGACGGGAAAATGCCCGCGCCATTGTCAAGGCCTGCCTCAACTGCCAGGCGTGCAAGGCGGTCTGCCCCACCGGCATCGACCTCCCCTACCTGATCAAGGGGGTTTACCGGACGATCCTGGAGGTGGAAGGCAAGCCGCCGGTCAAGAACCGGCTGCTCAAGCGCGTGATGGGGAATCGCAAACTCTTCCATTTCCTTTTGCACCGGGCCTACCTCGCCCAAAAGCCCCTCGCCAAAGGGCAGTATCTGCGCCACCTCCCCTTCTTTTTTTCCAAGGAACATGGGTTCCGCAGCTTGCCTGCGGTGGCCAGGACGCCCCTAAGAGACATGTGGCAACGGATCAATCCGCGTTTGGAAAAGCCGCGATACCGGGTGGCTCTCTTCGGGGGATGCCTGGTGGATTTTGTCTATCCGGAACAGGCTCAGGCCCTGGTGCATCTCCTCAAAAGTCACAACGTGCAGCTGGAATACCCCATGGAGCAGACCTGCTGCGGCTTACCGGCCATGATGATGGGCGAAAATGAAACGGCCAGGGAAGTGGCTGTGCAAAACCTCAAAGCCATTGACCCGGCGAACTATGACTTTGTGCTCACGCTGTGCGCTTCCTGCGGTTCGCACCTGAAAGAGAACTATTCCAAACTGTGCGGAGAGGATGAGGGGATCGGGGTGAAGGTCCGGCAGCTCAAGGATAAGCTGATGGATTTCAGTTCGTTCATGGTCAATGTTTTGCAAGTCAAGCCCGAGATGTTTCGTCCAAGCGGCAAGAAGGTTGCCTATCACGCGCCGTGCCATCTTTGTCGCGGTCTGGGGGTGACACGGGAGCCTCGGGAGCTTATCACTACCGCGGGCATGGAATATCTCCCGGCTAAAGACGAGGACGTTTGCTGCGGCTTCGGAGGGTCGTTCTCCATCGATTTCCCGGAAATCTCCGCCGAATTGCTGAGACGCAAGCTTGATCATGTCGAAGCGACGGGCGCCGATCTTCTGGTGACGGACTGTCCGGGATGCGTCTTGCAGCTGCGCGGCGGCATGGACCAAAAGAGCGGCCGAAAAATCGAAGTAAAGCACATTGCTGAGCTCGTTGGCGAGTAGAGGTCCTTATAGAACAAGAATACACGGCAAGAGGTAAAATACCATAGATAGGAACCTCCTGCAAAACTCAATAAGTCCGTCACCCCGGCGAAATCCGGGGTCCGGAAACCTTTGAAAAACCTGTATTCCAGCTTTCGCCGGAATGACGTTG
>CAWJQV010000038.1:0-177897 GCA_963844985.1 uncultured delta proteobacterium
ACGGTGCCGTGATGACTCCGCCAAAGCCCCGAAGGGTCCGGTTCATCCGGTTAACGAGATTTTTGAGTACCGAGATCTTACCACCACTTAAAGGTAAGAATTCTTCCTTGCCACCGTCAGGCAAGCGGTCGCCGGGCTATTATCGCTTCTTCTTTTCCTGTTTGGTCAGCTTCTTTTCTTTAGCTGTTTTCTGAGGCTTCTTCTTATCGTTTTTTCTTGCATCTTCTGATTTGGACATGTGGATTCCCTCCCTTGTGTAACCTCAAGACCTAAAATGGTATCATCTCTCGCCACCAGATACAAACAACAAGCTTGATGACCACGTTCGATAGAAGAAGATTTTATACCAGACAGCACCAATTGTGGACTGCCAGCCGGGTTCCTCAGCCTTGAGTACTCAGCACCGCGACAGGCTCGTCCTTTCCCCGATGGACGCCCGACAGACTGGCGAGGAACTCTTTGATCACCTCGGGTGGGGCTTTGGCGTAAGTCCCCTGGCTGCTGACCACGGTGCCGGTAAGACGGCGTAACCTCACGGCCGCCTCTGCCATGACGGCCACAACCTCTTGATTCCTGGACGCGTTATCTTCAGCAGCATCCTGGTGAGCATCATGGTATATCCGGGAATCTTCCCCGACCGGTTTGTGGCTCTAACCGAAGCTGCCGCAAGGAGCCTGCCGTAGAGCCCGTTGAGGATTCGGCGATCCTTCCCGATAGCACAACCATCGGCAAGAACACTCAAACACGCCTTGGTCCCGCTGTCGGCTGGTATAGCCAACGCTACCCGAATGGAGGATCTCATCAGAGAGGTGTCTGCCGGGACAGCTCAACCTTCTATGGCTCACGGTGAGAAGTCCCGGCAGCGCAAATACTCATATAGCCAAAGGCCCAAATCACCAACCTACGCCGCGTACACATCGGGCGTAAGAGATTGCAGTCTTGTGGTAAGCATCCACGGCGCCATGGGCGAAATTGACGCTCCACGCGTAAAGCGGGTCCTCGAAGTAGGAGCTGCCGGACCAGTAAATGGCCGTTTGGGCGCCAAATGACCCACTAATGGCAGGATCAACCCGAGAATAGTCGATGATCGCTTCCAACTCATCGATGCTTGGCAGCCGCCAGTTTGAGTTACCGTCAAGCGTCAAATCCTTGCAGTACTGGTTGGCATCCTCCCAATTTCTTAGTTGTGAATCGTCAACCTCCTGCCAGACCAGACCGGTCTTGTGGTGGGTCACGGTGTCGCCGGAGACCGCCAATGAGTAACCGGCGAGGGAAACCTGCTTCGATGAAGCCTTGTTGCTGGTTTTCTACAACGCCATCGTAGTAGTAGTTCCCTGACAGCCCACTGCTCGGAATCAATACCTTTGCGGTCTTTCTGCTTGCTTTGCCCAGGGGGACAACCCCGTGGAAAACGTCACTACTTCCAGTAGACGGTCCTCGGCAGGACTAATCTTAACGTCTCTCGACAGGTAGAGACCCACGCTTGTAAGAACCGGAAGCGTCGGCCCCCTGGTTCTCAACTTTGTAGGTCACTGATATCGTTTGATTAGGAACGGCCGTGGCAGTACCGGAAACGGAAGTCACAACCAGTTTGGCCCCGGCGACCGCCGCCGCCGGTGCTTGTTCGCCAGCAAAATGGTCGAGATAATTTCCCTAGAAAAGAATAACCGGCTACAATCGCAATGTTCTTCTTTATTCTCATTTTGCTGTTTCAGACATTGTCTCACACTCAAACATAAGGCCCTGGAAACACTCCAAAACCGATTTGATATCGCCTCCTGCCCTCATGTCGGGAACCCTACCGGATTTGTCAAGCACATGGCCCTCCGAGGATCATCCTCGGCTCATCAATGAAATCCCCAGAGGCTCCCAACGCTACAAGCAAATCAAAAAACTCCGTTCCGCCTCCGAACGTTCCAACTCCACCATGAAAGACGATCTCAAAATCCTGGATGAACCCCGTGTTATCGGTGGCAGAAGAGCTGCGGTCCTCGTCCTCTTGGCCGCCATCTTCCTGCTCTTCAAACGCGGGTTTGCCTTCATTGCCCGCGTCACTCATATGCTGAGAAGGTTTCGTCAAACCAAAGATCCCAAACTGGCAAGGTGGCTCAAACATCCTGAGATCCCCAAATCCATCCGCAATCTCATCCAGAGAGAATAGCCGAAAACCTGAAGCCAAACGTTCTCCTTGTCAGACTCTATACACCACGATCCAGTGTATCAAACCTGAGCTATGTCCTTCGCAGGCTCATCTGCCAGCCTGATAGGGACAGTCTTTGCCTCAATACCTCTCCTACATTCCGATTTCCTACCCTCGAACCCGCTGCCTTGACCGGTTGCCCCACATGGCCCGTGCTCTCGCTGCCAGCCACCCTCTCCTCCGCCAAAGCTCGGGACTTATTAAATCTCCTCATGTTTATATTCAACCGCGAGGTCCCTGAAAATCCCAAAATGTAGAGGGCGTTCCTTTTTCAGCCCCAATGTCACGGTTGTGGCGCGGGTTTCCCGTCGCCACCAGCCGTTGGTTCGGTGCCTTTCTCGAACCGTTCATGGCGCTGCTGGTCGCTTGCGGCCGCTGGGATCGGCCCGGTTCGCCGGTTGGCACTCATGCACATTTTCGTGAAACTGAACAGGCTCACGCTTTTGATCGTGCTCAAGGGAGATTTCCCTCTTCCGTACGAAACCCGGTACTCTTTTGTTTCTAATGCGGTATGCGCCGCCGCAACCCCTCCCCTGGTGGCAGGGGAGAGGCTCCGGTCAGCGCTCAGATGGGGGAGGGTGAAGGTAATTACTTCTTTGCAGGGGCTGCAGGCTCTTTGATAGCGTCGGAAGGCACATCCATGATCTTTTTGGCCATCGCGGCGTAATCCTCCCATTTGGTCATTGCTCTGACCACGAGTTTTGCGCCGTCAGGCGATCCGCCGCCGTGCATACAGCCCGGAATGCCGCCGCCAACCGTCAGCCACTCGACGAGGCGTGCCATCTTTGCACGGCTTTCTCCGTCCGCTCCGGCTGTGAGAGCTTCCAAGAGTTTCGGACCGTAATCGGGGTTCTGGAAGTCTTTGAAGGAAGGCATGCAGCCGGTTTCCGCGATGCCGCCACTGATATCCTGCACCATGACTTTCGTCTGGTATGGCAGAGTGGCAACCTGCGTCTTGTTGGTATGGGCCAACAGGGGATTCGGCACAAAAAGGCCTGATTTCTGTTTCTTGCCGATGAACATGGCTCCCAGTCCAAGACCATAGGTGATCTCGTTGTTGATAGCCATTTGGTTCAACGTTGGTTGAAAAGTTCTCTGGGACAGGCCGTTGGCACGGGCCATGTTGATGGCGGCGCCGATCATGACGTCCCCCTGGCCGGCCACGCAGGCGCCGATGGCTGCCCGGTAGATGGCCGCGAAATTGCCGATGTTGCGCCCGGTGAACTTGAATTCGCCGCACATGAAGACGCGCTCGTTCGGGATGAACACGTTGTCAAACAGGATAAATGTCTGAGTGATGTTTCCGGCCTTGGGAGAGTCCCAACCCTCTTCTTCGTCCCTGTTATCGCTCGGCCGGCGTGTTTCAACGATGGTGAGCCCCTTCTCATCGCGGGGGACGGCAAAAGCTACCGCAAAATCCTTGTCGTCTTCGCCATAACCGGTGCCTGGCATCGCCATGATATAGTGACAGGCCGCCACGCCACAGATCTGAACCTTGAAACCATTCACGATGATGCCATCAGGCCGGACTTCCTTCACATGCAGGGTGACATCTTTGTTGGCCTGCTGCGAGGCTTTCTTGGAACGGTCTCCTTTTGCGTCACTGATGGCGCCTGCCAGAGCCAGCGCGTTGTCTTGGCAGAACTTCATGAACTTCTTGAGGCGCTCATGGTAGCTCGTTCCCAGTTCTTTGTCACACTCGAATGTCGTGTCCCAGAGGGTGTTCAACACGGTCCAGCCGGCGCAGGTCGCACCCTGGCAGGTTCCGGACTGGTGGTATTGGTCCCGCTTCATGTTCGCGTTGCCGAGAACGGCCTCAGCGCTGTCCATGAAAGAGTTCCAGCGATGGATGGTCTCTCCGGTGAGCGACGACGTCGTGGTATAGATAGGCGCTTTCTCCGGATCGAAGGACAGGTCGTAAGATCGCGATACAGACTTGATATGCAATGCCGTAGCCGGATGGGTGGTGACGTCCTCGATCAGTTTTCCCCACTTGTAGATGTTGGGCCGCATTTTTTTGATGCTCTCGACATACTGTTTTCCGTTCATCATCATGGTTTTGTTTCTCCTTTGTAATTCGCAGACAGGTTGTAGACCTCGATCCTATTCTCCACGGCTAACCGGATCATGTCCGGCTGAAGCCTCCAATGACCCGAGACGACCTTCTTCAGGAGACCCTCTTTAACTCAGCGGTTCAGCCAGCAGTTGGATTCTCCATCGTTTTGACTCACACCGAAGTTAGAGTCAGGTCCCCGGGTTCTGCGGTCTCCAGAAACCTCCCCTCGATGCCCTTTGAAATTTCCTCCGGGTGGCCCATTCCGACAAAACCCGACATTGCGATGGTGCCGCCGGCCTTGATCAGCTTCACTGCTTCATCGGCTGACATCAACAACGGCATCACCCAACCTCCTCTCGTTCCAGGACTTGCCTTCGGGGTCCACATATCTACTGAGGGGGACCGGCTTTTCTATGAGCAAAGAGTATGCCAGGGAGGGAAGATGCCTCGTACAACGCCTATAATCAAGGAAAAGCGTGTTGCATCACCATGAATACAGAGTGCCGTTGATGGCCTGGGTGATGCCATATGGCATCGCCAGCATTGCGCGGCTCAATCGATGCAGTCAATGAAGACTGTTAAAACATGGGGATCTGAATGAAATAGGCAAGAGAAGTGTCGCCGAATGATTTCTGCATCATATCGATGCATGTCAGTCTTCCAGCGCGATCATGGAGGGGGACGCCCATGAAATTATGCGTTTCTCTCGTCAATAATGGAAACATCTAGTTCTCTGACAATCCCTTCTCCCCGCCGCACGGCCCTGCTGACAGCAGACTGAGTTAAACCCAATTCCTTGCCTACCTCAGTTCCCGCCATACCCAGTTCCCTGACTGCCCAGTAGGCCGCAACACTCTTGGCCTTCACCCGTTCAGGCTCTTTGCCGGAAGATTGAATTCGGGCCTCCGGAATGTGAAATATCCGTGAAACCCGAGTAACAATGGTCCCAAAATCGTAACCCAGACCTTTCAGTCGGTATTTCTGCTCCATTGCCTCTTTGGCGTCGGCAAGAACAGATTCAACAAAATCGCCGTCACCCAGTATTCGTTCGTCGCTTTTCAAGTGGTCCTTCATCTGCCGGAGCGCCTGCACGCCACTCCATCCCCCGGCACTGCGAACCAGGCCCCCGCCGGTCAACTCAGGCCTCTTGCCCATGGATAATCCACTTTGCACAAACTCACCATATCTGCGGCGGGCACTTCGCTCATTGTCGGCAAAAAGAACCAACACCGATTCTGTATCCTGCCAACCATCGTTGATGTTGTCCACCAGTCGACTGTGCCCGCTATATGGATAGCGATCGAGTTCGCTCAAGTCAGAAACGATTCTCGCTCGGACAGGATTCAGGTGAATATAGCGGACAAGCTCAAGAAGATATTGATCTCGTTGGCATAAGATTGATTTGTAACGGTTTTGAAATAGATGCCCAGAACGGCGATGCCGACGGTTGAAATGAACCGCATAGCTCGTCAACAGCCGCCGCATGACCGTCGAGATTGGCACATGTCCTGTCTGAACAAGCAAATGAAAATGGTTGGGGATGAGCACCCAAGCAAAACAGTTGGTGGAAGTCTCCGGCAAAACTCTACGAAGCCGTTCGACAAAATAGTCTCGGTCTGCATCATCAGAAAATATCTGCCGCCGCTCAATTCCGCGGCATATGATGTGGTGCAATGCACCGGCTGCATCAATGCGCGCTTGTCGTGTCATGACAAAGACCATAGCACGTCTAACAAGAGAAAGAAAAGCATAATTTCATGGGCGTCCCCGAGTTTCTCACAGGAACTGCTTGGGCACAGCGATGTCAGAACCACCAAGATCTA
This sequence comes from uncultured delta proteobacterium, assembly GCA_963844985.1. Taxonomy (GTDB): domain Bacteria; phylum Desulfobacterota; class Syntrophobacteria; order Syntrophobacterales; family Syntrophobacteraceae; genus JADGQM01. The sequence continues at coordinate 6,080 of CAWJQV010000038.1, forward strand.
CACGCACACGGTGAAACGTGTTACCATCAAGGAAGCCAAAAGCCCTCTTGATTTGTGACGTTTTTTGATGAGCCGGAACCATGGTTAATTTCGGGCGGGCGTCAAGCCCGCCCCTACGCGGCAGTGGGGTTTCGGGATGGAGAGTATTTCAGGGCATCCCCTCTCCGTGTTCAAGGAGAGGGTTGCGGGCCCGATTTCAGGCTGGTTTAGTCATGACCAAGAACTGGAAAACGCTTCTGTCACTATCCTTTTTCGGGGTGGTGGGACTGCTCCTGGGGGTTCCCGATCAGGCGGCGGCCACCCAGGTTCATGTGCCGTCCGAGGGGCTTTATGTCCATCAGATCGCCCACCTCTTCTTTGCCGCCGCCATGGCCATTCTGCTCTACTGGCTGCGCGAGAGGCAGCTGGTGCGGCAGCGCGGGTGGCGCCTGATTCAGCTGGCGGCATTCTTCTTCATCCTGTGGAACCTGGATGCCTTTGTTGTCCATATCCTGGACGGCCGGGGAGATCTCTTCACCCGGATCGATCGCGGCACCTGGCATGAATCGATTCAATTCGACCCGAACCATCGAACTCCTGGCCGTCCTCTACTATCTCGGCAAGATGGACCATCTCTGGTGCGCCCCGGGCATGATCCTCCTTTATTTCGGCTTGCGCAGCCTGCTTGCCGAGGCGGAAAAAGCGAGGGCGCTCTCCCCATCGGCGGGGGAATATTCCGCTTCCGGGAGCCAGCCTCGGGAGCTTTCCGCGCCGGATGAAACCCGCTTCTCCGCAGGATGATGCTTCATGACTCTGCCGCTGCTGCCCATATGGCTTGCCGATTTTGTCGGGTCCGGCCTCGTCTGCATTTTCTCCCTCCTCGCGGTAGGCATGGCCATGCGCCTCCGCCGCACCGATCCCAACAACGTCGTCTGGACCTACCTCCTCTGGCTCTGCTATGCCCTGGCCGCCTTCGGCCTGTCGCGCTCGGTCGGGCACATCGTCAGGCGGCTGCTTCTCTCCGGCGGCTACGGCGACCTCTGGTTGTCGCTTCAACCCTTGAGCGGCGCCGTCAATTCCATGGTCTTCGTGGTCGTGGCTTCGATCACCCTCTTTTTCGAACGGACCTGGAGGATCTACGAGCAGATTCAGGGCGATCAGCGGGCGCTTCAGGAAGCCCACAGCGAGCTCGTCTATCTGAACCGCAACCTCGAGCGGATCGTCCAGGAGCGGACGCGGGAGCTGAGCGATTCCGAACGCAAATATCGCCGCATCTTCGAGGCTTCCCAGGACATGATCATGATGACCACCCTGGACGGTGCCATTCTCGATGTGAACGATGCCGGCGTGAAGATGCTCGACATCCCCGCCGACGTCGAGCCGGGGCATAGCCCTCGTTTTCAGGACTTTTTCACCAATCGAGACGAATGGGAGGAATTGCTCGGAAAACTGATCCGGGAAGGGCACCCTCATCAACCACGAACTGGAGCTCAAAGGAGCATGACGGGCGGCAGTTCAGCGCTCTGGTCAGCGCCAAGGTGGAGCGCACCGAACAGGCGGAGAGCCTCGAGGCCATCCATTTCCTCGCCAAAGACATTTCCCAGCGCAAGGCCATGGAAAGGCAGCTGCTCCTCGCCGACAAGCTCTCCTCCATCGGCCAGCTCGCCGCCGGCGTCGCCCACGAAGTCAACAACCCCCTCGGCATGATCCTCGGCTACACCCAGCTCCTTATCCGCGGCGAGGAAGCGGGAACCCAGCGCTTCGACGATCTCCGGACCATCGAGAAACACACCCGCACCTGCAAGACCATCGTCGAGAGGCTGCTCAACTTTGCCCGCAGCACTCAAACCCGCAAGGAAATGAGCCACATCCACGGCCTCATCGAGGAGGTCCTCGGCCTGCTGAGGCGCCCCCTGGAACTCGACTCCATCGTCATTGAAAAGGACTTCGACGAGCGCGTTCCGCCGCTGCTCCTGGATCGCGAGAAGATGAGGCAGGTCTTCATGAACCTCCTGGTGAACGCCAAGCAGGCCATCGCCGGACAGGGCGTCATCAAAATCACTACCCGGTATGAAGAGGGGCGCGAGGAAGTCATCGTCCAGGTGACGGACAACGGCAGCGGCATCGAAGCCGCCAATCTGACGCGCATCTTCGACCCGTTTTTTACCACGAAACCGACCGGTGAAGGCACCGGCCTCGGTCTCTCCGTGAGCTACGGCATCGTTCAGGACCACAAGGGCCAGATCGCGGTCGGCAGTGAACCGGGGAGGGGGACCGTCTTCACTATTGTGCTTCCCGTCGCTTCTGCTGAAATGGGGAGAGCACCGGGATTAGTAGCTTGCGGCAGAAGCTATCACTCTGTCTCTCCTCAGCTATGGGGGAGGCAAGGTGGGCGTGTCGGTAAAGGATTCACCCCCTCCCTGCCCCTCCCACCGGAGAGTAAGACCCCAGAGGGAGTCAATGAGGCCGTGAGGACCGATGAAAGAAGACTTTACTGGTAGTCGATGACGAACAGGATATGCTGCTCCTTTTGAAGCGAACCCTGGAACCCGACCTCAACTGCACGGTGGCCACCGCGCTCTCGGGGGAGGAAGCCGTTCGCGTGATCGAGGAGCAGGAGATCGACCTGGTCCTGGCCGATATCAAGATGCCGGACATGGACGGACTGGAGCTGCTGGGCCGCATCCGCCGGGAACGTCCCTGGCTCACCGTGGTCCTGATGACCGCCTTCGGCTGCATCGAGCTCGCCGTACAGGCCATCAAAGCCGGCGCCTACGATTTCATCACCAAACCCTTCGACCACGACGGCCTGGTCCTCACCCTGACCAAAGCGCTGGAGCGCAGCCGCCTGCTGCGCGAAAACCTGAGGCTGCAGCGCTGCGTTCAGGATGACTCGGCCTTTGCCAATCTGGTGGGAAGAAGCCGCGCCATGCAGCGCGTTTACGAAACCATCCAGATGGTTGCCAAAACCGACCTGACCGTGCTCATCACCGGCGAGTCGGGGACCGGCAAGGACCTGACGGCGCGGGCCATTCACGCCGCCAGCAACCGCAGCCGCCAACCCTTCGTGGTCGTCAACTGTCCCGCGGTGCCGGAAAACATCCTCGAAAGCGAGCTCTTCGGCTACCGCAAGGGCGCCTTCACCCATGCCACCCAGAACAAGATCGGGATGTTCCAGGAGGCCCACGGCGGCACCATCTTCCTGGATGAAATCGGCGATATCAGCAATCCCATTCAAACGAAGCTGCTCCGGGTGCTGCAGGAAAAGGAGATCAAACCCCTGGGGGACACAAGGTCCATCCAGGTGGATGTGCGGGTGGTGGCTTCGACCAACCGAAACCTCGAGGAAAAAATCAGGCACGGTGAATTCCGGGAGGACCTCTACTACCGCCTCAACGTCCTGCCCATCGTGCTGCCCCCTTTGCGCGAGCGGCGGGAAGACATTCCGGTGCTGGCGGACCACCTGCTCGCCAAGCGGTGTGCGGAGCTCGGCAAGCCCCCCAAGACCATTTCCCCGGAACTGATGGACCTGTTCCTGAAGCTTCCCTGGGAAGGCAACGTGCGCCAGATGGAGAATATCATTCTGCGGGGGATTCTATTCGCACCCCGGGAGCAAATCCGGCCGGAAGATGTCGGCTTGGGCCAGGTCCCCGGCGGTTCGGGCCCGGTCGTGGACGGCGGCCTCCAGCAGGCGCCGTATCGGCAGGCTAAAGAAGACGCCCTGCGCCGCTTTCATGCCGAGTATCTGCAGAACCTGCTGGAAGCCACCCGCGGCAACGTCAGTCAGGCGGCGCAGAACTGCGGCCTGGAGCGGCAGGGATTGCAGCAGATTATGAGGCGCTACGGCATCCGGGCAGAGGATTTTCGGCGGGGGTCGTAGTGAAAGACGCGGGAGGAGGAGACGGGAGATGGGGAGACACGGAGACGGAGGGACGGGAGAGGACGGGGAGATGGGGAGAAGCGGGGAGATGAAGGACACAAGCGCCAATTCAAGTTCCGCCCTTTTGCAAAGGGGGGAGAAGGAGCTGAGCTTTAACTGCCGACCCTTGACTCTCTCGTCTTCCGTCCTCCGCCTTCCGTCCTCTGATCTTCCGATTTCCGATTTCTGTTCTCCGTCTCACTGATTGGCCTGGAGGAAGCCGGCCAGGCTGGCTTCGTCTTCCACGTTGAGCACCTTGACACTCCGGTTGATCCGGCGCATCAGGCCGCGCAGGACCTTTTTCGGCCCCACTTCGACATAATAGTGACGGCCGTCGGCAATGAGTCTTTCCATCGACTGCTGCCACAGCACCGGACTGCAGATCTGTGCCACCAGTTTATCCGCTGCGTGGACTTCGTTTCGAAGGGGGCAGAGCGTCCACGTTGTTGATCACCGGAATCTGAGGTTCGTGAAAGGTGCACTTGCGGACAAAGGGTTCGAATTTCTCCCGGGCAAGATGCATACAGCGGCTGTGCCATGGCCCGCTCACGTTGAGTTTCATGCATTTCTTGGCCCCGGCGTCTTCGCTCAGGGCGACGGCGCGGTCGACGGAGTCGACGGGACCGGTGATGATGATCTGCTCGGGGCAATTGATATTGGCAACCTCCACCCCGCACATCTCGCAGACATCCTCGAGCTTGTCCTGATCGAGCTCCATGATGGCGGCCATGGCCCCCGGTTGCACCAGGGAAGCTTCATGCATGAGCAGGCCGCGCAGGCGGACCAGATCGAGAACATCCTTCAGGTCCAGAACGCCGGCGGCATAGAGGGCGCTGTATTCTCCCAGGCTGTGGCCGGCCGCCGCCACCGGGTATATTTCATGGAGCTGCATGACCGTGAAACAGGCCAGGTTCACCACGGTAATGGCCGGTTGCACGTTTTCGGTGCGCACCAGCACCTCCTCCGGACCTTCAAAGCATAGCCCGGCAATATCCATCTTCAGAAATTCGCTCGCCTGCGCGAAGAGCTCCCGGACCTCGCTGTAATTCTCGTAGAATTCCTGCCCCATACCCACATACTGCGAACCCTGGCCGGGAAAGAGGAAAACCCAACTGTGCATACCCATTGCTCCTTCAGGAGATTGAAATTCCGGGGCAAATGCCCGGATTCACTGACTGGGCATGCTTTTATTCGCCCCGACGATACTTGTCAAGGCGAATATACGGTTGTCATCAGGGCAGGGCCTTCTTAACTTGCGTGAGTCGGAGAACCGGGGCGAGAGTCAAGGGACCGGCTCATTTGAAAAATAGCTCGCGCTTTTTTCATGGGATTGGTAAACTGCAAAATTTGAAAAAGGCTTTCCAAGCAAACCAATGTGGTTTTGTCTTGCTATTTTTTCCGTTGGAGGGAATGCAATGCTGAACAGGACTCGTTTACTGGTCGGAGGCATCAGTCTTTTGCTGCTCTCGACCTTTTTCATTGCGGCGGCGCCGAGTTCCGCCGCCAATTCGCCCCTGGAACTCATTCAGTCGGGGACGGACCGGGCGCTGCAAATCATCAGGAGCGCTCACTCGGGAAAGGCACCGAGTCTTCGCGAGCGCCGGGCGGAGATCCTGCAGATTGTCGACGAATATTTCGATTTCGGAGAAATGGCCAAGCGTGCCCTCGGACGGCCGTGGAAAGAGCAGTCTCCGCAGAATCAGCAGGAATTTCTGGACCTTTTTAAACAGCTCCTTTTCAACAACTACGTGGGCCGGGTGGAAACCTACACGGGCACCAACGAGCAGCTGGTCTACGACAGCCAAAAAATCGAGGGCGACTACGCGCTCGTGAAAACCCGCGTGCTCAATTACCGGAACACCAATATTCAGCTTGACTACCGCCTCAAGCTCATCAACGGCCAATGGAAGGTCTATGACGTCGTTGTGGAAGGGGTCAGCCTGGTTGACAACTACCGCGGCCAATTCAATTCCATCCTCACCGGCAAGTCCTTCGACAGCTTTCTCAGCCAACTGCGGGAAAAGGTCGCCGAGCAAAAAGGCTCGCTTTAATCCACCCCCGGGACTCAATCGCTGATGGATCCTCCCCTGACAATCGGCCCTGAAGGCCATCGAAAGCGGCTTCGCGAGCGGTTTGAACAGAGCGGCCTGGACGGATTTCACGACCATGAGGTGCTGGAATTGCTCCTCACCTTCGTCATTCCACGCCGCGATGTCAAACCCCTGGCCAAGATGCTGTTGCGCCAATTCGGAAGCCTCGCGGCGGTTTTCGATGCCCCGCAGGTCACCCTTCTGCAGATGCCGGGGATCGGCCCGCAAGCGGCGACGCTGCTCACCGCCCTTCCCCGCCTTTTCGACCGCTACCAGAAAAACCGCTGGGGCCCGGACGATAAAGAGAGAGTCATGAGCACCGACGATGCCGTGCTTCGTTTGCGATCCGAACTGGGAACGGAGCGCAGCGAGGTCTTCTCGATTCTGGCCCTCGACAGCAAGAACGTGCTCATCGCCGCGGAGAGAATTCAGGAGGGCAGCGTGAATCGCACGGCGGTTTTCCCCAGACTGGTCGTTGAAGCCATTGTGAAGCACCACGCCACGGCGGTCATTCTGGCTCACAATCACCCCGGGGGCGACCCCCACCCCTCCGCCGCCGATCGCCAACTCACCCGCCGATTGAAGAAAATTCTGAACGATCTCGACATTCATGTCCACGATCACATCATCATTGCCGGCCCCCACTACTTTTCTTTTGCCGAACATGGAGAACTGGAATGAACGAGTCGCTGATGGATGCCATTGTGATTCGGGAATCAGGGAAGAAAGCGGACTGGAACACCCTCGTCCTGGACCGGGTCCCCAAGCCCTCAGTCAAGGAAGGCGAAGTCCTGGTGCGCGTCGAAGCGTGCTCGGTCAACCGGGCGGACCTGCTCCAGAGGCGCGGCCTCTATCCGCCGCCCCCCGGAGCGTCAGCCATTATGGGCCTGGACTTCGCCGGGGTGGTGGTGGAAGGAGCCCCCGGCGTGAGCGACTGGAAACCCGGGGACCGGGTCTTCGGGATCGTCGCCGGAGGGCGGCTACGGCCGCTACGCCGCGGTGGCCGCAAATCATCTCGTTGCCATCCCGAAGAGCCTCGATTTTATCGGGGCCGCCGCCGCCGCCGAGGTTTTTTTCACCGCCTTCTTCAACCTCTTTATGGAAGCTCGGATCAAAGCCGGGGAAACCCTGCTGCTCCACGGCGGAGGCAGCGGGGTCGGAACGGCGGCCATCCAGCTGGCCCGCGCCCACCGGGTGACCGCAATCGTCACTGCCGGCTCCCCGGAAAAGGTCCAACGCTGCCTGGAACTGGGGGCTGCTTTCGGCATCAACTACCGGACCGAAGATTTTGCCGCCCGCGCCCTGGAACTCACCGGAGGCCGGGGAGTGGACGTGATTCTCGATTGGATCGGGGCCTCTTACCTCGGCAAGCACATCGAAATCCTCAAATCCCGGGGCCGCCTGGTCATCATCGGACTGATGGGCGGCAACCAGGCGGAGATTGCTCTCGCACCCGTGCTCACCAAGCGCCTGCGAATTATCGGCTCGGTGCTGCGCAGTCAATCCGGGGAGGAAAAAGCAGCCTTGGCGACGGCGTTCACGAAGGAAGTGCTCCCGCTCCTCGAAAGCGGAGCGGTGCGGCCGATCGTTGACCGGGTGTACCCCGCTGCGGCGGTCGAAGAAGCCCATCAGCACATGAAGGAAAATCGCCACTTCGGCAAGCTCGTGCTGACGTGGACGTGAGGAGTAGGCAGTAGGCAGTAGGGCAGTAAGGCAGTAAGGAGTAAGGAGTAGGAGAGGCGGAAGGCAGTAGAGCAGTACAGTGGAGTGGTAGGCAGAACAGTGAGTAAGTGGACAGTGAGACGGACTGGGGAGAGTGAGGAGCGGTGGGTTTTTATGGTTGTGGATAAGAAGTGGATCTGCCTCGAAGAGGTGTCCTTCATAAGAAGGCAGCGGTTGATACTCGACCGGATTTCCTGGAATATTCGTCCCGGGGACAATTGGGTCGTGCTTGGCGCGAACGGTTCCGGGAAGACGACCCTGCTGCAGCTCCTGGCCGGCTACCTGTGGCCGACGGAAGGGAAAGTCACCGTGCTCGGTGAGGCGTTCGGCGGCATCGACCTTCGCGAATTGAGAAAGAAGATCGGCTGGGTGGGCACTTTCCTGGAAGCCCAGATTCCCCCGTCGATGCGTCCCCTGGACTTGATTGTCAGCGGCAAGTACGCCTCCATCGGCATCTTCGACAACCCCAAAGACGAGGACTATGAGCAGGCCCTTGCTCTGGCTTCGCAGCTGAAATGCGGGGGTATTCTCGATCTTCCTTACGGGGTGCTCTCTCACGGCGAGAAACAGCGGCTGCTCATTGCCCGGGCGGTTATTCACCGGCCGCAGCTCCTGATTCTCGACGAACCGTGTTCCGGCCTGGACCTGGTGGCGCGCGAACAGCTCCTGGAGACCCTGGAGCACCTCGGGCGGACGCCCGGCGGGCCCACCTTGATCTTCGTAACCCACCATCTCCAGGAAATCATGCCGACCTTTAGCCACGCCTTCCTGCTCAAGGAAGGCCGCTGCCTGAGCCAGGGGAAAAAAGAGGAAGTCCTGTGCTCGGAGCTTTTGAGCGAAGCTTTCGGGATTTCGGTGAAGGTAAATCAGGAAGAGAACCGATACTGGTCGCAGATTCGTTTTACGCAGACGCTCTGAGATCTCCCGGTTGGTCGGGCCTGCAGATGACGCGATAGACGTTCAGGGGAGCAGCCCGGCCCCTGAAACTCCTGGCGCCGAAATCATCGCAGTAGAGTTCAAACTCGTTCTTCACGTAGATCCACACAGGCCTGTGAGATCAGGACGTCGCCCTTCCTGGTCAGGGCGCAGATACGGGCCAGGGTGTTGATCATCTCCCCGTAAACATCTCCCTCCTCGACCACGCCCAATCCATGATGAATGGCAACCTTGATCCCGATGGGTTCGGGGACGCTCTGATCCTGATTCTCGGCGGCCACCAGGCACTGGATGGCCACCGCCGCTCGGGCGGCATCCGAGGGACCGGCAAAGGCGGCCATCAGTCCCTCCCCCAGCGCCCGCAGCACCCGCCCGCCGTGTTGTTCCACGACGGAACCCACGAGGTCGTGATGCCTCTGAATCGGCGACCGGCCTTCCCTGTTTCCGTGGTTCCGGCAAAATTCCGAGGGGTAGACAATATCGGCAAACATCACCGTGATCTCGCGCGGAAGTCTCTCGTGCATCGTCTGCTCGACCTCGACTTTTGTTCTCATCATTCAAGGGTACGTAGAAAGCAGGTTTCGAGTTGCGCGTTCCGGGTTGCGGGTGCAAGAGATCCAACCCGCATCTTCATGGTTCACGGGTGCCGCCATCGGAATGACCATTCACATGAAAGTCAGTTCCGTCCTAGCGGCGAAAGCCGGTATCCCGGCCAGTTTTCCGGATCCCCGCCCGCGCGGCAATGACGAAATATGCCGCAGACCCGAACGGGTGATATCTTGGCAGAGGTTAAAAAAAGGTTAAAAGCGGGGTCAACGGGATTTTCTATAAACGCGTGTTTTTCAGGTATCGCTTTTGGACCGCCTGCAGCGCTTCGGGAGTGTCCACGCCGGTCACTTCCTCTTCCGGGACCGGGACCCATCCGACGGGCAATCCGTCGCTGCTCATTAATTCCACCAAATCGGTCAAAAAGTATTCCTCCACGGTCACCCAATCGCCGCCGAGCTGTTTGCGGACATGGTGAGGCTGAGCGGCGAGACGGTCCAGGTAATCGACCAGCACGGCACGCTGTGCCGCATAGACGCCGGCGTTGCAGAACCTCAGGCCGGCCTGCCGCTCAGGTGAGTAGGTATGCCAGTATTTCCACTCCACGATTCGCAGGACGCGCTCCCGGTCCATCTCCAGCATCCCGTACTGAGCCCGGTCACGAGGTTCAAAGGCCAGAATGGCAAGCTTATGCCCGTCGAGCATGCGGAGGAGCCCGGCATAGGTCGTGCGGCGAATGAGGGGAACGTCCCCCATGGTGATGATCACGGCGTCCCGGGTTGCATTTTCGAGAAAGCGGCGGGCGGCGAGCAGCGCCCCACCCGTCCCGTTGGTTGTCGGCTGGGGAATATAGGTAGCGGCAAAATCCCCGGTGGCCCTTTCGACATCCTCGGCACAGTGGTTCACCACAATCCCGACGGGACCGGGCGGTAAATTCATCAGGACTTCCACGAGCAGCGGGTGATCGCCTTCGTAGACGGATTTTTCCGGGATGAGGGGCAAAAGGGTCTTGTTGCCGGTATAACCGAGCATGCGAGTTCCCCTGCCCGCAGCAAACACGATGCTCACCGCTTCCAATGTCTGTGAATCGGTCATGGCAGCTGCGCTAACCTCCGTCAGTTAGAGAAACACGTGGTCAGTGATCGGGATCGGGACCGATCAGAGCGGGTCCAAATAGTCCCTCCAGTCGTCACCTCCGCGCAGGCGGGGGTCCATGAAATTTTCGAACAACCTGCCTGCGCGGGAATGACGGCAAAGCCCTTAATCAGCGTTTATGAGCACGGGAGACGGCCCTATTGTGTTCCTCGAGCGTTTCCGAAAACTGGTGGGTGCCGTCGCGGTTGCTCACAAAGTAGAGGTAGGAGACCTTTTCCGGATACAGCGCCGCTTTCAGCGACTTCACCCCGGGGTTGCAGATGGGGCCGATGGGCAAACCGGGGTTCCGATAGGTGTTGTAGGGGCTGGGGCGCTTGAGGTGGCTGCCCGCGATCGGTCCCGAAAACCCGCTCAAATCGTAGACGGCCGTGGGATCGCTCTGCAGAGGCATCTTTTTCGCCAGACGATTGTAGAAGACTCCCGCAATCATGGGACGTTCAAAGTCCACCACCGCTTCCTTTTCCACCATCGAAGCCAGGGTCACCAGTTCGGGAAGGCCGAGTCCGAGCCCTGCCGCCTGCTGCTCCCAGCCTTCGGGAAGATGCCGCCGAAACTGGCCGACCATCATTTTCAACATGGCAGCCTCCCCTTGCGTTTTCTGGAAAAAATAGGTCTCGGGGAAGAGATAGCCTTCGAGGCTCGACGCGCTCAGCCCATTGGCCTTGATAAAGTCGCGGTCCCCGACCAGTCGCAGGACCTCCTTCGAGGACGCCAGTCCCCTTTCCTCCAGAGTCCTTGCGACATCATAGACCGTGGACCCCTCCGGAAACGTCACGCGCTGGATAATCGCCCTGCCGAGCACCATCTGCTCGAGGATCCGCTCGGGCGGGGAAAGAGGCAAAAAGGCGTATTCACCGGCTTTGAGCTTCTGGCCGGCCTTGCGAAGCCAGCAGAGCAGGTAGAATCTATCGGCGTCGGCGACGATTCCTTCGGCGGTGAGAAGCTGGGCGACACTCCGGGCATTCATCCCCGGCCTGATCGTCACCTGCCGAATTTCCAGGCGCGGGCTTCCCGGCGACTTCAAAAACAGCCAGAAGTCGAACAACCCCACCCCCATGGCCATGACGACCAGGGCAACCATCGAACCCAAAACGATTGAGGTTGTTTTGAGGAATCTTACCACTCGCCGCATGTTCTCGCCTCCGAATTCACCTCCCGTTTAACATGAACGACCGGGAGCAGCAACCGCAACGAAACCACCCCGACCTGCCGGGGACTGCCCAAAGATAACTTTGTCAGTTCCATTCCGTCGCCGATACGTGTTATAAATAAAATTCTATAGTTGGCCGAGGGGCATCGGGACGGGAGACTTTTTAGATGCTTTGTTGTGGCCCGCCGGGTCATGGAGGTTGGTAAAAAGTTTATTTCTTTGCAGGGGGAGAGGATTAAGCATCCATGGAAGCAAACCGATATCGAGAAGCCGGGGTGGATCTGGACAAAGCCAATGAACTGGTGAAGCGGATTAAGCCGCTGGTCCGCAGCACTTTTCGCGGGGGTGTCATCACCGATATCGGTGGTTATGGCGGACTTTATTCCTTCAACTGCAAGGATTTGAAGAACCCGGTCCTGGTATCGACCACGGACGGCGTAGGGACCAAACTGAAAGTGGCGTTTTGGGCCAACCGGCACACCACGGTGGGCATCGATCTGGTGGCCATGTGTGTCAACGACATCATTGTGCAGGGCGCACGACCCCTCTTTTTTCTTGACTATCTCGCTCTCGGCAAGGTTGACCTGGACCTGGTGGAACAGCTCATCAGCGGCATCGTCGCCGGCTGCAAGGAAGCCAGCTGCTCGCTGATCGGCGGCGAGACCGCTGAGATGCCGCATTTTTACCAGGAGAACGAGTACGACATGGCCGGGTTCGCGGTCGGCCTGGTGGACAATGCCGAGATTATCGACGGCTCTACCATCCACATCGGTGATCAGATCATCGGCCTCGCCTCGAGCGGGCTCCATTCCAACGGGTACAGCCTGGTGCGCCACATCATGTTCGACCAGCTGAAACTGCAGCCGGACAGCTTCCTCAGCGAATGCAACCGCACGGCTGCCGAGGAACTGCTGGAACCAACCCGGATTTACGTGGAGCCCATCCTGAAAATCCTGAAGACTTTCGGCGTCGCGGGCATGGCGCACATTACCGGGGGTGGCTTCTACGATAACATCCCGAGGATTCTCCCGCGCACCTGCCAGGCAGTACTGTTTCGGAATTCCTGGGAAGTCCCCCCCATTTTCCGTTTTCTTCAGGAAAAGGGAGCGGTCTCGGACGAGGAAATGTACCACGTCTTTAATTGCGGCATAGGTTTCATTGTGGTTGTTGATCCGCAGGAATCCCGGGAAATCATTGAATTGCTCAACGCCATGGGGCAGAGATCGTTCCGCATCGGCGAAATCGTCCCCCGGGGAAGGAATGACGTTCCGGTCCGCCTCGTTGACGCTTGAGCGGAGAGGAATGTTTTACTCGGGCCTTCACCAGTTTTTTCGCTCTTCTTACAGCATAAGAGATGGAAAACAACCGTCATCGCATAGAAGCTGCCGTCGCCTTTCTTTCCAAGTATCTCCACGGCAAAGAGAGAGCCTTGAGGCTTGCTCTCACCTGTTTTTTTTCGCGAGGTCATCTCCTCATTGAGGATTTCCCGGGCCTTGGCAAGACGACCCTGGCTATCGCCATTGCCAAGATCCTCGGCCTGACCTTCGGGCGGGTCCAATGCACCAGCGACCTCCTGCCCACCGATATCACCGGATTGTTCATCTTCAATAAGAACACCAACGCCTTTGAATTCAGGCCGGGGCCGATCTTCAATCACATCGTGCTGGTGGACGAGATCAACCGGGCCCCGCCAAAGACGCAGAGCGCCCTGCTCGAAGCCATGGGAGAGAAACAGGTTACCATAGAGGGGAAAACCTACGATCTGCCCAAGCCTTTTTTCGTAATCGCCACCCAGAACCCGGCAGAACCTTTCGGGACTTTTCCGCTCCCCGAATCGCAGCTCGACCGTTTTATGATGAAAATCAGAATCGGCTACCCCTTGCGCTCTGCGGAAAAGGAGATTCTAAAGGGCGGGAGCAAGCGGAGCGAGCTCTACGGAATCGAGCCGACCATGGACGGGGAAGAAATCCTGAAAACCCAGGAGATGATCAAAAGAGACATTTACGTGTCGGACAAGATGCTCGACTATATCCTGAATCTCATTGAGACAACCCGGGCAACCGGCTACTTTTCCGTCGGCCTTTCCACCCGGGGCGCCCTGGCCCTCATCGATGCGGCCAAGGCCCACGCTTTTTTCGCGGGCAAGGACTTCCTGGTCCCGGAGGATATCAAAGAGGTTGCCGAATTTGTGATTCCCCACCGCGTCCTGGCCCGCGAGGAATACGACCGCATCAACAAGAGGGAGATCGTAAAATCGCTGCTCGCAGACATTCCCGTCCCGGTGTGATCAGGATCAACAAACCCGGGTACGTCTATATTGTCCTGACCATCCTCATCGGCTTTTCCGCGGTCAACACCGCCAACAATCTCCTCTACATCGTCACCTCGGCCCTGTTGAGCTACATGCTTATTTCCGGGATCTTCGGCAGGAAGAACCTCCGCGGCATCGATGTTTCGCTGGAATTCCCGGAAGAACGATATGCCGAGGCAAGCATCCCCACAGGCATCAGACTCACCAACAAGCGGAAATACATGCCGGCGTTTCTGATCAGGATTGCGATCGACGATCAGGAAGTGCTGTTCCCCATCGTGAGCGCAAAGTCATCGGAGACGCTTTACTTGAACATGATTTTTCAGACCCGGGGCCGCCACGCCATAAGTGAAATCCTGGTGGCTTCGGTATTTCCGTTCAATTTCTTTACCCGCTACCACCATATTCCCAAGAACCTGGAATTGATCATCTTTCCCAAGCTGCAACGGTGCAGCCTCACCCATCTTCCGGCCGGCCAGACCAGATGGAAGGGCGATGCCTCCTCGAACGTTCCCGGCTATGATTCCGACATTCTATCCATACGCAACTATGTCGCGGGCGATCCCTTCAAATACATCAGCTGGAAAGCCACGGCCAAGACCGGCGTGCTCAAGACCAAAGAGCTTTCGGCCATTGAATCACCCAACGTCGTGATCGATTTCGACAAGCTGGAAAAGCACGATCTTGAACAAGCCCTATCCTGTGTTGCATATATGATCGTGAAGTTGATTCAATCGGGGACGGCGGTCGGACTGCTCATAGAGGGTGAATCCTTTAAGCCCGATCTCTCTTCGGCTCACAAAGCCACGCTTTTGACCCGGTTGGCGCTTTATGGTCAAAATTAAAGATATCATCCGGATTATTACCTACCTTTGCGTTGCCCTGAGCTTTTCGTCCGTTCTGGAACACCTCGACACCTATCATCTGGTCGGCTTTCTCTGCCTCCTGGCCTGTTCCCTCCGGTTCGACTACCGCAGGGTCGTGGAGATCCCCCGATGGCTGCTGAACGGCATCTCCCTGGGGATTCTCTGTCCTGGCCGTTTACCGAATCACCCCCGAATATCTCATCGAGCCCATCCTCAACGCCCTGATTATCCTTGCGGCCATAAAGCTCCTGGAAGACAAAAAAATCCGCGACTACATGCAGATCTACACCATCTGCATGTTTCTGTTGATCGGCTCCACCCTGATCTCGATGAGCATCATCTTTTTATTCTACCTTTCCCTGCTTCTCACGCTGGTGACCGTTTCCCTCATCCTTCTGGCCTATTTTTCCCACCAACCCGACATGACCATCAGCAAGCGCAACTTGAGCAAGATCATCCACCAGTCCCTCTTGATTTTTCTGCTCTCGATCCCTCTCAGCGTCCTTCTTTTCGTCATTCTGCCTCGCACCGCCTACCCCTTTCTGAGTTTCCTGAACAAAGCCGGGTATGCCCGGTCCGGGTTTACCGACAGCGTTTCTCTCGGGCAGGTGGCCGACATCCAGGAAGACAACGCGGTCATTTTCCGCGCTGAAATGGAACCCATCGAAGAACAGAAGCTCTACTGGAGAGGCGTTGTCCTCGATCGCTTCGATGGCGTCAAATGGACCAGCACGTCGGCAATGGAAGAGGACAGTTCCCTGGATTCCTTGGCGAGCCGGGAGGTCGTGCAGACCATCTATCTTGAGCCTTACGGGAACAAGTACCTGTTCGCTTTGGATAAACCCGTTTCCTTTTCGATCTATCGAAACAAGTATTCCCGGGCGCGGATACAACCCTTCAAAAGCTACATTTTTGAAAGAATCAGATACCGGGCAGCCTCTATTGTCGGCTTCCATCTTCCGCAGGCAATGATTGACCGAAACCACAATCTGCAGCTGCCCGACAACTTCGCCCCCGGGATTAGAGAACTGGTTCAAGGCCAGACTGCGAAAAAAGACGAAGAAGAACGGTTGAAGGCCCTGGTGCACTTTATCCAGCGCGGAAACTATGAATATTCCCTGGAAAATCTTCCGGTTTCCGAGACCCCTCTCGAAGATTTCCTTTTCATCCACAAACGGGGAAACTGCGAGTACTTCGCCTCATCCCTCGCGGTCATGCTGAGAATGGCGGGGATCCCCGCCCGGCTCATCGGAGGATACAAAGGAGGATATTACAACAACGCCGGCAAGTATTACCTCGTGACCCAGAGAAATGCCCACGTTTGGGTCGAGGTCTTCCTGTCCCAATACGGATGGTTCAGGGTCGATCCAACCCCGCCCGTGACCGATAGTTCGTGGAGCAGAACGGGCAGCAGGGTTCTTCTCCAGCTGAGGTTGATTTTGGACACCTTCAATTATTACTGGTTCAAAGTCATCATCGACTACGACTTCACCAAACAGCTGGAAGTATTGAACGCGGTCCGGGAACGGATCAGCCGGCCCGACCTGAAACTGCATATCGACACCGCCTCCTTCAGGAACCAGCTGGTCCTGCCCGGCCTGCTGATCGCCCTTTCCGTGCTCCTCTACGCCCTCATCAAAGTCCATCGGAATCGTGAAGAGAGGGTCATCTCAAGGTTTCTGGACAGAATGGCGGCCTACGGATACGAAAAGCAGGGATTCGAGGGCCTGGAAGAGTTTGTAGACCGCGTGGACCGGCAAGAGATAAGAGACCGGGCGCGCAGTTTTGTCGAAGATTTTGAACAGGTTTACTACCGGGACCGGGAGTTCACGAGAGAAACCATCCGGCGCCTGACCGCTCGCATCAAAGACATCTAGATGAACAAGCTCAAAAGGGCTTGCCCTCCTGAATTTGCTGTGGTAATAAAACGCTTTTACGGGAGAGCGGGCACTGAAACGGCCGCGCGCCGCCCTCCATCCGATTTCGAAAAGAAAGGAAGCTTTTCCATGAGCCGGAAATGTGATTTCTGTGGAAAGATCCCCCACGTCGGCAACAATGTGAGCCACGCCAACAACAAGACGAAGCGCCTGTGGTATCCCAACCTGCAACCTGTTCGTCATGTCGGCAAAGACGGGCAAGTGCGCCGAATTCGCGTCTGCACCCGTTGTATCCGCACCGGTTTGGTGGTAAAGCCGGCGTAGCTGAAAGCCCTATAGCGAGCCTGAGTCCCGCGTGGCCTTAAATGAGCCTATGCCATCCGATCCCCTGGTGAAGTCGGAAACACCCCTGGTGAACCCCACCCCCGAACCCGGCACGGCCTCTTTCGGGTACCTTTGCGTCCCGGAAAGCGAAAAGGTTGACTGGGTGCGCCGTCATTTCAACACCGTGGCGGACAAGTACGACTTCATGAATACCCTTCTGAGTTTCGGCATCCACTATATCTGGAAAAAAATAGCCGTCGAAACCATGGCCCTGCGTCCCGGAGACCACATCCTCGATCTCTGCGGAGGCACCGCCGATCTTGCCCTGTTTGCCGCCCGGCACATCGGCCCGACGGGCATGGTGACCCTTTGCGATATCAACTGGAAAATGATGGAGATCGGCCGCCCGAAGGTTGAATCCTCCCCATACGCGCGGCGCATTGCTTACCTTCAGGGCGATGCCGAGCATTTGCCCGTGGCGGACCGAAAGTTTGATGCCGCGATGGTCGGCTTCGGAATTCGCAATCTGACTCACATGGAAAAGGGGTTCGAAGAAATTTACCGTGTCCTGAAACCGGGGGGAAAATTCATGTGCCTGGAATTCTCACAGCCGGTTACGCCGTGGTTCCGGGCCCTTTACGATTTCTACTCCTTTTACCTGATGCCGGCGATCGGCAAAGTCCTTGCCGGATCACGGCGCGCCTATACCTATCTCCCCGAGTCGATTCGCCTGTTCCCCGGACCAGAGGAACTGAAAGCCGTTCTTGAAAACATCGGCTTCTCCCGCGTGACCTACCGACGCTTTACCAACGGCATTGCGGTCGCTCATTTGGGCATGAAGCCATGAGCGCGCGACCATGAAATTGAACTGGGCGGAACGCTTGGTGGTAAACAATCCCGGCCGGGTCTTCGAACAACGGACCGAGATCCGCTGGCTGCAAAGGCGAAAGCCCCTGCCGCCCGGTGCGCTCATCCTGGAAGTGGGATGCGGCCGCGGCGCCGGGGCCGGCATCCTCCTCAAGGAATTTCAGCCCTCGGCAATTCACGCCATGGACCTGGATTGGGAAATGATCAAGAGGGCCAGGAAATACCTCTCCTCCCGCCAACAGGAACGCATCTTCACGCACGCCGCCGATGTGACCCACCTGCCCTACCGGGATGAGACCTTCGATGCCGTTTTCGGCTTTGGCGTCCTGCATCATGTTCCCGACTGGCGGCAGGGCCTGGCTGAACTGGCAAGGGTCCTGAAGACCGGCGGCAGCTACTACATGGAAGAACTCTACCCGGCCCTCTACCAGAACTTTATTACCAGGCACATCCTCCTCCACCCTACTGAAGACCGCTTTTCCGGCGGAGACCTCAAAACAGCCCTGGACGCCCATCATCTCTTGATTACAGACGCTTTGGAATATAAGCTCGTGGGCATCCTTGCCGTACTGGTAAAGACCGCTTGACACGATAGGACGCTTCCCGTTGAAGATGGAAATACTGTTCGAAAAGGTGAGGACTCTAATCATAAAGACCATCATCCTCCTGATGACGGTCACGGTTATCTTCGCAACTCTCGATCTCGCATGGATCATCATCAAAGACCTGATCACCCCGCCTATGCTTTTGCTTGATGTCAAGGAGCTGAAAGAGATTTTCGGGCTTTTCCTGCTGGTGTTGATCGGCCTCGAACTGGTTGAATCAATGCACGCCTACCTGGTGGAACATGCCATCCATGCGGAAGTGGAAGTCATTCTGCTCATTGCCGTGATCGCCGTGGCACGCAAGATCATCATCATGGAGCTGGATGAGGCGAGTTTTCAAACCCTTCTCGGCATTGCCTCAATTATTCTGGCGCTGGCAGGCGGTTATTACCTTTTGAAACGCACCCGAAAAGAGCGCACCGACGCTTCCGCTTCCGCTCCGCAATAACCTCCTACGAAGCGTCGGGCGGGGTGCAGCATGCGGCGGCTTGCTCGCGGATGCCAGTAACCGGAAGCGAACCTTTGCAGAGTCGTCGACGAAGCTCGATCCGGTTCTCACCGCATCCGCTCTTTCAGAGCTCTGATGTTCGAGGAGTAGTCTTCCCCTCTAAAGACCGCGGAGCCGGCCACAAAAACGTCCACACCCGCCGCCGCCAGATCATCGATCGTCTCGAGATTCACGCCGCCGTCCACCTCGAGCAGCGTGTGCAACTGCTGAGCGTCGATCAGGCGGCGGCATTGGCGGACCTTGGGCAGCATGCCGTAAATGAACTTCTGGCCCCCAAATCCGGGATTCACGGTCATGAGCAGCACCATATCGACATCACCCAGGACGGGTTCGATGCTCACCAGGGGCGTTGCCGGATTGACCACCACCGTCGCGCGGGCGCCAAGCTCCTTGATCTGCTGGATGGTCCGGTGAAGGTGCGGACAGGTTTCCACATGGACTCCCAGCCAATCGGCCCCGGCCTCGACGAAGGCTTCGAGGTAGCGCTCGGGCTTTTCGATCATGAGGTGCACATCAAGGGGAAGGTCGGTGGCCCTGTTGATGGCTCGGACCACGTCCGGCCCGATGGTTATGTTGGGAACGAAATGGCCGTCCATCACATCGACGTGGACCCAGTCGGCCCCTCCGGCTTCAGCGGCCCTGATTTCTTCGGCAAGTTTTTCGAATCTCGCTGACAAAATGGATGCCGACAGCTTTTTCATCCTGCCTCCTGCAGAAAAGTGAAAAGATATTGCCCGGATTTACAGGCTGCAGATGTTTCTTATCTTGTTTTGGAAAAGATCACCACAGTTTTTGGCCGGCGTCCCGTCAACTCGAAAAAGGATGCCGGGCCTTGGAGGGAAAGAATGACTGATAACGCAAGAGCCATGGTAGCTGCCTCCTTCGCTGCGGATTCCCTCGCCCTGGGGGCGCACTGGATGTATGACACGATTGAGATCGAGCGCCGCTTCGGTCGCGTTCAAAATCTCCTGAAACCTGAAAAAGCTTCCTATCATCCCACCAAGGACCTCGGTGAATTCACTCACTATGGAGATCAGACCCTGGTCCTGCTGGAATCCGTGGCGGAGTGTTCCGGTTTTGATGTGGAGCAGTTCGCCCGCAGTTGGAGAGCCCATTTCGACGGCTACCAAGGGTATTTCGACAAAGCCACGAAAGGGACCCTGAAGAACTTATCGGAGGCGGCCCCGCCGACCGCGTCGGGTTCAAGCTCCACCGATTTGGCCGGGGCGGCCCGCATTGCCCCTCTGGTCTATCGCTATCGCAACAGCATCGAGGAGCTGGTGATCCACGCGCGAGCCCAGACGGCGATGACCCACAACAGTCCCATGGTCGTTGCGGCTGCCGATTTTTTCGCCCGAGTCACCTTCAGAGTGCTGACGGGAACTGATCCCCAAACCGCAATGATCGAGACCACCCGGGAATCCTTTGCCGGCACTCCCATTGAGGAATGGGTCAAGCGCGGTATGCAGAGTGCCGATAGCGGGACGATTGAGGCCATTGCCGGTTTCGGTCAAAGCTGTGACACGCGGGGCGCTTTTCCCGCGGTCGTGCATCTGATCGCGAGGCACCAGGGGAATTTAGAGGAGGCTCTCATCGAGAATGTCATGGCCGGGGGCGATTCAGCCGCCCGCGGCATGGTGGCGGGGATGGTCCTGGGAGCTCACCTTGGTCCGGGTGCTATTCCCGGCACATGGCTTGCGGCTCTGAAGCATGGGGAGCAGATTCTTGCGTTGCTCGAAAAAATCGACCGAAAAACCCCATAACTTGTGCTGATGATCCAGAAAGCCTCAGTGCTTCCTGGATCATCTCCGTTCAATTATTCATTCGACGATTCAACGCTCCGAGTTCGTCTCAGTGATACCCTGCCTCGGCTTCAGCCTCGGTTACGGGGTCTTTGAAGAAATTGTAGACCCAGGCCTGGTAGGCGATTACCACCGGAACGAAGGTCAGGGCCACACCCAGCATGATCTTCAAGGTCAACTGGCTCGACGACGAATTGTAGATGGTCAAACTGAACGCGGGATTGATGCTCGACGGCAGCAGGTTCGGGAAAAGCCCAGCCACGCCGAAAAGAGTCACCCCCACAATCAAGGTGCACGAGGCGAACCAGGCGGACCACCACTGCCCCTTGCCGGCAAAGACTTTGATCATGACCAGCGCCCCCACCACGATAAGCGGAATCAAAATGATCGGGACCACATACATGAGGGGATTCTGAATGTAGTTGTCGTAAAGGCGCGTGGCATACCAGGTCGCCACGAGAAAGCCCACGGCGATGACCGCAAGGGCCGTCCAGAGCTTGTTGACGAGGGCCGCAGCCCTCTCCTGCACGGCGCCTTCCGTCTTGACAACCAGCCACAGGCATCCGTGGAGGAGAAACATAGCCACAAAGAGTACGCCGCCAAAAAGCCCGTAAGGGTTCAACAAGGTGAACAGGGTGCCTTGAAAGATGCCCTCACCGTCGATGGGAATCCCCTGAAAGATGTTGGCGAAGGCGACTCCAAGGAGCAGGGCGGGGAGAAAGCTTCCCGCGACCAGACAGGTATCCCAGACTTTCTTCCAGGTCGGATGGTCCGCGTGATCCCGGAACTCGATCGATACCCCGCGCAGAATGAGGGCAAAGAGGATCAGCATGAGCGCCGAGTAGAGTCCGCTGAACATCACGGCATAGGTGGTCGGGAAGGCTGCGAAGGTGACCCCCCCTGCGGCGATGAGCCAGACTTCATTGCCGTCCCAGAAGGGCCCCATGGCCCGGTACATGACCCGTTTCTCGGTTTCCGTCTTGGCAAGAAACGGCATGAGGGTCCCCACGCCCAGGTCGAACCCGTCCAGCATGAAATAGACCGCCCACAATACGCCCCACAGAATGAACCAGATCGATTCAAGCATTGTCAGCACCTCCCGTTTGTAAGGCTGCCGGGTAAGGTTCAGGGCCTTTCCGGGCATGCGTGGCCATGAGATAAAAGGCTGCGGCCCCGAGCAGTGAGTAGACCAGGACAAAAGCCACCAGCGAAGTCATGACTTGGGGCACACTGATCGGAGAGACCGCAGCGCTGGTCTTCATGACACCGTAGACCACCCACGGCTGCCTCCCCACTTCCGCCAGCATCCAGCCTGCTTCATTGGCAATGTAGGGGAGGGGAATTGCATACATCATGACCTTGAGATAGCCGGGGTTGCCCTCGAGGTTGTTGCGCTTGAACCAACCGTACAGAGTGAGCGCCAGAAAGAGAAAACCGAGCCCCACCATGATCCTGAATGAAAGAAAAGGAATCATAACGGGGGGCCGCTCGTCTTTGGGAAAATCCTTCAGTCCCGTTACGGTTGCTTGCGCGTCATGGTAGGCCAGCAAGCTCAGAGCCCCGGGAATGGCGCCGAATTCGACGAGGTTACGTTCGTTCTTTTCGTCGGGAATGACAAAAAGATATTGGGGAGCACTCTTCTTGGTCTCCCACAGGGATTCCATGGCCGCCAGTTTGGCGGGCTGAATAGCCGCGACCTTGGCCCCGTTGGCGTGGCCCTGAAGGACTTCGACGATGGAAAAGATCAGGGCGAAGGACAGAGCCAGGCGAAAGGATTTGGTGAAAAATACCGTGTTCTGTTTGCGCAGCAAATGATAGGCGCTTATCCCCATAACGAAAAACCCGGACAGGATGTAGGCGCCGCTCACGGTGTGGATGAACTGCTGGACCGCCGCCGACTGGGTGACCACCGCCACAAAGTCGGTGAGCTCCGCACGGCCGTTTCGGATCACGTACCCCACCGGGTGCTGCATCCAGGCGTTGGCAATAAGAATCCACACCGCTGAAAGAGTGCCCGCACCGGCCACCAGCCAGATACTGACGGCATGCGCCTTGGGGGAAAGCTTGTTCCACCCGAACGCCCATACCGCGACAAAAGTCGACTCAAGGAAGAAGGCCGCGGTAGCCTCTATGGCCAGAAGCGACCCGAAAATGTCTCCCACGTATCGCGAATACCGGGACCAGTTGGTGCCGAACTGGAATTCCAGGGTGATGCCGGTCACCACACCGATGGCAAAATTGATGAGGAACAGCTTGCCCCAGAACTTTGCCATTCTCTTATAATCTTCATCTCCCGTCCTGACATAGATCGTTTCCATGATCGCGATCAGGATCGAGAGCCCCAAGGTAAGGGGGACGAAGAGGAAATGAAAAAACGTTGCAGCGGCAAACTGCAAACGCGAAAGCCAAAGCACGTCCATGGGTGTCTCCCCCTGTTTTTTTCTCCTGCATACAGGCTTCAAACAACAAAATGACGATAATCTTCCGGACTGATTTCAGACACGTGTTTCCGTCGTGCTGTCTTTATGGGGAAGTTGAACAATCATTTTGTGCAGCAGGACCAATGGTTGCCCGGGAAAGGCCTTGTCGGGGCAACGCCCGCACACCATCAAAATGGGTGCCCGAAGTCGGCCGGGCACCCACTGATCACTGTCCACTGGTCACTAATCACTATTTTCTAGGCCTTCCAGAGGCCATGCAGATTGCAGTACTCCCTCGCCGTCACCGGCCAGGCATCAATGCAGAAAAAGGCCTCGGGGGCTTCACCCGGTTTCAGGAACTGGCGGTATGCCTTGCCTCCGGCAACGACTTCGATCCATTCGATCTGGTGCTTTTCTTCCATGGGGTGGGCGACGGCGCCAACCTTGACCTTCACCCCGCCGTCCGCCTTTTCGACGACCGGTACATGCTTTTCCTTGGCGGCATCCACCGTGTTCTCAACAAACAGCTTCATCGCCTCGCCGCAGCAGACCAACTCTCCCCCGCCGCCATGAAGAACTTCAACAATGTTCCCGCACGAGTCGCATTTGTAGACCTGTAACTGTTCAGCCATCAACTTCTCCTTTTATCTAAAAAGTCCTGATCGTTTCAAAATTCCGCCACTCACCTTGCAGACCGGCATCGCATGCCTGTTGCCTCAAACCAGGTTTTTCGCAATCTCCTTGCCGTAATCCTGGGCCATTTTGGTCCCGCCGCCCAAAGCTGCCGACTTCAACCGCAGCGGATCTTTGACCATCTTCATGTTGAAGATGTTCAGCATCGTGTCATAAATCCGGCCGGGAGCTTCCCCGCTCCACCCGAATGCTCCGAAAGAGCCGCCCACCTTGCCGGCCACATTCGCCTTTTCGAGCATAAACAGGAAGGTTTTCATCGCCTGCAGCATTTCCCCGTGATAAGTCGCCGACCCGAGCACAAAGGCATCGAAATCATCCAGCTTGATGCCCTTCTTCTCGACCTCATTCACATTCACCAAAGTCACATCCACGTTCTCAAAACGCATTCCCTCGGCGATGAGTTCGGCTATCCTCTTGGTCTGGTTCGTTCTGGACGCAAAAACCACAAGTGCCTTAGCCACGTTCCCTCCTCCTAGTCGACCTTGAAGAATGCCTTGGCATTGGAGCCGCAAACGGGACAGGTCTCCGGGGCTTCCTTTTCACAAGTGTAGCCGCAAACCGAACAGACGTAGTAATCAACCGCCTCCAACCCCCCCATCTTCTCGAGGGCTCGTTCATAAAGGGCCGCGTGGTATTTCTCCACTTCGTTGGCATAGCTCAGGCTGCGCTCTCCGGTCTTGTTGGCCTCCTCACGGGCTTCGGCGATCATGGCCGGATACATGTTCTTGAACTCATAGGTCTCACCCGCAATCGCATCCTTCAGGTTTTCGGCCGTGTTCTTGATCTTTCCCAAAGTGCGCAAATGGGCGTGAGCATGGACGGTCTCGGCTTCGGCGGCGGCCCTGAAAAGTTTTGCCACCTGGGCAAGACCTTCCTTATCGGCCTGTTTGGCGAAGGCCAGGTACTTGCGATTGGCCTGAGATTCCCCGGCAAAAGCATCCAACAAGTTCTTTTCTGTTTTGGTCATTTTGTCCTCCCTTTTGAATTAAATGCTTCGAATCCTCGTGGAACCAACTAATGTGAACTACTGAAAACACTACCTCAATTATACTCCATCCCCTAATTTGACGATTCGCAACGCCGCGCGGCGGCAGGCATGCTCAAGTCCGCGGCCACCACCCCTTTCTCACGTGCATTTCCTTTTCCTCTTCCGCCAACTTTTTGATTTTATATGCCGAGTCCCGCAGAACGCCGTACAACACTCCACAGCCGGAATCTTCCCGCACAATATCCCCCTCGTCGGCGATTTCGATCATGCGCTCAACCAGTTCCAGGGTCCTCAGTATCTTTTCGTTACATGGCCTTATCATGCGGTACACTCCAACACAAAGTTGCCTCAGCCTTGGTTCCGAGACTTCCATATGCAGACTTCATACCATCCCAGCAGGAACCCTGGTTTAATGCAAATAATTTATATGTGATTACAATCAGTTATGATAGACAGGCCGGATCGGTGAGAAGATCTTGCCGGAACTGCTGAGACAGATTTGAAACGGATTGAGAGGCATCGAGGGCAATCAGGCGATCTCGGACTTTCAAGATACCTGCCTGCGGCTGGCCGGAAACGCGGGGGGAGGAAACCAAACATGTCTCAAAAAATATCTTGAGACACAACTGTATTATGAAACACCGTGCATCTCTTCAAGAAAACGATACAGCGTTGCCCGGCCGACTCCCAGGAGCTTGGCTGCCCTGGATTTGTTGCCCCCGGCCTCTTTCAGGGCAGCGATGACCACGTCTGCACCGAGTTTTTTGGGTGGTCCCGGTTTGGCGGCGCCCAAAAGGTCTCTCTGAAGTTCGATGGGCAGGTTTTCCGGGTGGATCGCTCCCCCTTTGGAGGTCACCAGGGCAAAATGAAGGGCATTGCGCAACTCCCTGACATTGCCGGGCCAGGAATAGTTCATCATAACGGTGAGGGCATCCTTGGAGAGTCCTTTGGATATCTGACCCCGCCCTGCGGCCTCTTCCAGAAAATGGGCAGCCAGCAGGGGAATGTCGTTTTTCCGCTCACGCAGGGGCGGCAAACGGACCGGCACCACATTCAACCGATAATAGAGGTCTTCCCGGAAATTCTGCCTCTCCATTTCGCGTTTGAGATCACGATTGGCGGCACTGATCACGCGCACATCGGCGGTGATGGTTTTTTCACCGCCAACGCGCTCAAAAGTTCCTTCCTGAAGGACTCGAAGCAGTTTCACCTGCATGGGTTTGGGCAGGTCGGACACTTCATCGAGAAAGATCGTGCCGCTGTGAGCGAGCTCAAAACGCCCCTTTTTGTCACGGATAGCCCCGGAGAAGGCGCCCTTCACGTGGCCGAAGAGCTCGCTCTCGAGCAGACCTTCCGGAAGGGCCCCGCAGTTCACCGGCACGAAGGGACCGCGACTGCGGTGACTTTCATGATGGATGGCGGCGGCCACCAGTTCCTTGCCGGTTCCTGTTTCACCGCTGATGTGCACGGGAAAATCATTGGTCGCCAAGTTCCGGATCTCTTCAAAGATCTTGAGTATCTTCTGGTCGCGGCCAATGATTCCGGCAAAGCTGGTGAGTTCACCGAGGCGGGTCCTCAGGCCAATGAGGTCGGTCATATCGCGAAAGGCCGCGAGCACCCCCACAAAACAACCCTTTTCATCGGTCATTCCGGTCACGGACATTTCGATCCGGCGCGTTTCGCCGCTCTTGGTGAGTATGTTCAAGGGGTAGCTGGTATGGGTAAGCGTGTTGGGCGGTTCCCCGCAAAACGAACAGCGACCGCCGCAGAAGGGTCCTCCCAGCACCTCATGACAGTCCCTCCCGACCACTTCCTCCTTCTTGAACCCGGTGATGGTCTCGGCAGCCCGGTTGAAAAAGAGGATGCGTCTGCTCTTGTCATGAGCAATGATCCCCTCCATAAGGTTGTCCAGGATTTGCTCCAGGTTTCTCTTATCCGCTAACAGGCTTTCCAGGTCCAAATGGTTCATCCTCATGCCTCTATGGCTGCCGGGAGGGCGACTCTTCTTGGGGACCGGCCAAAGCTACAGGTCTTTTCCGGAAAAGTGAAGAATATAATGATCATTGAGCACCCAGGCAGTCTGGAAGCGTCTTTCGTGCGAAAGCTCATTGACCGGATGTTGATCTGCGAAAACGGCCGAAAACCCGTCTGTCGGCAGACGGTTCGACCCGGTCAGGATGAGGGTGATCCCTGCGAAGGTGCTGTGTTCCTGGAAATCCAGAGAACGAAAAAGGCGCACCCGAGGACGATAATGATGGTCTGTCCGACGAAATAGTGAGCAAAGTTGAAAGCACTGTTCCAGTACCTCATTACATAGTAGAGGGCAACGATGCGGAAGATGTTGAGGAGATAAATGAAGGTCACGCCATAGAACAATCCCCGCAGCTTGCTTTTGAGGGGGACATTGGCGGCACAAACCGCGGAAATGATAAGGAGGATCCCCCCCATGCCCTCGCAGCCGCTCACCACACTGAAACTGACATATGGCGATGTCAGCTCGGTGCCATTGACCATGACACGTTCCGCGGGGGTGAGAAGGTTGATGAGGTACCCCGGTGGCTTGGCGGTCATGACCGCAAGGACAAAATCCTCGACCGCGGTCCCGCCCAAGAGATAATAAAGCAAATTCAGCCCCGCCAGGATCGTCAGGAACCAGAAAGTGAAGCGGATCTCCTGCCGGTAGGGGCTCAAGAAGCGCCCAGCGTTTTGTTGAAAAACCCGTCTTTCAGCCACGTTTACACCCTGTCCACGAGATCGGCTATTTTGCGAATTTATTAACACGGATTGAAGGATTTTGTCAAGAAACAGAAAGGGTTAAGAAGACGGGGAAGAAGCGGAACGAAGGGAAGCTCTTCACCACCTCTTTAGAATGACGCAAAGGTGATTCGGAAGAACCTCTTGGAAATGCTCTCAGAGGGTGTCTAACAACCTAAAATGAGGGCATCTGCAAGAATTTTCGCATGGCCTCCGGATCGTCATTCCGGCATGTTCTTGGCCGGAATCCATGGTCCTTCAAAGCTCTGGACCCCGGCCAAGAACATGCCGGGGTGACGCTTGGTGCGACTGTTTTGACACCCTCTCAGAAGTGAATAATCAAAGAGGTGTAGAAACTGTGCTCTCTGACGTTCTGGGAAAGACCCAACCCCGAAAGAGTTGACTCACCTACATGCCTGCCGAAGCGAGCGACATACGCCGCATCGAAAACGAACCGGCCAATGCCGATGCCGCTCCCGATGCTCGCACCAAAGTAGTTGTCCACGATCCCTGGTGCCGGAGCGGGGTCATAGAAGAAACCGACCCGCACCGGAATGGTATAATCTGGCTTAATAAAAAGATACTCGGAGCCTACGCGGACCTGGGTGGTGGACGGGATAGCGGCTTCATTGGCAGGTCCTCTGGTGATCGGGGAGATCTTCTTGCCATCGGCAGTGGTGAGAATGTAGTTCTGCCAGGCGGTGTGATACATGTCCATAGAGAACGTCAGGCGGTCGGAACAACGGAAAGCCAGCCCGAACCCGTAGGAGAGGGGCATGGCCAGGGTTTCGTCGGTGGTTTCGGAACTGCGATTAACGATGGGTGAGCGGAGATAAGGACTGGTCTGCTCGGTTTGAAATGAGCTTTCATGCCTTAGGTCAGCGGTGAAAGGCGTCTTCAGGACCCCCCCAGAGTCAACTTGTCGGTGACATTCCACAGGAACCCGACGTTGGCGTTGAAACCGGTAAAGGAATAATGGTCCTGGGCGGAGATCTTGGTAGTCGAGAGCACCGCCCCGGACCGTGATCGGGATACCTGAGTTTGATTCAGCGTTGTTTCCCAGGAGTCTTGGTAAATGCCGTCCTGCCAAATATTCAAGGTGAAACCGAAGGAAAGCTGGGGAACGATCTGCAGAGCATAGGCAAGCCCCCAGGCGTAGAGTCCCCCGTCCGCTGAATAATCGACGGTGTCCTGATCCCTGCCAGCCGCAAGAGCAAAATCCCACTTTCTTGAAAAATCATAGAGATGCTGGTAGTTCAGGGAGACGATCATGTTGTGATTGACGAGGGTAAAGGGATAGGCGGCGCTCAGATAGTTCAGGCCGGCCGATGAAACGGTTTGTTCTCCGGACGCCACGGGACGTTTGGCAAAATGGTTGCTTTCCGAGCGATACACCCCCTCTCCGACCACGGCAAATTCCGGTCGTTCCAACTGGATCAATCCCCCCGGATTCCACGAAGCGGCCGTGGCATCATCCGCCACCGCGATGAACGCTCCTCCCATGCCGAGGGCCCTTGCTCCCGAGCCGACAGGGTTCGGAGAGGAGGTTATGTTAATCTCCGGCAATTGTGCGAACAGCAGGGCTGAAGAAGCTACGCCAGGACTATGAAGAATCGCTCCCGAAAGACACAAAATGGTATTTCCTTGCATGGTTCACCGCCCTAATCATGCCTGCCTCCTTTGCACAACCGCCTGTTTTAAGGACAACACCCCGAGGAGATCAGGCCCCGCGATAAGATCCGAGCCATCCCCGGTCTCTCTGAGGTGCGAATGTTCATCCCTCAGCCGGCGACCGGTGCCATCCGGGATTGCGCGGGGCCTTCTTTTCACCGACATTCTGAATCGAGGGAGAATTCCACTCGCCGGGTACATGCATCCGTATCGTTCGTCGGTGCCGACAACTCGGCATGAGATTGAGAGGGCAAAGGCTACCCCTCCTCTGCCTTGACCCAGCCTCTCTCCCCATCCCGACAAAGGGTTTCCCACTCCATGAATTACGGTATAACATTCTCTATGTTCTACTAAAGCTCTGAAGTTCAACTTCAAGCTTTTGGCCATCAGTAAGAGTCAGTGACGATGTACGGTGACTGGTTGTATATCCCGGCGCTGCACATGTTAGCATTATGTCAGTAGACCAGGAGGATGAGCGAGAGTGTATTTGCCGTCATTGACGTCACCTGGAATCGCTATAGCTATAGCGTATACACGACCCTTGTTACTGGTGATCGTTGCGTTACCGATACGTAGCAGTCGCCAGCTCTTGTTTTTTACTACACCATGAAAGTTGCCCCATACTGCCATAACCTTCCTCCTTTCTATTATCTATTCTATTGGTGACATCTCTACCAAAAGCAATATCTGAGAGACTAGCGACCACAGGCACTGGGAGATCAGAGCCTTTGTTTCTGGTCGAACTCACCATTCGGGTCCACAAATACAAGCTTGGTTTGCTGAGTTACTGCTAAACGTGGTCCTAAAGACAGAAATTTCCTTTGGAATCGGATTTTACCCTGAGCATTTATCTTTCGCCGACTCACGACGTGTGATAGAGACACCCTCTATACATTCCCATAGTTCATAATCTGGTCGCAGTTTCCTGACCCACTTTCTGACGACGTGTACCTTCTACCGTAAGATCGATACCTGACCTTTGTACTTCCTCTTCCATCAGACTCTCCCTTCCGCCGCCAAAGGTCTGCAAAACTGTAAAGACCCTGCGGCTTCCCAAACAAATCCTGTCACTGTGTGATCACCTTGTGCATGGGCTTCACCCGGTTCGGCGCTTCCTTGTCCAGCAGTTCCACATCCGACATGTTCTCGCGGACGGCCTGGATCATGCCGCGGCCCGTTTCCGCCACATCGGACCCGAGAACCATCCCGGTGAGCGGATGACGAACGGGCTCGCCTTCTTCGAAAATGATCACACGCATACCCTTCTTGACGCGCTTTTCTTTGCCCAGGTCCACCAGTCCCTGATTGCCTCTAACCGTGACCACCACTCCTTCAACCAGAGGCAACTCATCCAGGAGCTTGACCATCAGCCCTTGACAGAGCAGTTTGATTATCTCCGGACTCAGGTCCTCTCCATAGACATCCACCGCCGCCAGAATCAGGGAGGTCTCGGTATCCACCACCCGGAGGTAGACCTCGATAGACCCTTCCTTTTCCAGTACACTCCCCATGAACAAACAGTTTGCCGCCAGCATTCTGCCGATGCGAATGGCTGCATTCGGATCGGCAAGTTGACTCCCACCGAGCTTCTGCTCTCGAAGTATCTCTTCCAGCCTCCTCCTTTCCACCATCCGGAAACGATGGCCGCCAACCAGTTCCGTTAACAACGCCTCCTCCACGGCATCAGCGCCGAAACCTGACAGTCCTTTGCGTTCGAGCGGAAGGAGTGCGACACTCAGGCGTGACCCTATCTCCCTTGCTTTCTGGAGTTTCCTGTGGAAGGAGACGGCCTTTTCCGTCCGGTTTCCAGCAAGATCCCTGGCTTCGATCACAAAGGAATTGTTGCCCGCATCGAGCTTTGCCAGATAGCTAAAAAAGACGCTCTTTCCGGCTTTCTTGAGAACGGTCTGACCATTGACTGCAAGGAATCCGACACCGCCCTCATCCCGAGCAACTCCTTCCAGATACACCTGGTCCAGATAAGTGGTTTGCTCACCCGTGAGGCTCTTGAGCTCAATGGAGGGCGGGATGGTGTCTTGTTCCGCCGAGACGTTGCCGAGCAAGGCCAGGTTGAAAGGATCAAGAGATGCCAGGAGAAATCTCTGCGAAGAAGTATGGCCTCCGGAGAGACGGATCTCGGCAGTGGTCCGGTTCCCCGCCAGATCGGTTGCCTGAACGGCGACCCTGTCCAGTTCCCCGGTTGCAGGGATCATATAGTCCAGAGCGACCTCCCGAGCGGGTTCCTTCAGGATCTGCCGCCCATTGACCAGGATTTCACTGAGACCCGAGTCATCATAAGCATAGCCGCGCAGTCTCAGCCTGGAGCCGGCAGGAGCCCTTCCTTCCACGGGCTCATCAATGGTCAAGATCGGCCCCTGCCAGTCCGCCCGGATGCGGCGCTCGGCCAGGGCCTGCTTGCCGCTGAGGTCCGTTGTCGCCACCCGGACAACGTTTTCGCCGGGTTTGAGCAGCACCCGGGAGCTAAAGGATACTTCGGGAGCCGCGAGATCAACACGAACGGGAACGCCGTTTACCGTGATATCCTTGACATAGGTGTCATCCCGTACGACTCCGCTCACCAAGATGTCGAAGGCATTGGTGATTGAGTTCGGGAGCGGCGACCGCACCTCAATCTCGGGCGGCCCGAGATCGGTCTTGTTCCGGTGGATCAACGCTTTCCTTGCGACATCAAGGTAGAATTCGGCCTTGGCGGATTTCTCGGTTTGCAGGGATCCTTCCAGTTCGCTGACAGCTTCTTCGTATCGCCCTTCATGGAAAAGGACCACCCCCAGTTCGCGGTGGGGGAAGTAGTCGATGAAATGCATCCCGTAAGTCCTTGCCCGTCGCTGATCCTCAGTGCGCTGTCCAAGCGCCTCCCGCAAATCGGCTTCGGCCTCTATCCAGAAGCGGCCGTCGGCGTAAGAAACACCTCGCTCGTAGTAATTCCACCATCGCCCCCGGAAAGCACCTTTGGTCACGCCGTAAACCTGGTCATCAGCGGACCTCGGAGCGACGCCCCGGTCCCGTTTCGCAGGCCAAACCGGCGAGAAGCATGCCGGCAAGGAGAAGAGGGCTCCACTTCCGGCATCTGTTCATGAACCAAAGGGCTTTAGGCACTAGATTCCCTCAATGCGCCAGCCTACCCGGGCCTGAACTTCGTCATGCTGGGGAACAGCGGTTGCGGACATTTCGCCGACCTCGCCCACGGTTAAAACCGTTCCCTCCCCGCCATTTTCCACCACTCGAAACTTCATTCCGGGCGTCACTCCCATGGCCCTGCCCACATTCAACCCGATCACCCCGGATTGGACCTCGGTGACTTTTCCTCGTATGGGGTAGGCGGAGGCAATCCGGCCTAAAAATTCCCCAACCAAAGCTTCCAGGATTCTCTCGGGATCTTCGCCAAACGGACAGGACCCCGAGGCGATCGCCGTCACCCGGGTATTCTCGGTATCCACTGCCCGCAGATTAACCTTGAGTTGGCCCTTGTAGCGCACCAGCGCGCCCGTGATCAGAATTCTGGCGGAAAGGATATTCCCGAGACGCAGGGCGGTCTGGGGATCCGCCAGCTGGCTGCTGCTCAGCTTGAGCTCTTCAAGGAGCCGCTCCAGAAGACGTCTTTCCACGAGCTGAAATCGCGTTGAGTTCTTAAGATCGCGCGAAATCAATTCGTCCACGTAGGCATCCTCCCCCTCTCTTGGCGAGGGCTGGCCCTTGGTTTCAAGACTCAAAAAGAAGAGGTAAAGGGGTCGCGAGCTCCATTCATCGCCAACTTCGGCTGGGCGAGGCCCTTCTCGGTAGCGTTGCAAGAGGTCGGAGACGAGTTGATCAATGCGGGACCGGCGTTCGGATGAATCCCGGTCATTCAGATGCTCTCTCGACCGACCATAAAGAGTCAGATTAATCGGGTCTTCGGGGTTGACAAGAGCCGCTTGCTGATAGGAATCGACAGCTTCCCGAGCCCTGCCCAGGCGCTCGAGAGCCAATCCTTTGGCAGTGTACACTTGCAAAAACGATGGGTCAAGCCTTATCGCCTCATCAAATGCTGTCACCGCCTGACCAAGGTCTCCTCTGATCATAAAGACCCGCCCGAGCCCGAAGTGACATTCGGCCTGCTGCCATCTCTCCAGTCCTTGACTTTCCAGTCCCTTACGATACCCCGAAGCCGCTTCATCCAGGTTTCCCTGGTTTAGCGTCAAGTGAGCCTTGAGGACTCCCAGGTACGGAGCCCCCGGTTGATCCTTCTCCACATGGGACAAGGTCTCCAGGGCGTTTTCGACATTCCCGCGGTTCAAAGCGAGAGCCGACATTCCCTGATAGTAAAGGGGACTTTTGCCCTGGATGGCGTTGAAGGTCTCCTCGGCCCTGTTGAATTGTCCGGCGTGGATGAAACTGAATCCCTCTTTTGCCTGGCGGGTGTTTTCGGTTCGGGCATGCCACAGATAAAAGAACATCAAAGCCGCAACAACGACGAGAAGGGTTGCTGCGAGCGGCACGGCAAGGCTCCTCATGGCCGAGAAGGCTTTGAATCCCTTTGATTCCTTCGCCGCCACGATGCTGTGTTCAAAATATCGGAAGCCTGGATCACCATAGAGGACGTAAGAAGCCCAGGTGAGATTTTCCTCACCATAACGGCGCATGGATTGGATCCGAGCCCGCCTCAGCGCTTCCCCAACCGTCCGATTTCTTGCCAGCTGCCGGTAGAATTCCTCGGCGAAGGCCGCACTGGAGCGATCCTGAAGATCTACGCTGCCCCCAACGTAGTGCCTGACCCCGGACACCAGAAAAGCATTCGCCAGACCATAGAGGCGCTCACCGGACGACCACCCTTCCGTGCGGCCCGACTGGCAGGCATTGGTGAAGACGAGGGACGGCAGTGGTGCTTCCCTTGCGAGGCTCAACAGCTGTCCCACTTCAAACTTCCCATCAGCCAGCAACAGCCCGCTCGATGAAGGATCATCCTTGTCATAATCAAAGTGCCCGGCATAGTGGAGCAGCTCGTAATCGCCAAGACGCCTCCGGAGGAACTCGGAGGTGACCTCCCGGCTGCGCAAATCCGCAGACAGCCCGCTCGCGTTGCCACTCCGGTTCAGTTCCCTCTGGACACCGATCCCTTCCTTCTTGCTTGCCGGGAGATCCCCTCTTGGGTCCGCCACCAGGAGAATGCGGAGCGGTCGCCGGCTAAGATCTTTGTTCGCCGCAAGAGGTTGCTGAGACGCGGAGACGATTCTTCCCATGTTGTATTTGACACAGAAAAAATCATTTCCGTCGTAGAGCAATTCCCAGGGTATGTAGGCAAGGCCCGTATCGATCTGGAGGACCAGATCGGGCGGTCGGACCTCGCCGATGAACCTGTCAATATCATCCGGAATGAGCATTCCATAGAGAGTCTTACCCAGTTCCTTCATGCGGAGGAGCTTGTCCTTGGATACTCTGCCACGCTCGTCAGCGCTCGTCAGGCAGCGATCAATCTCCTCCACCAGATTACGAATCTCCGCCTCCTGATAAGCAACCTCGTGTACTTGTTTAAAGATTTGGGCCTGGTGCCCATTCCGAAAGACCGCCAGCCGCAGACGGTCACCAAGGAGAGAAAAAACGAGCCGTATCGTCTTCTCAATCAGTTCAGGTTTATCCAGTTCGCCTTCAGGAGACCTTTTGAGATCTTCCATCTGTGCCGGATCCCAAATGATGCGGTAGACTTCAACGGGAGCGCTTTTCCCCTTAAGATTCTTGACCCCTACGTAGTCGTAATAGATGTCATCTTCCTCCTTGACGTGATCGACAAACGCCTGAGAGACCTGCACATCACCTTTCCTGGTCAAGGCACAGATGCGCGCCAGCGTGTTGACCATATCCCCGTAGACATCGCCCGCCTCGACGATACCCAGCCCGTGATGGATGGCGGCTTTGACCCAGATTTGTTCGGAGGGACTCTTGCCACGATTTTCCTCAGCCAGGGTGCGTTGGATTTCGACGGCGGCGCGGGCGGCATTGGGAGGAATTTCAAAGGTGGCCATCAAACCATCTCCCAGCACTCGCAACACTTGACCTCCGTATTTCGCCACGATCGGAGTCAGGAGATCATTGTGCCGCTGGATCATTGCCCGGCCTTCGATGTCTCCGTATTTCTCGTAAAACTCCGTCGATGATGCGATATCCGTAAACATCACGGTGATCTCGCGCTGGAACTTTTGGCGAATCGTTTGCTCGATCTCCGCTCTCTTGCGCAGAAATTCCTGGATGGAGCTTTGCTGGGTCTCGATTTGATCTTTGCCTTGCATGGTCACTGCTCCCGGTTAAACTCAAGGGCAAATGTCCTCTTCATCCCCTATCGGGTGGTACGGCTGACGCATACTATGCACCAAGTTAAGAAAAGGTTAAAGGGAGATAAAAGGACCAGGTGCTGACCGGTCGCTCGCCCTTGCGGACGGTGTCCAGGGGAATCGGCGGGCTCTATGGTGGTAGACCTGCGAAAGGAGAGGCAGTCGGAGAGCACTCTTCGGGTAGGATGGTACGGGCAGGGGCGCGGGAGACTATTTGTCCCCCATGATCTTGATCAGGACCTTTCTGGTCCTCGGGCCGTCGAATTCGCAGAGGAAGACGCGCTCCCATGTTCCCAGCACGAGTCGACCGTCGGCAACCATCAGAAAGGTCCTTCCCCCGGTCATTATCGCCTTGATATGGGCGGCGGCGTTGCCTTCACTGTGGCTGTAGGACGCCCGCCAGGGGACCATTTTCTCCAGAGCTCCGAGGACATCGTCCATGACGGCGGGGTCCGCTCCCTCGTTGACGATGATCCCGGCCGTTGTATGAGGCACATGAAGCAGGCACAGCCCGCTCTTGATGCCGCTTTCCCGGACCTTGCGCGAAATGAGATCGGTTATGTCGATCGTTGCGCTGCGACCGGGTGTCTTGACCTGCACCGTTTCCATCACGCGCTCTCCCTCTTGAAGACCTTCAGCTCGGATCACGACGGAACGATCAACCCCGACTCGGTGCGATAGTAGGGTTCAGCCCGGCGTTCCTTCTGCTCAAAATCCTTGGGCCAGTAGTGATGCATGGAAAGGACGACCATCTCCCTGACAAGAGGATTTTCACCGGCAGGCGCCGAGCTCCCGAGATGCCGGGCAACAACCCAGGCCGACCATGCCAGATCGGGTTTCGACGCCATTTTTAACCACAGCGCCTGCTCTTCGAAGAACCTCTGGTAAAGCCACCGGGTCTTGCCGACGCACAGTTCGTCCGCCGCCCTCTTCATCAAGTCCGTGGTGCGCTCTTCCTGAATCTCGTTGGAGACCACCAGAACGGGATTCTCCAGATCGTTCATCTTGTGCCGAAAGGGGGTCAGGTCCTCTTGAGGAAAGACGAGCCAGGACCA
This sequence comes from uncultured delta proteobacterium, assembly GCA_963844985.1. Lineage (GTDB taxonomy): Bacteria > Desulfobacterota > Syntrophobacteria > Syntrophobacterales > Syntrophobacteraceae > JADGQM01. Next base: position 42,641 of record CAWJQV010000038.1, read on the forward strand.
ATCGAGGGATTTCAGCAGCTCGGCCTTGTCCAGCTGATCAAGATGCTCTCCGGGATTTTCCACCGGAGGCATCAGCTCGTAGGCATAGGGCGGCTTTTGAGGATCATGGAAAGGGCTCAGCAGTTTGCTCGCCTTGGTCTGCTCCGCGGAGGTGTCGCTGCTTTTGCTCATATCCAACAGCTCGAAAAAAAGCCTGGCGGCATGATAGAGCGGCACCTCGAAGGGTTTCCGGTCGGCATCGCGCTCCCCGGCCTTGCGAAGGTAATCGCGATAGTTCTTCTGCGACCCCTCTGCGAGTTTAATATAGACTCGCTCGAAATCTTGTTCCATGAGGGCAGTGATCAGGGTCGGAGTCGTGAAGCCCGCCTCGGGGATGAGGGCGGCGAACAGCCAGAAAGTGCCCTCGACAGGCAAAATATGGGCAACGGGTTTTCTGCCTTCCTTTTGAACCAAGACGATGTTGGCGACCGGAACCGGTTGCTGTTCACCCGAATATCCCTGCTGGGAAAAGCGGTAGCCGACCTGTTTCACCGCCTTCGTGAGCTTCTTGTCCCGAATAAGGTCCCGTAGAACCATGAAGGCCTGAAAGCCGACTTTCGACGGTTTCCTGCCCAGTTGCTCAAGGAGCCCGGCAACAAGGTTGTCTCGACCGGTCAGGATCTTCTCAAGGGATTTGAGATAGTTTTCCAGGCTGGTGCCTTCAGGGTCCTGAACCGCCAGACGATCGACGATCATCTCCAGTTCGCGGGATTCTTCGGCACTCAGATGCAACTCGGCTTTCTTACTTTTCTTCGGATCCGGCTTCCTGCTCATTTTCGCTTCCGCCCAACCTCGATCGATTCGCAACGAGTCGTCACCCCGATGAACCTTGTCCCCGCAGGCTTTCAGCGGGGAACCGGGGTCCAGACATTTTCCAAATGATTAACGAGGACTGAATACCCGCTTTCGCCGGTATGACGATTGGACTTTCATATAAACGAGTATCCCCATGAAGTCCACATAGAAAAGCCCCGGCATCACCCTTGGCGGCGTGACCCCGGGGCCTTATAACAGCAGGGGAAAAACGGGATCTACTCTTCTCCGGCTTCGCCCTCGTCCTCTCGCGGCTCAATCACCAGCGAATCCGCCACCAACTCCCAGAGATATTTGACTTCCACATCCATGAAGTCATACTCCTTGCGGAGGCTCTTCATGATCATGTCGCGGCAGTTGTGACAGGGGGCGATCACCATCTTGGCGCCGGTGTCCTTAATCTGCTTCGCCTTGGTGCGGCCATAGAAGATGCGCTCCTCGATATAAGGAGCCGCCCAGGCCCCGCCACCGGCCCCACAGCAGAAATTGTTGGTCCGGTTGGGATACATGTCCACAAGATTTTCACAGCACTGCGCCGCCACCCAGCGGGGTTCTTCATAATAACCATGACCGAACATGCGTTCGCCCTTGCGCCCATAGTTGCAGGGGTCGTGGTAGGTCGTCAACTCATGATGAATCGTTTTGTCGAGTTTGATGCGACCCTCTTCAATGTATTGTTTCAGAAGGTCAAAAATGCTCAAAAACTTCACGCCCTCATTCGCATACCATTTTTGCAGACCAAGCCTGGTCGCATAGTAAGCGTGCCCTCATTCGGGCAAGACGAGGTATTCGGCCCCCATCTCCTTGTAGTTCTGGACCACCCTCCCGACAATCGTCTTCATGGACTCGTCATCGCCGGTGAACAGGCCCCAGTTGACCCCTTCCCAGTTCTCCGAGGTAATGGTCCACGATTCCTTGGCAGCGTAAAGAATTCGCCACCAGAAGAACATGTCTTCGGGTTCCGCGAAGGGTTCCTTGGAATTGACGGTGAAAAGATACTTGGCGCCCTTCTTATCGATCGGGACTTCAAAACCGGGAAGCTCTTCCGCCAGTTCCATTCCCAAATCTTGCATCAGACCGATGAAATCCTCCGTGGGGATGCCCACATTGTTGCCGCTCTTCAGGCACTGCATGACACCCTTGTGAAGCACGCCGGGGACCTGGTCCCTCGCCCTCATGCTCCGGGCAGACCGCAGCAGCGCGGTAAGGTCGATGTTCATCGGGCAGGCATGTTCACATCGTCCACACAGGGTGCACACCCACGGGAACTTGGAATCGATCACTTCCTGGTCCATGCCCAGCAAGGCCAACCGCACCACCTTTCTGACATCCAGGCCGTCCACCCCGGTGACCGGACAACCTCCGGCACAGGTGCCGCAGGTCAGGCACAGGTCGGCGTACTGGCTGGCCAGCCTGCGCTTTTCACGTTTGGAGATTAACAAAGGTTCCATAATTCACTCCCATAAACTTAGTTCATTGAAGTTAGTACACTGCCAAAAAGTTAGCGTCTCTCCTAATATTCATTGGGCAAGCGGGACAGTTGCTCAAGCGTGAACACCGGCCCATCCTTGCACACATACTCGGTGCCGATATTGCAGCGTCCACAAATCCCAATCCCGCACTTCATCCTCATTTCCAGGCTCGAAATGATCCTCTCCGGGGGGAATCCCAGTTCCGTCAAGACCGGCAGGGTGAATTTGATCATGATCGGAGGCCCGCAGATGATCGCGTACGAATTCTCGGACTCCGGGGCCTTCTGTTTCGTGATTGCAGGAACAAAGCCGACGTTGTACTTCCAGTTCGGGTCGGTCGTCCCGTCAACCGTAATGTGCATCCGGATGTCGTCCCGCTGTTCCCAGGCCGCCAGTTCATCTTTGTAGAGCAGCAATCCCGGAAAGCGCGCCCCATAGACCACGGTTATGTCGCCAAAGCGCGAACGGTTGGCGGGGTCGAGCATATAGACAATGGATGACCGAAGCGTGGTAAAAGCAAAACCACCGCCGATAATCACCAGATTCTTGCCTTCGAGCAGGTCCCACGGGTACCAGTTCCCCAGGGGCCCTCTGACCCCCATGATGTCTCCCGCCTTCATGTTGTGAATGTAGCTGGAGACTTTCCCCACCTTGTTGACCGTGAACTTGATGAAGCCTTTTTCGGTGGGGGAGGAAGCGATCCCGATGGGGATCTCGCCCTGGCCGGCCACCGAAAGCTCGGCGAACTGGCCGGGGGTATATTTGAATTTCTGTTCATCTTCGGAGTTCAGGAAAACCAGCTTGATCGTCTTGAGGTTACGATCTTCGGTTTCGGTTATGATGGACTCGACGCGAACAGGATATGGCACATAGGGGTTATTCACCTTCGTTCCTCCAACTGAAAACTAATGCCGCTACGCCGGGCAGACACAAGTGGCCGACATCATGCGAGCCACTTCCCGGATGTCAATATTGACAGGGCAAAACTTCACACAACGTCCGCACCCGACACAGGCCACTCCGTCTTGGTATTTGTCCTGATAATACTTGAGCTTGTGCATGAAACGCTGCCGCACTCGTTGGAGCTTCACGTTGCGGGGGTTGTGTCCCGAGCCGTGCAGCGTGAACAGAGGAAACATGCATGAATCCCAGATTCTTATGCGATCACCCTGAGCTTCAAAAACCTCATCCTGGATGTCGAAACACCAGCAGGTCGGGCAGAGAAAAGTGCAGGTCCCGCAGTTGATGCAGGAGAACTGCACCTCGTCCCAGAAGGACCCGTTGAACAACTCAAGCATATCCTTTTCCGCAATGGCTTTCGGGTCGAATTGAATCCCGAGCTGAGCCTCCGCGGACTGCTTCAGGGCCGCTGCTTTTTCGCCTGCTGCCGGAGAAACCGGTTCCCCGTCCGGAACGCTACGGGCGAGATCTTTCCCCTTATCGGTAAAGGCCTGAAGCAGGAAACCATCGCCCACATCGGTCAGCAGCGCGTCCAGCCCGGAAGGATCGAAAGGGCCGCTCCCCACCGAGGTGCAAAAACAGCTTCGGCAGGGCTGATTACACCCCAGCCCCACGAGGGTAGTCGTGGCCCTCCGCCTGGTCCACCAGGGATCTTTGATGGTCGGGGTGTCAAAGTTCGCGTCATCCAACCGAAAGGCTTTGGCATCACACGGGCGGATTCCCAAAATGATTCTGGGCGAATAGTCTTTGGGGGCTTCCTTGACAATGCCTGCTTCGGGATCATCTTTGGCCAGCGAGAATTGACACATCCGTTCGGAATGGGGATGAAAGAGCCCTTTGGGAGACAGGCGGGTGTTTTGATAGGCGAGATCGATTTCATCGGCAGCTTTGAGCTCGACAAACTCGTGATACTGACCCTCAAAAACCGGCCCGAAAACCCGGTGCTCGTTCATCAGTTTCCCGATGATTGCGGGCAACTTGTCCTTGGCAATGTATATTTCCGTCATAAAGGCATCCCTTTTTCAGCTGCCAGTGGGCCGCGGACCACTGATCGCCGACCACTATTTAATAAACTGTTGCGGATCATCCGGGCGGTAAGTATCCAGCGGAGGCCGTTGATCCGGGAGCACTCCCGCCTCGTATCCATACAGCTCCTTGATGTCTTTCTCCATTTTCTTCGTGAACTGGCGCATCTTGATCCCCACCGGGCAGGACCGCTCACAGGAACCGCAGTCGGTGCAGCGCCCGGCAACGTGATAGGCCCTGAGGAAATGGAAGGTCCGGGTATCCGTCGGGTCGATGCTTTTCCCGACCCATTGGGGGCGCGATTCATCCACAAAGCAGGTCGGGCAAAAACAGAGCGGGCAGGCATTCCGGCAGGCATAACACCGGATGCAGGTTTTGGTCAGATTTTCAAAATAGACCCATCGCTGCTCGGGGGACATCTCCTCCACCTGGCGCACATCGGGGTAGCGGTCGACATCCTGCTGTTCGGGAACCGGCTCCGCAAGCAGTTCATCAAAAATCACCGGGTTCCTGTGAATGCAGATGGCACAGTTTTCCTGGAGATATTCCTGCCGATCGAGGGTCACCTCGAAGTCCGACCCAACGACCTTGATGACGCCGTCCTTTTCCTCGGCAGACGAGGGGTCCCTGCCGTCCAGGGAAGCCAGAATCCGCCGCCGATCGATCATGCCGCGGCACGGAGCGCCCAAAATATAGAGCTGCTCGCGTTTGATCTGATACTCCAGAAGGTGGACCACAATATTCCTGGAGTCACAGCCCTTGGCAACGATGCCGATCCGGTCCGTCCTCTTGGGTAAATAATTGGCCAGGTTCATCCCGCAGTTGCCGTCCCAGTAGAGCTGTCTCACCTGATCGACATTCTTTGCCAGAAAGGGCTCGTTCATAAACGGAACCGTTCCTTTGCGAAAGCCGATCACGACGTCCACCTGTTTCTCGACCAGCAGGCGCCTTGCCGCTTCTTGAATCCGTTCGGTATATCCTTGCATCTACACCACCTCGGCCTGCTTTTTAAGGAAATGCTGGGATGGTCCCACCGCCTTCACCATTTTGACCACAGCGCGCGCCGTTTCGGCAAACTTGGTGGCTTCGGCGGAAGAGATCCATGAAAAATGCAGCCGTCCCGCTTCCATTCCCGTATGTTCCAGGAGATTCTTCAACAATGCAAACTTTCGTCGTGCGTACAGATTACCTTCCAGGTAATGGCAATCTCCGGGGTGTCACCCGGAGACCCACACCCCGTCGGCCCCTTTCCGAAAGGCGGCGAGAACGAACTTGGGGTTGACCCTTCCTGTGCAGGGGACTCGAATGATCCGGAAATTAGGCGGATACTGCATGCGACTCACTCCCGCCAGGTCTGCGGCGCCATACGAACACCAGTTGCACAACAGGGCGACAATCTTGGGTTCCCAATCAGACATAGATCCTTCTCCTCATCAAGCTTACATGCTGTCAATCATGGCAAAAATCTGCGCATCGTCGAAGCCCCTCAGGTTGATCGCGCCGGAGCGGCAGGAAGCGACACAAAGGCCGCAGCCCTTACAAAGAGCCGCATTGATCTCGGCTTTTCCCTTGTCATTGAACGAAGGTGCGGAAAAGGGGCAGATGCTCACGCAGGTGCCGCAACTGCTGCAAATCATTTGATTGGTAAAAGCCACCGTCCCGCTGAAAAAGATCGTATCCAGGGCCAGGAAGGTTGCCGCACGCGAGGCCGCCGCCCGAGCCTGGGCGATGCTTTCGTCCACCGCCTTGGGATAGTGGGCCAAACCGCACAGGAATACCCCGTCCGTGGCGAAGTCAACCGGCCGCAGCTTGGCATGGGCTTCGATGAAAAACCCTTCGGCATTGACCGGGACCTTAAAGAATTGCCCCAGGGCTTCCGTGTCATTGGGTAGTATGGCCGTGGCCAAAGTGATGAGGTCCGGCACGAGCGTGATCGGGCGCTGCAACACCTTGTCGAAAATCGTCAGGTGAATTTTATCGCCCACCTTCGCTATCAGCGGTTTGTCCTCAAGGGCATAGCGGATAAAAATAACCCCCGCTTTTCTTGCTTTCTGGTAGAGCGTCTCCCGCTCGCCGTAGGTCCTCATATCCCGGTAAACCACGTAGACATCGCAGTCGGGATTGATGTGCTTCATTTCCAGGGCACTCTCAACCGAATGGGTGCAGCATACGCGACTGCAGTAAGGGCGTTCCGGCTCCCGGGAACCCACACACTGAATGAAAACGGCGGTCTCTACATTCTTGAGGGCAGCGTCCTTCTCTCTGAACCGGCGATCCAGTTCCTGATGGGTGACGATTCGGGGGTCCTGTCCGAAAAGGTATTCCCCGGGCTGAAATTCCTTGCCGCCCGTGGCAATAATGGCGACACCGTGCTCCACGATTTCCGGTTCCGCACCGTTCTGAATGGTGGTCTTGAAGTTGCCGACAAACCCTTCCACATGCTTTAGCGAAGAGGAAAGAAACACCTGAATCTGCGGGTGGTCCATCACGTCCTGAGCGAGCTTCCGAGCATAGGAACCAATCTCTTCCCCGCGCCAGGTCTTGTAAAGGTTGAGGGCCTGGCCTCCCAGATTCGGCGACTGCTCCACCAGATAAACGGGATAGCCCTGATCCGCGAGGTCCTTGGCAGCCACCATGCCGGCAACGCCGCCGCCGACCACCAGCGCTTTCCGGGTTACGCTCAGCTCCGGCTCCACCAGGGGTTCCAACAGCACCACCTTGGATACCGCCATGCGCAGCAGGTCTTTCGCCTTTTCGGTAGCCCTGACCGGATCGCCGCTGTGCACCCAGGAATCCTGGTTGCGGATATTGGCCATTTCAAACAGGTACTTGTTCAGCCCCGCGTTGATCAGGGTTTCCTGGAACAACGGTTCGTGCGTTCGCGGGGTGCAGGCGGCCACCACCACCCGGTTGATGCCCTGTTCCTTGATCACCTGGGCCATCTTGACCTGAGTGTCCTGGGAGCAGGTGTAGAGGTTGTCTTCCACGTAAACGACGTAAGGCAGCGATCTCGCATATTCCCGCACCGAGGGTACGTTCACCACGCCGCCGATATTGATGCCGCACTGGCAAACGAACACCCCCACTCGCGGGGGCTCGCCAGTAACATTGGTTTCAACGGGTCTTTCTTTGATGGTAGCCTGGGTCCAGCGCGAATCGCTCAGGAGCAGAGCCGATGCCGACGCTGCAGCGGAAGCTTCCATGACCGACTGAGGGATATCCTTCGGGCCCTGCAGAGCGCCGCAGACGTAAATTCCGGCGCGGGACGTTTCCACCGGGGTGAAGCTGGCCGTCTCGACGAAGCGGTTCTCGTTGAGATCGATGCCCAGTCGCTGGGCCAGTTCCATGGTCCCCTGGCTCACCTGAAAACCGACCGAGAGCACGACCAGGTTGAAGACCTCCGATTTGATCAGCCCGTCTTCGGTCACGTAGCTGATTTCCAGGTCGCCGTCTCCGACGGCATCGATGGTGTGAACACGGGAACGGATAAAACGCACGCCATGATGATCCTTGGCGTTGTTGTAATACTGTTCAAAATCCTTGCCGTAGGTCCGCATATCCATGAAAAAGACGGCGGTGTCCAGATCGCCGTGAGCGTGCTCCTTGGCAATCACCGCCTCCTTGATGGCGTACATGCAGCACACCCCGGAGCAATAGGGGTTGTCGCAGTGATGCAGGTCGCGGGAGCCCACACATTGCAGCCAGGCAATCTTTTGCGGCTCCTCGCGGTCGTAAGGCCGCATGAGGTGACCGCGAAACGGCCCGGAGGCGCTCAGGATGCGCTCAAATTCAAGGCTCGTGACCACATTCGGGAGATTTGAGTAGCGGTACGTGTCGAACGAAGCCGGATCGAAGACCTCATTGCCCGTAGCCAGGATCACGGCTCCCACCTCAAGCTCGGAGCGGCGGGGGGCGTCGTTGTAGCAGACCGCTTCCGCAAGACAGACCTTTTCGCACAGTCCGCAGCCGAGGCAGGATTCGCGGTCGATGGAAAAGATCAGCGGCACGGCCTGGGCATAGCGAATGTAGGTGGCCGCGCGGCGATCGAGGCCGCAGTTGTGTTCACTGACGGCGGTCGCCGGGCAGACGCGGGCGCACTGACCACAGCCGGTGCAACGAGCCGGGTCGATATAGCGAGGCTGATTGATGAGCTTGGCTACAAAGCGCCCCGCCTCGCCTTCAAGTCCTTCCAGTTCGGTATTGGTAATGATGTTTATGTTGTGATGCCGGCCGACCTCGACCAGTTTGGGTGAGATGACTCACATGGCACAGTCATTGGTCGGAAACGTCTTATCCAGCTGAGCCATCACGCCGCCGATGGTTGGCGACTGATCCACCAGATGGACGTAATACCCCGTGTTGGCAAGGTCGAGGGCGGCTTGCATCCCGGCAATACCGGCGCCCACGATCATCACTCCACCGATGCGCTTACTCTTATCCAAATCTGCCATTCCCATATTCCTGCTCTTATGTCCTCGCCTATTTGGCTCTTAGCTGTTAGCTCTTGGTTCTAAACGTTTGGCTCCCGGCCGCTCCCTGGTCAATCCAACCTCACTCTCTCTGATCACCGGCCACTGACCACCGTCAAGCAGCCAGCCTGACAAACTTGGGAGTCGTTCCCTCATAGCCGTGCAAATCGATCTGGCCGGCTTTTTCGATCTCGCTCAAGAGGATCGAAATGGTATAGACCGGCAACCCGCTCTTACCGGAAATCTCCCTCACCGACTGAGGCCCCTCGCTGAGCACTTCCAGGATGAGGGCTTTCTGATATTCTTCTTCCGTCGCGACTTTCAGGAGTTGCTTATAGTCCGCGTCATCAATCTTGGAATGATACACATTTTCGTGCTCGACGAGCTGACGCTCCATACCCATGAGCCACCGCAACCGGGGAGAATTCAGAGCGCCTTCGACGGCCGCCAGCGGGAGTCGGTATCGATCGAGATCAAAAGGCCCCATGGCTTGCATGACCTGGCTCAATTCCTTCACCAGGTTGGCAAACAATTGGCCCTTCGGCGGCGCTCACCCAGCGGAGCTTCACGCGGTCGACGCCGATTCCCGAAAGACTCATGAGTTGCTCAACCACTTCCATCCGCTTCTGCGTGTAGACATTACCCTCCAGGTAATGGCAGTCGCCAATGTGTCACCCAAAGACGAAAACACCATCGAAACCGCTCTTGAGCCCCTCGATCACGTGCAGCGGATCCACCCGTCCGGAACACATCGTCCGCATGATCCGGATCGTAGGAGGGTATTGAAACCGGGACACCCCGGCGAGGTCCGCCCCGGCGTATGCGCACCAATTGCACAAGAAGGCCAGGATTTTGGGCTCGAATGCACCACTTTCACTCATGCTGATTCTCCTGCTGAATTCTTGACTACTTAGTTGCGCGCCCCACCTGCGCGAATTGCGGCGATCATTTGGCGCCCCCGGAAGTGCATCATGTCGATGGCCTGCTGCGGACAGGAAGCTGCGCAGACGCCACAGCCCTTGCACGCCGCCGCGATGGTCTCGGCCCGGAAGCCTTTGCCGATGATCTTGTGCGTTCTAATCGCCCCGAACGGGCATGAGGCCTCACAGAGGGCACAGCCGATGCACATGTCCTGATCCACCATCGAGACGACGGGAGGCGCTTCCACATACGGTTTCGCCAGCGCCATGGAAGCCCGTGCCGCCGCTGCCTGGGCCTGGGCCACGGATTCTTCAATGGGCTTGGGATAGTGCGCCAGGCCGCAGACGAACACTCCGTCCGTGGCAAAATCAACCGGACGAAGTTTCATGTGGGCTTCCACGAAGAAGCCGTCGGCATTCAAAGGCACCTTAAAGGCTCTGGCGAGGTCTTCCAACCCTTTGGGAATGAGGGCGGTAGCCAGGTTGAGGTAGTCCACATGGAGCTGGATGGGTCTCCCGAGGATGTGATCCTTGATGGTGATCCGCAGTTTTTCTTTGCCGCCCAGGGAGGTTTTTTCAACCACCGGTTTTTCGTCCTGGGCAAAGCGGATGAACAGGACTCCCAGCTCACGAGCCTTCTTGTACAGCTCCTCACGAAGCCCATAGGTGCGCAAATCACGGTACAAGATGTAGACATCGAGCTCGGGATTTCGGGTTTTGAACTCGATCGCCTGCTGAACCGACGCGGTGCAGCAGATCTTGGAGCAATAAGGACGCTCCGGTTCACGCGACCCGACGCACTGGATAAAGGCCACCGCTTCTGCTTCCCGGAGGCGCTCGGGCTCCTTGTCGAAGAGATCTTCCAGTTCGTGCCAGCGCGTCACCCGTTCGTCCTGCCCGTAGAGGTACAGATCAGGTTTCAGGGAATGGGCGCCCGTTGCCAGAATCGCCACCCCGTGCTCCAGATCGCGATCCATGCCATTGGCTTCAACCGTGGTCGTGAACTGGCCCACAAAACCCTGCACGTGTTTGATCTTCGTCCCCATGAGCACCTCAACATGCGGATGCTTCATGATCTGGTCGCGCAGGCCTTCAATATAGGGTCCGACCTCATCGCCGCTCCAGGTGCGTTTGACCTTCAGTCCATGGCCTCCCAGTTCGGCTTTTTCTTCGATCACGTAGGTCATGAAGCCTTGATCCGCCAAGCTCAGGGCGGCATTCATGCCTGCAATCCCGCCCCCAACCACCAGGGCCGACTGGGTCATGGGCAACCGAACCGCCTCGATCGGCTCCAGCAGGGTCACCTTGGCAACCGCCATGCGCACCAGGTCTTTGGCTTTTTCGGTGGCTTTTTCCGGTTCCGCCTGATGCACCCAGGAATCCTGATCGCGGATGTTGGCCAGTTCAAAGAGATACCGGTTGAGCCCCGCTTCGCGGATGGTTTCCTGAAAGAGGGGTTCATGGGTTCGAGGAGTGCATGCGGCCACCACCACCCGGTTGAGCCGGTTCTCGGCAATGGCTTCGCGGATTAATTTCTGGGTGTCCTGGCTGCAGGTGAAAAGATTGTCGGCAACGTAGACAACATTGGGCAGGGTTTTGGCGTAGTCGCGCACCCCCGGGACGTTGACGACACTGCCGATGTTGATCCCGCAGTTGCACACAAATACCCCGACTCGAGGTTCGGCGTCACCGAGCGGTTCCTCGGGCGGGTAGGTCTTTTCGTGGGTAAGGGTGTTGCGCGAACCGGAAAGCAACGTTGCCGATGCCGCAGCAGCAGCCGAGGCCTCCATAACCGAGTAGGGAATGTCCTTGGGACCGGGGAAGGCGCCGCAAACAAAAACTCCGGGCCGAGAGGTTACCACCGGCTCGAAAGCACTGGTTTCGGCAAAACCGCTTTCCGCGACATTGATTTGAAGCTTTGCAGCCAATTCCTTGAGGTCGCTCGGAATTTCCAGACCAACCGAAAGCACGACCAGGTCAAAGACCTCACTTTGAATCTGCCCGTTCTCATCCGCATAGACCAGGACCAAGATCGGTTGATCCATGCGGAGCAGGCTCCACGCTATGGATTCTCGATCGAACGAAGCGCACTCCTATCTCGTCCCGGGCGCGATCGTAGTAGCGCTCAAAGTCCTTGCCGTAGGTCCGCATGTCCATAAAGAAAATGGCCGTATCAACCGGTTCTTTGGCATGCTCCTTGGCGATGACGGCTTCCTTGATGGCATACATGCAACACACCCCGGAGCAATAGCCATGAGCACCATGGTGGATGTCGCGGGAGCCGATGCATTGCAGCCACGCAATTTTCTTGGGTTCGGTTCTGTCGGATGGTCGCGCCAGGTGCCCTTCGAAAGGACCGGAGGCACTCAAGATGCGCTCGAATTCCATGCTGGTGATCACGTTGGGGTACTTGCCGTAGCCGTACGTATCGTAAACGGTGGGATCAAACGCTTTGAAACCCGGCGCCAGGATGACCGACCCCACATCGAGGACCCGTTCCACCGGTTGCTGCTCGTGAACCACGGCATTCGCCGGACAGGCAGTAACACACTGGTAGCACTCCGAGCAAACCGCGCAGTCCATACACCGTGCAGCCTCAGCCAGTACCTGAGCTTCGGTGAAACCCAATTGAACTTCACTGAAGTCGCGAAGACGTTCCTGAGGATCGAGCCGCGGCATGTGTTCGCGCGGGATGAGATCATAGCCCTCGGTAGCAACGTCTTGCACCGCAAGCCATTCCTTCTCGCGACCTTCTTTGAGATCTCTGCCCTGGATGAGGCGATCGATGGAGATAGCCGCCTGTTTTCCGGCAGCGATGGCCTCGATCACCGTCCTTGGTCCGGTCACCGCGTCGCCACCGGCAAAAATATCGGCGTCATCGGTCTGCAAGGTCAGGGGATCGACCCGCACCGTCCCCCAGTCACTCAGCGTGCAGGTGCACTCGGGGGTGAGGCAGGCCCAGTCGGATTCCTGACCGATGGCGGGAATGACGGCGTCGACTTCCATCGTGAATTCCGATCCCGCAACGGGCACCGGACGACGCCTGCCGCTGGCATCGGGTTCCCCCAGTTCCATCTTGATGCATTCGATGGCCTTGACGCGCCCGTTTTCCCCAATGATGCGGGTCGGGGCGGTGAGGGTGAAGATCTCGATGCCTTCTTCAGCACATTCTTCGATCTCCTCCTCGTTGGCCGGCATCTCCTGGTAGCTCCGGCGGTAGATAATAAACGGATTGGCCGACCCCAGGCGCTTGACAGCTTCGCACGGCGTCCATCGCCACGTTGCCGCCGCCGATGACAGCAACCCTGTCGCCAAGGGAAAGCCGTTCGCCGAGGTTGATGCGGCGCAGGAAATCAGTGCCCGGATAGACCCCTTCGAGGTCTTCCCCCTCGATACCGAGCACCTTGCACTCATGAGCCCCGATGGCCAGGAAGAAAGCCTTATATCCCTGCTCGCGAAGCTGGGCGATGGTGACGTCGCGACCGATGTCAACGCCGGTCTTGAACTCCACTCCCATATCCCGCATAACCTGGATTTCCGCTTCGATGATGTCCCGCGGCAGGCGGTAAGATGGGATGCCGACGGTGAGCATGCCGCCGAGCACCGGCAGCTTTTCAAAGACGGTCACGCGATAGCCTTGAATGGCAAGATAGTAGGCACAAGTCAGCCCCCCCGGCCCCGCCCCAATGACCGCCACCTTCTCGCTGCGCTCGACTTTGATTTCAGGTACGTAGCGGGTTTCGGACCGGAGATCGAGATCGGCCACAAAACGTTTGATGAAATCAATCGCCACCGGTTCATCCACCTGCCCCCGCGTGCAGGCCGTTTCGCAGGGGTGATGGCAGACCCGGCCGCAGATGGCGGGAAGCGGGTTTTCCTCTTTAATGAGCTGCAACGCTTCCTGGTATTTGCCCTGTGCCACCAGTGCCACGTAGCCCTGGACACTGATGTGCGCCGGACAGATGGCCTTGCACGGGCTGGAGCCTTTCTTGTCGATGGCAAACGTGCCGGGCACCGCCTGGGGATAACGCTTATAGGCCGCTTTTCGGGAGGAAAGACCCTCGTCATATTCGTTCTTGAGCCGGACCGGACAGACGGCGGCGCACTCCCCGCAACCCGTGCATTTAGCGTGATCGATGAAGCGCGGCTGCTGCAGGACCTTTGCTTTGAAACGCCCCGCCTCGCCCTCCAGGCTCGAGAGTTCGCTCAGGGTGAGCAGTTCGATATTGGGGTGGCTGGCACATTCGACCAGTTTTGGTGAGAGAATACACATGGAGCAGTCGTTGGTCGGAAAGGTCTTGTCGAGCTGCGACATCACTCCGCCAATTGCCGAAGACTTTTCCACTAAATGGACATAAAAGCCGGAATTGGCAAGGTCAAGGGCCGCCTGAACACCAGCAATACCACCCCCAACCACCATAACCGCACCGGTTGATCGATTTAACGCGTTTCCTTGATTCATAAACCTCTACTCCATAGACGATTTGCGACATCCACCCAGCCACGATGCATGGGTTGGGAACGTCAACGCTTCCTCTGCACGCACTTTGCAAAACGGGTCACAATGCTGCGCACCTCCTCATGTCGAAGACGCCACCAAATGCGGACCGCTGGATCACGGACCGGCGCAGGCATGGAAGCTCCGCCAAAGGTATTCCAAAAAATGCCGGATAATCATCGCCACCAAAATCTAGGGGATCGATTGGTTGCAGCAGCGAGTGGATCGGGTAGGGGAAAACGAGATCTTACTCGTAAACAGGAGCAGCTTCGACAAGGGCAAACATAACTCTTTATCCCATCCCATGAACAGCAAGGAATTGCCGTTTCAAAGGTTGAAGACCGGTCCCCCGAAAAACGGGGCTACTGTAATCCCACGGCATGCTCACGTCAAGACTATTCGTGGAAAAAAAATGAGAGTTTTGGCGAAGCTTTGACTCAGAACGAAACGGCAGACTTCTACGGTCCCCAAAACCTCTCCCTCAATTATGGCAACGTAGTCATCGAGTGGGGTCGAGGTTTCTTTATGGAAGGGCTTCGCTACGCCATGAAGGACTTCACCGGATACATTTGAATAGATCAGGCAGGGTGAACAAAGAGGATCGCGAGTGAGGCAGGGCTTCACTCGCGATTCCCGAGTCAGATCCATGAACCGGCGGGGATAATTCCTGGCTCAGGTCAATAAGAACTCGTGAACAAGCTCATCCCATCCAATTTTATTGGAGACATTGCCAAAGATGTCATCCACTATTTCACCACCCGTTGCGGCAAGAGGAAGTCCATAGGCGCTCATGACCATCGTCTCGAGTCTGTGTGCTTCAGCCTTTAGCCAGGCATCGGCTTCATCTTCAAAGAGAAGATTCTTCAGATTCTGTGTCAGATGGTCGGGCTCGACCACAAGTAGCCATCCCTTGCTGTAGGGATCACTTTTGGCGGTTTCAGGATGGTTCATCGCGTTGTGATTCGCTGACAGTACGACACCACTGATGGGAGAGAGGATCTGAGCGGTTTTCTCCTCCCTCATTACCGACCACCCCGCCTCTGTCTGCTCCAGGTGAGAACCGAGCCTTGGCAGCTCAATATGAGTAGCATGTCCGATCAGGCGCAAGGCGAAATCATCTACCCCAATTCTTACGAGTCCACCATGTTCAACCCTTGCCCAGCTGTGGCCCCGGTGGTAGTAATAAGCGTCCGCCGCCTGAAAACCTGCGATCTTACGCACCGTGGCGGAGCCTCTGACTTCGGCAAGATCCATTTCGTCCAACGTCCTGGTCGAACTCGCAAACATCGCATCGATATGAATTGGAACAGAAATGGTATGACACTCTGCCGGTCGAGCATATGGCGGCATTCTTTTTCGTTGTAAGGCCTTTTTCTGAGGGCATCGGCCCAACTGAGGGTTCGATCCGGGTTTCTCTTCCACATTGCGAAGCATAGCCTTATCAAAGTGACAACTGAGGCAATCGAATGCATTTTCGCATAATTTGAAGTTCATGATACCGGCCTTCATCCAAATGCATTGATCCTCGCTAGACGGAAAAAGCCTTGACCTGCGGTCACTGTTTTGCAAGAGGTTTTATGTTCCATTGCCGTTTCTCCTTTCAGATTGTATTATCATTAATGTACAGTTCAGTCGTTTATCGGCTTCGCATTCACTGATACTCAAGAAATATGCCAAGTTGCATGTGGTGTTCTTTTCCCATCACACGTTCCATGTTTCCTGGCTCGATCACCGGCTGGTGCTCATTCTTCCGCTGGGCAACCGAACAGTCAGTTGGGAGTGAAACATGAAAAGGCGATTGGAGAATGTTCTGTTTCTCGACAGCCATCATCACGGGCGACCCGTAGAACGCTCATGCTCCTGCTTCTGGCCGTATTGTATAAATTTTCGACAAGGTGTCTAACAATTGAACAAAAAACAGATTCAACCAAGGGTATAAGATTGCAGAATTCCGACAAGATTATGAAAATCGGCATAATTGGAGGAGGACGGCGGTGCAAGGCGTTTCTGGAAATGCTTGACGCTGAGCGATTCCCGCAGCTTCAAGCTCAAATCGTCGCCGTTGCCGACCTGAATGATGAGGCCGTGGGCGTTTGCCTGGCGCGTGAGAAGGGGATATCCACAACCAAAGACTATCATGATTTCTTCAAGATTGAAGACCTGGATCTCATCATCGAATTAACGGGCAACGAGGCGTTATTGGAGGATTTCTTGTGGCATAGTCCGGCTAAGTTAAGGGTACTCGAAGTTGCGATTTCACGGCTGTTCTGTGATCTGATCGATCTGTCGCGAGGAATGTCTCCTTGAGAAACATCAATTGGAGCTGATCCGAAGTATCATTGACAGCATTTTTTCAAGTATCCAGGATCGGGTGCTGATCCTGCAACCCGATCTTAAGATTCTCGATGCCAACGACGCCTTCCTTCATTCGGTGGGGATGAGTAAGGAGGAAGTAGTTGGCAAATTCTGCTACCAGGTGAGCCATTCGCTGATGGACCCGTGCGATGAGCAGGGGTATCTCTGCCCTCTCAAAGAAAGCATGGTGAGTGGAGGAGCGGCCCACGTTATTCATGAGCATTTTGATCGCAACAACGAGACCTCCTACTGTGAAGTCACCATCGTTCCGTTGAAGAACAAACAGGGGGAAGTGGAGCTATTCCTGGAGATCACGCGGGATATTACCGATGAACTTGACCGCCGCGTGAAACAAAATACGCAAATTCTGACGCGAAACCTTGCGCGTTTGATGCATGAGGACAAAATGATTGCCCTGGGTAAGCTGGTGGCAAGTGCCGTCCATGAAATCAACAATCCCCTTTCCGGAATTCACGCCCTCGCGCGCCTGATGCACCAGAGGCTGGAAGAAGGGAGCCTCATGGAAAAGGAAACGGAACAATTCAAGCACTATCTGCGTCTCATTGACACCGAGTCGGCACGGTGCAGCACTATAGTGGGCAATCTTCTTTCCTTCTCCCGCGAACAGAAAATGGAACAAAAGGATTTTCAGCTCAACGATGTGATTCAGAAAGTGGTTTCTCTCTTCAATCATAGATTCCAACTCAATCAAGTTCTTTTGAACATGGACCTGGCAGAAGACCTGCCGCAAATGCTGGGAGACCCGGGACAGATCCAGCAGTGTCTGGTCAACCTCTTGTTCAACGCCATGGAAGCCATGCCCGAGGGGGGACAGATCACCATCAGAACGCGCTGGGAAGCATCCCAAAACCTGATCCGATTGGAGGTGGAAGATACCGGCGTCGGCATCCCCCAGGAGATGATGTCCCAGATCTTTGAACCCTTCTTTTCCACCAAGAAACAAGACAAGGGTGTCGGTTTGGGACTATCGGTAGTGTACGGAATTATTAAGGAGCATCACGGCTCCATCAGGGTGAAGAGCGAAGAGGGAAAAGGTTCGAATTTCATCATCAAATTCTTCTGCCTTCAAGCTCCCAAACCCGTCAAAACGCGAATGAACCGTTGAGTCGGCCTTATAGCCTTAATCAGGGGTGCTTGAACGATGATGGGAAAAATAAGAATTCTCGTGGTCGACGATGAGTTGATTGTGCGAGAGTCCCTTATCGGATGGCTTAACAAGTCAGGTCATGACGTAGCTGGAGCCGAGGGGGGACGGCAGGCCCTGGAGATGTTGAACGAACAGGACTACGACCTGGTTTTTCTCGACATCAAGATGCCTGATATGGGTGGAATCGAAGTTCTGGAGCACATCAAGGCTGACTACCCTCAGACCATGGTGGTGATGATTACAGCCTATGGATCTGTTGACACTGCGATTCAGGCGATGAAACGCGGGGCCAATGATTACATGATGAAGCCTTTTGAACCGGAGCAGTTGGCCTTGCTGGTGGAAAAGCTTCTCCAGCAGAAGCGGGTCATCGACGAAAATATCCAGTTGCGAGAGCATGTTGCCACCCGGATTCGCTACGAGGAACTGGTTGGTGCTTCCGACTGTATGCAGCAACTTTTTGCCCTGATCGAGGAAGTGGCAAAGGTGGATTCTCCGATCTTGCTTCGTGGAGAGACGGGAACGGGAAAGGAGTTGGTGGCCAAGGCAATTCATGCCAAAAGCAACCGTTGTTATGGACCCTTTATTCCCATCAATTGTGGAGCCTTTACTGAGACCTTGCTTGAAAGCGAATTGTTCGGTCATGACATGGGTTCCTTTACAGGAGCTACTCGAGCGAAAAAGGGGCGTCTTGAAATGGCCCACGAGGGTACGCTCTTCCTGGACGAGGTGGGCGAGATTCCTCTGAAAATGCAGGTCGATCTGCTCCGGGTGCTTGAGGAGAAAAAGTTGCATCGCGTGGGCGGATCAAAAGAGATATCGGTTGGCTTTCGGCTCATTTCCGCCACTCATCGGGATCTCGCAAAGGAGATCGAACGTCGAGCCTTCCGGCAGGATTTTTATTACCGTTTGAATGTGATCGAAATCGAGGTTCCTCCTCTGCGTCTCCGAAAGGACGACATTCCTCTCTTGGCTCAGCACTTCCTGGAGAGTTTCAGGCGGGAGACCAATAAACCGGTCTTGGGCATTCAGAAACAGGCCCTCGAACTCCTCGATGCTTACGAGTGGCCGGGCAATGTGCGCGAATTGGAAAATGCAGTGGAGCGGGCCGTGGTGCTCGCAAAGTCGCGATATCTCACCAAAGATGATTTTGCATTTCTATTTCGAAATGCAGTTCAGGTGCCCCTCCTTCATTCCCTTGAGGACATGGAAAAGGCCCATCTTGAGCGCATCTTGAAACTATGCCGGTGGAATATTTCCAAAGCCGCAGGGCTTCTTGAAATCAATCGGGCCACTCTCCATAACAAAATCAACAAGTACGGCTTACGACCCTCTAACCCCCCATGACCCGGCAGAATTTGATAGAAACTGACCGCACCCTATGAAAAAAACCAAATCCAGAACGTTGCTCCCCCTGGGGGTCATCCCCATGGGTCGACTGGGAGACCTCGCAGTGCATATTGTTGCCGCCCATCTCCAGACGTTCTTGGAAATCCCGGTGGATATTCTGGGGCCCAGAGAAGTCCCCGAGGACGCTTTTCAAAACCATCGCCAACAATTCGATGCGGGCATTATTCTGAAATATCTGGCCCGTTTGCCCCACCCCAAACACAGCCGCATTGTCGGGCTTACCAATGTCGATCTCTGCATTCCTATCCTCACCCATGTGTTTGGAGAGGCCGAGGTGGGGGGAAAAGTGGCCGTCGTCTCCAACTTTCGCCTCAGGAAAAATGACGACGGGACGAATACTCCCCTGGAGCACTACTATGAGCGACTCGCCAAGGTGGCTCTACACGAAGTCGGGCACACCCTGTCTATTTACCACTGTGACAATTCCAGGTGCGTTATGTCCTACAGTCCAAGAGTGCATCACTTAGACAAAGTCGAGCTGTTCTTTTGCGAACGCTGTAAATTCATCCTCCGGGAGGGCCTCAAACAAACTCGCCTGCAGACCATTTAGACCATTGTCCTTAGATTCAGATCATGCGTGAAATCTGCCGGCAGGAAATCAGCCCGCGCTGGTTTCGAAGATCTCCCTGGTGCCTTGACGCGAATCCACGACATAGAGCAAAGGTGCTTTCGTCTTCAGTTCCTCCTTGAGTTGCGGCAGGTTGCGCCGATCAAGCCCGCGAATTCGGATGTGGACCTTACGATAGCCTTTGGCAACCTTTTCAGACGAAGTCAGAATACTTGCAATGCGCCCACCGTAGGACCGAAAGATGTCCGTGATTTCCTTGATAGATCCTGGCGCTTCTTTCAGGCGCAGACCAAAAACAATGCCTCCCATCTGAAGCCCTGTTACATATACCATCACTCTGTTTACATCCGTTTGACTCATCACTCCCGCGATCTGATTGTTTTCGTCTACCACGACAACCCCGGAAATACGGTTTGTCGATAGAACCCTCGCCGTTTCTTCCACCGTATAGTCCGTCGGCACCGTGATCGCCGGCTTACTCATGATATCCTGAACCTTGATCTCGGAAAGCAACAGCGAGGGCTCGCTGGTTGATATGGTGAATCCCGGAGGATGCGACGTATACGGTTTCAGATCCGTATCGCTAATGACACCCACAAGCCTGCCTTTTCTGACTACCGGCAGCATGCTTATGATATTCTTGGTCAGTAAGTCAATGGCCTCAGAGACAGGTGCGTTTGCCTCAATGCTTATGACGGTACCGCTCATCCAATCTTTAACCAACATGGCTGTTCCCCTCTCTCAGCAACATGGCTGTTCTTTGACCAAGACCAAAAGAAATCTGAACATGGTCTGATGGACACTATTATGAACCCCCTTCTGCCTCTTCCTTTGTTTGCCTGACCCCGTTGGGCACCCTGCCCTTCATCCTTCCTCCTTTCTGAAAGTTCTTCCCGGCGAGGGACGACCCGCAAACCGTGCTTTTCGTCCTGAATCCGGAGCTTTTGATCCAGTTCTGCACCGTTCGCAGATGCATTGCCGGTTTCTAATCGAATGGCTACGAGGGCACGCTCTTCCTGGACGAGGTGGGCGATATTCCTCTGAAAATGCAGGTCGATCTGCTCCGGGTGCTTGAGGATAAAAAGTTGCATCGTGTGGGCGGATCAAAAGAGATATCGGTTGGCTTTCGGCTCATTTCCGCCACCCATCGGGACCTCGCAAAGGAGATTGAACGTCGAGCCTTCCGGCAGGATTTTTATTTCCGTTTGAATGTGATCGAAATCGAGGTCCCTCCTCTTCGTCTCCGAAAAGACGACATTCCTCTTTTGGCTCAGCACTTTCTGGAGAGGTTTCAGGCGGGAGACCAATAAACCGGTCTTGGGCATTCAGAAACAAGCCCTGGAACTCCTCGATGCCTACGAGTGGCCTGGTAACGTGCGTGAATTGGAAAACGCACTGGAGCGGGCAGTGGTACTCGCAAAGTCGCGATATCTGACAAAAGATGATTTTGCATTTCTATTTCGAAATGCAGTTCAGGTGACCGTTGTTCATTCACTTGTGGAAATGGAAAAGGCACATCTTGAGCGCATCTTGAAGCTGTGTCGGTGGAATATTTCCAAAGCGGCAGGGCTTCTGGAAATCAATCGGGCCACTCTCCATAACAAGATCAATAAGTATGGCTTACGACCCTCTAACCCCCCATGACCCGGCAGGATTTGATAGAAACTGACCGCACCCTATGAAAAAAACCAAATCCAGAACGATGCTCCCCCTGGGGGTCATCCCCATGGGTCGACTGGGAGACCTCGCAGTGCATATTGTTGCCGCCCATCTCCAGACGTTCTTGGAAATCCCGGTGGATATTCTGGGGCCCAGGGAAGTCCCCGAGGACGCTTTTCAACACCATCGCCAACAATTCGATGCGGGCATTATTCTGAAATATCTGGCCCGTTTGCCCTACCCCAAACACAGCCGCATTGTCGGGCTTACCAATGTCGATCTCTGCATTCCTATCCTCACCCATGTGTTTGGAGAGGCCGAGGTGGGAGGAAGAGTGGCCGTGGTCTCCAACTTTCGCCTCAGGAAAAATGACGACGGGAGGAATGCTCCCATGGAGCACTACTATGAGCGACTTGCCAAGGTGGCTTTACACGAAGTCGGGCACACCCTGTCTATTTACCACTGTGACAATTCCAGATGCGTTATGTCTTACAGTCCAAAAGTGCATCACTTAGACAAAGTCGAGCTGTTCTTCTGCGAACGCTGTAAATTCATCCTCCGGGAGGACTTTAAACAAACTCGCCTGCAGACCATTTAGACCATTGTCCTTAGATTCAGATCATGCGTGAAATCTGCCGGCAGGAAATCAGCCCGCGCTGGTTTCGAAGATCTCCCTGGTGCCTTGACGCGAATCCACGACATAGAGCAACGGTGCTTTTTCTTCAGTTCCTCCTTGAGTTGCGGCAGGTTGCGCCGATCGAGGCCGCGAATTCGGATGTGGACATTACGATAGCCTTTGGCAACCTTTTCAGACGAAGTCAGAATACTTGCAATGCGCCCACCGTAAGACCGGAAGATGTCCTCGATTTCCTTAACAGATCCTGGCGCTTCTTTCAGGCGCAGACCAAAAACAATGCCTCCCATCCGAAGCCCTGTTACATTTACCATCACTCTGTTTACATCCGTTTGACTCATCACCCCCGCGATCTGATTGTTTTCGTCTACCACGACAACCCCGGAAATACGGTTTGTCGATAGAACCCTCGCCGTTTCTTCCACCGTATAGTCCGTCGGCACCGTGATCGCCGGCTTACTCATGATATCCTGAACCTTGATCTCGGAAAGCAACAGTGCGGGCTCGCTGGTTGATATGGTGAATCCCGGAGGATGCGACGTATACGGTTTCAGATCCGTATCGCTAATGACGCCCACAAGCCTGCCTTTTCTGACTACCGGCAGCATGCTTATGATATTCTTGGCCATTAAGTCTATGGCCTCAGAGACAGGTGCGTTTGCCTCAATGCTTATGACGGTACCGCTCATCCAATCTTTAACCAACATGACTGTTCCCCTCTCTCAGCAACATGGCTGTTCTTTGACCAAGACCAAAAGAAATCTGAACATGGTCTGATGGACACTATTATGAACCCCCTTCTGCCTCTTCCTTTGTTTGCCTGACCCCGTTGGGCACCCTGCCCTTCATCCTTCCTCCTTTCTGAAAGTTCTTCCCGGCGAGGGACCACCCGCAAACCGTGCTTTTCGTCCTGAATCCGCAGCTTTTGATCCAGTTCTGCACCGTTCGCAGACGCATTGCCCGGTCTTGAGAGAATCGGATGAACCGAATTCCGCTCCCGCCATGAACAGGCAAAGACAACGTTCAGAAGATTCACATTGATTCAAACAAGCTCAGAGGGAGAAGGGATCGAGCTTTGTGTAAAAGAGATTGCGCCTAATAAAACGAAAAATCAAGAAGAGACTGTTCCTTTTCCCCCTATATGAGGATGGCTGGGTGTCTGTCGGAATGGTACCTCCCAGGGGTGGGATGACAGCCGTGGGCAGACTCGGGAAAAGTGGACACTTGCGGGCCCTGACGAGCCTTCGTTCCCCTATATCTACGCATACAGGGAAACGACAGTTCAAACCATTCCCAATGGAGATGGGACGGAAGTGTATTCCACCGATAAGGCACTGATGGAAATCACCCATTGATCTGCCCCGGCACATCGGTGTTCAGTTCCGCGAAGTGGATACTTTGTCTTCAGAGGAATCACCGTGCCTGACTTTCTCACTCGAATAGAAAACTGACACTCAGGACATAAGCGACGTTGTAGGGCTATTTGAAAGCCTTCCCTCGGGCTCCAAAAATTAGCGCTGTACTCATCAAACATAATTTGGTACTCAAAGGTCCATCAAGATAGCGCTCCTGGCTGACTGTGGATTTTCTCCGGCGACCAATATTCCCGCTCTCAGAGTTCGATTTCACCGAGGATTGGATTGCATTGCTGTGGCAAAATCGACCCAGTGCGGGCCGGGCTGCCTCATAGTGGCGGGTAGGTCCAAGACGTGGATCTTGCTTCCTGATTGGAAGGGTTAGGATTGATATGGTTCTGAGGGATTGGTGGAAAAGTCTGCGCTTCTTTGACATCCCGGAAGAAGGGAGTTCTCCCGATCGGTACCGCATCCTGCGCAGGAACATGATCATCCTCATGCTTCTGGTGACCATCGTGCCGCTCTTTTTTATGGCCATGGTGAATTACTACGAATACCAGACGCGCCTGAAAGAAGAGATCGTCAATCCAATGCGCACTCTGGTCAACAAGACCAAGCATTCCTTCGAGCTCTTTCTGGCGGAACGGCTTTCGGCAGTGAGTTTCATTGCTTCAGCCTACTCTTTCGAAGAACTTGCCAGCGAGAAAAACCTGAACCGCATCTTCAGCGTGATGAAGCAGGAGTTCGGCGGATTTGTCGACTTGGGGTTGATCGATGACACCGGTCTCCAGGTGAGCTATATCGGGCCCTACAATTTGAAGGGGAAGAACTACGCCGATCAGCCCTGGTTCCATGATGTTCAGATTCGAGGGTCTTACATAAGCGATGTGTTCATGGGCTACCGGCGGTTTCCGCATGTTGTCATTGCCGTGCAGCACCGTACCGATGTTGGCCACACCTGGATCTTGCGGACTACGATTGATACCGAAAAGTTCAACGATGTGATTGCCTCAATGGGACTCGATTCCAAAAGCGACGGTTTCCTGCTCAATAAGAGCGGTGTGATGCAGACCCCGTCCAAATCCTATGGTGCGGTTCTGGAAAACTTCCCTTTTCCGCTCCCGCCGGTGAGCTACGAAGCCAACGTGATCGAGGACAAGGATGCACAGGGCCGACAAGTTCTGCTGGCTTACAACTACTTTGCCCATGCGCCCTTTATATTGGCGGTGATCCGGCAGACCGGAGACGTGCTGAAATCCTGGTACACCTTGAAAACGGAGATCTTTTTTATCTTTGCTGGAAGCGTCCTGATTATCTTTCTGGTCGTTTTCAAACTGACTGATCTCTTAGTGAAAAGGATGCAGGAATCCGAGGAAAAGCGGGAAGCCGCTTTTCGTGAAATGGAGCATGCTCATAAACTCTCCTCCATCGGCAGGCTGGCGGCCGGAGTAGCGCATGAGATCAACAATCCAATGGCGATCATCAATGAGAAGGCGGGATTAATGAAGGACTTGATTGAATACGGCGCCAATTTCGCAGAACAGGAAAAATTCCTTGCTCTGACCGATTCAATTCTCCAGTCGGTCAATCGTTGCCGCTCGATCACGCACCGTCTGTTGGGATTTGCGCGCCGTATGGAAGTCCAGATTGAGGTCCTGGACCTGAACGAAGTGGTCACAGAGACCCTCATGTTTCTGGAGAAAGAGTCCCTTTACCGAAATATCAAGATTGACCTCCAACTCGCTGAGGACCTGCCGCGCATCGCCTCGGACCGGGGCCAATTGCAGCAGGTCTTCCTCAACCTCCTGAACAATGCTTTGGCGGCGGTCGGAGAGGGAGACAAGGTTGCGATCACGACACGGGAAAAGGATACCGATACCGTAATGATAGTCATCGAAGACAACGGCTGCGGGATGTCCCAGGAAACCCTGAGCCACATCTTCGAACCTTTTTTTACCACCAAGAAGGGCAAGGGCACCGGTTTGGGGTTGCCGATCACTTATGGCATTGTGAAGAAGCTCGGCGGGACCATTGAAGTCCAAAGCCGGGAGGGGAAAGGCACGACCTTCACGGTGTTGTTGCCCAAGAAAGCGAATGAGGCTTCAGGGGGAGATTTTTGAAATGGAGAAATGGCGGGTTCTTCTCGTCGATGACGAAACGGAGTTCACGGCAGCCCTGGCTGAAAGGCTTGCCCTGCGGGGAATGGATGCAAGAACGGCTGCCAGTGGAGAGGAAGCATTAAAACTCCTCGAAAGTGCTCCTCCCCACGTCGTTGTCTCCGATGTCATGATGCCCGGGTTGGGGGGTATTGAACTGCTCAAACGCATCCACGAACATTATTCCGGGGTACAGGTCATTTTGCTTACGGGTATGAGTTGCGCTTTTGACACGCAAGAGGCAAAGCGCCTTGGGGCCTTTGCCTGTCTCATGAAGCCGCTGAATATCAAGGAACTGATCGAGACAATCCATGAGGCCGTTGCGATGATGGTTGACCAGTAACTCTAGGGGAAGGTGGCTTCAATGTTGCAAAGAGTTTTTCCATTCCTTGGTTGGATCAGACTGGTCAATGCCGCGTCACTCCGGGTCGATATCCTTTCCGGGCTCACCGTAGCCCTGATTTTGATCCCCCAGTCAATGGCCTACGCACAACTCGCAGGGATGCCCGTCCATTACGGCCTCTACGCTTCTTTCCTGCCGCCGATGCTGGCGGCGCTCTTTGGCTCCAGCCGGCAGCTTGCCACCGGACCGGTGGCGATCGTCTCGCTGATGACGTCGGCAGCATTGAGCCCCCTGGCCACCCCCGGGAGCGAGGGCTTTATTGCTTACGCCATATTGCTGGCACTGATTGTCGGCCTTTTCCAGCTCTGTCTGGGGGTGTTCCGTTTGGGCCTTGTGGTAAATTTCCTCTCCCATCCGGTGGTCAACGGCTTTACCAACGCCGGCGCTCTGATCATTGCCTCATCACAACTTTCCAAAATGTTCGATGTTTATGTTGATGACGCAGAACACCATTACGAGACCGTCTACCGGGTGGTCAAGGCAGCCATCGATTTTACTCACTGGCCGACCCTGGGGTTGGGGGTGTTGGCTTTCGTGATCATGTATGGGCTGCGGAGACTCGATCGCAGGATTCCCTATGTGCTGGTCGCGGTGGTCGTGACCACGTTGATCTCCTGGGCCACCGGCTACGAATACAACTCTAAGATACCTGTATCGACGATTGTTTCCCAGGAGGCCAGGCAACTCATCAGCGATTTCAATGCCGGCGTGACTGAAATCAATAAGTTGGCTGCGGATAGAGCAGCCCTGGCCCCGACTATCACCGAAGCGGAAGAGAAGTATGGGCGCCATTCCACTGCGGTGCTCGACCTGCAGCACCAGGGTCTGGTCATTTCGATGCGGATGGAGCAGCTGCAGGAAGAGGTTCACAAGTCTCGGACCGCCATGCGCGAATTCCTCTTTGACAGCGTTGTTGACTCTGATGGCAAGCGCCTGTTCTATGCCAAGGGAAAGTTGCCTGCAGGCCAACAAGGCGATGGTCGAACCTGGCGATTGAGGGTGGGCAACCGACCCCTTGATTCGCAGGCCCTCCTCATGCGGGGTGGGGGTAGTGTCGTGGGCGAGATTCCCAAAGGCTTGCCGTCTTTTAGTCTCCCTAAGATTGACCCTAAAGTGGTGCTCCATCTACTGCCCATCGCTGCCATCATCTCTTTGCTCGGCTTTATGGAAGCCATTTCCATTGCCAAGGCGATGGCGGCGAAAACCGGACAGCGACTCGACCCCAACCAGGAACTCATCGGCCAGGGACTGGCCAATATCTTGGGGGCTTTCGGGAAAAGCTTTCCGGTGTCCGGGTCCTTTTCCAGATCGGCCGTAAACATCCAGTCGGGAGCGGTCACCGGTCTTTCCAGTGCGTTTACCAGCCTCACCGTGGGGATTGTGCTGCTCTTTTTTACTCCGCTTTTGTATTATTTGCCTCAATCCGTTCTCGCGGCGGTCATCATGATGGCCGTGATCGGCCTGCTGAACGTATCGGGTTTTATCCACGCTTGGAAAGCCCAGTGGTATGACGGGCTCTTTTCCATCATCACCTTTGTCTGCACCCTTCTCACGGCACCGCACCTGGACAAGGGGATCATAATCGGGGTGCTGTTATCCCTGGGGATGTTCCTTTACAAGAGTATGCGCCCCCGAGTGACAAACCTCTCAATGTATGCGGACCGATCTTATCGGAGCGCCAGGGATTTCGGGCTTGAAGAATGCCGGCACATCGCCATGGTCCGTTTCGAAGGGACCCTCTTTTACGCCAACGCGGGGTACCTCGAAGACCAGATTACCGAACTGCTCACCACCAAACGCGAACTAAAACACATTTTGATCGTAGCCAATGGGATCAACGATATGGATGCTTCGGGAGAAGAAGTGGTCTCCTTGATCGTCGACCGTCTCAGGAGCGGAGGGTATGATATCTCTTTCAGCGGGCTCAATGAGAATGTCCTGGCGGTTATGAAACGCACCCATCTGTATGAGAAGATCGGTGCCGACCATATTTTTGCAACGCGTTACCGGGCTGTGGAAGTCATCCATACGAGAACCCACACCCAGTGCAATGAGGACACCTGTCCCCTGCTTTCGGTCTGCTTCCTCGAGGACCGACCAGTGGCTGAATTTATAACCCGGAAGGAAGAAGCAATATGTCAGTGATCACTATTTTTGATGGTTGTTTTTGCAGGGCCGAGGAGGTAGCGCGGAAAGTGAGTGACCGCTTAGGCTGCTCCATCATTGAAGACCAGGCTGTAATGGCGGAGGCGAGCGAGCGCTTCCAAATCGACCAGACTAAGCTGACCAAGGCACTCACCGGGAAAGCCTCTATTTTCAATAAATTTACCCATGAAAAGGAGCGGTCTCTGGCCTGTCTCAAGGTGGTTCTTGCCGATTTCCTCAAGCATGACAACCTTTTGGTTTTGGGCTTTCTGGGACAGTTTGTTCCGAGAGACATTTCTCATGTCCTCAAGGTCTGCATCATCGCCGACATGAAATACCGCATCGAAGTCGCCGCGAGCACTGAAGGCCTTTCAGAAAAAGAAGCTCTGAAGCGTATTCACAAGGAGGACGAAAGTCGCGTTTTGTGGACGGAGCACCT
Source organism: uncultured delta proteobacterium (assembly GCA_963844985.1). Taxonomy (GTDB): domain Bacteria; phylum Desulfobacterota; class Syntrophobacteria; order Syntrophobacterales; family Syntrophobacteraceae; genus JADGQM01. Next base: position 71,130 of record CAWJQV010000038.1, read on the forward strand.
CTTCCAAAAACGGGACCCGTGGGCCCCCGAGTTCTACGACATGGTGATCCCGATGCACAGAAACAGTGTGGATGCTGCCGCCGAGATTATTTGCGACAATCTTGAAAAAGAGGTCCTGCAGGTGACAGAGACGTCCCGAAAGGCTCTCGAAGACTTTGTCCTTGCGGCGCAGGTGGATTTGAAGCTTGCCCGCGAGGGCCATGATGTCGCGGTTTCTGCGAGGGATGGGGAGGTCTTCCTGACTATTAACAAACATGTTCTGATGCTTTCGGCGTTGGAAGAGGAGTTGAAGAAGATCGCCGTCACGGTTCCGGGAGTTCGCTCTATTGTCACTAATGTGGGTGCCGGGTATTACCAGTCGGACGTCTATCGAAAATTCGATTTTGATGTGCCGCTGCCCTCGAAAGTCCTCCTCGTGGATGACGAGCGGGAATTCGTGCAGACGCTCTCGGAACGGCTGCAGATGCGGGATTTCAGCTCAGCCGCGGTTTATGATGGAGAGGAGGCGCTTTCCATAATCGATGAAGACGAACCCGAAGTCATGGTGCTGGATTTGAAGATGCCCGGGGTTGATGGTTTGGAAGTCTTGCGTCGCGTCAAGCAGGACCACCCCAATGTGGAAGTGATCGTGCTGACGGGGCATGGGTCGAAGGAGATCGAAAGACGCTGCCTTGAGATGGGGGCTTGCGCCTATCTGGAGAAGCCTGTTGACATCGACACACTCACTCGTACAATGCAGGAAGCCTATCGCAAGCTCAGACTTAGAAAGCCGTGATGGTGGAGAAACCCCTGCCGCAATGACCAATTGTGGGCATGCCCTGAGGTGATGATGGTGGAAGCGGACCCGAGAGAAGTCGCCTTTTTTGGAAAAATAACCGCCGCGTTTACCCATGAAATGAAAAACGTTCTGGCGATTATAAAAGAATCTGCCGGCCTCATGGAAGACCTGCTAGCCCTTGCTCAGGATACCGCCTTTCCCCACAGGGAGCGATTTGCCCGCGCGCTGGGGACGATTGCGGCCCAGACGAAACGGGGCATCGAGTTGTCGAGCCGCCTTAACCGATTTGCTCACAGCCCTGACGCTGCTGTCGCCACCGTCGATCTGCATGAAATCCTGGAACAGATCATTTCTCTTTCAGGGCGCTTCGCCAGACTCAAGGGGGTGACTTTAAGCCTGCATCCGTATGCCGATTCCCTGGCCATGATCACTTCTCCGGTGGCGCTTCAGATGGTGGTTTTTGGTTGCCTTGAGTACTGCTGGGAAGCCATGGGAACAGGCGGAAATATCGCTTTGTCCGTGGGGCGGAAGGGGCGGGAAGTGGTTATCAGCATTGCTTGTGAGAGCGGTTCAGGCGAGGTGGAAGATCTCGCAGACAGGGTTTTTGCGTCCGAAGGCCCGATGGTTTTGAAGAAGATGTTGCAGAGCTTGAATTGCCGCATCGAAGGCAGCGCATCCAGGGCCGGCTTTGATTTGATTTTACCCGCTGCGGTTTAGCTCAGGGCCTCCGGAAGGAAGACCTATGTCCATGTTCAAAGTGCTCCTGGTGGATGATGAAAGAGAATATGTGACCACACTGGGGGAACGGATGCAGATGAGAGGGCTTGATCCGGAGATCGCGTTCAGCGGAGAGCAGGCCCTCAGGATGCTGGAACATAGCCTTCCCGACGTCATGGTCCTCGATCTTAAGATGCCTGGAATTGATGGACTTGAAGTCCTGCGACGAGTGAAGAAACGCTATCCCCAAATCCAGGTGATCATTCTGACCGGGCATGGCTCGGACAGGGATGAAGCGGCAGCGCGCCGATTGGGTGCTTTTGACCACCTTCAGAAGCCTGTCGACATCAACGATCTTGTGCACATTATGGAGTTGGCCTTCCATCAGAAGGCGGAACCGGGGAAACCCCTTTGACTGGGCTTCCGGCGGACAGGGACTGCCTGACAGCGGCCAAGGAATGCTCTATTGAAAAGTCGGATTGAGGAAATTAAGGAGATCAACGAATGAAGATCAAGGTACTCCTGGTTGATGACGAAAAGGACTTTGTGGAAACTCTGGCACAGCGCCTGGAAGCTCGTAACCTGGCGGTGACCAAAGCTTTCGGCGGCGATGAAGCGGTTACCCGGGTGCAGGCAGAGGAGATCGATGTCGTCGTCCTCGATATGCTCATGCCTGGAAAAACCGGGATCGAAGTGCTGAGGGAGATCAAGCAAATCAAGCCCCTTGTTGAGGTAATTCTGCTCACGGGACATGCTACGGTAGAATCGGCAATTGAAGGCATGACGCAAGGAGCCTTCTATTATCTCATGAAACCCGCGGAGATGAAGAGCCTGCTCCAGTATATTGCCTATGCCTATAAGCATAAGGCAGAGCAAGAACATCGCATTCGCCAGGCGGAAATTGATCGCTTGTTGTATAGTGAAATTGGAAGCTAAGCCTTGCGGTCGCCCGCAACAGCGCTTCTTAGGCACAGTATGCGCCGTATTGTTCTGAGGTTTAAATTTTTCCGATTAGCGTCGATCTTCAGCCGTGCATATAATCAACCATCATTCCCGCAAGTTTCGGTCGGGAATGATGGTTTTTACCTTTTAAGATCCGGATTCCCGCTCAAAACCTTTGCGGGAATGGCAGATTAGGGAGTCTTGCTTAACACAAATGAGCCTTGGCTTGGTCTGGCTGAAGAATAGACGCTAATCGGATAGAGAGAAGTCCTAAAAAGGGTTCTTTCCGCAGCAACTGCCGGGTCCGGCGCAGTCGGTATGTCCCGGAGAACTGCCGCAGCAGGCCGTATCGCCGGACCCGGGAAGTCCCTGTCTGGGGGCTCCGGATAAGGAAGAGGGGGCGGAAAGCAGCTTCTTCAGCTTCTCGCTTCCACATGCCATACAGGTGGGCGACTCATCAGACAGAGTGACCAGCACCTCGCTCGTTTTTCCACATTCCATGCATAAAAACTCAAAAAGTGGCATCTCGTTTTTCTTTGCCTCATCAATCGGATTGTTGGATGTACTCATCCAGCGCCTTCTGCAGGGTTTTTACGGCCAACTGGATGCAATGATGCTTTTTTGCCGGAATATCTTCCAAAAGACGAAAAACATCGCCGTCGTTAAGGGTTCGGGCATCCTCAATGGTCTTCCCCTTGATCAGGTCTACCGTTGCCATAGCGGAAGCGATCGCACCCGGGCATCCGAGCACCTGATATTTGACGTCCCTGATCACGCCGTTCTCCACCTTCAGGCAGATGCTCATGGTGTCACCGCACGTGCCCGTCATTTCGCTCACCTGATCGGCGTCCGGGATCGTGCCCATATAAGGCTTCTCAATAAAATACCGAATGGCCTTCTCAGAGTACCCCGAACCGAGCAGCATGTTATGGATGGTCGCTGTGTTAGACTGTTCTTCAAGTGATTTTTGATCCATCACAAGCCACCGTTTGATTTGGGTGTCTGCATCCCCCGTCTCCATGGTATTTCATGCGGGTCTGATCAATCCGGAATTCGGACAACCAGCCCGCTCCAATCAGTTCCAGATTCTCCAAAACCGTCCCCCACCATGCCCCGCCGGGTAAAGGTATCAGTGGGCACAACCACCGCCGGTGTGTCCGGCACAGGTCAGCTTGACATCGAATTCCGGCAAGTTCTTTTTCAGAATGAAGGCGATGTTTTCTCCCACGGTGCCTTGAGTGACGCGGTACACTTTGACACCCTGAGCCTGCAATTTCATCAAGGCCCCCATGCCGATGCCTCCCACCGCGACCGCGTCAACCTCGCGTCCCCCCAGCGCTTTCAGGGGTTGGCACATACCATGAGCGTGGTGCAGGTCTTTGTTATTGACCTCCTCAACGGTGTTGGCCTCCGTATCGACGATAACAAAACCGGGCGCCGACCCGAAATGTTCATAAACTCTGCTCTCCAATCCTTGCAGTGTTTCAGCCGGAAAACAAATCTTCATACAATTGCTCCTCTCTGATTAGACCCGCCTCAAAATGAACCTGCCGCTGCACGAAGGCAACCCTGCGGCATTTATCTTGACTGCTCACGAAGGCAGTTCGGCATAAGGTTCGTGGAAATTACGTTGCTTGCCAAAAGGCTTCACTGCGTTCTGCGACACTGATTGCGCCGGCATGCTTGCCGTGTCTTCCCCGCCCCTCGTTCTGTCTTCGGAGCGACAGATATTCTTGCTCTTGCATGCGGGGCATCCATCAGGTCTTCCCGTCCCGAAGGGGACATTCCAGGTGTGCTGACATTGCTGACACCTAAAAGTTCGCTGTTCGGCCATCTCGATATCACCTCCCTCGATACGAAGTGCAAGTCCTTCAACCAGTACTCTGGCAATCTTGCCTCTTGCCGCTTCGACGATCCTGCCAAAAGTCTGGCGTGATATGGCCATACTTTCGGCAGCCTGTTCGTGGTAAAGCCCTTCCAGATCAGCCAGGCGGATCGCCTCGAATTCGTCAATGGATAAAATAACCTCTTCCAGCAACGATGCCGGCACTCCAGCCGGCTTAAAGATCTTACAGGCCGGCTCTCCAGCCACTCTGCGACAACATCTGGGCCTCGGCATTCTTCTCACTCCTTCGGACCATTATAAGCATATGCCCATAATAGTCAAGCGAAAAAGTGTCCGCATCCCGAACTTGCAAGCGTTTTCATCCATTGGTTTTTTCCTCTCCCCATCCCAATGCTCCAAGCATCTGTGAAGCTCTATCACTGCGATGAAATTGAAGTCTTGATATGTGAGTGTGATTTTGGTACTTTTTTTTAAAAAGCAGTTTGTCGCCAATTGGTTCAGTTTTTGGCCTTCGAGTCGATCCAGCAGGCACGGGACGTCCAACTCTGGAAGGTAGCGCCGGTGGACTATGCGGCCATTACTTCCGTCGTCACCGGATTAACCGTAGATCAGAGGATAGAGTCCATCCGCAGAGGGAAAAGGAACCTCGATTATGAGATTATCGACAAATGTCATGATTGTGGACGACGAAGAAACGATCTGCGAGGCGCTCAAAGCATGGCTCGTCAAGGATGGGTATCAGGTCGAAACGGCGCTTTCCGGCGCCGATGCGCTGAAACGCATCCAGGACATGCCCTACGATATTTACCTCGTGGATCTAAACATGCCGGGCATGAATGGAATCGAACTCCTTTCTCGCTTGAAGGAACACCAGCCGGATGCCGTGGTCATCATGATGACCGCCCACGGTACCATACAGACGGCCGTGGAGGCCATGAAGCGCGGGGCCATGGACTATCTTTGCAAGCCCTTCGATCCGGATGAGCTGTCGTTGCTCATGGAACGCCTTCTGGCCCACAAAGTGCTCCGGGACGAAAACATCGCCCTCAAGGAACAACTGATCGAGCGCCACGAGGGGTTTTCCGACGTCTTCCTCATCCATTCCGATCCCATGAGGAGGATCTTCGCCACCATTGAAGAAGTGGCCCCGTCGTCTGCGCCCATATTGATTACCGGGGAAACCGGGGTCGGAAAGGACATGGTGGCCAAGGCGATCCACTTGCGGAGCGAACGCTGCGGTGGCCATTTTCTGGCCGTCAATTGCGGCTCATTATCCGAGTCCCTCCTGGAAAGCGAATTGTTCGGCCACGAGCGAGGGGCTTTCACCGGTGCGGTCAAAGCCAGGCGAGGCCGCCTGGAAATGGCCCACAGCGGCACCCTTTTTCTTGATGAAGTGGGCGAAATTTCGCCGAAAATGCAAGTGAGCCTCCTTCGTGTATTGGAGGAGAAGCATTTTATCCGCTTAGGGGGGAGCCAGCCCATTCAGTCGGACTTTCGGCTCATCAGCGCCACCCACAGAGACCTGCCGCCTGCTGATAAAGGAAGGCCAATTCAGGGAGGATTTTTTCTATCGCATCAACGTGATTACTATCCACATTCCGCCCTTGCGCGAGCGATTGGAGGATATCCCGGTACTGGCCGATCATTTTCTCAAGCGCTACATTGAGGAAACCGGAAAGCACCTGGAAGGTTTTACGCAAAGGGCACTGGGCCTGTTGACTTCATATCATTGGCCGGGAAACATCCGGGAGCTTCGCAACGTCATCGAACGGGCCGTGGTCATTGCCAGGGGAAGGATGATCGGTGCCGAAGAACTGACCTTCTTGAACCCCCACGCCGGCGTGTGCGCATTGGGGCCGATGACGTTACTGGAACTCGAAATCAACCATATCAAGGCCGCCCTGGATGCCTGCAACGGGAACATCAGCCGGGCATCGAAGTGGCTGGGAGTCGATCGGAGCACCCTGATGCGGAAAATGAAGCGGCATGACCTGACCCGCTAATGACCCGAAACATCGGGGACTTCGATCCAACCGAGGATAATGGGAATTGGCGCGGAAACGACCTCGACCCTCCAAGGAAAGCCATCTGGACGTTATCCCGCTGGGGCGGGTGGATGAGCTGGCGGTTTCCGTTGTGGCGGCAAATCTGCAGGCCGTCATTGGCCTGAACGCCGATACCCTGCCGCCCCTTCCAGACCCGGAATATGCTTATGTTCCGCACCGTGCCCAATATACGGCAGGAAAGATCCTCAAGGCGCTTGAAGAGCATGCCGGCGGCGCAAGGTTCAAACTGGGGGTCGGTCAATTCGACCTCTGCACACCGATCCTTGAGTTCGTGTTCGGCGAATCCCAGCTTGGCGGCAAAGCTGCCGTGATCTCCCTTTATCGGCTTGGAGACAATGATCCCGGACGCATGTATCTCCGAGCCGCCAAAATCGGCCTTCACGAAACCGGGCATCTTCTGGGGATCGGGCATTGCCGGACCCCCGATTGCCTGATGAATTTTTCAAACAACATAGAGAAGCTGGATACTCTCCCTCTAAGGTTCTGCGGCGCCTGCGAGTATGAAATCGCCCGCATCCTGAGGCATACCTTCGGCCGAACCTGATCCGGCGCCATCGTCTCTGACTCTTGGCGCGATTAGCGCGGTCTTCAACCGGGAAGGACCTTGGGATTAGGCCCTAAGATGCGGTAGTAAAATAAGTTGCCCTATTTCCCATGCTCATTCTCTCGCCACGAAGAACAAGAAGAGCGCAAGGATGCTCTTTCGCATCTTCGCGCTCTTCTTGGTATAATGGAGCGCTCCTTTTTGGACAGGCCCTAACTTGAAAGCCCCGATCAGCTCAGCGGTTCTGAAACGATGGAGGCATCGGGTCAGACCCGGGGTCAGCTCAGGAACTCCCGGACCAACCGTTCCCACCCGATTTCCGGGGCCATTCCGTAAATGTCCCTGAGGGCCTCACCACCTGTGGGGACCAGCGGATACCGGGGATCTTCGCCCAGAAGGGTGCTCAGGCGGACAGCCTCATCGTCGATCCAGGCCAGGCTCTCCTCGTCGAAAAATAAGTTTTTCAAATTGTTCCGAAGATTTGTGGGTTGGATCACCATAAGCCATCCATCCCCATACGGCGCATCATTGGCGGCAGTGGCTCTGCTCTTCACTTTTTGATTGATGGCCACCACCTTCCCATCCACGGGGCTGAGCGTCGCAGCTTCCTTACCGGATCGTTTCAAGACCGCGGAAGGACGACTTTGACCCACCGTTGACCCGAGACCGGGCACCTCAATGTCATCCTGAGGCCCCATCAACCGGAGTGCGAAATCGTCGATGCCTACGCGCACCCTACCGCCGTATTCCACCCGAGCCCAGGCATGGGCGTGATGGTAATAGTGATCTCGGGCCACTTCGAACCCGGATGTTCTTTCCACTACAGGCGGCCTGAGGTTGGGAAGGAAGCTCGTTTCCTCGATCATCTGGTCAAAGGGACACTTAACGCAGTTATACGCGTACGAGCACAAGCCGTAAGAAATGCGGCCGCTGAGCATGTGGCGGCACTTGCCCTGCCGCATCATCATCAGCATTCTGGGCGACCGAAGGTCCGTCTGCCCGGTCGCCTTGCGCTGATCATCGAACTTGGTCAGTACCCGCTGATCAAGGGAACACCCAAGGCAATCGAAGGCGTTGATGCATTTGGTGGGTTTGATCACACCAGCCTTACCCCATACGCACTGGTCGTTTGCCATTGAAAAGACTACCGGTTGCCGTGTTTGCTTACGATCTTTCTCTTCCATGATGATCCTCCCTTTGTTTTGGATATAGTGGAAATGGTTTTCAAATCAAGTCCTTACCACGATCATTCCATCCTGTTTGGGTTCGCACTGTGATTAAGCAGGATTCAGGCCAATCGGTGTCTCCTTCGCGAGAATGTTTGCAAGTATTTGAATTTATATGTTTTTATAGGAAACACGATCAAAGCTGTTCTTTTGGGACCGAGGTGCAGGATAATCAAGGCAATGGCGCATATTGCATCATCGCATGCTTCTGTTACCAATAATTACAATAATTACAAACTGTTACATAACTGAGGCACTTTGCATCATGGTGGTGCAATATGCATCACTTCCGTTTTGTTGGGCTGGCACCGACCTCGTGATTGAGAATCAAGAACATTTCGACTCAAACGAGAAATTTCATTCGATGACGGATCGTGAAGTTTTCTGATTTCAGTCGCGATGTAATGGTATTCTTTGGTAGATATGGCTGGTGCTTCGAAAGGGGCCGGCCTACGCTCTTCCATAAGGACCAAAGCCCCATGGTTGAATACGACGGGAGGCACGAAGAAAAACCTTCTCTTTTCTATTACGCTGATGACGGCTTGCGGCTTTGCCTCGGCGATCGGGCAAATCGTAATCCTGCGAGAACTGCTCGTGCTCTTTTACGGCAATGAGCTTTCCACCGGCCTGATCTTTGCGAGCTGGCTGCTCTGGACGGCCCTGGGAAGCACTCTTGCCGGACGCTGCGGCACGCGCCTTGCTCAGGATACTCGGGTCTTGCCGGGGTTCGTGGCCCTGCTCGCCCTGCTTCTGCCGGCGTCGGTCCTGTGGATCAGAGCGGCCCGAATCATCTGGGCCATCCCCCGAGGCGAGATGGTCGGTCCTCTTTCCATGCTCGGGATTTCCCTCGCCGGAACGGGCCTCTTTTGCCTTGCTTCGGGGGCTCTCTTCGGACTCGCCTGGTCCAGACTGGCTTCACTTTCGAAAAACGGTCCGACTCAGCCCCTCGCCATCTACCTGGGCGAAGCCCTGGGGGCGGCCATGGGCGGGCTGTTCTTTTACTTCGTTTTGCTGCCGCGGGTTTCCATCCTCAATGCCACCCTGCTTACTTCCCTGATCACCTTGTCAACCGCCGCCCTGATCTGGGGACTGCAGCAGTATCGCACGGACATGGGAAACGGGCATGCGTATGGTCGAGGAGGTAAAGCCCCGATCCGGCAAGGGTGGAGGGGACCGAAGAGGAATCGAGCACCCCTCTCAGGGAAGACTCTTCCCCTCTGCCCCGAAGACCCTCCCGAGGGCATAGGAACGATCCCGCTTCCGAGACGCAGACTATTGCCGCCCCTGGCTTGCCTCACCGCCATTGCTGCCCTTGTCGCCCTGGTTTCAGCCTTTTCCGGAAATCTTGACCGATTGAGTCGCCGCTGGCAGTGGGGGCCAAGCCTCCTTGCGGTTCGGGACACCCCCTTTCAGAATCTGGCGCTCCTCGACGACGCCGGCCAGTTCAGCCTCTTTGCCAACGGCTTGCTCTTCTTTGCCTTTCCGGACCCGCAGGTGTCCGAATATGCGGTCCACCCGGCCATGCTTGAACATCGCCAACCCGGGACGGTGCTCCTGATTGGCGGGGGTGTCGGCGGGCTGCTCTCGGAAGTCTTGAAACATCCACAAGTCCAACGCGTGGATTATGTCGAACCGGATCCCGAGGTGCTTGAGCTGGCCGAAGAATTCCTGCCCGGCTCCGCCACCGCGGCCCTCCTCGATCGCCGGGTGCACCTTTTTCATGCCGACGCCGGGACCTTCATTCGCACCACTGACGCGACTTTCAATGTTGTCCTGATGCACCTCGGTGATCCGGTGAATGCGGAGACCAACCGGTTCTACACGGTGGAATTCTTTGCCCGCGTTGCGAGACTCATGGACCGGACGGGGTTTTCTCCTTCGCGATCTCTTCCTCACCGGACATGGTCGGCCCCGCCGAGGCTCGCCTCCTTCAATCCGTGTATGCTACTCTTCGCAGCGTTTTCCCCGAAGTCCTCGTCATTCCGGGCGAAAGGGCCCTCTTTCTGGCTGCCCTCACACCCGGAACTCTCACCGCAGATCCTGAAGAACTGATCGCAAGAATAGCCGACCGAAGGCTCGATCTGCGATATGTTCGGGAGTACTATCTCTTCGATTATCTGAATCCCATGCGCCTCAACTACATGCGATCCATCCTCGGTCATTCCGGGTCGGCACCGGTCAATCGGGATTTTGAACCGACCTGTTATTTCAACAACCTGCTGGTCTGGACAGCGCAGGCCCATCCCCTGCTGGGTGAGGCGTTCACGGCGATTTCAAGGGTCGGACGTCCTCTCTTTTGGACGGTTCTGGGCATTTTCACCGCGGGTCTGCTGGGATTTTTCCGGAGCAGCCGCAGTACCACGAAGCAAGCCGTGATGGGGAACGTGCTGATTGTGGGTGGCGTCCTGATGGTCCTGGAACTCATTCTGCTCCTCGGATTTCAGATTCTCGAAGGCTTTGTCTATACCCAACTGGCTTTGATTATCGCCTTTTTCATGGCAGGGATGGCGGCGGGTGCCGGCTGCGTCGCCTTGCTTTCAGCCGGGATCAGCAACCCCATTCGCGGGATCATCCGGGTCCAGTGCCTCCTGGCCCTATATATTGCCGGCACTCTGGGGCTCCTGTTGCTGCTTCAGCACCAACTTCAGACCGTTCCGCGAAAACCTCTGCCGATAGGCGCGATCTTTTCGATGCTCGCTCTTGCCGGGGGTGCGCTGGGCGGTCTTCAGTTTTCTCTTTGCGTGCGGGCTATTTCAGCTTCCCCGGCCCCTTCGGCAAGCGTGGGCCCCAAACTGTACGCCCTGGACCTGGTGGGGGCAACCGGGGCCGTATTGGCCGTGTCCCTGTTCATTATGCCCATTTATGGACTGATCACCACCATGTCGGCCCTGGTTTTGCTCTGCACGGCGGGCGTGCTGACACTTGTTGGCAGACATGCGGGTTAACGCTATACTCGCCAAGGAAAAACAGGCCGGTGTCACCCACCCTGGCCCCAACTCTCATCAGGAGCGTCCTCATGACTGAAGAAAACACAATCTATGAAGCCCTGGCAGCCCATTTGGATCGCCTGCCCTCCGGTTTTCCGCGCACCTCAGGCGGCGTCGAAATGCGGATTCTCCGGCGTCTTTTCACTCCGGAAGAAGCGAAGCTGGCGCAAATCCTGACCGTCAGGCCGGAAAGCGTTGCCGCAATTGCCGCCCGGACCTCGCGGAACCCCGAAGAACTGGGACCAGAACTGGAATCCATGGCCAAAAAGGGACTCATCTTCCGCTATCGCAAAGGGGATCACGTTTTATACATGGCAGCCCAGTTCGTGATCGGCATTTGGGAATACCATGTCAATGATCTGGACCCGGACCTCATCAAAGACATGAACGAGTATCTGCCTTATTTCTTCGACCCGAAGATTATGGTCAAGACCCCGCAGCTGCGAACGATCCCCATCTCCCAAGCGCTGTCGGTGGAACAGAAAATAATGGCCTATGAAAAAGCCCGTGAAATCGTCCTGGAGCAGGAGGAAATCATTGTCGCTCCCTGCATCTGCCGGAAGGAACGGAGGATCATGGGTGAGGGCTGCGACCGGCCTCTGGAGAGCTGCCTGGTATTCGGCGCGGGAGCTCAATATTATGCCGACAATGGGCTCGGACGCCGGATCGATCATGACGAAGCCTTGCGCATTCTGGACGAAGCCGAAAAAAAGGGCTTGGTGCTGCAGCCGTCCAACGCCCAGAAAGCCGTCAACATCTGCACCTGCTGCGGATGCTGCTGCCAGATTCTGAAGAACCTCAAGCGGCTTCCGGACCCCGCCAACCACGTCGCCTCAAACTTTTTTGCCGACGTTGATCAAGACCTCTGCACCGGATGCGGCGTCTGTCTCGAGCGCTGTCAGATGGATGCGATCCAAATTGAGGAAACCGCCCGTATCGACTCCAACCGATGTATCGGCTGCGGCCTGTGCGTGCCGACCTGTCCCGAAGAAGCCGTCAGCCTGACGGCGAAACCGGAAGGAGAACGCCGGACCCCGCCGAACCAGTTCTACGACACTTACAAGAAGATCGCCATCGAACGTCTGACCGCGCGGTCACGCTCGAAGACGAATTCTGCCCGGGAAGGTTAGAATCTTCCCTTTCCACCGCAGAGACGCAGAGGACGCAAAGATTCACAACCTCGACATGCAGACAAGACGGGCGGGTACGGCCCACGGACGACGCGGATGCCAAACGGGTGACAGCTATGCTAAACGGAGGGCGGGCTTTCCAGCCCGCCCGATTTTAATTCAATTCCTCAGATCTTCCAGATTCCCGCAATGCCCTGGCCGCACTTGCCGCACTTGCCGTCCTGCAATTGAAGAACCTGGACTTGGTAGCCGGTTCGCTCGATCAGGCGGGTTTTGCATTGGGGACAATTGGTGTGTTCAGCCTCATGGCCGGGGATGTTGCCAAGGTAGACGAAATGGAGCCCCTCATCCAGGGCGGTCTTCCAGGCCTGCTCCAGGGTCGCGACCGGGGTGGGCTGAAGGCTCTTCAACTTGTACAACGGGTAGAAGCGGGTGAAGTGCAGCGGCACATCGGGGCCAAGCTCCGTCCTGATCCAGCGGCACATGGCCCGGATTTCTTTCATATCGTCGTTCTTGCCGGGCACGACCAAGTTCACAATCTCGGTGTGCACCTTCTGGTCCTTCAGCTGCTTCAGGGTTGCCAGGACCGGACCGAGACCGCCCTCGGTGAGGTCCCGGTAGTAGTCGTCGGTAAAACCTTTCAAATCGATGCAGGCGGCATCCAGGACCTTGCACAGATCCCGGAGAGGAGCGGCGTTGATGAAGCCGTTGGAATGGATGACCTTGAGGATTTTCTGCTCCCTGGCCAGGCGGCCCATTTCGAGCATGTATTCGATGAAAATGGTGGGTTCAACATAGGTTGAGGCAATCGACCGGCACTTATAGCTTTTTGCTTTTTCGACCACCTCCGTGGGAGGCAGATCGTAGTTGAGGGTGTCGTCCGGTCGGGCCTGAGAGATCTCCCAGTTCTGACAGAACTTGCAGTTCAGGTTGCAGCCGGCGGTGGCGATGGAAAAAGAGAGGGTCGACGGGAGCACGTGGAAGAACGGTTTTTTCTCGATCGGGTCGACATGCACGGCACAAGGGTTGCCGTAAACCAGAGAGTAATACTGACCGTCGATGTTCTCGCGCACCCGGCAGTAGCCCCGTTTCCCCTTCTCCACCTGACACAGTCGGGGACACAGATCGCACTGGATGCGCCCGTCCTTCAAGGCCGTAAAATAGGGGGAGACTTTGCGCCTTAGAAATCCTTTCTCCAGGCTTTGCGCGTCGCTTCCACAGGGCAGGGAAATCCATTCGAACGCTTTCACTCCCGCCAGGAAAAGGGCACATCTCCCGCACTGCGACAGAAAATCGCGTCTGCTAAATTTGTCTCTTCTCATGACTGAACCTTGACGCAACCATTAAAACACATCGGCAGAAAAGATATGGATCTCGGTGTTTTTGTCCTTCCAGCAGCCTTTCGGGAGGCCGGCTTTCTGGCAGGTGTGTTCGAGAAAGGTGGTGCGATCCCAGCCGTAATCGGTGGCAACCTGGGGCAGGAGCAGGCCGGAGGAGCTGCCGTTTCTCATCAGGATGCCGTGTTTTCCGACCTCGATTTCTTCAACGCCGGTTATCTTCCGGAACGGGGTGAGCGCTGAGATTTCGATCTCCAGTCCCTTCAGTTCATCAGGTCTCAGGGGACTGAAACGGGGGTCCTGAAACGCTGCGGCCAGGGCCATCTCGGCGACTACTTCGCCAAGCGGGCGGTCGCCCGCCAGACGGCCGATACAGCCCCTGAGCTGCCCGTGCGTCTTCAGGGTAACGAAGGCACCCCGGTTTTCCTTTAGCTTTACGGAAAGATCTTCCAGGCTCGGGGCTTTTTTGCCCAGCAGCTTGGCTTCGATGCTTTCCCGGGCGATCCGGTGCAATGCGGCTTTATCCTCGGTGCTGAGGCCCAAATCCACACCCACCTTCGGTCCTTCGGCTTTTCGTTCGCCTCCCCCGGCCGGTTCGGCCCACAGCGCTGCGGCCATATAGCCGACCACTCGCGTTCGCTCTCCGGTCACATCTCCGGAATTGGCGTAATTGAGGACTCGGCTCCGGGTTGCTCCGAGGCGCTTGGCCGCCATCATGGTTACCGCCATGGGGCCGCCCCCGCAGGCTTCGCACTTGCCGCCGGCAAGACCTTGCAGGAGGCCTTCGGGATCAAAGGCCGAAACCTTGTCCAGCACCACCTGATCGAGCCGTTTGGCTTCGTCATAGGAATGAAAGTGAGAGAGGTCGGAACTGGCCACGAGAAGAACCGGTTCGTTCCTGACGCAATCGGCAATGGCTTCGGCAAGCCACCGGCAGGTCTCAAGGTCCTGTTCCCCCATGACCAGGGGGACCAGCTTGAAACCCGGCATGACCACCTGGAGGAAAGGCAATTGGATCTCCAGGGCGTGTTCCTTGGCGTGCGCTTCAGGCAAAAAACGGATCCGCTTGTCGCGCTTTTCCAGGGCCGTTATCAGCTCTTTGTCGAGGGGAACCAGTCCCAAAGGGGTCCGAAATCCTCCGCGATCATAAACCGAGACCCCCGGAGAAGCGGGCATGGTGGCTCGGGGCAAGTACAATAACCGTTGGAAATTTTTGCCTTTCAAGGAGCTTGTAAGCGTAAGCCGCCACCTGACCCGAGTAGACATAACCGGCATGGGGTGAAATGAGGGCGAGCAACTGCCCTTCACCCGTCATGTCGGTAGGCGGGACCCGGCCAAGAAAACCCTCGATCTGCCGGCGGAGTTCCTCGGGCGCAGCCGGATACCACGAGCCGGCCAGAACCGATTCGCGAACCTGGTCTGAAGACAGGCGATTTTTCGTCCGCAGCGAAAACATTCTGAAAAACCGTGCCCTGCCATGCAATGAGGACCGGTACGAGCAGCCAAATCGCAGGCCACCGCTTTCTTGAACTTTGAAGACTGTTCATAAATATTCTCGTGGCAAAGGGTTCAGAGTTGATGGTATTGAAAGTGAAGGAATTATAATAGGACGGTCGCGGCAGCGTCAATACACAGAAAAGAAGTGGTGACAAGGGATTATCGACGTTGAGACGATTTGCGGCCGCGCAACGATTGGAAGATTGGGAGTTTAGCTATGCGCATCATCCGATTCCTTGATGAAAACGGCAAGGAGTGTTTCGGGCATGGTTTTCAAGACGGCCATGCCATGCTTTGTGAGGGAAGTTTATTGGATGGCTTGCGGGAAACGGGAGTCCGGGTTCCCGTCAAGAAGCTCCTGGCTCCGCTGCAACCGGTCGCCATTTTCTGCATCGGGCTCAACTACCGGCAGCATGCGATGGAGACGGGAATACAGATTCCCCGGTATCCCGTGCTCTTCATGAAGAATCCCGCGGCGGTCACCCACCCCGGTGATCCCATTGTTTTGCCTCGGGCATGCCTCAACACACCCCAGGTGGACTACGAAGCGGAATTGGTGGCGGTCATCGGGAAGCCCGCCAGGGACGTTTCGGCGGCCCGGGCGCTGGACTACGTCCTGGGATACACGGCGGGCAACGATGTTTCGGCAAGGTGGTGGCAGAAAAACGCCGGTGCTTCGCAGTGGATTCGGGGCAAGAGCTTCGACACGTTCTGTCCTCTCGGACCCGAACTGGTTACCGCCGAAGAAATACCGGATCCGCAAAATCTGCGCCTGCGGTGTCTCCTGAACAACGAGGTCATGCAGGACGGCAATACTTCCGACATGATCTTTTCCGTGGCCGAACTCATTCAGTTCCTGTCGGAAGGGACCACCCTCCTCCCCGGGACCATCATCCTCACCGGAACGCCCAGCGGCGTGGGTTTTGTGCGGCAGCCTCCGGTCTACCTGAAGGCGGGGGACGTCGCTACCATCGAGGTGGAACACATCGGGATGCTGACCAATCCGGTGATTGAAGAGAAGTGATCAGCCGCCATGTCAACCAGTGAGAACATAAAGCAGGCGGCACGAATGCTTCAAGATGCCGAAGCCGTGCTCGTTTCGGCCGGGGCGGGAATGGGCGTGGATTCGGGGTTGCCCGATTTCAGAGGCAGGGAGGGATTCTGGAAAGCCTACCCGCCCCTCGCGAGGCTGGGTAAAACGTTTGTGGAAATGGCCAACCCGGATTGGTTCCACAGCAACCCGAAACTCGCCTGGGCGTTTTATGGGCATCGCCTGAACCTTTACCGGAAGACCATTCCCCACGGCGGATTCGACCGGTTGCTCGAAATCGCAGGCCGGAAACCCGGCGGATATTTCGTTTTCACCTCCAATGTCGACGGGCATTTTCAGAAGGCCGGCTACAACGATGACCGCATCGAGGAGTGCCACGGGTCCATCCATTATCTCCAATGCACCGGCCCATGCGGCCACGACATCTGGGATGCCGGCCAAATCGAGGTAACCGTTGACGAAGAGATGTTCGAAGCGCTGGAACCCCTGCCTCGCTGCCTCAAGTGCGGAGGCGTGGCGCGGCCCAATATTCTGATGTTCGGCGATTGGTCCTGGAACGGGGCTCGGAGTCAGGAACAGGGTGAACGGTTGACTCTGTGGCTGAAGTCCATTGCCGCTGACGGGATGCGGCTGGCGATTGTGGAAATGGGTGCCGGAACCGCCGTGGCAACGGTCCGCTGGAAATCGGAACAGGTAGCGAGGCGGACCGGCGGGGTCCTCATAAGGATTAACCCTCGGGACCCCCATATTCCGCCCGGGCCGCATGTGGCCTTGCCGATGGGCGCAGCGGAAGCCATGAGTGCTATTCATGCCGCGATGAGGGAGCCGGGAAGTTTTGACCCGAGCCAGGGGCTTTGAATATGAAAAACGATTCCTTCAAAGTGCTTTCTCCCACGGCAATTCTTGGCTACGGGTTTCCGGAGCGCTCTTTCGCGCGAGGCATCGAGCGCCGTCCCGACCTCATTGCCGTTGACGCCGGCAGCACGGACCCCGGGCCCTACTACCTGGGAGCCGGCAAGTCTTTCACCAGCCGGTCGGCGGTGAAACGGGACCTGGAGCTTATCCTGGCAGCTGCTCTGGATTTGTCCATACCCTGTATCATCGGCACCGCCGGGGGCTGCGGGGCGAGAGAGCACGTGGCCTGGACCGAATCCATCATCCGGGAGATTTCGCGGGAAAAGGGCTACCGCTTCATGATGGCCGTCATCTATGCCGATGTCGCCAAGGCTGAGGTTTTGTATGCCATGAAAAGGGGCCGCGTGAGCCCGCTCCACCCGGCTCCCGAGATCAGCTCCGAGGATGTTGAAAGGAGTGTCCGGATCGTCGCCCAGATGGGAGCCGAGCCCGTTTTCAAAGCCCTCGCAGCCGGCCCGCAAGTTGTTCTCTGCGGGCGCTGCTATGACCCGGTGCCCTTTGCCGCGCCGGCGATCATGAACGGCTTCGACCCGGGGCTTGCCTATCACATGGGCAAGATCCTCGAATGCGCAGCGATTGCCGCGACTCCGGGGAGCGGCCGCGACTGTGTGATGGGCACCCTTTATGCCAACTGTTTCGAACTGGAATCGCTCAATGAGGAGCGGCGCTTTACCCCGACCTCGACGGCTGCTCACACCCTCTACGAGAAGAGCGACCCCTACCGCCTGCCCGGCCCCGGCGGAACGCTCGATTTGAGCGCAACTCGTTTCGAGGCACTCGATGAAGAGCGCACCCGCGTTTCCGGCACCCGGTTCATTCCCGCCGACCCTTATACCGTGAAGCTCGAAGGGGTAAGGCAGGTGGGATTTCGGACCGTCTCCATCGGCGGCGTTCGGGACCCCATCCTTATCGGTCAGATTGATTCCGTGTTGGAGCAGATCAAAGACCAGGTGAAAGAGGCCCTCGCCTTTACCGGAAGGATACTCTTCCATGTTTACGGAAAAGACGGGGTGATGGCGCAGATGGAACCGGAGAAGAACCGTCTGGCACATGAGCTCGGATTGGTCATCGAGGTGGTCGCCGCGGACCAGGAGCAGGCCAATGCCGTCTGCTCCTATGCCCGGAGCACGCTCCTTCACTACGGGTATCCCGGCAGAGTTTCCACCGCCGGGAACCTCGCTCTCCTTTACAGCCCTTCGGATATGGCATGTGGAGAAGTTTTTGAATTCAGTATTTATCACCTGATGCAGGTGGACGATCCCGAAGCGCTTTTTGCCATTGAAACCTGCGAGGTCGGCCGATGAGAAAAGCACCCCTTACCGACTTTGCGGCGGTGATTCGCAGCAAAAATGCCGGCCCTTATGAACTGACGCTCGACATTATCTTTAAAGAAAAGAAAACCTATCTCTTTTTGAAACAAAACAAATTCTTTACCCGGGAGCTTTTCGCGGGACTATACGGGATCGACGTCGAGATGATTTTGAAGGTCGTCTACTTCGACCCGGCCTTTGCCGTGAAATGCACCCTGGTCCGCCCGCTGGTTTCGGGAGCCATCGGGGATTCCGACGTTTACGGCGCTCAGCAGCATGCTCCGCTGCTCTTGCTCAGAGTACCCGTCGAGGACTAGGAAAACCTTTCCTTGACAGGGATCACTTGCTCTGCAGCAAGTTGCCGATTAGAGAAATGATCCCTGCCACGGCTACAAGACCCAGGCAAAAAAGCAAACCGGCGATGAGAAAAGGGCGGACGTAACTAGCAAAGGCACTTGCGGGGTCCTGGGTTTTTTGGAACAACGGACGGAAGCGGCCTTGCGGCTGCTCTTCGACCAGCGCTGTACCGCAATTGCTGCAAAATCGGTCGTCCGGATCAAGAGTCTTGCCACAGACGCGACATTCCATGAGACATCACCTCAAAAAAATCGATGCCAAGCGTGAAAGCGAGCAAGCACTCGCCTCAAGATCAAAAGAAGGCTCCCCCTCCGAGCTCCATTCCATGATAACGGTTTCGTATCGCGTCGATGGTGGCCCGGTCCGGACTAAAGGGGCTCTGAGGAGGTGACGGCGCAAGGAGCCCGTGGGTTCGGCCGAAAGGAGTCTGTGCCAGCTTCATGTTGTAGGACATAACCATAAGGGCTTCGAGGTTGACCACGTCAAGGATGTTGTAGGCCAGCAAGGTCTCCAGCGCCTTTCGGTTGCGGTTTCTCCGGTAGTCATCCCAGAGGAGAACCGCAAAGAAACCGTCAACCCCATCCAGTTCGTGCCGATGGATGCCCAGCTGCCGCTCACAGCCTTTGAGCCCCCCGCGATATCCCTGGCTTGCCAGGACATACCGCAGATCGATATGGACGTGGTCCATGGGCACTCTCATGGTATTCCTGATGAAAGGAAGATCGAAACATTTGCCGTTGTAGGTGACGATCACCCGATAGGCCCGGATGTCGTCTTCAAACTGCTCGAGGTTGCGGCCATGAACGTACCAACGGATGGTTCTTCCGTCGTATAGGGCGATGGTTGTGATGTAATCCCCGGGTGTGCCCATTCCCGTCGTTTCGATATCGAGGTAGGCCACCCCGCCTCGGAAATCTCGAAAGAGCCGCCAGTGCTGATCGGATGGCAGGAGCCCCGCGAAATAGCGGGGGTCATTGTCCTGGAGGCGGGCGAGGGACTGGTCGAGATAATGCCTGGCTCTGCGGATTCGCTCCCTGCCCATGGGCAGACGCCCGGGTGCGAAGGAACCGAAATCCTCCCATGAGCAGACTCCCAAGTCCCACAGCTGCTGCTCGATCCGGGTTCCAATCCCCGGGATATGGCAAAAGGTATTGGTAATCATCCCACCCCTATGTCAGAACGCAATAGACCCTGCCGTTATCCAACTGTATGTTGATACTTTTTTCGACCGCTAGCCACTGGCCACCGGCCATGCTGGCCACTATTTCCGTGAACAATGCCCCGCGCTTGCCCACCGGGGTACGAGACGACCTGCCTGCTTCATCTCTTTGTCCAGGGCTGTGCATCCGGGCTCAAAAGAGGCGAGAAATGACCAGTAATTCGGAGAGTGGTTGAGATGCACCGTGTGGCAAAGCTCATGGATGATGAGGTAGCTCACCAGATGGGGCGGCAGAAAAAGCAGCTTGCAGTTCAGGCTTATGGTTCCTTTGCTTGAGCAGCTGCCCCACCGGGTCTTCTGGCCGCGCACCTGGATGCCTTTGAAGGTCAGCCCGGTCTCGTGGCTGATTTTCTTGAGCCAGGGTACGAGATGGAAACGACCCTGCATCTGCAACCATTGCCGAAGCAAGCTCACACATCCCCTCTGGTTGCTCACATTACCCTTCACTTCCAGGATTGAAGGCGTGGCTTGAGTAAGTTCCAATTCTCTCCCTCGGCAATGGGTGTATTGGACCGCGTAACGCTTTCCGATCGCTTCCAGTTCCACCGTGCTCGGGACAATTGCCAACCTCAGCACTTCCAACACTGCCGATTCCTAGAACCCCAGGCTCTCATTGATCAACACGACTTTGATCCGGCCTTTGGGAAATGACTTCTCGACAATCGACCAGGCATTGCAGATGCGATCCGGGCTCTTGCATTGCTCACAGTAGGATGTCTCGGCGCAGGGCGTCTTCTTGTCCAGGCGCATGGCATTTACGGGCGCCGAATAATTCTTCACCCGGAAGATGGCTTCATCAAGGTCAGGAACGACTTTATTCCTCCCGATGAGCACAATCACGTTCTTCGGACCAAAGACGATGGCAGCGGCTCGGTTGCCAATCATGTCGAGATTGACCAGTTCTCCGGCTTCCGTGACAGCATTGGTGCCCGTGATAAAAAGATCTGCGAGCAAGGCCTTTCTCCGCCGATCGAGCACCTCCTCGGGCGGGATGGTCCGGTCGTAGGTATCGATCACTTCAAGGTCCGCAGTTTTCTTTAAAACCTCGTAGAGCCCCGTGGCCCCGAATGTCAAGGAACCACCCCAGGCCACGCTTTTGGCTCCCAACTTGGGAAGAATGTCGTCCAGCACGATTTTGTGGGCGTCAGCGACATCCTCAGCCAGAAAAACCTCAAAATTGTTGCCTTCCAGGACCTTTTTGAGATCCATCAACCGTCTGTGCCAGTAATGTTCAATCGGTTTGTCCATGTTGCACTCCTAAAAGAGAACAGAACGTTTCACATGATTATCGTTTGAATGCCCCGAACCTCAAACGGACTTAAGGCAAGCTGGATATCTTATTCATCATCGCCGAAAAGCGGCACCGGGACAACCCGGCGGCGCCCTTAAATCCTTCGAATTCTCAGGCAACCCAGCCTCTCTTGCCGCCAACCCGATGAGCCGGTCAAACCGTTTGGCCCAGGTAATCGCCTTCCTTCAGCCCGTTCTCCGCACTCCAGTTCGCAGCTGACATTTTGCCTCCGCTTGCCCCGCGGACACTGCTCACCACCAGCCTGCCCCCGGTGACGGCCACATGCACTCCTTCCCGGTCGATCGCCACAACGGCTCCCGGTGATTGATCCGTAGCCCCGGGCCGCAATGCTGCCCCCAGGAGCCGCACTCGCTCTCCGTGCCAATGGGTATAGGCGCCGGGCTGAGGATCACAGCCGCGCACCAGGTTATGAATCTCATTCGCCGGCTTTGACCAGTCAATGGCCGCCACCCGATCATCGCAAAGCGGCTCGTAGGTTGCGCTCGCCTCATCCTGAGGAAGCCTCGGCGCCCGGTTCTCGCCGATCAGTTGCACTGATTCGAGAATGGCTTCAATCCCCATCGGAAAGAGTCGATTGAAGTAGAGGGACCCGGTAGTATCCTCCGGACCCACGGCAATTTCCTTTTGGAGCAGGATGGGGCCCGTGTCAATGCCGCCGTCCGGCCAGAAAATGGTGAGACCGGTACGGGTATCCCCCATGATGATCGCCCAGTTGATGGCGCTCCCCCCTCGGTGACGGGGCAGCAGCGAAGGATGATAGCAGATCGTTCCCCGGGTGGGGGCCTCAAGGTAGCGAGGCGGGATAATATCGGTGACAAATGCCAGGATCGTCAAATCGGGTTTGAGCTCCCGATAGCGAGCGAAGACCTGATCATCTTTGTAGGTGGGCGGCTGAAATACGGGTATTCCTTTGGCCTGGGCCGACTCCTTGACCGGGTCAACCTTCGCCCCCGGCTTGTCCGGACGGGTATACAGGGCAACAATCTGTTCTCCTTTGGACAACAGAGCTTCAAGGGTTTTCGCTCCGAACGCCGCCTGGCCGATGAGTACGATGCGCATTTCTATCCTCCGGAAAATAGTGATCAGTGGCCAGCGGCCAGTGATCGGAAGACAAGGGATTGCCAATGAGCGGCCGTTAAGATCTCAATCCGCCTTCTTATTATCCTTCGAGTCACTGAGGTTTTCCTGGGCCGTCTCCCGCTCTTCTTCGTCCACCTGGGAGGTCAGCACTTCCCGGTGCCAGAGCTTCTGATGGCGCATCGGGGCTTGCCGCAGCTAGCAGGGGTCATAGCCGCAGATGGGACATTCCGGTTCAATGCAGGGCTCCGCATGAATGAGCGCTTCCATCATTCCTCCAAGATGCGTCTTAAGAGCATCCTGCAGGAGTTCGGCTTCATTGTGCGCAGCATCGAGAGTCATATCGCGGGGCAGGATCAAATGGAAATCGGCATGAATGCGGTTCCCCGCACGCCAGGCTCGGAGCCGGTGAATGTCAATCCAGTTGGGCCGGCGATGCCTGGCAATGAGCTCTGAAATCTCCTCGAGCAGCGCCGGGTCAGACGCGTGCATGAGCCCCGCAAAGGCCTGCAGCACCAGTTTGGTACCGATAACAAGGATATTGACAGCCACCAGGCAGGCAATCCCGCCATCCAGCCAGTACCATCCCGTCTGCCGGACCAGAATGAGGCCCAGCAAGAACGCCTGCGGAAGTAAAGACATCGGTCAGGATGTGTTTGCCGTCAGCCACCAGCACCAATGAACTGGTACGACTGCCAACCCGGATGAGCCCGAGACCCAGAGCTAAATTGACGGCACTGGTACCCAGAAGAATCAGGAGGCCGCTCCCGAGATTAGGCAGTTCATGGGGCTGCAGGATTTGCGGCCAGGCGGTCCAAAAGATCCCGAAGGCGGCAAAGACGATGAGCGCCCCTTCGAAACCCGCGGAAAAATATTCAATCTTCTCGTGTCCGTAGGGGTGAGTGGAGTCGGGTGGCTTGGCGGAGAGCACCACACTGCCAAGGGCGAATGCGCTCGCCACCACGTTGATGATCGACTCCAAGGCATCGGAAAGGATGGCGGAAGACTGCGTCAACCAGTAAACGTAAAACTTGAGGAGCATCAGCGCCGTCCCCAGCAGCAGGGAAAGGCTGATGGCCACAAGTCGATTCTTGAAGTGATCCTTTTCCATCACTGCCACTGGAATGATCCTTACTCAGCAAGAGGTGCATAAGCCTCGCGTTCGCGGGGGCAAGACGCCCGGATGCGGCCGCACGTTCTACCCGGGAGCTTATCATGCACGCGAACAATCGTCGTCACTATTTAAGGCTAAAAGGCCTCCCGCACAAGCAAAAGGTTGCTTTGCCCTTGCCCTGAAGGAGAACCGTGAGCTCGGGATTTCTCATTATTGCGGACATACTCGGAGACCCCTGCACGGACCGCTAGCCGCAAACCTGCCTCATTGACCCTTTTGAAACCGCATGTTAATTTCCAACCCTTGCTTTAGAGGTTATGTTCCGCCATCAATTTTTCATGAGTGAGGATCTGTTGTGCACGAACTGGCAATTGCGGAAAGTCTGATGGAGATTGTGCTGGAGGAAGGGCACCGGAACAATCTCCGAGAAGTGACCCTGATCAGGCTTCAGATAGGAGCGCTGGCGGCAGTGGTACCGGAAGCCTTGACTTTTTCTTTCGAAATGGTGCGTCAAAACACCATTGCCTCAGGGGCCGTTCTGGAAATTGAGACCCTGCCGGTCGTCGCTCGATGTTCTGCTTGTGAGATGGATTTTGAGGTGGAAAATCAGATATTTTTGTGCACTCGCTGTGGACAGCCGACATTCGAACTGATTAGCGGAAGAGAGCTTTCGCTGGTGAATCTTGAGGGTGAAACGAGGGATGACGATGGCGGAAATTAAAGTTCCTGTGGTACGAAATATCTTGCAGGCCAATGAGCGCTTGGCAGCGGCCAATCGTAAACGCTTCGACGAAGCCGGCATCTTCGTCTTCAATTTGATGTCTTCTCCCGGGGCCGGCAAGACGTCCCTTCTGGAAAAGACCGTTGACGGTCTGGCCGATCGCATCAGAATGGCGGTCATTGAAGGAGATCTGCAGTGTTCCTTTGACGCCGAACGCATTCAACGAAAAGGCGTCCAGGCCGTCCAGATCAATACCGACGGCGGATGTCACCTGGATGGAAACATGATCCAGATTGCCCTGGAATCCCTGAACCTGAACGACCTCGACTTGCTGATCATCGAAAATGTCGGAAACCTGGTCTGCCCGGCCGAATTCAATCTGGGAGAGCATGAGAAGGTCATGATCCTCAGCGTGACTGAGGGCGACGACAAACCATCGAAATATCCCCTGATGTTCCAGCTCACCTCCGTCCTGCTGGTCAACAAGGTCGACCTGCTGCCCTACATCGACTGCGATGTGGCCAAGATTCGGGAACGGGCCCGCCAGATCAATGCTCACCAGCAGATTTTCGAGATCTCCTGCCGCACGGGGGAGGGTTTGCCCGCCTGGTTCTCCTGGTTGGAACAGAAGGTTAAAGAGAAGCAGCAAAACTGAACAGACTGCGGCCTTCCAAAGGAATGGACGCAGGCCATGCAGAGGACGCATAAGACTTGAAATATCTTGATGAATATCGGGACCCTCAACTCGCCAGGAGTCTGCTCGAAACACTGCAACGTCGGGGGGCCACCAACCGGACGTATAAACTGATGGAGATCTGCGGGACGCACACCGTCGCCATCTTTCGCCTCGGTTTGCGACAGCTTCTCCCGCCGTCCATTCAGTTGATCAGCGGGCCGGGTTGCCCGGTTTGCGTCACCGCCAACGAGGACATCGATCGCGCCATCTGGCTGGCTCAGCAGCCTCAGGTCATCATCACCACCTTCGGCGATTTGGTGCGCGTACCGGGCTCCGCCTCGTCGCTTAACATGGAACGCAGCAAAGGTGCCGACGTTCGCATTGTCTATGCGAGCTTCGATGCCCTCCAGATCGCTCGCGACAATCCCCGCCACCAAGTCGTTTTTTTGGGAATCGGTTTTGAGACGACGGCTCCGACCGTTGCTGCGGCGATCAAGCAGGCGGGAGCCGAAGGACTGGACAATTTCACCGTACTTTCCGCCCACAAGCTCCTCCCTCCGGCGATGACGGCCCTCCTGGAGGCCGAAGACCTGCGCCTGGACGGCTTCCTCTGCCCCGGGCACGTGAGCACCATCATCGGCGCGGCAGCCTACGAGGAAGTCGCTGCCCGGTATCACATTCCCTGCGTGATCACCGGCTTCGAACCCCTGGACCTGCTCCAGGGCATCACCCTGCTCGTGGACCAACTGGAACACGGCAAGGCGGAAGTCATCAATCAATACCGACGGGCGGTCAATTGGGAGGGAAATGTTGCCGCCAGGCGACTCCTGAATCATATTTTTGAACCGGCGGACGCAACCTGGCGCGGCCTGGGACCGATTCCTCAGAGTGGGCTCAAAGTGCGGCCCGAGTGGGAAAAGTTCGATGCCGCCAAGCGCTTTTCGATGCCGGTCATCCAGGTCAAGGAACACCCCGGCTGCCGCTGCGGGGAGGTCCTCCGGGGCGTCATGACCCCGCCTGAATGCGGGCTGTTTCGCGCGGTCTGCACCCCGCAAAATCCCATGGGCCCGTGCATGGTATCCAGTGAAGGGACCTGCGGCGCCTACTATCGCTACCACGAGGGATAGGGCTTCTTGGCTCTTGGTACAGGGCCACGGAATTGATGTGACCATCCTCTTCACACGCCATTCCGGTGACAACCGGAATCCAGAAAAGGCCTTGAGTCCGGCTATCCGCCGGAATGACACCGGAAGGCAAAGCGGAATGAATTCTGAAACGATACAGCTTGACCAGGGAAGCGGCGGTAGGGCCACCCACGAACTCGTGCAGGACCTGTTCATCAAGTTTCTGAACAATGACTATCTGGGGGAGATGAACGACAGCGCCCTGGTGGAGGTGCCCGGCGGACGAATTGCCATGACCACCGACTCCTACGTCGTCGACCCGATCTTCTTCCCCGGCGGCAATATTGGTAGCCTGGCGGTCCATGGCACCGTCAACGACCTCGCCATGCTCGGAGCCAAACCCCTCTACCTGACCGCCGGTTTCATTCTGGAAGAAGGACTGTCGTTGGCGTTGCTGTCGCGGATTGTGGCTTCCATGGCGGACGCCGCTCGCGAAGCAAACGTGCTGATTGTGGCAGGAGACACCAAGGTCGTCCCGCGCGGCAAGGCTGACAAGGTCTTTATCAATACTGCGGGTATCGGCATGGTGGCGCCCGGCCTGAAATTGGGCGGCCAGTACGCGCAACCGGGGGATGCCGTGGTCATCAACGGGACTATTGGCGACCACGGCATGGCCGTGCTCTGCAAACGGGAAGGACTGGCCTTCGAAAACGAAATCCGCAGCGATGCGGCATCGCTGCATGGCCTGGTGGCAAACATCCTTGAAGTCTGCCCGAGGATTCACGTGCTGCGCGATCCCACGCGCGGGGGAGTGGCGACGACCTTAAACGAAATCGCCAGGCAATCGGGCGTGGGTATCAGGCTGTTTGAGGAAACCCTGCCGATCCGCGAGGATGTCTCCGGGGCCTGCGAACTGCTCGGCATGGACCCTCTTTACGTAGCCAACGAGGGGAAGCTGCTGGCTTGCGTTCCAGCTGATGCGGTGCAAGCGGTGCTTGAGGCCATGGTGTGCCACCCGCTCGGAAGGCAGGCCTGCCGGATCGGTGAAGTGGTTGCCGGCGATACCGGGCGGGTCTTCCTGCGCACCCGCATCGGCGCCCACCGCCTGGTGGATATGCTTCGCGGGGAACAGCTTCCAAGGATCTGTTAGATGTTGCGCACCAATTGGGAGGAGGTCGGCAGGACGGGCCTGATCTGCGGCGTTTGCGGAAGAACGGCCGCAGATTTGGGAAGCAGTTTGGGCGTCTGCCCGGAATGCATCGTCGGGCGGTGGGAAGAGAGCCGACACCACATCGAGCTCCTTCACTCCCATTCGCGGGAAGCATTCCGACTCCCCCTGCAGCCCCCGGCAACCCCTGATGGCCTGCTCTGCAATCTTTGTCCGCACCAGTGCCGGATGGGTCCGGATGAGCGCGGGTATTGCGGGATTCGGCGAGGAACGAAGGAAAGTCTGCGGCGCGATGGTCGGGTGCGGGCCGAGGTCTGCTACTACTACGATCCCCTGCCTACCAATTGCGTCGCCGACTGGGTTTGTCCCGGAGGCACCGGCGCCGGTTATCCGGTCTATGCCCATGAACGGGGCCCCGAAGTGGGCTTCTACAATCTTGCCGTGTTCTTTGATGCCTGTAACTTCAATTGTCTCTTCTGCCAGAATTGGTCGTTCAAGAAAACCCATGAGAGCAACCGCGAATGGCAGCCGATCGAGACCATCACCGGCGCCGTTACCAGCAAAACGAGCTGCATTTGTTATTTCGGCGGCGACCCGACGCCGCAAATCGCCTACGCAATCCGGGCTTCAAAACAGGCCAGGGCCGATTGTCCCGATCAGATCCTGAGGATCTGCTGGGAAACGAACGGGAGTGGGCACCGCAGCTGGCTGAAACAGATGGCGCAGCTCTCGATGGCGTCGGGGGGCTGCGTCAAAGTGGACCTGAAAGCGTGGGACCCCCGAATCCACCAGGCCTTGTGCGGGTGTGACAATCGACAGGTGCTTGAAAACTTCGCTTTCCTGGCGAAATACACCGCCCGGCGTCCGGACCCTCCCCTCCTGGTTGCCAGTACGCTCTTGGTGCCGGGCTACGTGGGTGAGGCGGAGGTGGCACAGATCGCTTCCTTCATTGCCGACTGCAATCCGGATATCCCTTATACACTCTTGGCTTTCGCTCCCCAGTTTTGTATGGAAGATTTCCCCACAACGTCCTCCGAACAAGTCGAGACCTGCCTGCAAGCGGCGAAACGCGCAGGCTTGCGCCGGGTTCACCTCGGCAACCGCCACCTCGTGGGAGCGTGCAGTTAAGTTAAAGGGACGCGGAGACGCGGGGATGGGGAGACACGGAGCTTTGTGGCATGACACCCCTTCTCTCCTCTCGTCCCACTCCCTGCTCCTCACTCCCGGCTTACTGCCTGCTGCTACTGCTTAGGGGGCATCAAGAAATAACCTAGAGCAAATACGTCTCGTTTCCGCTCGTTCCCAGGCTCCAGCCTGGGAACGCAGTCTTGGAAGCTCCAGCTTCCAGTGGCCACAAGTCACGCCAAGCTGGAGCTTGGCTGACCATGGTTCCCAAGCCGGAGCTTGGGAACCAGCGAGCTGGCGACGTTGGGGACTGTTCACGCTGCACTATGTTATTTCGGCCAAAGGCTGTCGGTAGCTGCAGGGCGCGAAAGCGGACGGTCGACGCGTCGGTTGCCCGGCGGTCAGTTGAAGCTCTGCTTCCCTTTCGGCTTGTCACAAGGCGCCGTACGTTCCCGGATACCCTTGGTCTCATTCCACACCAGCCGCTTTTCGTTGTAAGGCAGGGGCGCTTCGGCCACTTCGCCGGGACGGATGCCGTACGCCCAATCGGCCGGGCAAATGGCGGTAAAGCTGGCGAAGCCGCCGGTACCACCCTTCAAACGCGGAAATCCGATGGCAATCAGGGCCCCCGTCGCCGGAACCTGATCGAGATTGGCGACACCCTCGGCCTGCATGTAGCCGTTGTTCATCAACCAGTCTTCGCCGATCAGCGTTGGTGTGGAATCGGCGTCCAGCGGTTCGTGGCCGTGAAGCAGGATGTTGCGCTCAAGATGGAGGAGCTTGAGCGCCTCGAGCAATACGCCGGGGAACTTGCCGTCGGCCGGCTGCATTCGCCCCTTGTCGGGCCAGCGCTTGGACCAATCCGAGCGCACCATGACGACGCTGCCGGCCGGGATCATGCCATTAGCCCGTTCCCATGCGTGCACGTCGGCGGCGGTGAGATGATAATTCGGGTCCGCCTCTACCTTGTCGGCGATCGAGATCACCGCGAGCTTGCGCAACGCCAGTGTCGCCGGCAATTCATCGATGGCGGGTAAGCACTGATGCCAATGCGCGGGCGGGTCGAGTTGCGTGCCGAATTGGTCGGTGGCGAAGGCATAGGCTGTGGTTTCGAGGCCGGTGTTCTCATAGGTAAAGGCAGCGTAGAGCGATTTATCATCGAGCCGGCCGGTGCCTTGCTGAAATCTCGTCGTCAGGGGGAAGCCGCTCCAAACCGGTGCCTCCGGAGTCAGGACATGCGACAGAGAAACAAAGCGCGCCCGCGCGAAAACGTCGTCCCACACGCTCCAGAGCCCCGTCGAAACACTTGTCTTTTGAGGGCGGGCGACCGCCGGCAGGGCGACGGCACCGGCAAGCGCGACACTGGTAAGTTTGAGGAAACGACGGCGATCCATGGCACCCTCCAAAGAAAAACGCGGCGGTCAGCGGGCTTGCACCGCTCCCGTGGGACGACATCTTGCCGCAAGACGCCGAAGGAGAAGAGCGGTGCCGCAATCGACCCGGGCGGTGTCGCGATGGGCTCAGGTCGGCGCGAAGCAATTGGATGGTTCCGGTTATCTTCCCGAGGTGAGATGGCTACAACCTCTCCTTAGCGGCGGGTTCACCGGCCGGTGCTCTTCCTCGGTCATCCGGCTGCCCATGTTCTTTCATTTACTGTATAGTGTAACCTAAGGAGGCTTGCCAAGCGGTATGTGCATGCTATTGTTTTTTTTAGGTTTTCATGTCATTTGAGAGGTTAGTTTGCTTCAGGAGAACGGGTAAGCTTGCATGGGAAGTGGGGACTGTTGGCATTCCCCATACCGTAACCCAAGTTGCGCGATTCGGTCCTCTGCAGTAGGGTAACGTTTCGTTCTGACAATGATTTCACCCCCACCTAACCTCCCCCATCGAGGGGGAGGGACTATTCTGTACAACCCCTCCCCTGGCGGGAGGGGTAGGGGGAGGGGGTAGGAAATCGCTCAATTTGGGCGTAAGATAAAGCAGTTCCACCGGCTTTCCTCTGAAAAGGAGCGGCCATCGCAGGATGTTTTCGGAATCAACATGCAGGAACTTAAGGCGAATTCGCTCAAGGCTCTGAGGGAGAAGGAGAAATCAAGAGAGAAAAATGTTTCGATAG
Organism: uncultured delta proteobacterium; assembly: GCA_963844985.1. Lineage (GTDB taxonomy): Bacteria > Desulfobacterota > Syntrophobacteria > Syntrophobacterales > Syntrophobacteraceae > JADGQM01. The sequence goes on from CAWJQV010000038.1 coordinate 101,485, forward strand.
TATTAAAATTGGTGGTTCTTGTCCCTTTCTTGCCATCAGTCACGAAGAAATCGGCACAAAAATGACCTTGACAGCATCGAAAACACGTGCTAGCCGTAAAGAGGCAAAAGGCGATTTCCTATCAATCAAACTAATGAGGAGGTGTAGTATGAAAAGAGTTGGGCTCGTATTATTGGTTTTCTGCTTTGCTATAACTTTGGGTGGTTGCGCCTCGATGCAAGAGTGGTGTGGCGCGAAAAAGGCTGAGACGCCACCTCCTGTGCAGGTAGCCGCTCCTGTGAAGCCGCAGCCGGCCCCACCGGTTCCCCCGCCTCCGCCCAAAAAGGACCGCAACTAAACCGTCACCGGCGCCCTGCCTTGCTGATTACTGAAACGCGAGGCAGGACCGCCAACGATTATTGCTGGACGAGAGAAACATGCCGATCCGGCACGGACAATCATGTGGCACAAGTAGAGGAAAGATCGGGCTGTGCGCTTTGGCGGCCTTGCGATCCATAAAGCGCTCAGGAAGCGTACGCTCGCTTGCGGCGATCATAACCAAAGGATTTTGTCTTGGCCTGCTGGCCGTCAGTTTTACCCCCCACCAAGTTTCCGCTGCGGACAACGCTGCGCCATTGTCCAAGCCGAACCACTCACTAACTGCGCATGAAGGTGCCGTAGCCCTCCTGACTACTCAGACGCCACCCGTGGCGGCGCCTCATCCCAAACGCGCGAACTTCGAACGCGAGCATAAGTCCCGGAACGCCCAACGTGTGGCAGACTGGGCCGTCGATTCGGGTGACAATCACGGCATGCCATTCGTGATTGTCGACAAGATGGACGCCAAAGTCTTTGTCTTCGATGCGGATGGGCGACTTCGCGGCGCAGCCCCAGCCCTGCTGGGCCTGGCGCGGGGTGATGACTCCCTCCCCGATATCGGTGACCGGAAATTGTCGGACATTCGTCCTGATGAGCGCACCACGCCGGCGGGCCGCTTCGTAGCCTCGCTGGGCTACAATTTCCACGGCAAGGACATCCTCTGGGTGGACTACGACGGCGCCGTTTCCCTGCATCGGGTGATTACGTCCAACCCCACGGAGCGCCGCCTGGAGCGCTTGGCCACGCCAACGCCACTCGACAACCGTATTTCCTATGGTTGCATCAATGTTCCAGAGAAGTTCTTCAATAACGTCGTGAGCCCGGCTTTTACCGGGACCTATGGCATCGTCTACGTGCTGCCGGAAACCCGGTCGAACATCGAAATCTTCACGTCCTATTACGATGTCGAGTGACGTTGGCGAACAGGCACATCAACCAGAAGAAGCTTAATCTGGTTCTGCCCGGTGGTCCTCTGCGCCCTACCCCCATGACCCGGGTCATGAAGGTCAAGGGCAACAAGACGCACAAAATGAAAGTTCTGTGGCACTTCGGGTCACAGCTTAGCACTCGGGGAGCATGCGGAGTGGCTTACGCCTATTGGTGGTGGTTGGCCACCCATCGGCACAAAAATAATTGACAGTAACGACAACACCTGCTACCGGAAAAGTGAATTCCTGTCACTTCACTCTATCATTTCATAATTTATTCGAACAATAGTTACGTAGTTGAGCTGGATTAAACAAGGAGGGTATATCATGAAAAAGATGGCGATAGTCGCAGGTTTGGTTCTGTTCACCCTGGCAGGACTTGCACATGCCCAGACAATGACGTACACGGGAAAGCTTCTGAACCCTGAGAGGACTGGGCCAATGATGGCTACATACACGAATCAGGCTGGCGAAATTCTTAAGAATACCGTTAAACAACTAGGTGGTGGCTCTGCTCATTTTGATATGACTGTAGATATTAGTTCAGGCGATGCTGTGCCCATATCGTTAGATATATTTGACAAAAATGGACAGCACGTTTATTCTTGTGACAAGCTCGTCCTTGTCTCAACTGAAAACACTTCCACCGACCCTACTCATACCGACACGTTCAAGATGATCGCTACATGTGTATTCACGCCAAACGGTGAAGCGGGAGATCATGGAATAGGCTATATGACTCTTTCCGGCACGGCAGTCACCAAGCTTCATACCGGAACTCCTTTGAAGCTGACATTGACAGGTACTTTGGGTGGTGGTGTGTACGGGTCCGTTGATAGCTTTGTCGTCAAAGGGAGTTTTGGAAGCATAATTAAACCACCAATTCAATAGGGAGATATAGACTCCAAGGATAACCTCAACATAAGTTCCCGGTTGATTGCGGTTCTGGATTTGAACCATAGACCCTCAGATTATGAGAACGATTTAACCGTCTCTAATAAGCCTTGTGGATTTGGTAATTACCGACTAGGGCAGTTTCCCGTCAATGGATAGTGTGGCAAATATATTTGAAGCCTTCTACCTTCAAAAGTCAACGGCTTACGGAGCCTGCTCAAGCCGAGGAGATCCAACAGCCGTCCCCGGTGGAGCTGCAAAGAATCCAAACAACAAAACGGGCCCGAAGCTCAAGGTGCGTCGCTCTGCTGATCGTTCCGACCACCACGGTGTCGCACCGTGGTGGTACTTGCCAATGCTCACCATGAAATCGACACAAAAATAGCCTTAACCTTGTAGTCCATGGTGTTTCTCCTCATGTTTTGCGGGCAAGGCAGGAGAGGAGCCCTCCATGCGTCTAAACCGCTTATCTCGCGCGGGAAAATCTGGAACAGGAATTGGATTGCCCCTCTGTCCATTTCTGGAGTTCCTGATTATCACGGGTTAGCAACCCTCAAAACCCTGGAAATGCATTTCTTCATCAAAAAATCGTGAACCGATTTGGTCTTCTTTAGCCAGAACTCTTTTTCCTCTTCAGCAATTTCCGGAGGTGCAGGGAGAGGGTCCTCCAACGACAAAAAGAGGAGTTCCGTGCGAATAATCCCCGCAGTTAAGGTTCAAACAACACCGTGGGAAAAATCTTTTTGACACAATGGATAGTGCTCCCTACCTTCAAGTCCTTTTGAAGTAAAGACTTATCGGCAATCCGACATCAATCATCCAAAATTGGAGGACCGTCATGAAAGACCGCGCTACTGTCAGTATTATTTTTATTTTAGGCCTTCTTGCCCTGGGGTTTATCCCTGCCCTGTGCGAGGCTGCGGTGCCGGATACTGTCACGGGGTCGCTTCAGGTTGATCGGGAAGGCTACGGCGGCAACGATGCTCTGAACCCTTTCGAGGAAACGGCGGAGGATCTCGGAGAGGATCCCGATAAACCGCCGGTGGGCTTGCAAATGGCGCCGGCAGGGGCCGGGAATCCCTTGGATTCAGTTTCCGTGGGTCCGATGAACGGCAGCTGGCAGGCCCAATTGGAGTTGACCGCGGATGCCGACGAATTACGGGGGACGCTGAACGGACAGCGGGTGACGCATCTGTTCAAGAAAACCCTCAAGGGCACGCAGGTTGTCCGGCTGGCGCCCGATGACGGGTTGCGCTTCGGCCGGAACGTGCTCAAGGTCGCCGCCGTCTATCAGCATCGTATCTATCCCACTCAAACCGTGGAGTTCGCCGTCGATCGCACCAGACCTTTGGCCTCGGCAGGGCGCGACCGCCAAGTCCGGTCGTTGAAGACTGTGCAGCTGGACAGCCGCCGCACCTTGCATCTCTCGGCGAATGACAAGGTCCAGTGGCGCATCGTTCGGGCGCCATCCGGATCGAAGGTTTCCCTGCTGCGACCCGGCACCCTGCAACCGAAATTTACGCCCGATCTGAATGGCACTTACAAGATAGAACTCACGGTGCGTGACCGGCGCACCGGCGCGGTCGGCCGTGACGTGATAACAACGCAGGCTATGCCCAATTACCCTCCCATCGGCGTCGGGATCGAGACCATGGCGAAACAGCCTAACGGCGGCTACGCGATCGTGCTCGGGACCAACTGCTCACCCGAAATCATGGGCTGCCCCCCCCCAATGAATTACCGGGGCAGGTTCAGACGTTTTCTTACGGCTCCAACCCGGTGCAGTTGGTGATCCTCGATCGTGAAACACTGGAGCTCCAGTTCAACAAGACCTACTCCGGCAGCCAGAGTGACTTCTCCAACGCCATTGGAGCAGTCTACAAAAATTACGGCGTTTCGATCATTGTGATCCTGGCTGCTCTGCCCGGCTACGGGATCGATTCCAGTTTCCAGTACCTGGTTGAAGATCTCGTCAGTCAGCCGACGGGCACGGGCCTCCGCTGGCAGGCGGGCAATGCCGGGGGGTGGAGCGTGATCGGCGTGCCACAGGACTCGGGCTTTGGTACATACGGACACCTGAACCCCGGCACCGGGTCCGCCGCTGCCGGCGAACTTCTGGCAACCTGAAGGGGTACCTGCAGTTTAACGGTGTGTTCGTCCCCGGCAGCAGTACCGTTCGTTACAACGTGTACAATTTCACCCTCGGGGATTACGTGTCGTTCAACACCTCCGCCCTATCCAATCTCCCGCCCAAACCTTTGTTCAACGTCATGCTCATCGGAGGAACCAGCTACCCGTCCGAGTCCGTGGGGCCATGCGAAGGAGGCTTTCAACTGGTCGTTCTGCACGCAAGCACCCTGACCCCTCCCATTCACCTGCCCGAGAACCAAACATTTCCGACCAATTGCGGCAACGACGGAGCCGACCAGCAACAGTTCGGCGAGCTCGCCATGGCACTGAAAAACGCGGCCACGATCCAAAAGACCCCGACGACCGTTGAGGGAGGGGCGGTCGTGTTCCTGCAAAGCATCGGTAACCCGATCTCGGCGAGCACGGCAACGCAGCAGGTCGCCGCCCAGACGGTTTCACCCGTCATCGAAAGCCTGGGCGGCATCGCCGACGCCTTCAACAAGTCCATGCTCCAGTCACAGCAGTCGGGAAATCCGGGCTACGCTCTCGCCACCGGCACCTATCTGCAGGAGGACGCCCCACAGAGTGCCCAGATCCCGTTCTACGCTCCCGAGGCTTCCGGAGCGGCCACGGGGGTGAAGGTGGGGAACCCGGTTTTCCTGGAAGGCCTGCTGAAGCGCAACTATTTGTGGCGCTACGCACCGGTGGCAGGCACCGCGGCGAATGCCAGTCCCGGCTTGCTGCCCACGATCGCCTATCAGCCCGCGACTCCTTGGCCGACGGGCGGCCCGACCGCCAATGGCGAGCAGAATGCCCTCATCTGGTTCAGCGACACATTCCTGGGGCTCCAATACACCTCGAATTCGGTCTGCTACAACCCGGCCTACCACAACGTCCGTGCCCTGTACTGCGCCGAGACGGTCAAGTTCAGCGGAGGAGTAGGGTGGCAGAGCATCTCCGAAGCATTGAATCAAAAGGTCAACAAGATCCAGTACCCCGCCACGGGCTGTGACTGCACACCCGGCGAGTGGCAAAATGTGTACGACAGCCTCTCTCAGGAGACTGCCAATGTGGCTTACTTGAGGGCCGGGATCAACCAGCTCAAGAATGTCTACAGCACCGGCAGCGGCAATGGCCAAATCGAGCTCCAGAACGTGACGGGCGATATCTTGAAAGCTCTCAATATGTCGGACTCGACCACCGCGGTGGCCGGCTTCTGGACCGACCTGGCGGCCAATATTCTGGGGGGCGTCTCGTTTCTGTTGTCCGAGTCGGACCCGATGGGGGCCACTGCCATCGGCATCGTGAGCACCATAGGCTTCCTGGTGGAGGATATGATGAACTCGGGAGACGGCGCCTCTGACCTGGGACAAATCGTCCAGACGACCGCCGAGCAGTTGCCGCAGGAGCTCGAAAACCGCTATGTCACCGCCAGCAATCTGCTCGGCACCTACGGCGAAATCATCCTGAGCGACTACGGAAAGCTCATGGCCCTTGGTTCCAACCTGGTCTTCCAGAGCAGTTGGCTGAGTGATACAAAAGTGCAGGGTTCTTTGACTGCGGGAGCCCAACGCTTCGCCTACGGCCGGTTGCTCGGAGCCGTCTTCACCTCGTATGGACTGCTTCCCGACAGCCAGAACCCGTCCTATCCCGCCTCTCCCGCCGACTACGTCTGCGACACCGACCGAAATCCGAACGAGTGGGCGCCGTTCGGGGATGCCGAGTCCGGTGCCTGGATCGGCCTGACTCGCCCGAATTATGTCGGTACGCTTCCGGCCTACCACGGTGCCCCCAATATCCTGGTCCTCGGTTTTAGCCACGGTGACTGGGTCTATACCTCCCCGCCCAATTCCGTGATGAATACCGTGTTCGCGTCGACGGATTCGGGGGGAGTCGGCGCATGGCCCATATGGTTCTTCCGCCACAACTTCCAGCAGTCCGGGTATTATTGTGCCTTCGAATGAAACCGCCCGCCGCCCGAAGATGTCCCCCAAGGACATCTTTGGGCCCGTCCCCCGGCGACGGTTGGCTTTCATTCCTCCCGATCGCCAGGGGGAGGAGAGCTTTCGTCCCAAGGTCCTGGCCATGCTCAAGACTGATGGCAGAATCAACGACGGGTTCATCGAAAAACTTCGCTTCTGGGGAAGGCGGGGACGCTATCTGGAAAGAAGGGCGACATCATGATAGCCACAGCCCATGTGCTCGAAGGTTCAGCTTTCGAAAGACGTGAAAGTTCGATATGCCTGCTACGCCTCGGACAACCCGCTGCAGAGCGGCCAGACCCTCGCTTCGGGCAGCCTGGGAGCCAAAGGTATCCGAGCAACCGACCTGATTACAAGGTGCATTTTGGAGGAGATCATGTAGACTTGAGCCTGGGCACGTCATCTAATGAGGTACTTCGATTTCTTCCCAAATTGAGCGATTTCCTACCCCCTCCCCCTACCCCTCCCGCCAGGGGTGGGGTTGTACAGAATAGTCCCTCCCCCTCGATGGGGGAGGTTAGGTGGGGGTGAAATCATTGTCAGAACGAAACGATACCCTACTGCAGAGGACCGAATCGCTCAACTTGGGTTCTTCATAACCGAGGACAGATCCAACACATTGGGCACTGGATCAAAGATTCCCTATAACCTTGAAGGTTCATTATAGTTTATACAAATCAACGATACCCTTTCTTTATTCGCAGTGCACGGAACGCGGAGACGGTGGGCTCCTTCTGCTTACTCCCTACTCGCTATTGCCTACTCCCTGCTTACTGCTCCGCCCTTCCACGGGGCAAAACGGGGTAGCAGCAGAATCCCCGGCAAGGCCCCGAGTATGCTCACGGCGAAAAAGACCGGCCAACCCATGGAGGCGACCATGAATCCGGTGGGGACTCCCGCGATAACTCGGGTGACCGCCATGAAACTGGTCAACAGAGCATATTGGGTCGCAGTGAACCGCTTGTCGCAAAGGCGCATCATAAAAGCCACGAAAGCGGCGGTTCCCATGCCTCCGCAAACATTTTCCAGGCCAATGGCCGCTACCATGACGGCGTAGTTCTTGCCTACCAGGGCCAACACCGTAAACGCCAGATGGGGAAAGGCCTGCAGGAAGGCAAAAATCCACAGCGAGCGGTTGATCCCGATCTTCGCAATGATACTGCCTCCCGCCAGGGTCCCAAAAATCGTGCTCAATAACCCGAAGGCCTTGTTCACCGTGCCGACATCGGTGCGGGTAAAGCCCATGTCGAGGAGGAACGGGGTGGTCATCGCCCCGGCGATGGCGTCGCTCAACTTGTAGACCATTATGAAGACGAGCATCTCTATCGCACCCGAACGACGGAAGTAGCTGACCAGCGGTTCCCACACCGCGTCTTTCAGGGTCTTGGGGGGAACGACCCGTTCGGAAGGTTCCGGGGCCAGGAAGGTAAAAAAAACATTGGCCAGCATCAACGCTCCCATGATGAGATAGACCATGTGCCACGGGAGATAGTCGGAGAGAATCAGGGCAAAAGCCCCGGAAACCAGGAGGGCCACACGGTATCCCACAACCGTTGTCGCTGCCCCCGCTCCCAGTTCCTGCTCGTGCAAAACATCGGCGCGATAAGCATCGACAACAATATCCTGACTCGCACTGCAGAAGGCGATAACCAGAGCAAGCGACGCCACCGCCCAGGGCATGATGCCGGGCGAGGTGAGCCCCAGAGCCAGGATGGAAACAGCGAGGAGGAGTTGCGTGATGACAATCCACCCTCGCCGCCGTCCCATCCAGGGGGGCGTAAAACGGTCCATGATCGGTGCCCAGAGGACCTTCAAAGTGTAGGGCAAGCCCACCAGAGAGAAGATGCCGATGACGCGCAGGTCCACCTGTTCGGTGGTCATCCAGGCCTGCAGGGTGGTGCCGATGAGCGCAAGGGGCAGACCGGAGGAAAAGCCGAGCCCGAGCAAGCTGAGCACTCTTCGGTTCCCGTATACCTTGAGCCAGTCGCGCATCTTGACTCTCCAATCAGATCACCAGGTTCTCGCGGCCCCAAGGGCCCATCAGGAGGTGCAATCTAGCCGATCGAGCAGAGCCTTACAAATGAAAAGGCGACCATCCTTCACCTTAAGCCCCACCACCCCTACCCTACCCAAGCGGCGAATTTGTGTTATAGAGTCTCATTTTGACCGATTGCAACGTCGGAAGATCGGGGAATTCTGATGACTTTCATTTCGTCCTTAAACAATTTCAGCCGCAGGTGGCCTGAAGGCTGCCACGATCTCGACCGCGTGGTCCAACGCTATCCCTTCCGCGTCAGCCGATACTTTGCCGGCCTTGTTCAGTCTCCGGGAGATGCCATCTGGAGGCAGGTGGTTCCGGATATTATGGAAATGGAAGACGTGACGGGATGGAAAGACCCCCTGGCTGAAGAAAACCTTTCACCGGTTCCCAACCTGGTGCATCGTTACCCCAACCGGGTCCTCTGGCTGGTTTCCCGGGAATGCGCCGTGCACTGCCGATTCTGCACCCGGAAGCGAAGATGGAAAAAACCTCTGCCTTTGACTCAGGAATATTTTCAGGGGGCCCTGGACTACATTGCCTCACACGGTGACGTGCGGGATGTCGTTCTCTCCGGAGGCGACCCGCTCCTGCTGCCGCTCCCAAGGCTCGAATCGATCTTAATGAGTCTGCGGAAAATTCCCCACGTGACCGTCATTCGCATCGGCACCCGCGTTCCCTGCGCCCTTCCCGATAAAATTACCCCCGAACTGGTCGGCATGCTGGCCCGCTACCACCCGTTGTTCATCAATCTCCACTTCAACCACCCCCTCGAGATCACCCCGGAATCGAGCCGGGCGTGCGCCCTGCTGGCGGATGCGGGCCTTCCCCTCGGCAGCCAGACGGTCCTGCTTCGGGGCATCAACGATCGGACCAGACGTCCTTGCCGAGCTGTTTCAGGGACTCCTGGCCTTAAGGGTGCGTCCGTATTACCTCATGCAGATGGACCTCACCGAGGGCACTGCTCATTTCCGAACCCCGGTGAGCAGCGGCCTGAATATTCTCAAGAACATCCGCAACCGGATTTCGGGATTGGCAATGCCCCATTTTGTCATCGATCTTCCGGGCGGGCGTGGAAAAGTCCCGTTGCTTCCAGGTTCTGTGAGGGCCATAGAGAACGGTATGCTGGTACTGCAGGATTATCTGGGAAACGACTGTCCTTACCCGCTCCTTCCGGGGGAGGAGGAGGAACTGGACCAGCTGCTGAAGCGGTGACCAGCAGTGGTGAGTGATCAGAGGCCGGCGGCGTGACACCCTCTTTCCATGGCCCTTCGGGTGTCCCGAAGGGATAGAACTGACCGGGATTACCGGACGTTAACCTCATAGGACGCCGTCTCAACGGGGGCGACACCTTTTTCCCAAGGTCGCACATACTTGAGGTTGATGACCGTCCGCCCCGGTCCCACCGCCCGGAAGGTCCAGATCTCCTGGCCGCCCGCACCCAGTGCCCGGGTTTCGGGACTCTTGTATTCATTGGTGACGAGCTTGACCACCGCCTCGTCGGGAGGTGCCGACAATTCCCAATGGTAGCCGGTGGTTGCATTTGATGCCAGCGTGATCGGGAACTCCTGACCCACAGTCACCTCAAGACGATCACTCAAACTTTCCTGGCCGGAATTCTCCTGATAGCTCGCCAGCTTCCTCAATTCGTTGCCGCTCCTCTCCTGCTGTTGCCCCGCGATCTGCATACCGGATCCCGGCGCCGGGACTCCTCCAGGCTTTCCAGATTCGGCCACCGAACTGACGGCAGTCGCCGCACAGCCGGCAAACAGCACGACCAAAGCCAACCGCGTCTGCTTTTTCACATCACCCTCCTGTGGGCATCGAGTCACATGCGCTCTCGGAGCCGCATGCCCTGTTGGGCTCACATCGATTGTTGGGTTCAGTTTGCTGCAATCAGGTCTTGCTTTACCACCTCGCCAACCTTTTTATTCCCACCCCTGCCTTCCTGAGTTCATCATAAAGCCTGCCGCGTGCTCTGACAACTCCGACTGTCGATTGCCCGCCCGTGCGGGATTCCCATCGAAAGATTTCGGGGGCCTGCAGGACGCCCGCCATTTTCCTTTTGATGCCACTACTCACTCCCCGTCCTCCGGACTGAAGTCACAATTCCTATCCTGGACCGATATTTCGCGCATTGCATGAGGAAAGGACGGGGGCAACCCGCCTGGATTTTCAGCGCAGGCCTCGCGCCATCCGTAACGCCTCCGGCCGGCGGCGCAGCCACCAATTCATGAGGGGGCTGAGCAAAGCGCCCAAACCGAGGCTCGTCCAAGCCAGACCCCAGGCCAGCCTCTCCGACGACCACGGGGTTCCGTGCACCACGTCCATCACCAGGCCGAAGATCCATGGACTGATCGCGCCGGCACTGAACCCCATCACCGAACGGACGGCGTAGGCGGCGCCGATGTACCGGGGCTCGATGAGTTCGGTGAGGGCCGTCGAGTAGATGGACGAGTCGGCAATGGAGGCGAGATTATAGCACGCGGCGACGATGAACAGGATCGCCAGAGGCCAGCCGAGCATCCATCCGAAGGTGAACGAGAAGACCAGGCTGATGCTCGAAAACAGCAGCGTGGTCAAGGTGCGCCCCCATCGGTCGGAGAGGGTCCCGCCGATGAGGCTGCCAACCATGCTGGTCAGGTAGGTTAGACCCGAAAGGAGGACTCCGATTTCGATCGCTGCACTGTTTGCCTCACCGGGCCCGGCGGCCATCGCGGCTGCCACCGCCAGATAAGCAGGCAGCCAGGTCCACATGCCGAGCAGTTCCCAGCAATGGAATGTGTACGCGAGCATCGACAGGAGGACGGGTTTGTTTTTAAGCACCAGGGGAATGGTGCGCCACATTTCCCGGAAACTGGGGGCGGCATGGATGACGTTCGGGGTGGCGCGCAGGACCCACAAAGAGAGCACCAGCCCGGCTGTCGGCATACTGCAGGTGAACAGAAAGGCCAAGCGCCAGCCCCCGATGGGAAAAAGCTGGCTTGAAATAATCACGGCGAGCGCGTAGCTGAGGGAACTGGCGGCGAGATAATACCCCATTGCCCGGCCCCGGGCGAGCGGGGGAAAGCGCTCGGCGATAAGGGTGAGACCCGGCGTGTAGGAGCCGCCGGAACAGAGTCCGGCGAGCCCGTAGAGGATGGCCCCGGAAAGAAAGCCGGAGGCAAAGACGGCAAAGACCAGAGCACTCACACTTGCCGCAACGGCACTCCAGAGATAGGTCCGTTTTGCCCCGAAGCGGTCACCCAGAAACCCAACCGCGAAAAGCGAGACCAGGAAGCCCAGGTGCCAGGCGGACTGAACCATGCCCGCTTCTGTTGAACTCATCGACCAGTCGCTCCGGAGGAGCGGCATGGCGGCCGAGTAGCTCACAAAGATGAAGCTGAAGGCCATGCGGGCGGCGCAAAAAAGGATGAGCCAGCGACTGTCGCTGCTGCCATGCATTGCCACAATCAACGCCAGGAGATCGCCGGAGGCTTGCGCGTGGGCAGCCGGTGATAATGGAACAGGGGATAACCCACCATCATGCTGCCGAAGCACTGGTGCCCGGCGGGGAGGGCCAACGCCTCTTTCATGGGTGGAAAAGCGACTGCCGCGGCATTGAAGTAACCAGCCCAGCAACACCCCAAATCCATACTGGTCGCTGCCAGTTCCAGGTAAGTCAGAGCGATGGTGCAGGTGGCAGGGGCCAGGCGATTGTGTTCTTCGGCGTGAGCGATGATCACCGCCGGCGCCTCGCGAAGAATGACATCCTTACCCTTTTCCCATCGCTTCAGGGTCTTGTCCATATGCCAGGACAGGGCCAGCTCGGGCATTTTGCCGATCAGCCAGCGCATCCAGTCGGCGACGATGCCGGCGAGTTTTCGCAATTCGTCCCTGTTATCCAAAACCAACCACTCCGCACACTGGGAATTGTGCCCGGACGGCGCATACCGGGCAACTTCGATGAGCCTGGCAAGATCAGCCCGGGGGACCGGTTCGTCTTTGTAGACTCGAATGGAACGGCGACTGCGCAGGAAATGCTCGCAATGCTCCGGGCTCAGCTGAAGATTGCTCTGAACGGGCGGGCACTGCTCGACAGGCATCTCGCGATGGGAAAGACTCCCCGTGGGGCAGGCTGCAACACAGTGTCCGCATCGGATACAGAGTTCCTCCGCTTCCGCACTCGGGCTTGGATATCCGTTCTTCTGGAAATCGATAATCTCTATGGGACACGCTGCTGCGCAGATCCCGTCCTGCTTGCATGATTGTTGATCGACTTCGAATAGCTTCACCGGCAACCTCCTGTTAGTGAAAAAGACCCGGGCCTCGGTCATGCTTCGGGGGCTATTGCTCCCATCCGCCGCCAAGGGCTTTGTAGAGGGCAATGAGATCCGTGGCCAGGCTGCGCGTGCTCTGCACCAGGGCATCCTGGGAACTATTGAGCGACCGTTGCGCCACAAGTACATTCAAGAAATCACTCTTTCCTGCCACGTAGAGCCTTGTCGACAGGTCAACCGCCCTGAGATTGTTGGCAACGGCCACGGTGAGGGAACCGATCCGCTGCTGGTCTTTGGCATACGCCACCAGCGCCGTTTCAACGTCCTTCAGAGCGGTAAGGACCGTCTGTTCATACGCCGCCAGGTCCTCCTCGCGGAAGGCCTTTTTGAGTTCGATATTCCACCGGATGCGGCCGGCGGTAAATATCGGCCAACTCACACTCGGACCATAGGAATAGAAACGGCTGCTCCAGTTCGCCAAGGGAACTGAAATCGGTGCTCAAATACCCGTAGGAACCCGTGAGCGCGAATTTCGGAAAGAGATCGGCCGTGGCCACTCCGATGCGGGCCGTGTCGGCGTGGAGCTGGGCTTCGGCACGGCGGATATCGGGACGGCGGCGGATGAGATCGGACGGCAGTCCGACCGGCACTTCCGGGGGAGTGGTGGGAATCGGTTGGTCGCTGTCAAGTTCCTCGACCAGGGCCGCCGGTGGGCGGCCGAGGAGTACGGAAAGACTGAAAATCGCCGCCCGGGCCGAGGATTCCAGCACGGGAATCTGGGACTCGGTGGTGGCGGCCAGGGCGTTGGCGTTGGCCGTATCCAAGCCACTCACAAAGCCGGCCTCAAAGCGTTTGCGCGTGATCTCGGCGGTATGTTGTTGGGCCGCAAGGTTTTGGCGGGCGATAAGAATTTGTTGCTGAAAACCTCTGAGGCTCACGTAGTTTATGCCAACCTCGGCCACCAGCGTTACCAGCACGTTGCGGCGATCTTCCACGGCAGCTTGCAGGTCCGCCTGGGCGGCTTCAACACCGCGCCGCACGCCGCCGAAGATGTCCAGTTCCCATGCCGCATCCAGGCCTGCCTGAAACATATCATTGGCAACCGGCAATAGGGTGGGTTGCAGAGATGTTCCGGAAGAACCGAAAGATGCACTGCTGTTGAGATTGCGGTTGTAGTTGGCATTAGCATCAATCTCGGGCCACAAACCCGAGGCTGCGATCCCGCGCGTTGCCCTGGCCTGCCGTATGCGCGCCTCGGCCTGCCGCAAATCGAGGTTCGAGGCGATCGCCTGTTCGACCAGCGAGGTGAGCATGGGATCGTCAAAGGTTTTCCACCAGTCAACCAACTCTGCGGGCTGCGGCGTCGTGATGCTGGTTTGTTGAGCGGAATCGGCTCCCACGCCGCTCCATCCCGCAGGCACCGGCGTCTCCGGAGGGCGAAAGTCCGGCCCCACGGCACAGCCGGCCAGCAGCAAAACAACGGGCACCCATTTGATCCAGAAATGCTTAATATCTCTCCGGAAGGTGTTCTGATTGACTTCGTGTCGCATCCGGAAATCTCCAACTTTCGATGCGATGCTCATAGGCAAATTTCACCCGCAAACCATCAAAACCAGCAACACCGCGCGTCCAGTGTCACCTTGTTCTCCAGCCACTGACCACTATTCACTGGCCACCAGCCACTCCCACAGTTACTCGTAACGCAAGGCCATGATCGGATCCAACCGCGACGCCTTCCAGGCGGGGTAGTAGCCAAAAGTGATGCCGACCGTGGCCGAGACAAAGAAAGCTGCCAGCACGGCATCGATGGAAAGTTCCGTCGGCCAGCGCAAAAACGCCGTGACCAGATAAGAGATGCCCCGGCCCAGGAGAATGCCGACGGCCCCTCCACAGAAGCACAAGACCACGGATTCAACCAGAAACTGCTGTAGAATGTTGCCGCCGCGGGCGCCGACCGCCATCCGCAGTCCGATCTCACGCGTCCTCTCCGTTACCGACACCAGCATGATGTTCATGATCCCGACCCCGCCAACGACCAGGGAGATGAGGGCAACGGCCAGAAGGAGCTTCGTCATCATCATCGTCGTGGATGACAGGGTTTTCGTCATTTCGGTCATGTCCCTCAAATTGAAATCCTCCGGCTCTCCCGGGCGGATCCGGTGTCGCTCTCGAAGAATCTGGGTGATCTGGTCGATGGCGCCGGGAATCTCCGGGGTAGATTGAGCAGCCGCCAGAATCTGATCCACGTTGGTAAAACGCACCGGGAGCGGAGTGTCGGCAGCCTGGGTCGCCGATTGCTCCGGATAAAGGCTATTCTGTGTGCTCGGGTAGATCTGGTTGAGGGAGTTTACCGTCTGTGAGGTTGCGGACCCTGACGAAGAGGCGGCGCTCTGGTTCACGTTGGCCAAAGAGTTTCCCGTTACCCGATACTTGATGGTGGTCCACGGCGCAAGCAGAATATCATCCTGGTCCATGCCCATCATGTTGGCCCCTTTGGAGCTGAGCACCCCGATCACTTTGAAGGCGACGTTCTTCACCCTAAGTTCCTTGCCGATCGGGTTCTCTCCTTCAAAAAGCTCTCGAACCAGCCTCTGGCCTATGACACAGACCTTGCTGGCATTGCGCACATCACGCTCGGTGAAAGCTTCTCCCTCCGCCATAGGCCATTCGCGCACATCAAGGTAAGCGGGAGTCGTGCCATAGATAGCGGATGGCACCCAATTCTTGCCGCCATAGACAACCTGAGTTCGGGCTCGCACGATCGGCGCAGCCGCACGCACGGAGGGAGCCTCATTGGCGATGGCGTCACTGTCCTCCGGGGTCAGGGTCATGACACTTCCGGCGCCGAAACTCACCCCGCCGCTGGATGCGGTGCCCGGCAGAATCACCACGTTGTTTGCCCCCATGCTGGCGATGGACCGTTGGATGGCACTCGACGATCCGCGCCCGATCTCCATCATGGCGATGACCGCCGCCACGCCAATGACGATCCCGAGAGTCGTGAGGGCCGCCCGCAGAACGTTGCGGCGCAAACTGTTCAGGACCGTTCGCAGCATTCGACGAAAGCGCGCCGTGTAGCCTCCCGAGTATTGCTTTACGGCTCCTGGCCGCTCCGAATCGGATTCGGTGCCGTGTTGTCCGGATGGGCTTTGATAGCCTCGGCGTTCGGCTTCGATGATACCGTCCCTGATCCGGACAATGCGCTTGGCGTGCCGGGCGACGTTGGGGTCGTGCGTTACCAGGATGATGGTAACGCCTTCTTCCTCGTTGAGTTGTCCGAATATGCGCAGCACTTCCTCGCTGGTCTTGGAATCGAGGTTGCCGGTGGGTTCGTCGGCGAAAAGGAGAGGAGGATGGTTGATCAGGGCTCGCGCAATAGCCACCCGCTGCTGTTGTCCACCCGAAAGCTGCGAGGGTTCATGGTCCAGCTGCTCCCCTAACCCCACTCGCTTCAGCAATTCTTCCGCCCGCTTGCGAGCCTCTCGGTCGGACGTGTTTTCCAGGGTATAGGAAAGCGGCATCATGACATTTTCAAGAGCGCTGGTGCGAGGCAATAAGTTGAAGTTCTGGAAAACAAAACCGATCTTCTGATTGCGCATTACCGCCCGCTCATCGGCAGACAGTTCCACCACGTCCTGCCCGTCGAACCGGTAGCGTCCGGAAGTGGGACGATCGAGACACCCCAGGATATTCATGAGCGTCGTCTTTCCCGATCCCGAGGTACCCATCAAGGCAACGAAGTCGCCCTCATGGATATTCAGCGAGATGCCTCGCAGCACCGGGATACTGACTTCGCCGAGTTCATAGGTTTTATAGATATCTTGCAGTGCAATAAGCGCCATGAGCTTCTTTCCACCTCACCCTCATGACAAATTTGTCGCCTATTGACGGCGCCCGCCGCCGCCCCCCGCTCCCCTGGCCGAACTGAGGCGTAAAGGGGCTGGCAGCGGTTGAGGGGCCGGCAGTCTCTTTAGGCTGTTCTCCGATGACAACCGGGGTCCCTTCCTTGAGTTCATCGCTTTGAACTTCCGTCAGGCTGCCGTCGCTCATGCCGATGCGCACCGGAATGGCCTTTACCAGAGTGCCTTCGGGGACCCAGACACCCCCCGGCCGGCTTCCTCCTGATTCGTTTCGGCAGAAGCCCTGGGGCGTCCGGACCCTTCGAGAGCAGAACTCCTCTCAGGTGCACATACCACCGCCCGGAACGACCTGCTCAGCCTGAGGAACCCAGCGCAGAGCCGCATTCGGTACCATCAGCACATTGGCGCGAGTGCTCACCATGAACTTTGCATTGGCCGTCAGGTAGGGGAGCAGCTTGCCGTCGGAATTGTCCGTAATGACTTCTACCGTGTAGGTAACCACATTTTGAGTCATGGTGGCGTTCAGCCGAACCTTGCCCACCTCGCCCTGGAAGACCTGACCGGGAAACGCGTCGACGGTGAAGGTAACGGCCTGGCCGGGGTGGATGTTCCCGATATCCGCCTCATTTACCGCTATCCAAACCTGCATGCGCTTGAGGTCTTTGGCGATCAGAAAAAGACTGGGGGCGTTGAGGCTGGCGACCACGGTCTGGCCGATGTTCACCCGGCGGTCGATGATCACTCCTTTGACCGGGGATTTGATGGTGCAGTAGTCCAGGTTTCGTTGCGTTCTCTTGAGATTGGCCTGGGCCTGCGCGACGGCTTCATTGGCCTGGACAATGGCGGCCTTGCCCACTGCTACATTGGCTTTGGCAACGTCATAGGCCGATACCGCGGCATCGTAGTCGGCTTGTGACAGGGCATCGCCCGGCCCCAGCTTCTTGGCTCGATTCAAGTCACGTTCGGCCTGAACGAGTTTCGCCTGCATCTGCCCGAGATCAGCTTCGGCCCGCATGACCGAAGCCTTGGCCTGCTCCACCTGCGCCTTGGACTGGGACACATCGGCGGCATAAAGGGCGTCATCGATCTGGGCCAGAACCGTGCCGTCTTCAACCTGCGACCCATAGTCAACGGTCTTCCCGGAGACGTCTTTGCCGAAGGCGACAATTCTTCCCGCCACCTGGGCCCCGACATCCACCACTTCTTCGGGTTCCACCGTCCCGGTTGCACTGATGGTGGCGACCAGGTCACCACGCTTGACGGGTACGGTTCGGAACGAAGCCGAACCCTTATCGCCGCGCTTCAACAGCGCTGAGGCCGAAAAAGCCAACACTGCCAGGACAACCAACAAGGGAACGCCATACTTGAGCAAACGTTTCATTTGAAGATCTCTACCCCTCTTCGAACAAGAGTGCTTTGCATCGCCGGAGACGCTTCCGGGTTCACCTCTCTTGCCATCTCCTTCAACCCTCCCAGCGAGAACCCGATGATGTGCTGCGCCAGTCTGTCAATATTGCCGGGTCCAAATTTCCGGGCATCAAACCTGAGAAGGATATGCCGCGGAAAGAGAGGCTTACCTGATCCGTAAAGCGCTGTCTCCTATTCCCCATGGAGTGACTTGAGACCGGTGCGCTTGAGGATTTCGGCGAAGCGCTCACCCGACCTGTTGTGCTGAAGATAGAGATCCAGGCAGCGATCCACCATAACCAGGACTTCCTCCTCCCGGTAAATCCCCTCCAGTTCCTTTGCCAACTGAGGATGGCGGCCCAGCTTGCCGCCGACCAGAACTCGATAACCCTTCCGGCCCTCAACCAGTGTCCCGGAAGGGCAGACTTCCAGGCATTTGCCGCAACACACACATCGCCCGAGGTCTATGGTCGGGTTGACGGCCTCTTCCGAAAGCTGAATCGCTTCTTCCTGGCAAACTTCAAGGCACGCTCCGCATCGCGTGCAGGGTTCTTCCGCGAGGGCCGGCTGGCGGGCCCCGATGATTCCCACATCGACGATTTGCGGTCGTGAGCAGGCATTGGGGCAATCGGAAATCGAGACGCGGAACTCATGGTGCATTTTCAAGGGACCTTGCACCCGCCCCTTCAAAAATTCTTTAAGATTTCGGCGGGCGAGCAACTCTTCCACCCTTCTTGGCAGCTCATTGCCCTCGACGGCACGGTTGGGACATCCACCCGGCCCGAAGCACGACTCCACCTGGAACCCTTTGACCTCCGCCTCCATGTTTTGAAGAAAGCGACGCTGGCACAATTGAACATGCTCCAGACTCACCTCGCAAGCCCCCCGGCGCAGGGCTTCTTCTTCGACCCTTTTCTTAACCCGCTTGCGGACAAAAAAAGGGACCCTGGATACGGCCTGTTGTGCTTCTTCCGTCCAGATCATCCGTTGTCTTTCCACTCCCTCGTTTTCATCCGAGAACCCCGGACCTTTGAATCCTGCAGGAGAGATTGCCCGTTTTGCCACGCACCCCCGCGGGTCGTGAAGGTCTCCCGTCATGACGCCTGATGCCTTGAGGGAAGGGTTTCTCCGGGAAGATAATTTCGTGAAGGGTGCTGAAGGATGAAGGGGCAAAGCTCATCCGGCGCTGCGGACTGGGGCTATTAAAGCTTCCACGTCTTCCACATCGAGTTCCACACTGACGGACCTGCAGATAATGTCAACGTTTACGACCAATCTCCCCTTTTGGGGATTCTGCCTCAACAAGATCCCCGTACAGCCCGCCAGAGGCCCGCGAACGACGCGCACCCAATTACCCTCTTTCAGATAGGGGTTCAAAGCAAGAGGACTTTTAGAGCTGATCACGGTCTGCAGGTTCTCGATCTGGAAACGGGGAATAGGGAGGGGTCCCTCGGAATTGCCGATAATGGTCAAAGCTCCGGGCGTCTTAAGGATCTGCACGTGAGTGTAATTATCCAGGATGGTCCGGACAAAGACATAGCCCGGAAAGACCGGCAGCGAGATCTTTTTCCTGCGATCCTTCCGTTTGCTCCAACACTCCATCAGCGGGAGGAAGGAGCCAATCTCCTTCTGTTCCAGGCGGTTTGCGACCTCCCGTTCGTGATTGACCTGCACGTAAAGGGCAAACCAGGATTCCGTCTCCCCTGCCAGTCTGGGGAACCAGAACGGACCCTTCGGTGCGGCAGCGGGAAAGGGAATCCCCGGGAGTTCACGACCAGAGTCTCCGGAAGCACGCAATGACTTCATAACCAGGCTCAGTTTTGGGTTCCTCAAGCGCAACAGCCTAAAAAGCGACCGACCGGCGATTGCCCGTTCACATTAGAAAGCAGACGCGGGCATTCAGCGACAAAACGATCGCTGACGACTCGCAGGCAAAAATCGCACCAGTATCTCCTCCAACAATTACCTGCCGATTATAAATCAATGCGGCGGAATTTCAACAACCAGGTCCGGGCCGGCGGTCATTTTCCGTCTTGGAGAGCGATGCTGCCGGGACGCATGGTTTCTGCTCACTTCCTCCTCCCAGGGGGCAGCAGGTCTTGCAGAGACCACGGCGTGGGGATTCGCAGGATGCGGCCCCGGCGATCGGAGTAGAGGAGATAGCCGGTCTCCAGCGCTCGATGGAAGAGGTCCCGGGTGAGGATAACATCCCTTTTACAGTATTCGATGAGGGAGTCCCAGTTGCCTTCTCGAAACCATTTGACCGCCTGCAGCCCATCGGAGGTTTTGGCCTGCCTCCAGATTGTTTTCGGCAAGATGCGCCAGACTCAAGCGAAACCCCAGCACCTGGTGGATTTCCCGGAGCAGGTCAAAGGTCGGAAGGGTGTGGAGATCATAGGACGCGTAGGCCCGGAGTACTTCATAATCAAACGAGGCGATGTTGAAGCCTACCACAAGGTCGAGGGCCTGCAGGTCTTTCAAGAAAGACCCGACTTCCTCTTCCCTGTAGATTTTGAAGGTGTCGGTGTGCGTTTCATAGAGGACCGCCACCGAAACCCGCATGAGGTGCTTGTTGTGCCAGCCTCCGACATCATCGGCCAGACGCTGAGTCTCCAGATCGAAAAAGCCCAGGCGCGGGGGGGGCGGCGGTCGGAGCGCAGCGGACACCGTGCAGACCGCATTCCCTTCGGTGCATGGTAACGGTGCTGCGTTTTCCGAGAGACTCCATTCTCCGAGGAGATACTTCAGAATGGCCAGAGCGGCTTCCTTATCCAGAGGTTTGTTGCCCGATCCGCACTTCGGTGAGTGGATGCAGGCCGGGCACCCATCCGGGCAGGAGCAGGAAGCGATCAGGTCTTTGGTCTTTTCAAGAAGCGGGAGGATCATTTCGTAACCCCTTGCGGCGAGGCCAATCCCCCCGGGATAACCGTCATAGATGAAGATGGCGGCCTTCTCAACCTGCGGGTGCAGGGGAATGGAAATCCCCCCGATGTCGTTTCGGTCACAAAGGGCCAAGAGCGGAAACATGCTGATGGCAGCATGCTCAACGGCATGGATGCCGCCCATGAAATGCAGCTTGGCGTCCTGGATGCGTTTCACCAGGTCCGGTTCGATTTCAATCCAGAAACCGACGGTTTCGAAAGTCTGGGGAGGAAGGTCAAGGACGTCCGTCCCGAGAAGTTCCTGTGAAAAGAGGCGCCGTTTCTCATAGCCGGTAATCGTTTCGGTGACCCGCAGGCGGCCGAGGCGCAAGAGGAAGTTCCCGACCGGCTTGGAAGCCAGCATTTCCAGGATTTCCGTCTCTTTCTCGCTCTTGACTCGGGTGAAATAGGAAACCTGAGAGGGTTCAACGCGTATCACCCGATTGGCCAGATCCAGGCTTTGCACCTGATAGGTTTCCCCGCGATGCAAATAAACGGCGCCCGGGTGGCATTCCTTGAGCGCCCGGGTGCCCTCGCTTTTCCCCAGAGGAACCGGGCGGTCATTTTCGGAATTCTTCAGAATGACATATGCGGGGCCGACCGAGCGGATATCGACCTGCCGGTGGGGATGAGCGGAAGACGATAGCCACTGCTTGCCATCCCCCGTCTGAAGCAGGGTTCCGGCTTTCGTCAACCTCGCCACCTGATCCCGAAAGGGTGGTTGCTGTCCTGCCACCTCGGACTGATCCAGGGGCAGTTCGGCCGCGGCACAGGGGATATGGGCCTTGAGAATTTCTTCGTTGAACGGGTCGGTAACGGCGATTTCATATCCGCTGTTGAGGAAGACCTGAGGGTGATGAACGATGTATTGATCCAGGGCATCATATTGAGGCAGCAGGATGATTGCCGATTCGCGACCGCTTCGCCCGGCCCGCCCTCCACGCTGCCAGGTGTTCATGACCGTCCCCGGATAGCCCACCAGGATGCAGAGGTCCAAACCGCCGATGTCGATGCCCATTTCCAGAGCACTGGTCGAGATGACCGCGGCCAGCTGCCCGCTTGAGAGTTTTTGCTCGATTACCCGCCGCTCTTCCGGCAGGAACCCCGCGCGGTATGAACTCACTCGATGTGCCAACGGGGGCGCTGCACGGAGGATGCTCATGTGGATCAGCTCGGTCATCTTGCGCGACTGAGTAAACGCGATCGTTTTCAGGCCGCTCTCCGCCGCCTTCACGACGAGCCGCGCGGCCATGCTCGCGACATGACCTCCCGCAGTCTCTTCCGATTCCATGAAAACGAAGTGACGTTTGGCCTGCGGAGCACCGTTTTCGGGAATGACTTCGATCTCGTCGGACTGCCTGCCGATCAGCTGCCGGGCAAGTTCCTGCGGGTTGGCAATGGTTGCCGAAAGGAGAATGAACTGCGGAGCGCTGCCGTAAAAGCGGCAGATCCTCTGAAGACGCGCAAGAATCTGAGCCACATGACTGCCGAAAATACCCCGATAGGTATGCATCTCATCGATGATCACGAAGCGCAGCTTCTTCCAGAAGGTCTCCCATTTATGGTGATAAGGGAGCAGCGCGTAATGAAGCATGTCCGGGTTGGTGAGCAAAACGTGAGGATGATTGCCGCGTATTTTGGTTCGTTGGTAGGGTGTGGTGTCTCCGTCATAGACCGCCGCCCGGAAGGGAGTCCGGTTCGGGCCGGGGTGAACGGCGTCAAAAAAGGTCTTGAGACCCTCCAGTTGATCGCGACTCAACGCCTTGATCGGGAAAAGGTACAGGGCCCTTTGTTCGTGGTCTTGGAGGAGCACTTCCGAGACCGCCAGGTTGTAGATGAGGGACTTTCCGCTCGCGGTCGGAGAAGCGACCACGACATGACTTCCTGAGCGGATGCATTCGATGGCCCGGGACTGATGGGTGTAGAGTCCGGCAATGCCCAGGTTCGGGAGGGATTCCCGGAGGCTGTCCGGGAGGGGATCGTCAAGCGTCCCGTAACTTGCCTGCAGAGCGGGAAGAATGGCATGGTGAGCCACCTTGAACCCCTGCCATCGACGCTTGAGCAACCTATCCAAGAACTGCTGAACCACCTGCGATATCCCCTGATTTTCTTGTCTTAACTCAAGTCCCCGGCTTGGATGATCCTCCCCGGAGTCTCCCCATCTCCCTCCGTCTGAGCCACTCGCACCTCGGACCGAAAACTTGCGGCAGACCTTGACAATCCCCCGCGCTCCCTGTAATCCGAGGCTGGTACCCGATGATGAAAACGACATGTCAGGTTAACTCAAAAGGGTTTGCTTGGGCAAGGCTTGAGGTTCGTGATAGAATGAGCGGGAAGCGGATACGGATGGCCCTACAGAAGCGAGGCGAGGACTATGAAGACCGAAGAGATCGTTAAGAAAATCCATTGGTTGGGACACGATACGATCTGGCTTGAAGGCAGTGTCGAGGTGTGCGTCGATCCCTTCCAGATCAACACGAAACGACCGGCCGACCTCATCCTGATCACCCATGAACACTTCGACCATTGTTCTCCGGATGATGTGGCCAAGATTCAACAGAAAGAGACCACGATCGTCACGGATGCCTTGTCCGCCAAGAAGCTCCGGGGTGATGTTCGGATTGTGGCGCCCGGGGATTCTCTGAAGGTCAAGGGGGTGGATATTGAGGTCGGGCCGGCCTACAACACCAACAAGGATTTTCACCCCAAAAAGGCGGCGATGCTTTCCTTCGTGGTGTCTCTGGACGGCGTTCGTTACTATCATGCCGGAGACACGGATTTCATTCCCGAGATGAACGATCTTCGAGCGGATGTCGCCTTCCTTCCGGTATCCGGCACCTACGTCATGACCGCAGAGGAGGCGATTCAGGCGGCCCTTGCCATCAAGCCGCGCCTGGCCATTCCCATGCACTACGGGGCTATTGTCGGATCGGAAGATGATGCGGTCAAGTTTGCAGAGGCGTTGCGGGGTCAGATAGAAGTCGTGATCCTCACGAAAGAGTCTTTGTAGAATTAAGGAGTCGCTCGTGCCGGCGGCTTACCTTGAAGCATACCGATCCGGCCGATTGGAAGGCAAAATTCGCCGGAGCATCCGCTGGCTGAAGCGGTGCACCCTCTGCCCGAGGTTCTGTAAAGCGGATCGCCTTGCGGGAGAGACAGGATACTGTCGGACTCCGCGCCAGGCGGTGGTCGCGAGCTATGGGGCGCACTTCGGGGAAGAGCGTCCTCTGGTGGGAAAGAGAGGCTCGGGAACCATTTTCTTTTCCCGCTGCAATCTCTACTGCATTTTCTGTCAGAACTTCGATATCAGCCACGGCGGCCAAGGGATAACCGTGTCGGCGAAGGAACTGGCGGGGATCATGGTTCATCTCCAACAGCAGGGTTGCCACAACATTAATTTCGTCACTCCTTCTCACGTCATTGCTCAGATTCTGGAAGCCTTGCCGCCGGCTATTGAAATGGGGCTCCAGGTCCCGCTGGTTTATAATTGCGGGGGCTATGAGCGGGCGTCCGCTTTGAAACTGCTGGATGGTGTGGTGGATATTTACATGCCGGATTTCAAGTTCTGGGATTCAGCAGTGGCTTCGGACCTCTGCAGTGCACCCGACTACCCGGAGCACGCACGCCATGCCCTCCGCGAAATGCACCGCCAGGTGGGAGATTTGCAGCTCGACGCCGCCGGCATCGCGGAGCGGGGCCTGTTGGTGCGCCATTTGGTGATGCCCAACCGGCTTTCCGGCACGGATTCCGTCATGCGGTTTCTGGCACAGGAGATTTCGCCCAACACCTATGTGAACGTCATGGACCAGTACCATGCCTGCGGCCAGGCAATCGGTAAGCCCCAGCTCGGGAGGCGCATCACCCGTCGCGAGTTTGCCGAGGCTCTCGATGCCGCCAAACAGGCGGGGCTCCGGCGCCTTGATGAAAGACACAAACACTGGTTGAATTTGGAGTTCTAGAAGCCATAACCGATTCTGAGGGTGATGGATGGCACGGATAGATGCTTTTTTCAAGCTCATGAACGAGCAGAAGGCCTCGGATGTTCATCTCATTTCGGGGCAGCAGCCGGTCTTGAGAATCAGGGGAGATCTTGAGCGTGTGAAGTTCAAGGCGCTTGACGACAACGAACTGCGGGCCATGCTTTACGAGATCACGCCGGAGGAGAAAATCAAGATCTTCGAAGAGACGGGAGACCTGGATTTTGCTTATGAAATCCCGGGATTGGCCCGGTATCGCGCCAATTACTTTCAGCAGAAAAACGGCATCGGAGCCGTGTTCCGGGAGATTCCGAGCGACATTCTTACCGTGGAACAACTGAGACTGCCGCCTGTTGCCGGCAGGCTGGCCATGCTTCCCAGAGGCCTGGTCCTCGTCACCGGACCCACCGGGAGCGGCAAGTCGACGACCCTTGCGGCAATTATCGATGAAGATCAATCGCAAGCGCAAAGATCATGTGATCACCATCGAGGACCCCATTGAATTCGTTCATGCGAGCAAGAACTGCGTGATCAATCACCGCGAGGTCGGCACTCACACCCGGTCTTTCGCTGCCGCCCTGCGTGCCGCTCTGCGTGAGGACCCCGACATCATTCTGGTGGGGGAAATGCGTGACCTGGAGACCATCCGCCTTGCCATTGAAGCGGCCAATACGGGCCACCTGGTATTCTCCACGCTTCACACGAGCGGGGCGTCCAAAACCGTGGACCGCGTTATCGAGGTCTTTCCCGAGGGGGAACAGGCCCAGATCCGCTCCACTCTGGCCGACAGTCTCCGGGCCGTGCTCTCTCAGGCGCTTTTCAAGCGCATCGATGTCAAGGGACGCATCGCCGTGGTGGAAATCCTGATCGCCACCCACGCGGTGCGGGCGATGATTCGCGAGAGCAAGACTCATCAGATTATCTCCGCCATGCAAACCGGCAAAAAATACGGCATGCAGACTCTGGATGACGGCATTGCCGCTCATCTGCAGGCGGGAAGGATCAGCCCCGAAGAAGCGTACATGAAATCAGTGGACAAAGAGCGGTTCAGACCCTATCTGACCGAACCCCCGGCAGATTTTACCGAGGTTTAGCTGGGTCCTTCAGGCGGTGCGTGGGCTGAGGCCCGCAGATTCTTGACTTTTAAGACGGAGTGCCGGAGGTTCGTTGAGAGGGGTAGCCATGCGAAAGAAAGAACTGGATGACCTGCTCAATCATGTCCTTGATGAATATCCCCAGCTCTCGGATATCAATTTTACCGTGGGAAAACCCCCCCAGGCCGAGGTGGACGGCGAACTCGTGCCGGTCTGCCTTGACCTGGGCCTGTCCGAGTTGACGCCCTTCCATACCGAGATGCTCATGCTGAATCTCATTGGAAGGGATCGGCGCAATCTGCAGCACCTTTTTACCCATGGTTCGTGCGATCTATCCTACCATTTACCCGGGCGGGCGCGCTTCCGGATCAACATCTTTTCCCAACGCAGCACCCTTTCCATTGCTATGAGGCAGCTTCCCACGACCGTGCCCACGTTCGAATAACTTGGTCTGCCGTCGGTGTTGAAGCGGATTGCAGAGGAGAAATTTGGCTTTGTGCTTGTGACCGGAAGCCACCGGGAGCGGCAAAACGACAACGCTGGCAGCCATACTGAATGAAATCAACCGCCTGCGGCCAGTGCATGTGATTACCCTCGAAGACCCGGTGGAGTATGTTCATCCGCACCTCCGGGCGACCTTCAACCTGAGGGAGCTGGGTTCGGATTTCGACACCTTTGCCAATGGTCTCAGAGCCGCCCTGCGGCAGGCCCCGAAAGTCATTCTGGTGGGAGAGATGCGTGACCGCGAAACCTTGGAAATCGGCTTGAACGCCGCCGAAACCGGGCATCTGGTGCTTACCACTCTGCATACCACGGATGCCGGCCAGTCGGTGAACCGTATTGTAGGAATGTTTGAATTGGAAGAAGAGCGCCTCATTCGTATCCGACTGGCGGACACTCTTCGCTGGGTGGTTTCTCAGCGCCTTCTGCCCAGGATTGGCGGGGGGCGGGTGGCGGCTTTCGAGATCATGGGAACGAGCATCCGGGTCAAGGATGTCATTCTCAATGGCGAATCCGAAGGCAAGACGTTCTATGAGATGCAGGAAAAAGCCAGACCCTTCGGATGGAACACCTTCGATGACCATATCATCGACCTTTATCAAGAAGGGCAGATCTCCGAGGATACGGCCCTGGCCTATGCTTCCAGGAGGCCGGTGGTGAAGCGGGGAATTGATCGTTTGAAGTCCGCCAAGGGGGAAAAGACCACCGATATCGAAGGGCTGAAAATTGATTCCCAGTATTCAAGGAGGCTGAAGAGCGAGCAGCCGAAGGACTTGTGACTGGGGCTGCATCTCGAGACCAAAAAGGGGGATTTCGGCACCGACAAATGAGGGCACTTCCAGAACCGGCAGCAGAAAGCAGAGTGGGTCCCGTGGATTGGACCCTTTATGTGGTTACCGACTCGCGGTTGGTTGGGCAGCGGCCGCTCGTCGAAGTGGTGGCGGCGGCGATTCGAGGGGGAGCCAGAGTCATTCAGTACCGGGAGAAGAATCTCAACACGCGCCAAATGGTGGAATCGGCCGAAGCCCTTCTGCGGGTTTGCCGGCGCATGGAGGCGGTTTTCCTGGTCAACGACCGCCTGGATGTGGCTCTCGCCGTGGATGCGGATGGCGTCCATCTGGGCCGGAATGACATGCCGGTTCCGATTGCGCGGAAACTGCTCGGCAGCAGCAAACTCCTGGGGGTTTCGGTCCAGGATGCCGCCGCGATGGACCAAGCCGCAAGCGCGGGGGCCGACTACCTTTCTCTCTCTCCCGTTTTTGCGACCCCGACCAAGCCCGACCACGAAGAGCCCCTTGGCCTGGAAATGGTGACGGCGCTCGCCGCGCGATCCCCACTGCCGGTGGTTGCCATCGGCGGCATCAATCACACCAATGCAGCCGATGTCATGCGCACCGGGGTACAGGGGGTCTGCGTCATTTCCGCGGTCCTTGCCGCACCCGACCCGGAACAGGCGGCGCGGGAGCTCTATAGGCTGGCTTCGGCGGCACGAACGGAAGGGGAATACGCACGATGCAAATAAGTCAGCTCGGGGAATTCGGACTGATCCAGCGCATCCGGACCGCCCTGCCTCAGCCGCCGGCCGACGTGATTGTGGGGATCGGGGATGATGTGGCGGTGTTGAAAATCTCGGATTCGGAATACCTGCTGGCAACCTGCGATGTGCAGGTCGAAAAGGTGCACTTTTCTCGCAGTACCATTTCTCCCTACCAACTGGGTCGCAGGATCGCCGCCATCAATGTGAGCGATATCGCCGCCATGGGAGGGTCCCCCAGGTGGGCGCTGGCATCGCTGGCCCTGCCCCCGGAGCTCGAAACGGACTTTGTTGATGGCCTTTATGAGGGAATGCACGAACAACTGGGCATTGCCGGCGCCGTTATCGTGGGAGGCAACCTCAGCCGTATCGAAAACGACATGGTGATCGACCTTTGCCTTCTCGGGAAAGTTGCCCCCGAAAACCTTTTGCTGCGCAGCGGTGCGCGCAGAGGAGACCTGATTCTGGTTACCGGCTGGCTGGGGGACTCCAGGGCCGGGTTGGAGGTGATTCGGCGGCCGGAATTGAGCATCTCGCCTGAGGGCCGAAGGCAGGTTGAGCAAAGGCATCTAACCCCTCAGCCGCGCCTTCGCGAAGGCCAGGAATTGGGTTCCTGCGGCTTGGTGCACGCTTTGGTCGATATCAGTGACGGGTTGCTCGGCGACATTCGCCACATCTGCCGGGCGAGTCGGGTGGGAGCTGAGATCTGGGTGGGCAATCTGCCCATCAGTTCGGCGGCAAAGGAAATTGCTCGTGCCTCCGAACAAAACGTCTCAGACTGGGCCTTGGCCGGCGGCGAGGACTATGAACTCCTGTTTACTGCTTCCCCCGAGTCTTCCGCAGAGATTCAGGGAATTCTGAAGGAACGGACGGGGACCTGGTGTCATGTCGTCGGCAGGATTGTTGACGAAGCGGAGGGACTGCAAGCCTGCCTCGAGAATGGAACGAAGATCGTATTTTCCGAAGGATTTGCCGGATGGGACCACTTTGCCGGCGAGAAGTTCTAGGCCTTGGTCCGGGGTTCGCCGGCATGACGGCGCGGATGAAAGGCGCCTTTTGGGTGGTGATGAACTGAACAGATGAGGAGCAACGAAGCGAAAATGATGAACATTCCACGTGCATTGACCATAGCCGGATCGGATTCCGGTGGCGGAGCGGGTATTCAGGCGGACCTCAAGACCTTCGCCGCCCTCGGAGTTTACGGGATGAGTGCCATCGCGGCTTTGACGGCACAGAATACGATGGGCGTCCGGGGAATTGTTGAGCTTGCTCCGGAGTTTGTTTCCTTGCAGATCCGAACGGTGGTGGAGGACATCGGAGTTGATGCAGTCAAGACAGGGATGCTCTCGAGTTCCGTCATCATTTCACAGGTGGCGAAGGATTTAAGGGAGTTGGGTCTGGAAAAGCTTGTCGTTGACCCGGTAATGGTTGCCAAAGGGGGAGACCGGTTGCTCCGCGCGGATGCCGTTGAAGCCATGGTGAAGGAACTCCTGCCGCTGGCCCTGGTGGTGACACCCAATCTCCACGAGGCTGCCGCCTTAACCGGCAGGGAGGTGGGGACCCTGGAAGAGATGAAAGAAGCCGCCCGCGCGATCAAAGCTTTCGGTCCTCGCTACGTGGTGATCAAAGGGGGGCACCTCCAGGGGACACCGCTTGACCTTCTCTTCGATGGCCGGAGTTTTCGCGAATATGCCAATCCACGCTACGACACCCCCCACACCCACGGCACCGGTTGCACCTTTGCTTCCGCCATCGCCGCAGGACTGGCGCGAGGACTGCCTGTTGAACAAGCGGTGGCGCGTGCCAAGGGCTACATTACCGTAGCCATTCAGCACGGAATGCCGCTGGGAAAGGGACATGGTCCCGTGCATCATTTCTACAATCTCTATCGTCTGGCGGGATGGGACCTGAAAACAATCTGAAAGAAGACCTATCGGAAGCCTGGCTTTGCTTTGAAGCGCAGTCTATTTAGTCATCAGTCCTTTTTCCATGGCAAACGCCGTCAACGCCGAAACACTGTGTAAATCCAGTTTCTTCATGAGGTTCGCCCGGTGCTTCTCGACGGTCTTGACACTGATGCAGAGACAGTCGGCGATGTCTTTGTTCTTATGGCCCTCGGCGACCATTTTCAGGACTTCCTGCTCGCGCTGCGTCAGGGTATCCCAGGGCGAAAGCGTCTTCAGCGTCCTCCTTCCCTCCAAATACCCCTCGATAACCTTCTCCGAAATCCCCGGACTGAGGTAACTCTTCCCGGACAGGACGCAGTCGATGGCAAGCATCAGCTCACTGTGAGTGGCGTCTTTCAGCACATATCCATCCGCTCCCGCTTTGAGGGCAGCCAAAATGTATTCCTCGGTGCGGTGGACCGTTAGGACGAGGATCTTGGTGGGGGGAGACAGCCGCTTTATCTCCTTAATGGCGTCCATGCCGTTCATCCTGGGCATGGAAAGATCCATCAAAATCAGATGCGGTTTCAGGGCCTCCGCGCAGCGCCTGGCCTCCAGGCCGTCCTGAGCTTCTCCCACGACCTCCAGGGAGGGATTGGAACTGAGGAGCATCCTCAACCCCTCTCTCAGGATGGTGTGGTCCTCAGCAATGACAATCCTAAGCTTTTCTCCCATAAGCACACCTTGACCTTCGGCGATTCGGTCCGAAATTTTTGGGAATCTCCTTCAAAAGCGACCCTGAGGATGAATTTCAGGGCTGTGTCTTGTATGTAGCACACTTCCGGGAATTTTCAAAAAACTAAGCCTTCTCCAACGCACCAACCAAATAAATCTTATTAAATCAGTATGATATATATTTAATACTGTATATTCAATTGGTTGTGACCAATCTGAGGTTGACTATGTATATGGAATAGTTAGCGTGCCGAAAATGATGCTGTAAAATAATGAGTACTACATTCTACTAAACGAAAGGAGAAGGCAGTGAGGGTATCACGGAGGGATTTCCTTAAGTATTGTCTGGGGTCCGCGGCAGCCTTGGGCCTCAATTCATCGGTCTTGGGCAATTTGGAGAAGGTCCTGGCAGCAGGCGGGGGCCCGCCGATTATCTGGCTGAGCGGGGCCAGTTGCACGGGATGTACCGTTTCCCTGGCCAACCTGGTATCGGCTACTTCAAAGCCAACGGATGTTGGCGACCTCCTGATCAATTCCATCAACCTTGCCTATCATCCCAACCTCATGGGAGCGGCCGGGAACTTGGCGGTGAGTACGCTGCGCGGAGTGGTCGACAGCAAGAACTATGTTCTTGCTGTCGAGGGGGCCATTCCCACAGCCTTCAATGGTTATGCCTGCGTGTTGTGGACGGAAAACGGAAAGGAAGTCACTGCTCTGCAAGCGGTAAAGGATCTCTCCCAAAATGCCATAGCCATTCTCAGTATCGGGACCTGCGCCAGTTTCGGAGGAATCCCCTCGGCCGGTTCAAACCCCACGCTGGCCAAAAGCGTGAGCGCTGTTACCGGGAAACCTACGATCAATATCCCCGGATGTCCCTCGCACCCGGACTGGGTTGTGGGGACGATCGCCACATTGCTGGGCGGGGTCACTCCCAAACTCGATTCTTACAGCCGGCCAACGGCCTATTTCGGATCATCCACGGTCCACAGTCAGTGTCCAAGGCATGACAGTGACTGGGCGCTGAACTTCGGGGTCGATCAGAGGTGTCTGCGGGGTCTTGGGTGCAAGGGAACGGCCACGCGGGCCGACTGTCCCAAGCGGCAGTGGAACAATAAGGCCAATTGGTGCGTAGGTGCGAACGCCATCTGCCTTGGGTGCACGGAGAGCGGGTTCCCTGATCGGTTCTCTCCTTTCTTCAGCAGTGTGGGAGCACTTCCATCAGACCATGACTCGGTGAATGCGAAGAAGACTTGCCTTCAATGCCATCGTGGCAACCCTGACGATTGAACCATGGCGACTCAGGACAGAAACTAATCCGTTCTTGTTGATAGGAGGATGAAATGGCAACGGTAAAGATTGTGGAC
This sequence comes from uncultured delta proteobacterium, assembly GCA_963844985.1. Taxonomy (GTDB): domain Bacteria; phylum Desulfobacterota; class Syntrophobacteria; order Syntrophobacterales; family Syntrophobacteraceae; genus JADGQM01. The sequence continues at coordinate 133,353 of CAWJQV010000038.1, forward strand.
CCGGTAACGCGCATCGAGGGCCACATGAAAATAGAAGTGACCATTGATGGCGGTGCCGTAACCGATGCCCGATCCACGGGGACTCTTTTCCGCGGTTTTGAGACCATTTTGAACGGGCGTCACCCCTGGGATGCGCCGATCATCACTGAGCGCATTTGCGGCGTCTGTCCGGTTTCTCACGGCATGGCTGCGGTACTGGCACTGGAAGCGGCCGGTGGCCGGAAGGCCACGGCCAATGGCAGGATCCTGCGAAATCTGGTCCTGGGGGCGGATTATCTCCACTCCCACATCCTGCATTTTTATCTCCTCGCCGCCCTGGATTATGTCCCGGGGCCGGCGAGCGCCCCCTGGACTCCGGCCTGGAAGATCGCTCCCCGAACAGGGCTGACTGGGGCTGACATCGAAATTGAATGCAAGTATGCTTCAGGCGATTGAGGCCCGCCGGCGGGCTCATGAAATGGGGGCCATCTTCGGCGGCCGAATGCCGCATCCCCATTCACCCATTCCCGGCGGTTGCACGGCGGTGCCGACGAGCGGCAAGATAGCCCAATTCAAAGGGCATCTTGATTGGCTTATCAACTTCATCAAGAACGTCTACATACCGGATGTTAAACAGCTCGCCGGTGTCTACTCCGATTACCAGATGATTGGGGACGGCTACCGGAATCTGATGGCCTACGGGGCCTTCGACTTGAGTGACACCAACGCCGCGAAGCTTTTCACGAGCGGATTGGTGCGGGCGGAGGCACTGGATACGGTCGAGCCTCTGGATACAACGAAGATAAAGGAATCCGTAACGCACTCCTGGTATGACGACGCTACGAATAATCTCGCACCCACGAGTGGTTCCACCAAACCCGTTTACCCGAAAAGTGGCGCCTACTCCTGGCTTAAAGCCCCACGCTACGGAGACAGGGATGAGCCCTTTGAAGCCGGGCCGCTTGCCAGGATGTGGATGACCGGCGACTATCGAAATAACATATCGGTTATGGACCGCCATCTGGCTCGTGCCCATGAGGCCCAAAAGATTGCCGTGGAAATGCAGACGTGGTTGACTCAACTGGCAGTGGGGAAGCCGGTATACGATCCGGGTTTCACCCTCGATATGCCCGCTAACGGCAGCGGGGTGGGCTTAACGGAGGCCCCGCGGGGCGCCCTTGGACACTGGGTGACGGTGAAAAGCGGTAAGATCTCCAGCTATCAAGTCATTACCCCCACCTGCTGGAATGCTTCGCCCCGGGATGCCGGGGGTGTTCGCGGGCCGATCGAGGAAGCCCTGATCGGGATTCCCATTGCAAATGAAACAGAGCCCATCGAGGTGGTACGCGTCATCCACTCGTTCGATCCGTGCCTTTCGTGCGCGGTTCATGTCATCCGGCCCAAGGGGAAAGTAACGGTCTTGACCACTTAACCTGAAATAATTACATCGCCGCGAACAACGCTCGTAATAGGCGGCACCCATCGATATCCCCCCTCCTTAATTTCCAGGAGGGGGATCAACCGTTCACGTTTACTCTCTGGACGTTTACCAGCCATTTGAATCGCAAAAAACCTATTGGAGTCTAAAACGGTCTCATCAGAGTCCGGACCGACCTGTGGCCGATCTTGATTGCGTTCAGCTCCCCTTTTCTACCAAGTCCGTAGCAAGGTTCTCAGGGCAATTCAGAGCTGAAGCAAACCGCCAGATGCCTAGGCACATTCGGTCACGAAGCCCTTTCAGCAAAGTTGTGAAAAAATCTATAGGCAAGAGGAATACCAACGCTCCCAGTAAACCTCCCCCCGTGAGTCCCCAACCTCCTCAACATCTCTGAACACTACCCAAGCGGCAAATCGTTTGGGCCAGCGGGGTAGAATCGCACGATTTGGGTTTTCATAAAACCACTTCTCGATACCACAACATTTGATACCGAGAAGGTCTTTCGCGGAGTTTGCAGAGAGGCCTTACGCAAGCAGGGCAATCACGAGTGCCGCAGGGATCGGTGTGCACAAGAACATCTACAAAGCCTCCGTAACGCACACCAAGAATATTCTTCACTTCAGCAATTTCATGCGAAATCTCCAACACACTAAGGTCTTGCGGCAGGACCAAGTGGAAGTCAACGCGAATCTGACTGCCGGCCCGCCAGGCACGAAGCCGATGCATGTCAATCCAGGTGTCTTTTCGTTTCCTTGAGAGGAGCGTTGAGACCTCATCAAGGAGCTCCGGACTGGATGCGTCCATGAGTCCTCCGAAGGCCTGCCGCACCAGTTTGGCACCCGTATAGAGAATGATCGCGGCCATGACCATGGCTACCACTCCGTCCAACCACAGGTAACCCGTAAACCGAACGACAAGCAGGCCGATGAATATCCCCACTGTGGTGAGCACATCCGTCAAGATGTGTTTTCCGTCGGCCGTAAGCACTATTGATTGGGTCCTCTTCCCAACACAAATCAAGCCCAAGGATAGCATGAGGTTTACCACCCCGGTCAAGGCGAGCAGAGCCAAGCCCTTATCCAGGTTAAGAATCTCATGAGGGTTGAAGATGCGAGGCCAGGCGGCCTGAAAAATGCCACAAGCCGCAATGATGATCAGAGCCCCTTCAAACCCTGCAGAGAAGTACTCGACTTTGCCGTGACCATAGGGATGAGTGTGGTCCGGAGGTCTTTCGGAAAAGAGAATGCTCCATAAGGCAAAGGTGCTCGCAACAACGTTGATAATGGACTCAAGCGCATCCGAAAGCAGGGCTGAAGAATCTGTGAGCGAGTATGCATAAAACTTGACGGCCATCACCATTGAGCCGACCAACAGGGAGAGACTTATGGCATAGAGGCGCGCTTTCCGCTCAGGGATTTCACTCATGATCACAACCCCGCTGCTCTACACCCAAGGAATAATGAAATGAGCACAAACCTCATCCTCTTGATTCAAAACCATTCCAATCCCGATCAATCCATAATCGAGTGCCCAACGAACAGGATCGAGATGGCAGTGATCAGAAGAATTGGGCTTGTATGGAATTTGAAGACCCTCTGTCTCATCGATGCCGGCGACAATTTGAATTTCATCATTAATCCAAGAAGAACGGTAACCAGCATGATACCGAATCCCCATTCCGGAAAGGCTGTTGACCTGCATGATGAGAGCAAAAAATGGGTCAAGGCAATGCCAAGGGCAATCGGGTTCAGCCAGTAGTGCAACTTCATGAGGTACTTTTTTTGCTGCCGATTATATCTTGTCATAGGATCTTTGAGGTTCAATCTCGGGGGAATGAGTTTGGCACAGGTCTTCAGGATGATGCTCAACGCCACTGGAAAATTCGCCACCCCAAAGATCCAGGCTGCCGTCTCACCCGTTGTCTCATTCCCCTGGTCACCCTTTTTACCCTGATCCCCTTTTGTTAGACGATGTTCTTCAGTCTTTTTGCCCTGATGTTTCGATTCCTTGTGATCATCAGCTTGACCCTGATAGACTGGAACCAACAGAGAGCAAAAAATCAAGCAGATCACCAGGAGCAGAGCTTTCATTTTAGATCCTGCTTTCATCTTGTCCGTCCGTTCTTGGTGGAATCGGGAAATAATCATTCATTCAGTTCCCTGATCCTCAATCTCCAAAATCAAATAGATCCCCAAGAAAAGATCCCTTTTTCCGTTTTCCTTGCCCGTATTTTTTTTCTTCGTGGTGATCACCCTGTCTGTATTGCTGACCATGCTTGTCATGGCGTTCGGGACGGTCATAATGTTGATTTCTTTCTACGTGCGCTTGTCGGGGGACATTTCCAGGATCAGTTTGAGATGTTATTGACCCCACTGGTTGCCGTTCAATTATCTTATCCAGTTCTCCTCGATCCAGCCAAACCCCACGACAAGTCGGGCAATAGTCAATTTCTATTCCCTGCCTTTCCGACATGAGCAAATCAACATTGGTGCACACAGGACACTTCATGCTTCAACTCCCCCTTGGTTTCATTGTGAAATTCCATTACTCAGTCAGCGTCAAGTCAGAAACTATTGTCTGACTGTCACCGAGCGTCAAACAATAACACGACAAGATCAGATAGGGAAATCTGTTTAATTACAATAAGTTAATTAGGCATTCCATACCTTGATGACATCGTTAAACTTAACGGCCGAAGGGAAATGGGAAAACAGGAAGGGTGATACATTGTTCGATGTTTGGCGTTTAACGCCTCTCCAGCGACCCAGCAAATCAAGCAGGCACAGGCGCCCTGGCGGGGGCTCTGGAGTTGCTCGATATGACCGGGATAGGCTTGCTGTTCCTTGTCTTCGTCTCTCTCCTTGCGATTGATTTTATCACCGGGTTCGGCTCGCTGCTGCCCAGGCTAGCACTTCGCTGCGAGGAGTGGCCCTAGTCGCCGGCGGGGTGCTCTCAGCTATGGCCCTCATCCAAGGTCTGAGGCCCCCGGTGGTTCAAAATTATGAAGTGTACTTATCCACCATGCCCCGAGTATCACAATAGCGCATAAACACCGCGCGATCCTGCCATGGCAGGCGGTCTTTGTGCCCGCCCGATGAGCCGTGGGTGTATATGAAATTAGTATTGGGAAAGCGCCTTTATCGGAAATGAGCCAGAAAAGGGAAACGGCCGTGAGGCCTTCATCATCGTCACGGTGCCATCGAGGCCTGGAGCAGCAGGATTCGGCGAACTTCCTCGATGGTGTGGGGATTGCCCTGGCATGAATGGTCCGACGACACCACCAGTTCGGATTCGGCATCCTCCAGATGGGCGCTTTTGTCTTTCACCACCCCGTCGTCCCCATCTTCGATGTCGTCGCTTTGTGTGACCGCGGTAATGGAGTTGAAGGCCACCCCCCGGGGCCACCGGGATTGCCGCCAGCGCCTGGATAAAGCGGTTGCGCGGGTTCATGTTGTCGACGCTGGTCGGGATGCTGCTTTGGAGGTCCATGGCGATGGCGTTCTGGTCCCTCAGAAAAACATTACAAGCGACGTTACTGAAGCTGCTCCGACTCGGCCTGCCCCAGCTCAAACTTTGCGGCAACAAGTTTCTTGTAGAGTGCCGCAACCTTCTGCGCATTGCCTGCAAGCGTGGCTTTCAGCAAATCACCCTCCAACTCGGCAACCTCAAGGCGTTCATAATAGTCCAATGTTTCCTTGAAGTGAGCCAGCACGATCTTGCCGGTCAGGATGGGGTGATTGTTGGTCACATTGGCATCCTTAAAGCGTATGCCGTGCTCCAACTCGACTTCGAGTCCCCGGCAAAAACGCTCCAGAGTAATCGGCATTCCTTCCCGGTTGATTTCAGCAAGGACAACAGCCGCTTCCTCGGGCTTGACCCTGGCTTCCGTCAAGGCCGTCCAGTCACTGATATTGAGGCTTCGACACACCCTCTTGACTTCATCCACGCTTATGTAGTCCGGAAGTTCCATGGTATTCCCCTTTCTGAAGAGAGCAACTCTGCTCTGTGAAGCACAATCGTCTGTTGCTTATTCCGATGATTTCACCCTGAGACAGCCATGATCTCGCGAGAGGCCGGACCTGTCCCCGCCATCTCCTCCTGACGAAAAAGCTCCGGGTGTGTGAAATAACCGCCGCTTGAAAAGTCGATCAGTCCCGATGAGGCCACTCGGCGCCAGGGTGTTTCTCGACATAGTAGCAGAAGCGATCCCACTCCATCTCGCGCTGCGTAACCGGGCATCGCAGTTTGACTTTTCGCTCGCTCACTCCGATCACTTCCCAGTCACCCCGGCGCGGCCCGCCTTCAATGGTGATCTTTTCGCCAACCGTAAAATCGTATGGCCGAAAAAAGGTAACCTCATGCTCGCTCATTTTTCTTCCCACTCACCTCTGCCGCAATTTGCTGGGTCCTCCAGGAGATACTGTCACAAACCGGACACATGGGAAGTTCCTCTTCCTGCGAGGTGCATTCAAGCTGATTCGCACAGGCATTGCATCGGTATATTCCGGGAACGACCTTGCTTCCCGCCGGAATATGTTCCTTCGCCATAATGACAACCTTCATTTCTCTGACAACAAAGCACTAGCCTTCGTCGACCACCGAACCGGGACCCCGGAGTGGTCGAAACATCTTCCTGCCGGCACCACATACCGGGCATTTCCAATCATCGGGCAAGTCATCGAATTTAATGCCCTTGGGGACCTTGCCTCTTCTGTCACCCCGGTCCGGATCGTACAGGCAGCCACAATTCACCGTCTGACACTGATAGGTTTCTTCCGGTTTCGCCACTGTTGTCCTCCTCATCGCTCCGCTTTTGTCAGGTGTCGGCCCGGCATCCTGAACCCCCGGCCGCAACCACCTGCTAATGAACGGACTCCAAGAACCTCTCACCCTTTCTTCAGAAGCCATTACGAGTAAAGACTATCCAAGATCCGTGCCAAGCGGAAGGCGAGGAAGCCAAGCGCTATTCCCAGTATTTTCAGCATTCGGTGCTCTCCAACGACCCGTCCTCGTCCTCTTGGGGTTCAATATAACACATTCCTGAGACAATTCAGCGATAAGACCAGGGACGAGGGCCGAAGCTCCGTCAACCAGGTATACTCTGAATTACAGACGGCGCGGAAAGCGGGGGAGGATGTCTCAAAACACATCAAGAGACAGTTTTGTTTCATGAGACAGGCCCTGGAGCGGTGACCAGAGAACCGGACTACGGCTTCCGGGCGATGGCGATGATGCGGCGATTCATAAAGCCATAATCGCCTTTGCGTCGGTGCGAAGAAAAGTCGGCGTGGACGCCGGCCACCTTGAAGCCGGCCTGCTCGATCAGCGTCGCCATGGTTGCGGCATCATAGAGCTTAACCGCATAGGTGCGGTCGCGAATCAAACCGCTGCGTTTGTCGAGAACCATCTCGCGGGCACAGACCCGCTCGCCCACGATTTCACGCTGGCGGCAGACCACCATGCTCCGGGCCGATTTCATGCCAGGCGTGGGGATTGAGCGATTCTCTGACGACTTTCCCGTCGACGACATCCACCAGCAGCCAGCCGCCCGGGCTCAGCACCCGATTCGCTTCCGCCAGGATTTCGGCGTCAGCGGCGGGATCGGCGAGGTAACCGAGAGAATTACCCATGATGATGACGTGGTCGAAATCGGCTTCGGGAAGTCCCGTGCTTCTGGCGTCCTGCTGAACGCACTCGATTGGGCGCCCCAATTTGGCGGCGCTGATCCTGGCGTGGTCGATCAGAGTGGCATGAATAATCGACCAGCGTGCATAGAGCCGATTCCCCGGGCGGCGAGTTCCAGGCTGTGGCGGCCGTGGCCCCCGCAAAGGTCCAGGATTTTGTGGTCGGGGCGAATCGGCAGCAGTTCGCAAATGAGGTCCACTTCCCGGCGCGTGATTTCCTCGTCGCAGACCGAGCGGGCATCGGTAAGGAGATAGATGTCGTCAAAAAGGGTTTTCCACCAATCCGGATCTACCTGGATGGTCATTGTTGTCCCTTCGGAACTATTGGGTCGGAACCTTCAGCGGGCCGGCATCGCTCCGAAACCGAACAGGCCGTCGGATGCGATGATGGCCGGAGAGCCGCCCCATGGCTGGATGCGAGCGATCTCCAGTTCTTCCTCCTCGATCTTGATCACTTCGTCCAATTCCTTGTTTTGCCACATTTGCTCCAGCACCAGGCAGTCGGACCACATGGCTGCGCAGTAGTCTTTGAGGGCTTGCACCTGGTCGAGGGTAATAACCCTGGGCCTTAAGGCGATTTTGATCGGCCCGAGCAGGTAGGTGAAGCGTTCTTCCAGCGCCAACCGGTTTTGCATCTCGAAGACTTCGAGAACATCTCCATAATCCATCTCGAGGATCGCCCGGTTGATGCGACTCACCGCCTCGGCAACACTCATATCCGACCTGAAGAATGGCCAGAGGTTGGACCCCGCCGCCACTGCCGACGTTGGTGGGAACACCGCCATAGCGGCCCAGAAACCCGAAAAGCCCTTCCGGCCCCATCAGGCATCGGAAGTCGGTCTGGTAGCGGTTGAGAACGATCCGGCCGGCTTCCGTGTCCACTGTGGGGACCTCCTCCGCCCAGAGATCAAGGGGGATCTTCTCCTGGACAATGTAGTTCCCCTCCCTCAGTGCCGCCTCCACGGCCTCGTCGGCATCGCTGTTGACCTTTCCCACGCGAACGCCTTTTCCGGAATAGCCCCGTTCCGGTTTGAGCACCAGGTCGTCCCAGTGAGCCCGGGTCCAGGAAATCAAGTCGTCGATCACCTCACCGGCCGGGCCCTCCGTCCGCCGGGGATAGAACTGGCGTGTCCAGGGTGTTCGCCTGACCACTTCCGCATGGAATCGATGCCGCTTGGGCCCGGTGAGGACTTCGAACATGCTCTTGACATTGATGGGTTCCGTTCCCCGGGGGTTGATGACCCGCTGCTCCCGCACCGCCTGGAGGAGCGGGCTGAGATTGTGCAGGCGATGCAATTTCAAAAGGACGTCGGTGTTGAAGTCCATAAAAATGACAGAGACCGGTTGCCCTCTCCAGGAGACTCGGCCGTTCTGTGATTCAAGCTCATGAGGAGCCATGAGCGCCGAGCGGATGCCGTCGAATTTGCCGAGATGTGCAGCCAGGTTTATGTTTTCGGTGACATCCTCCAGGGTCTCTTCTTCCGCCACCACGGCAATCAGTCCGGGATTGCCGCCTTCACGGGCGCGGTGGGCTGCAACCAGCATTTCCACAAAGCCGTATATGGGAAACAACAGCTTATGATCAAAATCCAGTGCCACATCAATGGGGCGCACTTGGTTCAGCCTCGACCAGACAGCCTTGCCGATGATCTGGGTGACCCGCTGGTAGTCCCAGCCCCCCGGGCTTCCCAGGTTCCATTCCGAATGGTATCCAAGAAAATCTTTCAATGCCGAGTCCTCTGATGGTCGTCAGTTTCCCGCACCAAGCGTGCGAGCCGTTTTTCGATAAGGTGGAAGGGAAGTTCCCCCCCATGCAAGATCTCCCGGTGAAAGCCGTCCCGACCCAACGGTTTGCCAAAACTTTCCCGCAGCCGCATGAGCTCGTATCGCCCCAGACTGTAGCACAACTGGTAGCCGGGATTTAAACGAAAACGATCGCGCTGAATGCGGGCTTCTTCCCGGCTGAACCCGGTTGCGGTCAGCAGTTCCGTCGCCCGGTCGTCGTCGAGCAAACCGCTTGCCAGTCCGGTGTCGATCTGACACCGGGCGGCCCGCCACAGCCGCCGTTTGTGATCAACCATGCGGTCCAGCGGGTGATCGACATAGCCGTATTCCGTCAGCAGCGACTCGACATAGTAGGCCCAGCCTTCATAGAAGAGCGGCGACTCGATTTGCGCCCGGATGGGGTCCTCGAGGTTTCGTCGGGTGAAGTCCAAAACATGATGTCCCGGGAAGGTTTCATGGGCGCAAAGGAATTTGTATTCGCGATGGAGCCGCTTTCTGAGCAGATCTCCAACCTCCGCGCCGTGCTGTTCGGGCAGTCTGGTGGTGATGTAAAAATAATCAGTCTCTCGCGGATCAGTCGTAAAGCCGGCGGCAAAGGAAGCGGAACTGCGAACCGATTTGAGATAAGTCGGGGTTTCCCGGACATCCGGAAACGGCTGCCCGGCAATGCCCCGGAACCCATGGTCCTGAAGAAAGCGCTGCAGGCTTCCCGCTTCAAACTGATAGAGGGCGATCGTGTCGAGCCGATCGATGTCGGTGGGAAAATAGCTGTGATAGAGATCCAGCCAGCTTTTGGCCGGGTCGATTTGCGCCTGCAGCTTTTTTACGGCAGCCAGATTCTCCTGCCATTCCTCGACCGCAATCTCGAAGACCTCCGTCACCCCGCGCCGCGAGGCAAAGTGTTCTTCCAGGACGGCATCAAGGCCCGGTCCCTGAAAGTCCTTGTCCGGCGTCGGCTTGATGCTTCTCAGGTACCTTTCAAAACCGATGAGGCTGTCGTGGACCTGCTCCCATTTACCGGGTGCAAGCTGAGGCACGGTCTTCGGGTCGGAGTCCGGGCTGGAGGAGCTCGCAGCGAGTTCCGCCAGGTATCTGCGGCAGTCGGCAAGCATCAGGAGAGCGGCCTGATGGTGCGTTTCCGGGACGATGTCGAGATTGGCAGGCGCCTGCAGCAGCAACCGTGGAATGGCATCGAGGCGAGCCGCAGTGCGCTCGATGATCTCCTGCCGGCTGGAGGCGGGCTTCGTCAGGGCATGGTCCAGCCCGATGAAAGCAATCTTCAAATAGAGCAAGGGATTGTGACGCCAGGAGCGGGCCTTTTCCAGCTCGATCAAAACTCCCGCCATGTTGCTCTTGAGCAACTCAAGGTTGATGAACCCCTCCAGGTCTTCTTCCGGCACGGCAATGCCGGCCCGCTTGCGGTCGAAGTCCCTGACGACTTGGACACATTCATCAATGGTGTCCATACCCAGGTCGTCCATGCGGTCGTAATATTGGCCGGCGGCCTTGGCCCGAGGCAGGAAATGGAATTCGTCACTGGCACACATGACCGGGAAGTATCCGGCCAGAACCCTGAAATAATCTTGTGCCAGGTGCGTTAATGATTCTGCCATAAGGTTTCCCCGAACTTAAACACCCTTCTCCCCGCGAGACGGAATAATACCCACCGGGCTCAAACACCTTGATTCCGTCCGACGGAGATCGCCGAAACCGCAGAAACGATCAAAAATCTGTGCTCTGCTATTTGCTGCTGAGAACTCTCTCGTATACGTCAAGATACTGCTCCGCAGAACGCTTCCAGGAAAAATCCCGGGCCATTGCCCGGCGCTGCAATTCAAGCCATTTTGGTTTGTCCTCATACAGTTGAAGAGCGGCCTGGATGGCTTCGACGAAGGCTGCAGCTTCGTAGCGGTAAAATTTAAATCCGGTCCCAAGGAGGGGTTCCTGTTGCACATCCACCACTGAATCGTCGAGGCCGCCGGTCGCGTGAACGATGGGGATGGTGCCGTAGCGGAGGCTGTACATCTGATTCAGCCCACAGGGTTCATACGAGGACGGCATCAGGAACATGTCGGCTCCGGCTTCGATCCGGTGGGCAAGAGGCTCATTGAACTCAATGCGGACCTTGATCTGGTCGGGATACCGGGCAGCCATGGCTGCAACCATCTCGCCGATTTCCGAATCCCCGGAGCCGAGAATTACCAGCAGGGCAGGACCGCTCATAAGCTCATCGATAATTTCATGGAGCAGCGTGAATCCCTTCTGGGTTGCCAGGCGTCCGATCATTCCCATCAAGGGCACCCCGGAATCCTTCGGGAAACCGAACTCCTCGAGCAAAGCCTCCTTGCACCGGCGCTTCCCTGAAAGGAGCGAGGAGTCATAATTGGCAGCAATGAAGGAATCCGTCGCAGGGTTCCATACCACCTGATCGATGCCATTGAGGATACCGGTCAGGCAATCCTTGCGCTCCGCCAATACCCCGTGAAGTCCGTGCCCGTGCTCGAGGTCCTGAATTTCTTGGCTGTAGCGCGGGCTTACCGTGGTCAGATAGTCGCTGTAGATCAATCCGGCCTTGAGAAAATTGCAGTTCCCCCAGAATTCTATTCCTCCCGGTGAAAAGGCTTCCGCAGGCAGCTTGGTCAGGCTAAAATACCTGCCGGGAAAAACTCCCTGATATGCCAGATTGTGGATGGTGAAGACCGTTCCCGAACGAGCGAAGTCCGGCTCATGACGCCAGTTGAAGTAATGATAGGCGGCAGCCAGCCCGGTTTGCCAGTCATGCAGATGGATAATGGAAGGAAACCAGTTCAGTTTCACGCAAAGGGGATGGAGCGCAAGGCAGAAAGTAATGAAGCGCTCGGCATTGTCGTCGTAGTCCCCCGCAGCGGGAGTGCCGTAGAGGCAGCCGCGGTCGTAGAATTCATCCTTTTCGAGCAGGTAGAGCGGCAGGCCGGAGATGGTGCGGGTTTCGACATAGCCGATACGATAGTCATGGATCCCGACGGAAACAGGTGCAGACTCGGAGTGAATCGTCGGGGTTTTGACCCAATCACGAGCGCAGCGATACCAGGGCATGAAGACTCGGACATCGCAGCCAAGGGCGCTGAGGGCGGCAGGAAGAGCTTCGGCAACATCGGCCAAACCGCCGGTTTTGGCATAAGGGGCCACTTCGGAAGCACAGAAAAGGATGCGCAGATCATTCATGGGCATGCTCTCTCATTGGGCCGTTGCAGGAGGATCAAACTCCTCGGTGAAGGCGGCATCGAGTTCCAGGGCTCCCGACAGGAAAACCGGCAGCAACGGTTTCGAGATTCACCACAAGGCCGTCGTGAGGGCTGCTGCCCCTGTCAGCGCCACTCGAGGCAACCGACTCATGACAATTACTATGGAAACAGCCGGTGGGGAAGTTTTTTCTTTGAGTCCGCTTGGCAGCTGTCCATGCATCTTATAGAATAACCAGAGGTGAATGTCTTTACATGAAATGCTTTGTTGTGACCCGTCGGGTCATGGGGGTTAGGTGAAAGAATCAAACGTCTTGCACCGATCGAACTGACCCGGCACGGCGGCGAATTTGTTTGGCGGCAGATCCATGTTCTTGTCACCCTCCGTGCTGAAGGGAACAATGGCATCAATGTCCGTTTGGAAGAAGTATCTTGACTGAAAGGGTTCGTTGTGACTGACAATAAATCACGGCGCGACACCCGGCAGATTCATGTGGGAGGCGTGCCGATCGGTGGCGGGGCGCCGGTGGCGGTGCAGTCCATGACCAATACGGACACTCGCGACCGGCAGGCGACCGTGTCCCAGATCAAACGTCTGGAGGATGCCGGCTGCGAGATTGTGCGGGTTGCGGTGCCGGATCGCGAGGCGGCAGAGCAGCTTGCAGGCATCAAGCAGGAGATCGGAATTCCACTCGTCGCCGATATCCACTTCGACTACCGCCTGGCTCTGAAGGCTTTAGAGGCCGGAGTCGACGGATTGCGCCTGAACCCGGGAAATATCGGCGGACCCGAAAGAGTTCGGAAGGTGGTAACAGCGGCCAGGGAACGTGAGGTCCCCATTCGCATCGGAGTGAACAGCGGCTCTTTGGAAAAGGACCTGATGGCCCAATACGGCCGGCCGACACCCGAGGCGATGGTGGAGAGTGCCCTGCGCCATATCCGCTTGCTCGAAGATCTCGATTTCGGCTTGATTAAGGTTTCCATGAAGTCCTCCGACGTTCTGGACACCATCAAAGGTTACCGCCTCCTCTCCTCGCGGACAGAGTACCCTTTGCATCTCGGGGTCACCGAGGCCGGGACCATGGTTGATGCAGCCGTCAAGTCCGCTCTCGGAATCGGCATTCTCCTTCTCGAAGGTATAGGCGATACGCTGAGGGTTTCCGTAACCAGCGATCCGGAAGAAGAAATACCCATAGCCTATAGTATTCTTCGGGCTTTGAAGCTGCGCGAGCGGGGCGTTGAGTTGATCAGCTGCCCGACCTGCGGTCGCACCGAAATCGACCTGATCCCGATGGTGGAACGCGCCGAGCGCCTGCTTCGAGTGGTGCGGACCCCGCTGAAGGTCGCCATCATGGGATGCGTGGTGAATGGCCCGGGGGAAGCAAGAGAGGCGGACGTCGGCATCGCGGGAGGCCGGGGAAAGGGTATCCTCTTCAAGAAAGGAAAGCGCATGGCGAAGGTCGGCGAAGCTGATTTGTTGGATCGACTGTTGCGTGAAGTGGAAAAGATGACGGGAGAGAAGATCTTAAAATAAGCAGGAATGAGGGCCGTGCGCTTTTTTCAAATCATCGATCAGGTACTGAGCTACCATCCCGGTGCCAATACTGCTCTCCTGGAAAAGGCTTACGTCTTCACGGCGAAGGCACGCAAGGGAAAGGTGCGGTTGCCCGGTGATCCCTGTCTGAGCGATCCTCTTGATGTGGCGGGGATCCTCGCACGCATGAAACTGGATGAAGAGACTATTGCCGCCGGCTTGCTGCATCATGTGATCGGGGAACAATGGGCCACCGAGCAGAGCCTCGAAGAGGACTTCGGCGCCGACGTCGCCCGCATTGTTCAGGGAGTGACCAAGCTCAACCAGCTCGATTTCAGCAAGCGCGAAGAACGCCAGGCTGAATATATGAGAAAAATGGTCCTCGCCATGTCAGCGGATGTCAGGGTCCTTCTGGTGAAACTGGCAGATCGCCTCCATGACATCAGAGGGCTCCAGGGCCAGTGCGGCGAACCCGGGAAGCTTTTTGCTCTGGAAACCCGAGACATCTACGCTCCGCTTGCCGGACGACTCGGTATCGACTGGTTGAAACAGGAACTGGAAGATCTCTCCTTTCGATGCCTCGAACCCGAAGCCTGGGAGCGGATCTCCCAGGGTTTGGCGAAGACCGAAGAGGACCGGCGCCGATATATCGCCGAAGTCCAACAGATTCTGGCTGCAAAACTGGAGGAAAACGGCATTTCGGGAAGAGTCGGCGGACGGCCCAAGCACCTCTACAGTATCCATCTCAAGATGATGAGGCAGGACATGGACCTCCGCCGCATCTACGACCTCATCGCCTTCCGCATCATCGTGGACTCGGTCAAGGCCTGCTACGAAGCTCTTGGCATGGTTCACGCGGCATGGGAACCGGTTCCCGGCCGTTATAAGGACTATATCGCCAAACCCAAGTCGAACAGGTACCAGTCCCTCCACACCACGGTGGTTGGCCCGTACAACGAACAAATGGAAATTCAGATCCGCACCGAGGAAATGAACCGGGTCGCCAACGAGGGAATTGCCGCGCATTGGCTCTATAAGGAGGGCGCCCGGCCGTCGGCGGCAGACAAACAGGAAACGCAACGGTTCTCCTGGTTGCGCGAACTCCTCGAATGGAACAAGGAATGGCGTGATCCCAAGAGCTTTTTCGAGGTTGCCAAGACCGATTTCTATGCTGATGAGGTCTATGTGTTCACACCCATGGGGCAGGTGAAGGTTTTCCCCCGAGGGGCAACGCCGGTCGATTTTGCCTACGAAGTGCACACCGAAGTGGGCCACCGTTGCGTCGGGGCAAGGGTTAACGGAAAACTGGTGCCGCTCCGTTACGAACTGCAAAACGGCGACACCATAGGGATCCTCACCGCAGCCAATCACCGCCCCAGCAAAGACTGGCTCAAGTTTGTCAAGACCACTAAAGCCATCAATCGCATTCGCCACTGGATGAAAGCTGAAGAGCGGGAGCGGTCGATCACCCTGGGGAAGGAGCTCTGTGAGCGGGAATTTCGAAAAAAAGGCCAGAATTTCCAGAACTTTGTCAATTCCTCCGAACTCCTGGAGGTCGCTCGCTCCTTCTCCCTGCGCACCGTCGACGACCTGTTGGCCGGCATTGGCTATCATAAGATAACCGCCAGTCAGGTCGTTAACCGATTGCCTTCAGTCGCGGCTGAGGAGGCTTCCGACAAAGAAGAGACCATCGCGGTTGAAAAGCGCAAGTCACCGCCGCCGGATGAGGGCATCAAGGTCCGGGGAGTTGATGACGTGATGAACCGAATGGCCAAATGCTGCAACCCGGTCCCCGGGGAGGAGATTGTCGGGTATATTACTCGGGGCCGGGGCATCACGGTCCACCGAGTAACTTGCAGGAATCTCGACAAAGGAGATTGGGAAAGAAGAATCGAAGTCCAGTGGGATTCCGGAAAGGACCAGACCTATCCTGTAGACATCAAAGTAGTCTACTCGGGAGACCGGGGGATGCTGGCAACTTTGAGTGGTGTCCTCGGCCAGTTCGACACAAAAGTGGTCGGCGTCCACATGGATCCGCGCTCCAATGACCTCAATGTCTGCAAGCTGACCATTGAAGTAAAAGACACCAATCACCTCAGCAGGGTGCTATCGGCTCTTAAGGCGGAAAAAGGCGTATACCAGGTGCAGCGGTACATGGAATGAAAGCCGTTCAATCCAGCTCCCGGCAGAGACTGCAAGAGCCTTCGCCGGGCAGCTGGGATCGAAATGTGATCTGATGACGGTCTCAGTTTCAGTAATGCCGGCTGCCAGAGATTAGTAGGTGTAGACGGAAAATTTCTCTGGGGTTTTTAGAACCTTGTCAAGTTCATCTTGAAGCTTCTTCCGTTCCGCATTCTTCACCCATCCATCCCAATCCTCAAGGCTGTTCCAGGTGCCGATGACGAGGAACTTGTTAGCGTCGTGAACATCTCTGAGGGTTTCTCCAGTGATATATCCCTTCTGGAGCATTGCTTTCGTGCGCAGTTGCATGAGCAGGTTATGAAGCTTCAGATCGTTACCCGGTTGAATCTCTCTTTCGATAAACACTCGAATAGCCATGATTCCCTCCTTTATTCTTGAGTTGACACCAAAGCGCTCCGACTACACCCTAGGATATGTTTCTACCACTTTCTTCCATCTTCGTCAACGAAAACAACGGAAAGCCATTCCGACCATTCCCCTTGAACAGAGCTCCCCGGAAGTGGAGCAAAAAAATGTGCGGAAGCGTTGCCAGGCCTATAAAAACTGTTGTTTTTCAAAAAACTTGTCTTTAGAATGGCCGCAATCAAAGGGACTGATGAAATCAGAAGTCATGAGAAATGGCAAGGGTTTGAACCCCGTGAGCCATAGGGCGCTGGATGATTCGGGGGCATGATACCTGCGACACATTGCCTATATATCAGAGTTGTTAAAGAATTCCCGGGTTTTCGGTGATTTTCAAGGAGTCGGACTTGACTGATCCCATGATTCGCGATCCGGGCGTTAAGTCTTCAACTGCTGGAAAAGGAGGTGATAAGGCGACAGGGACGTTTTGCTGGTTGTTCTTTTATCCGTTGTCATTCCGCAGGGAGCACATGAAGGATGACATGGCTCCCAAGGTGCGGCTTTCGGCATTTTTCGGTCACTGGCCACTAATCATTGTTTTCAGCGTAAACGAACGGAGGAGGAAAGACTATGACGAAGGCAGATTTGGTTGGAAAAGTTGCAGGAGACAGCAAGATCACCAAAGCTCAGGCGGAAAAAGCCGTTGACGGTTTTGTCGCCGCCGTTTCCGCTGCTCTTGCCAAAGGCGAGAAGGTTACTCTCGTCGGTTTTGGAACCTTCAGTGTGGGAACGAGGTCTGCCCGCGAGGGCCGCAATCCGAGAACCGGTGATAAAATCACCATCCCTGCCTCGAAAGTGGTCAAGTTTAAGCCCGGTAAGAGTTTGAGTGAAAAAGTAAAATAGGGTTGCTGGCAGATCACAGCCTGCCCTGGCTTCTGTTAGTGCAACGATGATTTGCGGGGGTCTGGCCATATTGCGGGTGTTGTGGCCTGACAGGATATGGCCGGACCCCTTATCACCGCCCATCGGATTCATTTCGTTGGTCACTCAATCGTCGGCATCTCGCCTCCCACTCATGGTCCGTCCGGAAACCCCGTCTCCTTGATCCCCGCCTTTTCGGAAAAGCCCGCCCCGGGACCGGAAATGGTGCCCTTCCGGTTGAGAATCAATGAAGCAGACTCCGGCCTGGATCAGCGGGCGTTGCTTGAACCGGCAAGTCCGTCTTCACAGAGCGATTGACATTACCCGATGGAAATCATAGGTTCGGTCGAGTTGAGTACGCTCTGTCAGCAGTCGATTGCATCGTGCCTTGCGAGCAGGCCGCCACTGTTTAAATTCGCTGAGGAGGGTCGGAATTGCCGAGAAATTTAACGCACAAGATCCTTGAAGGACATCTCGCGGGCGGGCGCCTTATTGCCGGTGAGGAGATCGCGATTAAAATCGATCAGACCCTCCTGCAGGACGCAACCGGAACCATGGCCATGCTGGAGTTCGAAGCCCTCGGTATCGGCGCCGTCAAAGCCGAAATGGCTGCCCAGTATGTGGACCACAATATTCTGCAAACCGATCATAAAAATGCTGACGACCACAAATACCTTCAGACCGCTGCGGCACATTACGGACTCCACTTCAGCCCGGCGGGATGCGGGATTTCTCATCAGGTCCACATGGAACGCTTCGGCATACCCGGCAAGACCCTGCTCGGGGCTGACAGCCATACTCCCGGAGCCGCAGGAGCGGGCATGTTGGGCATCGGTGCCGGAGGACTCGATGTCGCCATGGCCATGGCCGGATATCCCTATCATCTTCCATGCCCGAAAGTGCTGGGGGTGAAGCTCACGGGGAAATTGCCGGATTGGGTGAGTGCCAAGGATGTCATCCTCGAAATGCTGCGGCGCTACGGTGTCAAAGGGTGCGTCGGCAAAATCGTTGAGTATTGGGGACCCGGCGTAAAGAGCCTCTCCGCAACGGACCGGGAAACCATCGGCAACATGGGAACGGAACTCGGGGCCACAAGCAGTGTTTTCCCTTCGGATGAAAATACGCGGGCCTACCTCGAAGCACAGGGACGCGGTCATGTCTGGCTGGAATTGGATGCCGACGAAGGGGCGGAGTACGATGAAGATGACGTCATCGATCTTTCCTCCCTGGAACCCCTGATTGCCTGCCCGTCGTCGCCGGGAAATGTCGTGCCCGTGAGCGCTGTGGCGGGGATTAAAGCGGACCAGGTGATCGTCGGCAGCAGTGTGAACTCGTCCTTTCGAGATCTTATGGTGGTCGCCCGAATCGTGGCAGGGCGCCACAGCCATCCCGACACATCCTTCCACGTCAATCCCGGCAGCAGGCAAGTACTTGCAAACGTCGCGGCGCAGGGGGGCATCATGATGCTGCTCCTGGCCGGGGCCAGAATCCATGA
Organism: uncultured delta proteobacterium; assembly: GCA_963844985.1. GTDB lineage: Bacteria > Desulfobacterota > Syntrophobacteria > Syntrophobacterales > Syntrophobacteraceae > JADGQM01. The sequence goes on from CAWJQV010000038.1 coordinate 151,954, forward strand.
GCCCGGCTGTCTTGGATGCATCGGCATGGGGCAGGCCCCGGGCACTGGTGAAGTGAGTCTTCGGACGATGCCTCGGAATTTCCCCGGAAGGTCCGGAACCGAGGGCGACCAGGTCTATCTCTGTTCGCCGGAAACGGCTGCGGCAGCAGCACTGAGAGGAATCATCACGGACCCGCGGGAGCTTTCCGCGGAACTGGCCTACCCGCGGATCGCCGATCCTGAAAAGTTCATCATCGACGAAACTTCGATTATCTTCCCTTCCGATGACCTGCGGAAGACGAAAATCGTCCGGGGTCCCAACATTAAACCACTCCCGGTTATGGACCCTCTGCCCGAAACCCTTGTGGCGGAGGTGGTGATTAAGGTTGGCGACAATATTTCCACCGATGCAATCATGCCGGCCGGAGCCGAGGTTTTACCGTTAAGGTCCAATATCGAAGCGTTAAGCAGATTTGTTTATTCACACATGGCTTCCGACTTCGCCGGGAAGTGCCAAGAAAAGGGCTCGGTGGCCGTGATCGGCGGCGAAAATTACGGCCAGGGCTCCAGCCGGGAACATGCCGCCCTGGCCCCGCGGTATCTGGGCGTTCGAGTCAAAATTGCCAAGAGTTTTGCGCGCATCCACAGAGCCAATCTCTGCAATTTCGGCATCCTTCCTTTGACGTTCAAAGAGGTTCGAGATTACGATCTGCTGCAGGAGGGGACAACCCTGGTGCTGCACCAGGTGAAGGAGCGCATCGCGAGAGGCGATGTTGACATTCCTGTGGAGGTCGACGGCAAACCCATTGTCACTGCGCTTCTGGTGTCCGACCTGGAACGAAAGTACCTGGTGGCCGGGAGCGCCATGAACTATGTGAAGGAACATCTCAGGGCTGACGGTGCTTAGTTCCCGGTCTTTTGCTCTTTGTTCCTGGTTTTTGAGGCGGAATTACAGATTATAGGCATTTTTCTGAAAACACGTGGAGGGTCTCTCGCAATGGAAGCAGAAGTGCGTTTAAAGAATACGGGGTTAAGGGGCGTGAAGGTCGCCGATACAAAGATCAGCTATATCGACGGCGAAAAGGGCATTCTCATTTACCGGGGCTTTCGCATAGAGGATTTGGCCAAACGGACGTCATTCGTGGAAACCGCCTGGCTCCTGTTGGAAGGCACGCTCCCGACCAAGGACGAGCTTGCCCGGTTCAACACCGAAATCGTGGCAGCCCGGCAAATGCCCGATTTCGTCTACAGCGCCCTCAAGCATTTACCCAAGTCGGCCCACCCGATGGATATCCTTCAGGCCGCGGTGCCGATTCTCGGCATGGCCGACCCGGAACTGCAGGTCGAGACCAAGGAAGCCAATCTCCGGAAGGCCACCCGGCTCATCGCCCGCCTGCCCGTGGTCATTGCCGCCTGGCATAGAATCCGGAATGACCTGGAACCGCTGCCATCTGACGACAGCCTCCCGCACGCCGCCAATTTCCTTTGGCAGCTGAACGGAAAGAAGCCCGATGACGAGATGGCCCGAGGTCTCGATATCTGCCTTGTCTTGCATGCCGATCATACGTTCAACGCCTCGACCTTTGCCTGCCGGGAAGTGGTGTCAACTCAGGCGCACATGTATGCGGGCGTTTCGGCAGGAGTCGGCGCCCTTTCCGGGAGTCTGCACGGAGGGGCCAATGCCCGGGTCATGAAGATGCTGCTTGAAGTGGAAGCCCTGGTTAAATCGAAAGACGATGTCGAAAAATGGGTAAAGGAACGTCTTGAAAAAGGCGAGAAGATTATGGGCATGGGCCACGCAGTCTATAAGACCATTGACCCCCGCTCGACCATCCTGAAACAGATGTCCCTGGAGCTGGGACGGAAGACGGGTCACGAGAACTGGTACCATCTCCTGACCCAGATCGATGAGGTCGGAGAAAGGGAGTTTGCCAAGCAGGGCAAGGCCAACATCAAATCCAATGTGGACTTCTATAGCGGTTCGGTCTACTCCATGATGGGCATTCCGACCGATCTCATGACCCCGATCTTCGCCATCTCGAGAGTTGCCGGCTGGTGCGCTCACGTCATTGAAGAAAAATTCGCGGAAGCACAGGGAAAACCCGCCCTTTACCGACCTTCGGCCGAATACGTCGGCGACTATTGCGGCCCGATAGGCTGTACCTTCGAACCTCTCGATGAGCGGAAATCCCCCCTTGCCCCCCTTTCGTAAAGAGGGGCTGGAGAGGATTTCACATAGATCGGCGCGGGGCTAGGGGGACGCGGAGGCAGCGAGACTTGAAAGGAGAAATCGAGAAAACCCCTCGATGAAAATCGTTTCGATCAATCCCTATACCGAAGAGATCAATGGAGAATTTGAAGCGCTGACGTTCGACCAGGCTGATGCGGCCGTCAAGCGGGCGAGGAATGCCCTGCCGGCATGGGAAAGCCTTGCGGTAATCGACCGAGCCAGGCTGCTGGAAAGAATGATTGCCCGGCTCGAGGATCGGAAATCGTCCTTTGCTCGCATCATCACCCTTGAAATGGGAAAACCGATCAGGCAGGCGGTTTCGGAGATCGACAAGTGTGTCTTGCTTTGCCGGTATTACCGGCAGAACTCCCCCCGGTTTTTGCGAAACGAAGTCGTCGCGACGGAATCGGCGCGGAGCTACGTAACCTTCGAACCCCTCGGGATCGTTCTGGGGATTATGCCCTGGAATTACCCGTTTTGGCAGGTCCTGAGATTTGCCGTCCCGACCTTGATGGCGGGTAACGCGTGTCTTCTCAAACATGCCTCCAACGTTCCCCTGGCCGCCCTGGAAATTGCCAGAGCTGTTTGTCGAAAGCGGCTTTCCCGAAAACATCTTTCAGACTCTCCTGACCGATGCCGGGACCGCCGGAGAGCTCATCGAACAGGATCGCATCGACGGCGTTTCCCTGACGGGCAGCGTCGCGGCCGGTTCCAAGATCGGGGCCCTGGCCGGGAAGAGGATTAAGAAGCTGGTGCTGGAACTTGGCGGCTCGGACCCGTTCGTGGTCCTGGATGATGCGGACGTTGAGACCGCGGCGAGGAAAGCCGTGCAGGCAAGGACCGCAAACACGGGGCAAAGCTGCCTCGCGGCCAAGCGGCTGATCGTCATGGAACCAGTGGCGGCGGAATTCCAGGAAAGATTCGTGGCGCATCTCCGGGCTGCCAAAATCGGGGACCCGATGGACCCGGAAACGGACCTGGGACCTCTTGCCCGAAAGGAGGCGGTGGCAGAACTCGAAGCCGTCCTTGCCGATGCCTTGAGCAAAGGAGCGAAAGCAATCTATGGCCCGAAACCGCCGGCAGGAAAGGGATTCTTCTTCCAGCCGGCAGTCGTCACGGGAGTCACCCGGGACATGCGGGTCCTGCGTGAGGAAGTGTTCGGGCCGCTGGCGCCGATCATCATCGCCCGGGACGAAGAAGAGCTAATCGAATACGCCAATGCCACCGAATTTGGCCTCGGGGCTTCCATCTGGAGCCGGAATACCGGGCGGGCGGAGGAATTGTCCCGACACATCGAAGCGGGCTTTGTGGCGATCAACACGATCGTTAAATCAGACCCGAAATTGCCCTTCGGGGGAATCAAGAAATCCGGAGTGGGCAGGGAGTTGTCCCGCTACGGTCTGCGGGAATTCGTGAATGTGAAAACCGTGGTCATCGGCGGCCCTGAAGATAGCTGACGCTGGAAACGTAGGAGGTCGGTGATGAAACAGCGAAAAGAGGAAGATGCCCTCGGAGCCATCCTCGTCCCGGAAGACGCTTACTTCGGCGCCCAAACCCAGCGTGCCATCGATAATTTCCCGGTAAGCGGGCTAACCTTTTCCGCAGCCTTCATCCGGGCGCTCGGCCTGGTCAAGAGGTGCGCGGCGACGGTCAACCGGGAACTGGGCCTTCTCGACGGCCATCTGGCGGAAGCCATCCGCACAGCGGCGCAGGAAGTCGTCGAGGGAAAGCTCGACCGGCAATTCCCGCTGGATATCTTTCAAACCGGGTCGGGCACTTCGACCAACATGAACGCCAATGAAGTCATCGCCGGGCGCGCCAACGAGATCCTTACCGGGAGAAGAGGCGGGAAATCTCCGGTCCATCCCAACGATCACGTCAATTTGTGCCAATCCAGCAACGACGTCATTCCTTCGGTGATCCATATCGCCGCCCTCGAGGAGATCAGCAGGCGGCTCATCCCTTCGCTGGCCAAGCTTCACCGGAGCCTCGTGAAGAAATCACGGGAATTCAACGACATTATCAAAATCGGCAGGACCCATCTCCAGGATGCCGTTCCCATCAGGCTCGGTCAGGAATTCGGCGGCTACGCCCGCCAGGTCGAACTGGGAATGGAACGGATCAAAGCCGCCCGGAAGTCCCTTTCCGAACTCGCGCTGGGAGGCACGGCAGTGGGGAACGGCGTGAACGCTCATCCCGAATTTGCCCGCAGGGTTATCGCCCTCATCTCGGCCGAGACCGGATGCCCGTTTGTCGAAGCGGAAAATCATTTCGAAGCGCAAGCGGCGCAGGACGCGGCGATGGAAACCAGCGGCGCCCTCAAGACCCTGGCGGTGAGCCTCGGCAAAATCGCCAACGACCTTCGCTGGCTGGCCTCGGGGCCAAGGTGCGGCCTCGGGGAGCTCAATCTTCCGTCCCTGCAGCCGGGTTCCTCCATCATGCCCGGCAAGGTCAACCCGGTGATTCCGGAAGTGGTTATGCAGGTCGCGGCGCAAGTCATCGGCAACGACGCGGCCGTCACCTTCGGCTGCCACGGGAGCTATTTCGAACTCAACACCATGCTCCCCGTCATTGGTCACAATCTCTTGCAGTCGATCAGTCTGCTCCATTCAGCGGCAACGCTTTTCGCCGGGAAGTGCGTCGACGGGATTTCCGCCAATGCCGAGCGCTGCGCCGCAAACATTGAACAGAGCCTGGCCCTGGCCACTTACCTGGTTCCTCTGATCGGGTACGACCGCGCCTCGGAGATCGCCAAAGAAGCCTACGCGGCCGGTAAGACCATCAGAGAAGTCGTCCTGGGCGGCAACCTGCTCTCGGCGACGGAACTCGAAGAGGCCTTCTCGAAGATTTACCCAACTCCGTGAACCTGCAGCAGTGGAGAAAGCCTTGAACAGCGGCATCAACACAGCAGACTCAGGATTTTCGCGCATCAAGCTCTTTCTTGCTCTTTCCAGGACCCCCCACGCCTTGCTCGATCTGGCGACCCCGGCCCTGGCGGCCATGCTCTGGCTCGGGGCGATTCCTTCGCCCCCCATTGTCGCGCTGGGTTTCCTGACCGCCTTTGCCGGCTATACCGCTGTCTATGCCCTGAACGATGTCGTCGATTACCGGGTGGATCGCGAAAAGATACAGAACTGCGGGCTTCCCTGCTCGGGCCACGACCTGGATGCGGTCTATGTCAGGCACCCGCTGGCGCAGGGGTTGCTCAGCTTGAAGGAAGCGATTTTGTGGGTATCGGCCTGGGGGGGGATCGCCCTGGTCGGCGCCTTGATCCTGAATCCCGTCTGCGCCCTCGTTTTTTTGGCCGGCTGCGCGGCTGAAACGGTTTACTGTTTGATGCTCAGAGTGAGTCATCTGCGCATTCTGGTCAGCGGCCTGGTGAAAACCGCCGGCGGCATCGCCGCCGTGTTCGCCGTGGAACCCGATCCAACCTTCGGCTTCCTGCTGGTCCTTTTCTTATGGCTGCTTTCCTGGGAAATCGGGGGGCAAAACGTGCCCAACGACCTTGCCGACCTGGATCAGGACCGGGACCTCCAGGCGAGAACGGTCCCCGTTCATTTCGGGGCGCCGGATGCGGTCAGGATCGTGCGCTTCAGCCTTGCCGCCGCCATCGGTTTCAGCCTGCTCCTGTTTTGGGCGACTCCCGCCCGCCTGGGGGGACTCTATCTGCCGGGGGCCTTGGCTGTCGGCGTCGTCCTGTTGCTCCTTCCCGCCCGGAAGCTTGCGGCAACGCAAGCGGCGCGCGAGGCTTCGGCCCTCTTCAACCGCGCCAGCTATTACCCCCTCGCCATGTTCATCGTGGTGTTGATCAGTACGTTGTTCTAATGATCATTACAAGCTGAGGACTGCCCCCTGATCACTGACCACTGAGCCCCATAAGCGCTAACTTACATTCCCCCCTTTTCGAAAGGGGGGTCAGGGGGGATTTCAAAACGTGCGCAGAATGCTTCGATATGCTCCCGATCTCAAGAAAAATGCACGAGGCTTGAGAAAGAACCTGACGGATAGTGAGAATGTTCTCTGGTCACACTTGCGTCGGAAGCAACTCGAAGGTGTGCAGTTCTATCGGCAGAAACCCATTGGCAGGTATATCGTAGACTTTTTCGCGCCAAGTGCACGTTTGGTGATCGAGATTGATGGATGTCAGCATTTGCAGGATGATCACATGAAAAGAGACCAGGAAAGGGATGGGTATCTGGCAGGTTTGGGTTTAGAAGTCTTGCGTTTTGACAGCAGGCAGGTGCTCACCGAAACAGCAGGCGTTGTGGAGGTCATCTTGCGAAGGATCAAAGAGCAACTTAGTCCTTAAATCCCCCCTGCCCCCCTTTTGTATGAAGGGGGGGAAAGGAACTGAGCCTTAAATTAGCGCTTATGCCCCTGACCACTGGTCACTGGTCACCAGCCGCTGCCCCCCGCCTCTTGAAGGAGATGGCCATGAGCACCGCAGAAGAAATCGCCCGCTTTGTTGTGAAAGCATCTTATGAGGACCTCTCCGATGCCGCCAGGATGCAGCTGAAGATCAGAATCCTCGACAGCCTGGGGTGCGCCGTCGGCGCTCTCGAAGGGGAACCGGTCAAGCTGGTGCGGGAGCAGGTGGAGGATTTTGGCGGCACCGGACTCTGCGGCCTGATTGGGGGCGGGCGCACGGCCCCGGACCGCGCCGCCTTTTACAACTCGGCCCTCGTCCGCTACCTCGATTTCAATGACAGCTACCTGGCCCGCCATGAAACCTGTCACCCCAGTGATAACCTGGGGGCGGTGCTGGCCGCATGCGAATATGCCGGGGGCGGCGGCAAGGACCTCCTCTGTGCGCTTGCGGTGGCCTATCAGGTGCAGTGTCGGCTGAGCGACGAAGCGCCGGTGCGGGCGCGAGGCTTCGACCACACCACCCAAGGGTCTTTTGCCCTGGCAGCGGGATTGTCCAAAGCGCTCGAGCTTGACCTTGACCGCACCGTGAACGCCCTGGCCCTTTGCGGCACCGCCTTCAACGCCCTGCGCGTGACCCGAACCGGCGCCCTTTCCCACTGGAAAGGCCTGGCTTACCCCAACACCGCTTTTTGCTGCACCCATGCCGCCTTCCTGGCCATGCGCGGCATTACCGGCCCCGGGGAAGTCTTCGAAGGCAACAAGGGGTTCATCGAAGCCATTTCCGGGCCGTTCGCCATAAACTGGCCGGAAGAAAACCTCGAACGCGTCACCCGGACCATCATCAAGAAATTCAACGCCGAGATTCACTCCCAGGCAACCCTTGAGGGCATTCTCGAACTCCGGGAGGCCCATGGCTTTTCCGGGGAAGATGTCGTCCGGATCGATATCGACACCTTTGATGTCGCCTATAACATCATCGGCGGCGGCGAAGAAGGCGACAAAACGCTGGTTCGCACCAAGGAAGAAGCCGACCACAGTCTTCAGTACATGGTGGCCGTGGCCGTTTTGGATGGACAGGTACTGCCCGAACAATACAAGCCCGAACGGATTCAACGGGAGGATGTGCAGGCTTTATTGAAAAAAGTCTTTGTCCGGCCCGACAACGCCTTCAGCGAACGCTTTCCTCAGGAAATGCCCTGCCGCCTCCGAGTGATCCTCCGCGACGGGCGGATGCTCAAACTTGAGAAGAAAGACTACGAAGGATTCCACACCAACCCCCTCCCCTGGGAAAAGATCGTGTCAAAATTCCACTCTCTCACCAAACGCTTCATCGACCCCGACTTGCAGCTTGAAATAATTGAAACGGTCAGGAATCTCGAGCTCGTCCAGGTGGAATACCTCGTCTGGCTTCTGGAAAGAATCCCTTCGGACTGAAGCACAAAAGGGGCCCGACCTTTTTTAGTACGGGTTCACCCCTAGCAGGCATGCGTAGACTGCACGACTGGAAGGGCTGCACCTCAAAGGCAACTGCTGCAAAGGCGTTCACGAAATTTCCTGGTCAGGGGATAGACAAATATCGCCTTATCCGGGACCAGCTTTTTTTGTTCCTTGCCATAAAGGCTGTATCCATCGGTAGTGCCCAGGCGAATCCAGTTGGCAGCCTTATAGCAGGTCCCGGTGAAGCGATCCATCTGTACAAAGGTTTCCAACAAGACCGGCCGATAATCATAACGCTCCTCCCAGTCCCCGGGTAGTCTTCGGACCACCCGGCCCAGAATCCTGGATGCGAGGTTGGGGCATCTGATCCAAGGGAGGATGAGAAATCTCGCGTTGGACACGACGAAACGCAGGTTTGCCACTCGCTGCTGCTCTGTCCACCCGATGAACGCATCACGGGTCGACAGTCGCCAGGCGCTGGAGGCGAAACCGAGCGCGGCGACCAGCGTCCCGCCGGAGAGTTGATTCGGGTCCGAACAGGCTTCCAATGCTGCAATCTCCCCGGACACCTTCTGCAGGCCCGATCTCTCGTTGCCATAGACGAGATATCGCAATTGAGGGCCAAACATGCGATAGCTTTTGATGTAGTGATGCTCATGAATGAGGGCATTCCACAGCGCTATTTCAGGTTTTGCTTTAACCAGAACAAACCTGAGCTCTCCAAGGTCTCGCCGGTCTGGTTCTAACGTTTCTCCGTGAACAGCCGGATGCTTCCCGTCGCGTGGGCGATCCCGACGGGTGGAAGGCTGCAGGGCCGGGAGGACAATCATGTTATCCATATCCATACGCTTCAAAATATCAATCGACCGTGTTCGTTTTCATTTTCCCGTTTGGTTGAAAGAGGTTGAATCTCAAGCACACCTCTCGAGCAAACTGAGTTCTTGAATAATGAGGGTTTGTGGCGATGAGACGGCGAATGGTCTGGATCTGTCTGGCGGAAAAATGGATGCCGATGTAGCGATGCGTCAGGGTGTCCCATGTGCAGTCTCTCGGGTCCGGCGGGTCTTCCAGGAAGGTAAGAAGGCGCTCCACGGAAGCCTCCCGCGGCGTGGGGTGGCGATGCGGTTCGGCAAAATATGCCATCCCTTGCCTGGCAAAGCACCGCTGGCACTTGATGATAGACAGAGGCGGGACGCGCACCTCCAGAACCAGCCTCTCGACACTTTTCCCCTCCAGCGTCCCGAGGATGATCTTGGCGCGCTTTATTCGCCAGATCCCTGCCGTGGTGCTGCGCGCGATTCGTTGCAGCGCTTCCCGCTGCTCCGCGGAACAGATAATAGTCTGCGACGGATCATTCATGGCGACTCCGGCATCTGAGGCGATAGTGTTATCCCGGTTCTTCCATCTACAAAGGTTGGCCAGGGACTGCGAGGTAAAGGCCTCTCCTTTCACGACGGTTATAGCGGAAAATGGCGTCAACCAACCCCTGGTGAATCTTCCCGAAAGTCAACACAAACTCTTTGCTGACCCAGCGGTAGTAGTTTTCCATGCTCTTCATGTTCTGAGTGAAGACAATGCCGATGAGTTCGTCAAGGAGTTGTTCCGCCCGGTCATCAAAGAAATTCGACATGCTTGGTGGCGGCCCCCCGAGTATGGGCATGTATTTTTGAACGAAGACATAGGCTCCGGGGAGGGAACGCAGGAACCTGAACCGGTCCACGTCCTCAGCGAGGGTCGTGTTAAAGCCGTACATGCAAATGAATTCCACATTGTCTCGGCGAGTGAAACCGAATGAGTCATATTTTTGGCGAACTTCTCCCAGATTGCGGTTGTCATTCAAGCTGAAATGAACCACGCGGCGGGTGAAGCGAAGATTGGAGGAATGGATGCGCTTGATGAGTCGGATCTTTTCCTCGTCGAGCAATCGGAGGTCCAGGGTTTGGGTGAAATTGACCATCAGGTCGCGGGCCGCCATCTCTTCAAGCAGATCTCCCGCTCTTGGGTGCGCGAGGATATTATCATCCAGAAGGATGAGTTTGCGTTGACCGTCCGGCAGCAGTTCATCCAGACTGGCGACTTGGCGGGGCGGGCCTTCCTTGCGTGGAACAATGCAAAAGGGGCAGGCAAAGGGGCACCCGCGGGTCAGAAAGCCCATACCCCGATCGCCAAGCTCTGGATAGAGGCTGTAGTCAGCGGGCAACCTGTCAATTGCCGAGGGCAGGCGCTTCTCAAGGTCCACTCCGGAACCCCCTGTGATGAGCGCATCGCCGTAATATTTTCGCAGTTTGGCACACGACTTGTGCGGTTCGAGACCGGGAAAAGACCGCGCTCGCGTAGACTGCTTCCACACCTCTCACACTCGCTTGGCCCCGTGCCAGGATCACGCACCGCCCCTGATCTTTGAAATAGCGGCTGACTTTCATCAGTGCCAGATTCGGGAGACGGCCGTCCACATCCACGAGCAGGATACTTCCTTGCAGCGCACGGATTCGACGTTGGGGTGATTCCCTCACAGTGGGGAGAGAAAGTGTTTTCGCACGGAGCTCCGAAGGAAAGCGCCGACCGGCGTCTTCACCCAGAGTCACCAGGAACTGCATCTTTGGCAGCAGAGCATCCATGAACCTGGTCCAGTGCGCAAAGTGCTCATGGGGGCAAAAGTGGTCGGGACGGTCGAAAAGGATCAGACCGGGAAGTTCCAGAGGCTCACGCTCCTTTGGATAAGCGTCAAGCAGATGCCGCGCCGCATCGAGGGCGGGCAGAAGGGCGCACTGTTGCCCGGGAGGAAGGTTGCGCCACTGCTCCCCGAAATCGCAGCCGCTTGTCCAGCCACCTTCCGGTGTCGATACCGAGATGGCCCTTGATTAAGTCGGAAAGGCACTCCATGGTGTGCCTTGTAGCCAGACGCCGCTTCCTGATGCCACGATAATGGGTCCTGGTAAGAAAGGCGACCGGGTCAGTCAGCGGTGCTTCGGTGAGGAACATCGAATGGAAACGGGTGCGGCGGAAAAAGGGATCGGTGAAGTCGAAATCATCCGTCCTGATATGGGGCCTGGGTTGAGGTCCATAGCCCAGCAGGAACAGCCATGAGTTACCCAGTCCCGTTTTTGCTCTGTGCCGGGGTGCCAAAGAAGAGAGAAAACGATATTCCAGGGGAGCAAGTCCGGTGAGCATGCTCTTTTCGTCAAAGCAAACGCCGCTGCCCCAAAGGCCGGTGTTCTGCGTCTGGCGGGCATAGAGAGGATGGAGGGCAAGGAGGACTTCCACTTGCAGCCGGCTGGCCGGGCTGCGGCAAAGCTTCTGCAAGGCGAATGGGAGCCGTGAAAAGAGGCGTACGCCCCCACAGGCAACAGCGATCAAACGCAACAGCTCCTGACCGGCGGGGCCTGGAGGCAGAAGGCTCCATTTGGAAAGTCTATGGCCTTCATTATTGATACACAGGTTGCCATCACCATTTTCGCGAGCGTTCTCAAAATGGATCTCAAGCAGGTGCATCACAACGGCAACCGTTCACTTCCCGCATTTCTAATCAAGGGTTGGTGTCCTGCAGGGCGATCATCAGGATTCGTCCCGCAATAATGGTCTGTGGGCGCCCGAGATGCGACGTCCTATTCTTTGGTCTATGACGAGGCGAGTGTCAACCCCTTCTTTTGGCCTCGACATTGTATTCGGAATCAAGATGGAGGCATTGTGAAACGGTGATCAGATCGAAATGACTGAAATGGTCCGGAAACTCCAGTTCGTCCGGGCGGAATACCTCGTCTGGCTCCTGGAGCAAATCCCACCGGGAATTGAAGCACAAAGAGGATCCGACCTTTCTTCGCTTATGACAATCCGACGCCGCCCGCCTCTGAGCAAGAGCATTGATCTCTCGAAGGAGAAATGTTATACATTTTCCAGTGAAGAGTATAACATTTAGAAGAGGCAGAATCACATGGGTTTGCCAACCTTGATGAAGGCTAAGGTGTCTCTCAAAGGCTGGGTGGTCATTCCTGCCGCCCTCCGTCGGCGCTATCGTCTGAAGCCGGGAACCGTGGTTGAGTTCCGGGAAGAAGGCGAAAAGCTTTACCTCGTCCCCTGCAAACAGGATCCGGTCGAGGAACTGTTCGGCAAGCTGGCCGGTCCCGTTTCCTTGGCAGCGGCTTTACTTGAAGACCGGGCAGCGGAGTTGAAACGTGAAGAAGCCTCGCTTCGTCTTTGATAGCTTTGCGCTTTTGACGTATTTCCAGGCAGAACCGGCAGCTCTGAAGGTCAAAGAGATTCTCACACAGGCACGAAATGAGGATGCCGTGGTCTTTCTCAGCGTCATAAACCTCGGAGAAATAGTCTACACGGTTGAACGCAAGCTGGGCCGGGAAACCTCGCAAGAGATTCTGCACGATATTTTGACCCTGCCTCTGCAGATAGTTGAAGTCACCCTGGACAGCGTCTTGTCCGCAGCCCATGTCAAAGCCGGTTTTCCGGTCTCCTACGCCGATGCCTTCGTTGTCGCTCTCGCACAAGAAACAGAGGCAACCGTCGTTACCGGCGATCCGGAATTCAAGCGCGTGGAGTCACTGGTAAAGGTCCTCTGGCTTTGAGATCAAAGCGGACTTATTCTTTTTCTTTCCCGGCCAGTTGCCGGCTCTGATATAAGTGAGCCGAACAAACAATGGATAAGATCGGATATATTCGGGTGATATTCTGACACCCTTCATTAACCAGGAAATCCTTTCCTGAAAATTTCGATGTGAGGGGGGCCAGGATGGATAGGCTACCTATTGATGCTCCCGAGTTGACTGAATTTATACCGCCAGAACAGTGTCATCAAAGTTGGGGTATTCGGTTCCGTGGCGCGAGGTGAGGCAACAGAGCAGAGTGACGTCGACCTTTTAGTTTATTTCGCACAACGCAAAAGCCTACTGGCTGTAGTCGCTTTGGAACGGCAAATCTCGGAAATTTTGGGCAGAAAAGTCGACTTGCTCACCGAAGCAGCATTGAGCCCTTATCTCCGGGACGCCATCGAGGATGAAATGGTGGTTATCTATGAAGCGTGATGACTCGGTTTATCTCCATCACATTCTTGATGCGATTTCAAGAATTGAACTGTACGTTCAGGGGTTGACTGAAGAGGCCTTTTCTGTAAACACTTCCTGCGTGGCGGGAGGCTGTCATTCGACAGTAATTGGCGGAATGAGGGTTAACGGTGGATGATATAATCTACCTCAAGCGCGAGATCACAGGTATTCTCAGCACATTTTAGATAGATTTCAAAAAAATCGTCACTCCGGTTAAAATCGGGGTCCATGCATTCTCTAACTGATTGAAGAGAGTGGAACCCGGCTTTCGCCGAAATGACGAAGAAACCATGAACGAGCCTTTTTGCGAGACCATCATATATGAGATGGAATGAACCGGGGAGAACAAGATGAGTTTGACACGAAGGGGAAATACGACCGGATCGAAGTACCCGAGGGATGGCCTGATGGTGCCCTTTCTGCTTGCTTTTCCTTGTCCTTTACCTGGTATCGGGCTGTTCCAAGGATGCCTCCGGCGTCCCCAAGACGGTAGATCAGCGAAAGCAGATGGCGGTGCCGGTGACCGTGGGCATGGCAGTCGAAAAGAACGTGCCGGTGCAGATCCGGGCCATCGGAAACGTGGAGGCCTATTCCAGCGTGTTGGTCAAGGCCCAGGTCGAGGGTGAAATCGCGATCGTGCACTTCAAGGAGGGGCAGGAAGTCAAAGCCGGGGATATGCTTTTTACCATCGACCCGCGTCCTTTCGAAGTGACGCTCAAACAGGCCGAAGCCAATCTGGCGAAGGACCGCGCTCAGTTGCTGAATGCGCGCAGGCAGGAGGAACGCTACGGTTCCGTGGCCAAGAAGGGTTTCGTGTCGCAGGAGCAATACGATCAGATCGCTTCCAATGCCGATGCCCTCGCGGCGACCCTGAAGGCCGACGAAGCGGCCGTGGAAAATGCCAAACTGAAGCTCGCCTACTGCTTTATCAAATCTCCCATCGACGGTGTGGTAGGGGCTATTCGAATTCACAAAGGGAACCTCATGAAGGCCAATGACAACGACAAGCCCATGGTGTTGATCAATCAGATCAAACCCGTCTATGTCTCCTTCTCGGTCCCCGAACGCTACCTTCCCGAAATAAGAAACCGCATGGCCGAAAACAAGCTCGAAGTGCAAGCCGCAATCGCCGGTGATGCGGGCAGAATCATCCAAGGCCAACTCGCCTTCATCGAAAATGCCGTGGATACCAATACCGGCAGCATCCCCCTCAAGGCCTCCTTTGCCAATACCGACAAGACCCTTTGGCCGGGGCAGTTCGTGAAGGTGACCCTGACCCTGGCCACCCAATCCGGCGCGGTCGTGGTCCCGTCCCAGGCCATCCAGTCGGGTCAGCAGGGCCGCTACGTTTTTGTGGTGAAGGACGATTCCACCGTGGAATATCGGCCGGTTGTCCCGGGAGAGACCATCGACGGGGAGACGGTTATCACCAGGGGGATTGCGCCCGGTGAAACGGTGGTGACCGACGGGCAGCTCCGGCTCGCTTCCGGCTCGCTCATCCAGCCGGTTGAAGACAGCCAGAAGAATTAGACAAGGGGAGCCCCAGATGAACATTCCCGAACTCTTCATCCGCCGTCCCGTCACGACCACTCTGGTCATGATGGGGATTCTCATCTTCGGCATCATGAGCTACCGGCTGCTCCCCGTGAGCGAACTTCCCAACGTGGATTTCCCGATCATCCAGGTGATCGCCAACCTTCCCGGTTCCAGCCCCGAGACCATGGCGTCCTCGGTGGCCACCCCTCTTGAGCGGGAATTCTCGACCATCGCCGGCCTCGATTCCATGACCTCGACCAGCGCTCTGGGGATCACCCGGATCACCCTCCAGTTTTCTCTCGAAAGAAACATCGACGCCGCGGCCCAGGACGTTCAGACCGCCATCTCCAAGGCCCAGCGCCTGCTGCCCCAGGACATGCCGACCCCCCCCTACTTCAGGAAGGTGAACCCGGCCGACCAGCCCATCCTTTATCTCGGCTTGAGCTCCGCCATCCTGCCCCTGTCCACGGTGCACGAGTATGCGGACACGCTCATGGCCCAGCGCATCTCGATGATCAGCGGGGTCGCCCAGGTCCAGATCTACGGAGCCCAAAAATACGCCGTGCGCGTCCAGGTGAACCCGGACGCCCTCAGTTCGGCGGGCATCGGCATCGAAGATGTGGAAAGGAGCATCGCCGAGGATAACGTGAACCTCCCGACGGGGACGCTCTACGGCAAGCACCAGGCCATCACCATTCAGGCCACCGGCCAGCTCACCCAGGCCGAGGCCTACAAGCCCCTGATCGTAGCCTATCGCAAAGGTTCGCCGGTTTATCTCGAAGAGGTCGGCCGGGCCATCGACAGTGTCGAAAACGACAAAACCGCCGCCTGGCTCAACGGCACCCGCGCGATCGTGCTCGCCATCCAGCGCCAGCCGGGGACGAACACGGTGGAGGTCGCCGACGCCATCAAGAAGCTGCTGCCCACGTTCCGCGCCCAGATGCCGGCTTCCTTAAACCTCACCACTCCTCTATGACCGCTCGGAATCCATTCGGGAATCCATAGCCGACGTCAAATTCACCCTCTATCTCAGCCTCTGCCTCGTGGTCATGGTCATTTTTCTGTTTCTCCGGAACATTTCCGCAACTTTCATTCCCAGCCTCGCCCTGCCCATGTCCATCATCGGCACCTTTTCGGTCATGTACCTGATGGGCTACAGCCTCGACAACCTCTCCCTCATGGCGCTGACCCTCTGCGTCGGGTTTGTGGTGGACGATGCCATCGTCATGCTCGAAAACATCGTCCGCCACCTGGAAATGGGCAAAGACAAGCTCCAGGCCGCCCTCGACGGCTCCAAGGAGATCGGCTTCACCATCCTTTCCATGACCCTCTCGCTGGCGGCCGTCTTCATCCCGCTCCTCTTCATGGGCGGGGTCCTCGGGCGCCTGTTCCACGAATTCGCCGTCACCATCAGCGTGGCCATTCTGGTCTCCGGATTCGTTTCCCTGACCCTCACGCCGATGCTTTGCAGCCGCATCCTCAAGCCGCCCAGCGAAGAGCGGCACGGCCGCCTCTATCGCCTGATGGAGCGCTTCTTCGACGGCATGCTGGGGCTCTACGACCGCTCCCTGAAATGGTCGCTGCGCCACGGCCGCTCTGACCATCGTGGTGTTTTTCGGTCTCCTGGCAGGAACCATTTATCTTTTCGGGATTATCCCCAAAGACTTCATCCCGAGCCAGGATATCAACCAGATCTTCGGCTTTACCGAAGCGGCTCAGGGAACGTCCTTCGAGTCCATGGTGGAGCATCAGAACAAAATTGCCGAGATCCTCATGAAAGAACCCAGCGTCGAAAACCTCATGTCTTCCGCCGGTGCCGGGGGGCTTTCCGTAACGGGCAACACCGGCTTTGTGTTCATGCGTTTGAAACCCCGATCGGAACGCGAGATGGGCGCCAATGAGGTCATCCAGCAACTGCGGCCCAAGCTGGCTGCGGTGCCGGGGATCAGGGTCTTTCTGCAGAATCCGCCCCCTATTCAGCTGGGGGGACAGATGACCAAGAGCATGTATCAATATACCCTGTTGGGTCCGGATATGAAGGAGCTCTATTACTGGGCCCCCGTGCTTGAAGCCAAACTGCGCGAGCTGCCGGGATTGCAGGATGTCACGAGCGACCTCCAGATCACCAGCCCTCAGGTGCTGGTCGACATCGACCGCCAGAAGGCCCGGTCGCTCGGCATCACCGCGTCTCAGATCGAGAACACGCTGTTCAGCGCCTACGGCTCCCGGCAGGTGTCGACCATTTACACTTCCACCAACCAGTACCAGGTCATTCTCGAGGTGGAACCCCAGTATCAGCGGGACCCCTCGGTTCTGTCGAGGCTTTACGTCCGCTCCGGCAAGGGGCAGTTGGTCCCTCTGGACACGGTGGCGGAGATCAAGCAGCAGATCGGGCCGCTTACGGTGAACCACAACGGCCAATTGCCCGCGGTCACCCTTTCCTTCAATTTGAGACCCGGATTTGCGCTCGGGCAGGCGGTCGACGAAATCGAGAAAGCGGTTCGCGACCTGCGCGTCCCCGCCACGATCACCTCGAGCTTTCAGGGCACGGCGCAGCAGTTTCAGTCTTCCATGCAGGGCCTGTTCCTGCTGCTGATCATGGCCATCCTGGTCATCTACATTGTGCTCGGCATCCTTTACGAGAGTTTCATCCACCCCCTGACGATCCTCTCCGGACTGCCGGCGGCGGGCGCCGGAGCGCTTCTTACCCTTCTCATCTTCAAGGTGGACCTGAGCGTTTACGCTTTCGTCGGCATCATTATGCTGATCGGCATCGTCAAGAAGAACGCCATCATGATGATCGATTTTGCGCTGGGGGCGCAGAGGAACGAGGGCAAAAGCGTCGCCGAGGCCATCTACGAAGGCTGTATTCTGCGCTTCCGTCCGATCATGATGACCACCATGTCGGCCCTCATGGGGACGCTGCCCATCGCCCTCGGCATCGGGGCGGGGGCCGAAGCGCGCCGTCCCCTGGGCCTCGCGGTGGTCGGCGGCCTGGTGCTTTCCCAGTTCCTGACGCTCTACATTACCCCGGTGGTTTACATTTACATGGAAGCCCTCCAGCGAAAACTGCGGGCCCTTTTCCACCTGGCGAAAACCCCGGCCGGTGGTTCCCGTGCCGGAAGCCGAAGGGTAGTTGGTTGCCATCCGGAAAGGCCCCGAATTTCTCCTCCCCCTCGATGGGGGAGGCTGGGTGGGGGTGAAAAGGGATGTGATTGCCGATACTTGACCAACCCCCTCCCCCTGCCCCTCCCGCCAAGGGAGGGGTTTCCGGATGGGAACTAGTTACCATCGGGACTTGCCTGCGTGACCCGGAAATGATCGCAAGAGGCTGTCCCGGGAGGCCCGGAAACCAGTAAGTTTATAGGCATCAGGCATAAGCACGAAACAGCATGCACAGGGAGCCTCGATGGAAACCAGGGAAGAGGAAGGCAAGACAAGCGACAAGGCCCGGGACGACGAGCGGGAAGCATGTGTCATGTGCGGTGCGTGCACGATACTCGACAAAGGCTGTCTTCTTATCGTCTCGCCGGAAGAGGACTGAGGCCGGATTCTTCTTCCAGGCACGGCCTCAGGTCCTCAAGGGACACTCGAAACCAGCAAAAGGGCCGGCAATAACGGGCACTGTCTCTTGGCATGAGGGGCGTATGTGTCTCAGCGATCGCGGATCGCCGGCTTCGCCCGACCGATATCCTAGAGGAACTCGTGCATCTTTTGCATGAAGCCCTGGTATTCCTCCCCGCGAAAGCAGTAGCGCAGTTCCCGGAATGGCTCGCGCAATTTCTTGACCTGACTCACCACGTTTGCGCCGTCCATGACCACCTCTTTCATCAGCACCGCCAGGCCGCGAAAGTCCTCTTCCGCCATCCCGAAACGGGTCATTTCCGCCACCCCCATTCGAATGGCCCCGGAGGCGGTGAAGCCCTCCTCGTCGGGCGCAGCCTGGAAATTGCATATGATGTGGTTGGCTTCGAGACGCTGCGCCACCTCGGGCCCCCGAGCGTAGCCGACATCCACCACGACCTGATGGGTTTCCGTGAAGCCGATGTCCGGGTCGCCGGCCACCTCGAAGCCGCAATCCTTGAGGGCTCGGGCAAAGGCTTTGGCGTTGGCAACGACCTTGGGCTGATATTCGTCTTTGAAATGATTCATTTCATAGGCAGCCATGAGGAGTCCCAGGAGCGTGCCGAGGTGATGGTTGGACACCGAACCGGGAAAGGCCCGGCGGCGGACGGCCTGCCACAGCTCATACCGCTCTTCGTGTTCCTGGAAGCGACTTCCCACCACGCCACGCTGGGTGCCGAAGAAGGTCTTATGGGTCGAAGCCGTCACCAGGTCGGCCCCTTCCCGAAAAGGCTGCTGGAAATGAGCGCCCACCAGCCCCAGGACGTGGGCCATATCATACATCACCACGGCATCGAGACCGGCGGCATCGAGAAATTGCCGGATTTCAGCCACGGGTTCCTTGTGGAGAACCATGCTTTTCCCGAATATGATCAGCTCGGGTCGACAGATGTCGATCAGTTCGAGCGTGGCGGGCACATCGATCCGGTAAGGATTCTCTGCCGTCACCGGAAAGTTTACCACGGCCGGCCGCTCGGTCAGCGGATCGCGGGCCACAAAGTCCCTGAGGGCGCCCATGGGCTGCGCGCTGAGGTGGCCGCCCTTGCCGATGAAATGGTTCATCACCCGGCGCATGCGCCGCTGCTCCTGACGGCGATCGGCCCGGTTGAGATAGTCGAGCATGGCGCTGAAGACGTTGGTGTTGGCCATCTGTCCGCTGAGGAGCCGCGTTTCGACTTCGCTGCAGCCGAGGAATTGCCGCATTTCCTCTTCCAGCAGCCACTCCACTTCGGCAATGAAATCGGTCCCCTGGTAGTAGAAGATGTCGGCATCGTAAAATGCTTTGGACTCTTTGTGCTCGGCATAGCGGAAGGACGGGTCCATCACCGAAAGCATGCGAACCATGGGCGAGACCGTCATTTCCGAGGGAATGAGGTTGATGGCGTCCCGCTGGCGCCACTGCCAGTTTGCAATGGTCTTCTCCAGCAGCTTCAAGCTCTTTCCTCCGGCGGTGGCGGCCGGCGCGGTTTTCGCCGGAAGCTCGTGGCCATAAACAATGGGACGGGCATAAGGAGGCGCTTCGGAACGCAGATGGAACGGCACAACGACCCCGTCCACGTTCTTGCCCCGGATATCAAGGGTCACTCGATCGTCTTCGACGAGGTCGCTGTCCACAAGAGCAAGGCAGATGGAACGCAGCCGGTGCTCGCCGGTTTGCCTGGAAATGAGCCCGCCATCCTCGAAGGCCCAGTAAGGCACCATCGTGCCACTGGTGACATGGCCGACGTGCTTCCCCCCCCTGAAGACCCCGGCGCCGGCCCGCGCAATGCCGCGGCCCGTAACCGCAACCGGTTGGATCATCCGCGGCAGATCGGCCATGGCGGAGTAATCGCGGTAAACAATTTTGGAGAGGGCGGCAAATTGTTTCGCCAGGGCTGCCCGGCCGATGAATTCACCCTTCAGCGGGGAGAAACTCACGGCAAATCGGGTGATGCCGACGGCATAAGCGGGAATCTCCCGGCCCTCAGGGTCCCGGCCGAATTCGTGGCCGTAAAGCGGCAGGGCCGCCTCCAGACGGAGTGTGTCCCGAGCACCCAAACCGGCGGGCACGGCCCCCTTGGAGACGAAGAGGTCCCAGAGCGGCAAGGCATGGCTTCGATCCATGAAAAGCTCGAAGGAGAGCGGCTCGCCCGTGTAGCCGGTGCGGCCGACCATCACCTGCGCCCCGGCAATCTCGACGACCCCTACGGCATTCCGGACCGGTTCGGGAAGTCTTCCGGACTCGACCACCTCTGCCATCATCCGGCGCGACATGGGCCCCTGCAGGGCGAGCATGGCGATCTCTTCCGTGCGATCGCTCAGCTCCACGCCGTCAAAATCCCCGAGGTGCCGCCGGAGGTGCTCCCAGTCCCTCAGGCGGTTGGCGGCGTTGACGACCAGGAGATACTCCCCCTCAACAAAGCGATAGAGATAGGCATCGTCAACGGCACCGCCCGTCTCATCGGGGATGAGGGTGTACTGCGCCCCGGTGGGCCTCAGGTCGAGGGCTTCGACGTTGTTGCTCAAAACGTGCTGGAGAAAAGGGACGGCCTTGGCCCCGCGAACGATGAAGCGACCCATGTGGGAGACATCGAAAATCCCGGCCCGCTTCCGTGTCGACAAATGCTCTTCCACCACTCCTGACGGGTATTGGATCGGCATTTCCCACCCGCCGAATTCGACCATCTGCGCCCCGAGACTCTTGTGGCGCTCGAAAAGAACGGTTCTTCCAGGCTGTTCCATCTTCGTCTCCTTTTCATTTCCTATTCCAACGGCAATTTCAGCGGTCAGCATACCCGAAAATCCCGCGACCGGGCTACCTTTTCTTGATTTCCTCACTCCGGTGACAACCGTGATCCGGGGTCTGCAAGGCTTTCCTGACCCCGGCCGGAATCTGCCCGCAGCCTTCATGATCCGGCAGATGACAACAAAGCATCAAATCCCCCCACTCCCTTTTACCCAAGTTGAGCGATTCGGTCCTCTGCAGTAGGGTAACGTTTCGTTCTGACAATGATTTCACCCCCACCTAACCTCCCCCATCGAGGGGGAGGGACTATTCTGTACAACCCCTCCCCTGGCGGGAGGGGTAGGCGGGAGGGGGGGAGGGACTATTCTGTACAACCCCTCCCCTGGCGGGAGGGGTAGGGGGAGGGGGTAGGAAATCGCTCAATTTGGGTTTTAAAAAGGGGGAAAAGAAAGCCCCCCTCGTATATCGAGGAGGTGATATATTATGCTGTGTAGAACTTCTTGGTTTGTTGGAAATGGCCAACGAGCAAGTAGCCAATTCCCATCCGGAAACCCCTCCCTTGGTGGGAGGGGCAGGGGGAGGGGGTTGATCAAGTGTCAGCAACCGCATCCTTTTTCACCCCCACCCAGCCTCCCCCATCGAGGGGGAGGAGCAATTGGGGACCTTTTCGGATGGAAACCAGCTGAGCGCAGGGCCGCCGATAATGGGTCCAGCCGAGACTCGTCGGAGTTGGCCCGAAGCGGTCGGCGAAGGTGGGTCAGACCGTCGAGATCATGCTCACGGGGCCGATCGCGCCTTCCTACCCGGTGCAGGCAAGGGCGAACCGGGTCGTGATTTTGGAGAATGCCCCTTGAATGAGCGGGGGAAGGCGACAGCCCCGCTGCCGAGATAAGGCGACAAATGATGGCGGCAAGAGCAAATGACCATTTGACCGAGCAATTCGATCCCCGGTTCAAGCTGTTTCACGAACTCATGAGCAAGAAAGTGCGGGAGATCCTGCTGATCTCAACTCCCTACGATGCCTGGGTTATGGAAGAGGACTGCCGTCTGTCGGAGGCCATCAACAACGAATACCGGGGCTTGAACCTGAGTCACCCCCCCCGGTTGAACTGGGTGTCCACGACCGAAGCCGCCCTGGTTGCCCTGGAGAACAAGCACTTCGACCTGGTGATCATCATGCCTCGCGTGGCTGACACTCATGTTTCCGCCACCGTCGAAAGGATAAAGGCCGGATCGCCCAAGCTTCCCACCATGCTGCTGTATCATCGTCTGGAAGCGGAAGAGGAGCACGGTTTTTCGAATCAACCCTCCTCGCTGTCTCTCTACAGCCGCCGTTTCATCTGGAGCGGCAACTCGGACCTGCTGCTGGCCATGATCAAGAGCGTCGAGGACCAGAGCAACGTAGCACACGACACCCGGTCCGCCGCCATTCGCGTGATCATCTTTGTGGAGGATTCCCCCGAGTATCTGTCGGCCCTGCTGCCGGTCTTTTATCGGGAACTGGTGATCCAGACCCAGGCGGTGATGGAGGAGGGACTCAACGAAGAACATCGTCTCCTGGCGATGAGGGCGCGTCCCAAGATCCTCGTGGCCGAGACCTATGAAGGGGCAATGGCGCTGTTGCGCCAGTATGAGCCCTATGTGCTGGGGGTCATCTCCGATGTCCGTTTTCCCCGGCGCGACAGCTTTGATGAGAACGCCGGGGTCGACCTGCTGAAAGCCATCAGGAAGGAACGGTTTGACATTCCCATGCTGCTCATGAGCAGCGACGCGCGGAATGCCGTCAAAGCGGCGGGTATCCCCGCCGTATTTGTGGATAAGAATTCGCCGACCCTGTTGTCGGATGTGCGCTCCTTCTTTTTGAATCATCTCGGGTTCGGCGACTTTGTCTTTCGTTCGCCGGCAGGCCATGAAATCGGGCGGGCGCCCAACCTGAGAGCCTTGGAAAAGGAACTGCAGTGGATACCGGACGACTCCTTTGTCCACCACTGTAACCGCAACGATTTTTCCCGCTGGCTCTTTGCGCGCTCGGAAATCGAGCTGGCCTCACGGGTAAGGCCCGTGAGGGAGGATGATTTCGAAGACCTGGAAAGCCACCGCCGGTTCCTTATCTCGGTTATTCACGAAAGGCGCATGGGTCGCCAAAAGGGGGTCGTCGTGGACTTCGATCCCCGGGCCTTCGATGAGGATACCGAGTTCTTCAAGGTCGGGACCGGGTCGCTCGGCGGCAAAGCCAGGGGACTCTCCTTCGCCGCCGCCCTGCTTCGTCGGCACGCTTCCATGGAAACGAAGTTCCCCTCGGTGGATGTCTTCATTCCCCAGACCCTGGTGATCACCACGGAGGTGTTCGACGCCTTCGTGGAGAATAATGCGCTCATGGATCTGGCAAAAGCGGATTTGCCGGATGAAGTCATTGCCGGACGCTTTATGGAAGCCGAATTTCCGGAACGGTTTCGGGAACAGCTGGCGGGGTTCCTGTCCTATTTTTCCTATCCCCTGGCGGTGCGCTCGTCCAGCCTGCTGGAAGACGCCCAGTTTCGAGCCTACGCCGGTCTGTACAAGACTTACATGCTGCCCAACGATCACGCCGATCTTGAGTGCCGGCTGCAGCAACTGATTGATGCCATCAAAATGGTTTTCGCCTCGACCTTCTTCGAGGGGCCCAAATCCTTTTCAAGACGAGTGAGGCATCGGACGGAAGAAGAAAAAATGGCGGTGATCGTCCAGAAGCTCGTCGGCGGGAGATACGGGAATTTCTTTTATCCCGCGGTGGCGGGCGTGGCGCAGTCCCACAACTATTACCCTTATGCGAGGATGAAACCGGAAGAGGGCATTGCGACCATCGCCCTGGGGCTGGGCAAAGCCGTCATGGACGGGGAAAAGGCCCTGCGTTTCGCCCCCCGGTATCCGGAAGTGCTTTCCCAATGCTGCTCCGTCAATGATACCCTGGATAATGCGCAGCGTTACTTCTATGCGCTGAAACTGGAGCAGCCCGTTTGCGCCCTCGGGGTGAACGACGCCCTCACCCTGGCCAAACGGGAAGTCATGGACGCCTGGGACGAAGACCCGGTGAGGGCGTTAACCAGCACGTATATCCCGGATGAGCATGCGATCCGGGATTCCGACATGGTCCCGGGATTCCGCGTCGTCACTTTCGCCCGGATTCTGAAATACGGCCTGTTTCCTCTGGCCGATCTTCTGGCCGAGGTGCTGGCCATCGGTCGGGAAGGAATGGGGTGCCCGGTTGAGCTGGAGTTTTGCGTCGATTTGAGCTTCGATGAGAAGACCAGGCCCCGCTTTGCCATCCTCCAGCTTCGCCCGATGAGCGCCCGGGAAGAAATGGTGAACATCAACATCACCGCCGCGGACCTGGACAAGGCGTTCTGTGTTTCCAACCAGGCCCTGGGCAACGGGATCAACCGGGGCATAACGGACATCCTCTTCGTCAAGCCCGATGCCTTCGACCCGGGCCGGACGCCCGAGATCGCCCGGCAAATCGGACAGATGAACGCGTCCTTGACGCAGGAGGGGCGCAAATACATCCTGATCGGCCCGGGGCGTTGGGGGTCCGCCGACCGCTGGTTGGGGATCCCGGTCAGTTGGAGCGATATTTCCGGGGTTGCAGCGATCATCGAAACCGCCCACCCCAAACTGAATGCCGAACCCTCCCAGGGTTCCCATTTCTTTCATAACCTCATTTCCCTCGGCATCAACTATTTGACGATCAACGAGGGCAAGGGGGACAGAATCGACTGGAAGTGGCTCGCATCGCTGCCGACAAGAGCAGAAACCCCCTTCCTCGCCCGGGTGTCGGTTGCGCCCGCCCTGACCCTCAAGGTCGACGGGCGCAAGTCGCAGGGGGTGCTGATCACGGGCGAGTAGGATGCCGCCTGCACGTCAGGTTCCCCTTCCCGCCGGTTCTCTTTCACGTTGAAGACTTCACCCCATCTGGTTGCCCTCCGGAAAGGCCCCGAATTTCTCCTCCCCCTCGATGGGGGAGGCCGGGTGGGGGTGGAAAGAGATGTGATTGCCGACCTTTGACCAACCCCCTCCCCCTGCCCCTCCCACCACGGGAGGGGTTTCCGGATGGGCACTATCCATGTGGATGAATAATCGCCGCGGTCCGGTTAACCTTTCTGCAACCGCCCTGTGTTAAGAGAAAGCCAAACGAGGATGAATGATTGCGGTAACCCATTCGTCCCGCAAAGCAGGGAGGGCAGACCATGATTTGGCCGCTTGAATACGAGGATAGGGCAAAAATAAGAGGCTTTGCCGTGCTTGATGACGACTTCGACTGCATGGCAGGCGATTTGTGCTTGCGAGGTCGAAGAAAAAGTGGACCGCGAAAAGACCCGCGAGGCCATGGCCAGGAACCGCACCGGCTGCCTCGACCCCATGGCGTGGGTGTACGCGGTGCAAACAATGGTCAGGCGCCGGCGCTAAGGACTCCGGTAGCGGTAAGGGTCGTCCCCGCTCTGGAAATGATAGTAATAGCCGCCATAAACGGGACCCCCGTACCAGAAATCCGGGGTCTCGTCATACAGGCTGACGGAGGGGTTGTAGGCGCCGTATCCCCCGTCCTGCATATCCCACCTTCCGTTATAGTCAATGTCTGGATCGTGGAAAGCCGGGTAGGTGGCACACCCGCAGACGAGGAAAGCCATCAGCAGGACAATCGAAAAACGCATCAGTCGAAAACAACGGGCAACCATCATCACCTCTCATTCCTTGTCGGTCCGGGTTCAAAGCCTCTGTGTCGATAAGATAGCACACCGGCGGAAGAATTGATCGGGGAAATCGGCAGGTACGATTCTTCCCGGCGACGGGACCTTGATCATTTCGCAAAAAGACCCACCAGGCGCTTCTTCGTCATTGCGGCGAACCGCCAATCAAGCATTTGCCCAATGTGAGGCAAAGGCGAAAAGCGGTGGCTTGCCGTCGGAAACTTCTGTATCCTATTCCGAAGTCCCGCCGACGGAATCGCTGCCGGT
>CAWJQV010000039.1:0-146330 GCA_963844985.1 uncultured delta proteobacterium
TATGCTATCCTGGACCGGCGCTGATTCGTTTCGATCCTTTTCCTATTCACCAAGAGGAGAGCTTCGCCGCATGAATATTTTTTTCGATGCAAAAAGCGTGGTGGTGGTCGGGGTTTCGGATTCTCCCCTGAATCTGGGGCGGACAATCGTGCTCAACCTCCTGGAATTTCGCTATACCGGCACTGTTTACGTGGTCGGGCCAAGGGGCGGGTCCTTCCTGGGGCATAGGATTTACCCCGGGGTGCAGGATATTCCCGAACCGGTCGAACTGGCGGCCATCCTGGTCCCGGCGGTCGGGGTTCCCGAGGTCCTTCGGCAATGCGGGGAGAAAGGAATTCGGCGAGCGGTGCTGGAGTCTGCCGGTTTCAGAGAGCTTGGGCCGGATCGCATCGATTTGGAGGAGGAGGTTCTCGGTATTTTGAAACGCTACGGAATGCGGATGATTGGCCCCAATGGCCTCGGCCTCATAAATCGCCGGAACGGCCTCGCCGTGCCTTTCATGCCCTTCAAGGCGGAAACCCGACCGGGAAGGGTTGCCGTGATCGCGCAAAGCGGCGGGGTCGGGGCCATGATGATCAACATGCTCGCCGCCGAGAACTTGGGTTTCAGCAAATTCGCCAGCATCGGCAATAAGCTCGATGTGAATGAAACGGATCTGGTGGAATACCTGATCGGGGATGAGGCGACCGACATCATCTATTGCTATCTCGAAGGCATCAGCCAGGGCCGTCGGCTCATGGAAGTTGCCCGCCGCTCTCCAAAACCCATCGTCATTCATAAGTCCAACTTGGGGCAGTCGGGCGCGATGATCGCACGCTCTCATTCCGCCTCGCTTGCAAGCGACGATCAGGTGGTGGATGCAGCCTTTCGCCAGTGCGGTATCCTGCGCAGCCGTAACCAGCGAGAAACCCTGGAGATAATCAAGGGGTTCTCGCTTCCCCGAATGGGCGGGAACCGGCTGGCTGTCATCTCCCGCTCCGGGGGCCATGCGGTTCTCGCCGCCGATGCGGCCGAAGAGTGCGGGTTCCAGTTGCCTCCGTTTCCTCCGGAAGTAATCAACGAGGTCAAGGAGCATTCGCGGGCCAAGGTAATCAGCCTTCACAATCCCCTGGACCTTGGCGATCTTTTCGATCTCTCCCTGTATCGTGCCCTTGCCGAAAAGGCCTTGTCGCGAGAGGACATTGACGGTGTCATCTTCATCCACAACTACCAGGGGGACATGGATGTCGAGGCATCGCGCAGCTTGATCGCAAGTCTCGGGGAGTTGATCGGCAAGATTGAAAAACCGATCGGTATTTGCGTCTTCACAACCGACGATGAGCTGCGTTTCAACCGAAAGGCCATGGGAGTTCCGATCTTCACGGATCCCGAAGAAGCGGTCGGGGCCCTTGCCCGGAACCGGGATTACGGCCGAGTTCACCCTCTGCCCTTTGCGGAAGGTCGGCCGGAGCGGATGGACCGGCATCGCGTTCGGCTGGAACTCGAAGCCCCGTCGCCGGGCCCGCTGCCGCCCGAGAAACTGGCTTCGATGCTCACCGCATACGGCATTCCTCTCGTGGCGTGGGAGTTGGCGAACAACGAGAACGAGGCGCTGCGCCAGGCCCGCTACCTGGGTTTTCCGGTGGTCCTGAAAACCGCTCACCCCGAAGTGATCCACAAGAGCGATGCCGGGGGGGTGGTGCTCGGGGTTGCCGACGAAAAGGCGGTAGAAACGGGCTACCGGAGCCTGACGCGCCTGGGACCGCGCGTTCTGGTGCAAAAAATGTCCGACCCCGGTTTGGAATGGCTGGTTGGCGGGCGGCAGGACCCGAACTTCGGTCCGGTGCTGGTGGTCGGTCTGGGCGGCATTTATGTGGAAGTGTTCAAGGAGACTGCCCTTCGTGTCGCTCCCATCGACTATGAAGAGGCGAACCGCATGGTGGATGAATGCCGAGGAGCGCTGCTGCTTCGCGGTGTTCGCGGGCAATTGCCCCTTGACCGTCAGGCCCTGCTTGAGGTAATCATCCGCGTTTCCTGGCTGCTGAACGACTTCCCCGAGATCCGGGAGCTCGATCTCAACCCGGTGCGCGTTTTCCAGGCAGGGTGCCTGGCACTCGACTGGCGAGCGCAGTTGGCTCTTGGCTCTTAGCTTTTGGCTCTTGGTCCTTGGATGTGGCCTGTAGGGGGTCAACTTTTATGATAAATTTTTGTTGTATATTGGTGAGTGATTCTGTTATCAACATACGCCAAGATCGGGTCCGCGAAAGGGGTGATAAGGTATTGTGAGCTAAAGGAAAATGGCGATTCAAGAGGCGTTCTGAGAAACAGTCGTTAACTGAAACATATGCTTTATTAAAGGAGAAGATTGATGAAGAACCGAAACATTCTGATTTACGCGTTGGTCGTAGCGTTGACTTTTTCCTTTTCCTTTGCCGCTTTTGTCAATTCGTCGTCTGCCGCAAAAGAAGAAGAAACCATTGCAGGGACGGTGGTCAAGACGGACAAGGGCATCATCATTGAAGCCGAAGACGGAGACTATATCGTCAAAGGGAAAGACCTGTCAAAAATGGTCGGAAAGATGGTTGAAGCCACCGGCATAATCACTGAAAGTGACAAGGGAGACATAATCGAAGTAACGTCGTTCGAGGAAATTCAGGAATAGCCGGCTTCCCGTCGTCATTGCGGGACAAGGCGGAATGCCGTTGCGCTCGACAATCGCTCATGCTCCCCCCTCTTCGAAAGGGGGGAGTTGTAAGATCCCTCACGACCCGAGGGGGACACAGCAATGGATGAAAGGCATGGCCGCCCTGCAGTTTTGGGCCTTTTCGATCACCGATCAGCGGCCATTGACCGCGGGCCGCAGTTTTCCATGATCGTTGCGCCGCTGAGAGAATTGGAGAAAATGGATTTAAAGAGATGATTACGCCATCGATCACCGGTTTTGTATGACGTAAGACCCCGAAGCTTGCACCCATCCAACTGACAGGGAGCCAAGAGCATGGAAGATAGCTTCTTCCTTGAAAAGAGTGTCGGAACTTCAGATGAAGAAGTTGAGCCTCCAAGCGAAGCCGTATGTTTCACTGCGATTCCCGGGTTCGAATTCCTGCAGCAATCTTCGCCGTCGGCAGCTCGCATTCCCGGTGAATCTTCCGGCCCCGGAAACGGGAGATCCAGCCTTCGGGGTGACGGCGACCAGCTCTTGGTCAGTCTGCATGCCGACAGCTTCCGCAAAGAGATTCTATTCCAACGTAACCAAAGCCGATTGGAACGACTGGCACTGGCAACTGCGCCACCGTATCCGGGAACTCGACGAACTGGCGCGAATGATCGAGCTTTCCGAGGACGAACGCAGCGCTATTGCCAATCACAAGGGCCCCCTTCCCCTCGCCATCACGCCTTATTATGCGAGCCTCCTCGAAGCGAAGGATTCCCTGCAGCCGGTGCGCCGGACGGTGGTGCCGGTAAACGCGGAATACTGCCGGACCAACGGAGAGGCGGCAGACCCGCTGGGAGAAGAAAACGACACTCCTGTTGCCGGAGTGGTGCATCGCTATCCGGACCGCGCTCTGTTCATGGTCACCGGGTTTTGTTCCACCTACTGCCGGTATTGCACGCGTTCCCGAATGGTGGGCAACGACAAGGAAGTCCGCTTCAATGAAGACCAATGGGAGCAGGCTATTGCCTACATCGAGAAGACCCCGGCCATCCGCGACGTGCTGCTCTCCGGAGGCGACCCGCTGACCCTCTCCGACAGAAGGCTGGAGTGGATCCTGTCCCGCTTGAGGCGCATCCCTCACGTTGAATTTCTGCGTATCGGGACCAAGGTCCCCGTGGTTTTGCCCCAGCGTATAACCCTCACTCTGACTCGTATGCTGAAGCGCTACCACCCATTGTGGGTGAGCATTCATGTTACCCACCCCGATGAACTCACCCCGGAAGTGGCGCAGGCCTGCAGTCGGCTGGCGGATGCCGGCATTCCCCTGGGCAGCCAGACGGTTTTGCTCTCGGGGGTGAACGACGATGTCCTGACGATGAAGAAACTGCTTCACGGCTTGCTGCGGATGCGGGTCCGGCCTTACTACCTGTACCAGTGTGATCCCATTCCGGGGTCATCCCATTTTCGCACCCCGGTCGAGAAAGGGCTTGAGATTATCCAGGGCCTTCGGGGTCACACCACCGGTTACGCGGTCCCGACCTACGTGATCGATTCGCCGGGAGGCGGGGGAAAGATTGCCCTGCTGCCGGAACACGTGGTGGGAAGAGATGGCGATGACCTCCTGCTGCGCAACTATCAAGGCGAAATCTACCGCTACCCCGATCCCAACGGAAGAGTGGGACGATGAGGGTTGGCATCACGTATGACCTTCGTGATGACTACCTGGCACTGGGTCTGGGAGAGGAAGAGACCGCCGAATTTGACCGCGTGGAAACCATTGATGCCATCGACCGGGCGCTCAGGGATTTGGGTTACGCCACCGACCGCATCGGCAATGTGCGCTCCTTGAATGCACGCCTTGCAAGCGGCGACCGCTGGGACCTCGTTTTCAACATTGCCGAGGGGTTGCAGGGATATGGTCGGGAAGCCCAAGTACCGGCACTTCTCGATGCGTTCCGGGTCCCCTACACCTTTTCCGACCCGCTCTGTCTTGCCCTGACCCTTCATAAGGGGATGGCGAAACATGTGGTGCGGGACGCGGGTATTCCCACCCCGGATTTCGCAGTTGTCAAAGCCTATCGCGATATCGCAAAGGTCGACCTGCCGTTCCCGCTGTTTGCCAAACCGGTTGCGGAAGGCACGGGGAAGGGCATTACTGCGGCCTCCAAGCTGTCCAGCCGCGATGAACTGTTTTCTCAATGTGCGCGGCTCCTGTCGGAATATCGACAGCCCGTCCTCGTTGAGGCTTATCTGCCGGGTCGGGAATTCACGGTGGGAATCGTTGGAACTGACGACGAGGCCCGTGCCGTCGGCATCATGGAAGTGATTTTGAAACATGGCGCGGAACGGCATGCCTATTCCTATCTCAATAAGAAGAGGTTCGAAGAGCTCGTCGAGTACCGTCCGGTGGTTGGTGAAGAGGCGGAACAAGCCATGGAAATTGCTCTTGCCGCCTGGCGGGTCCTCGAGTGCCGGGATGGGGGGCGCCTCGATCTGCGCGCTGATGCAAAGGGTCGAAGCCATTTCCTGGAGGTCAATCCGCTGCCCGGACTCCATCCCGAATCCTCCGATCTGCCCATTCTTTGCACCATGTCCGGCACTTCTTACCTGGAGCTCATAGGGTGGATCATGGAGTCCGCCAGGAGGCGGGTGACTAGTGACTAGTGACTAGTGGCTGGTGGCTAGTGGGGGAAGGCTCTTTGCGCGTTAAGAAAAGAGTGGGAGGTCCGGTGGGTGTGGGAATGGGATCGAGATCACCGTAATGAAGGTTGTGGTATTGCACAGTCTGGTGACCGCAGGCATGGGCAAGGATGAGGATGACGTCCTGGTCCAAGCGGAGGTGGTTGCGCAGACGCTCTCAAACCTGGGATACGAACCCGTCTCCATGCCTTTCTCCGCCGATATCGGGGCGATGGCGGAAAAACTGCGAGCCCTTTCTCCGGTCTTCGTTTTCAACTTGGTGGAAACCGTGGAGGGAGCGGGGCGGCTCATCTACCTTGCGCCTGCAGTGCTCGACCGGATCGGGATCAAATATACCGGGGCCGGCACCGAAGCGGTTTTCCTGACATCGAATAAAATCGTTGCCAAGCGCTTCTTAGCGAATTCGGGCATCCTCACCCCCCACTGGCTTTCAGTGGAGGACCTGCGGAAGACTTCTCCCGTTGCCGGAGGAACTTATATCATCAAGTCGGTTTGGGAACATGCTTCCATCGGCTTGGATGATAATGCGACAGTCCGGGTGGACAATCAACTCCGGTTGCTTGCCGAACTGCAAAATCGCAAAGAGGGGCTCGGTGGCGAATGTTTCGCGGAGGCTTTTATCGAGGGCAGGGAATTTAATCTCTCGCTCCTGGCTGCGGACGACGGCCCGGAGGTTTTGCCTCCGGCAGAGATCTGCTTTGATGGTTACCCTCCGGGAAAACCGAGAGTAGTGGGATACTCTGCCAAGTGGGAATCCGATTCCTTTGAGTACCACCACACTCCAAGACGGTTTGACTTCCCGGAAGAAGACGGGCCCCTCTTGGGGGAACTCCAACGGATTGCCCGAAGCTGCTGGGACCTGTTCGCTCTGCGCGGCTATGCCAGGGTCGATTTTCGCGTGGATGCGTCGGATCGGCCATGGCTGTTGGAAGTCAACACCAACCCGTGCCTGTCTCCCGATGCGGGGTTCGTTGCTGCGGCAGAGCAAGCCGGCCTGTCTTTCGAGCAGGTGATTGCGAGGATTGTCGGGGATCTGTGATTGGTCGCCATGATATCAAACCGAGAAGAACACGAAGACTGCGAAAGGCTTTCGCCGGGCAAAAACAGGTCAGGTCACCGCAGACTTGGGCTGCCCCTGGTTTTTCGAATGGAAGTCAAGCCCGAGGATTGTGAACATGTGCGCCGGATTGTTGTATCTTCGGATTATTTTTCCTCCGAAGAGGTCGGGGTGGCCGTTGAGTTGGTGGAGGATCGCCTAGCCAGAGGTGTTGCGAGCGGTTATCATTTCTTGTTTGCGGAATACGACGGCGCTCCGGTCGGATACACGTGCTTCGGGCCAATCGCCTGCACGAAGGGAAGCTACGACCTTTACTGGATAGCGGTGCTTACCGACCTCAGGGGGTTGGGAATCGGCCGGGAGTTACTCTTGCAGAGCCTTCGCTCTATTGATCGCTTCGGCGGTGCCCGCGTTTACATCGAAACCTCTGCTCGCCCGCAATATGGGCCGACGCGTTCCTTCTACGAAAGAAACGGCTTCAAGGAGGAGGCGGTTTTGAGGGATTTCTATGACCGTGGAGACCACAAGGTGATTTACGCCAGAGCCGTGAAGTGAGCAGCCTCTAATGTTCTGGTTTCTTTTTGTCTTCATCACCGTCTACTCTGCCATGAACGCCCTGGTTTATTTCAAGGCGGGGCTTCTCCTTCCGCATCGCCGTGGTGTCCGCTATTTCCTCCTGCTCTTTCTCGTCCTGATGGTTGCCGCCCCCATCGGCGTCCGGTTTTTGGAACGGGCCGGCTATGAATGGCCGGCAACCCTGCTGGCATACGTTGGCTACAGCTGGATGGGTTTTGTCTTCCTGTCCCTCTGGGGTTTTCTGGCCGCCTGGGTCATCGGGACCGTTTTGAAGCTTTTCAATATGCTTGTGGGGACCAATCTTCCTTCGGCCACCGGCAGGGTCGGTACGGGGGTCGTGTTTGCTGTCGTGCTGGCGACGTGTGTCTACGGCTATAGGGAGGCGCAGTCGGTAAGAGTGGAGCACGTTGAGATTCATACCGAAAAGCTTCCCCGGGGGATGGATCGCCTCAAAATCGCTCAAATCTCAGACGTGCACCTGGGGCTCATCAACGGGAAGGAACGACTGCAAAAGATTGTCGACCTGATTCGTGCCGAACAACCCGACATCCTCGTTGCTACCGGTGATGTGGTGGACGGGGACATGGCGAAGAATGGAGCAATTCCTGAGCTCCTGAAGCAGGTTCAACCGCGATTGGGAAAATTTGCCGTGACCGGCAATCACGAATTCTACGCCGGTCTGGCTCAGGCTCTTGAAACCATCAAACGTTCCGGGTTCACGGTGCTGCGGGGAGAGGCCGTTGCGGCAGGCGGCCTGAACATTGTGGGGATCGATGATCACACGGTGGGCTCGGTAACCGATGAAGCTTCCCTGCTCGCGTCGTCTCGGAACGGGCTCTTCACGCTCTACCTCAAGCACCGGCCGGAAGTCCCGGAAGAGACCCGGGGGCTCTTCGACCTGCAACTATCCGGACACACGCATCGCGGGCAGATTTTTCCCTTCACCCTCTTTACGGGAATAGCCTATCCCATGCAGAACGGGCTGTATGACTTGGGGAAGGGGTCGAGGCTCTACACCAGCCGCGGTTCGGGAACCTGGGGACCGCCCATGAGGGTCCTCTCGCCCCCGGAAGTGACCATCATCGAGCTGGTTCGGTGAGTTTTGTCAGCAGCCGCAAAAATTAATCCACGAAGTCACACGAATTTTCACGAAGAAGAAGTTAAAGGCTGTTTTGATTCTTCGTGTTGCTTCGTGTGACTTCGTGGATGGAGATTCAGGCTGATCCCTGTATTTCCCGCAGCTGTTCGAGCTTTTCGTGGGCCTTTCCTGCGGCAAGTGCTTCTTTGGCCGTTGCCACGCCGTGAGCATAGGTCTTCGCGGTTTCGGACATAAGAGTGCCGACGGCTTCCAGCCGCAGCGATTTCATGGCAGGATCACGGCACCGACTCAGGAGGTTCCGGAGCGTTTGCGGAGCCGCTCCATTTCGCGGGTTTCTTCCTTCCTCTTGAGGCTCTCGCGTTTGTCGTAGAGCTTCTTGCCTCGAGCGAGGCCCAGTTCCACCTTGGCTCTGCTCTTGCTGAAGTAGATCTTGAGCGGAATGAGCGCCAGCCCCTTTTCCTGGACCTTGCCCACGAGGCGTTGAATTTCGTAATTGTGGAGCAGGAGTTTTCTCACCCTTTCAGGCTCGTGGTTATCATAGGTAGCATGGGTGTAGGCACTGATGTGGAGCCCGTACAGATAGACTTCATCATTCCTGATCCTGGCATAGCTGTCCTTCAGGTTGGCCTTTCCCTGGCGCAGCGATTTCACTTCCGTGCCCAGCAGGACCATGCCGGCTTCGAAGGTCTCCAGGATTTCGTAATCGTGGTAAGCCTTCTTATTCTGGCAGACGAGCCGACTGCCCTCTTTGGGAGTTGTTTTCGCACTGGACATTATGAAGAATGCTTCCTTCCGGCTTTCCCTCTGCTTTTCCTCACGATTCCCTCGGGTGGCAGGATGCCCGGGTTGAAAACTCTCAATTCTTCGGGGAATCTTTCAATCATCATCCGGTGCAGCCGCTCGTTGATTTCATCAGCCGTTCGCAGCCGCAGCGCTCGGGCAACAAAGCGACGGCAGTCTTCGAGGCGCGAGCGGGAGATGAGGTTCTTTACTCGCGGGATAGACTGAGGGTTCATGCTCAGATTGGTCAATTGGAGGCCCAGCAAAATGGGGGTATAGAGCGGCTCTCCCGCCATCTCCCCGCAAAGACTCACCGGAATCTTCGCCCTGCGCCCGGCGGCCACCGTGTGCCGGATAAAGCGCAGGACAGCCGGGTGCAAAGGCTCGAAGAGATAGGCCACATGTTCATTGGACCGGTCAATGCCGATACTGTACTGGATAAGGTCATTGGTGCCGATACTGAAGAAGTCGACTTCCCTCGCGAGCATGTCGGCCACAGCAACCGCCGACGGTACTTCAATCATAACTCCGACAGGCATCTTTTCATCAAAAGGAATTCGCTTTCGCGTCAGTTCTTCCTTGACTTCGCGCAGAATCTGCTTGGCGTTGAGCAGTTCGCCAACGCCTGAAACCATGGGGAACATGAGACGGATATTGCGAGTGTGGTCGCCGGCCCGGAGAATGGCGCGCAGTTGGGTCCTGAAAAGATCCGGATAATGGAGACAGAGGCGGAGGGAGCGCAATCCCAGCGCCGGATTCGTCTCCTCGATTTTCGGATACCAGTTGGCAAGCTTCTCGGCACCGAGGTCGAGGGTCCTCATGGTGACCCACTTGGGAGCCATGAGTTCGGCGAGTTCTCGATAATCGTTATAGAGTGTTTCTTCGTCCGGGAAATCGGCGCGATTCATGAAGTAGAACTCGGTGCGATACAGCCCGATGCCCTCGGCGCCATTGTCTTTGGCGGCAACAACCTCCTCCAGCAGTTCGATGTTGGCTTCGACATTGATCAGACACCCGTCTTGAGTACGGGCCGTGAAATGAGGAGTCCTGGCGATAGCCCTGAGGTAGTTTTCGAATTCGTTCTTGCGCTCAAGATAATAATTGATCTCCTCTTCGGTCGGGTTGGTGATGATCTTGCCCGATGCCCCGTCGACAATGATGATGGTGCCGTTGGGGACCGATTTGGTGGCTACTTCGGTCCCCACGACCGCGGGAATGTTCAATGAGCGCGCGATGATGGAGGTGTGGGAAGTGCGCCCTCCCAGATCGGTGACCAACCCGAGGGTGCTTTCCAGGCGCAGTTGCGCGGTGTCGGCCGGAGAGAGGTCGTGGGCCACAATGATGACCCTTTCCCGGATCCCATCCAGGGGATTGTGCTCCTGGCCGGCGAGATTTCGCAAGACGCGCTCGCCCAGCGCCTCAAGGTCGGCTATCCGGCTCTGGCTGACTTCATCATCAAGAGCACTGAAGCGCTCCCCGGCTTTTATGATGGTGCGAACCAGGGCCAGTTGGGCGTTGAGCTTCTCTTCGCGGATCAAACGCAGGGTTTCATTGTGGACCGGGCGGTCCCGCAGGATCATCTGATATACTTCCAGCACCTGGGCGTGTTCCGCAAAATCCGGGTGGACCCTGCGTTTGATGTCTTCCAGGTCCATCTCAGTTTTGGAAACAGCCGCCTCGAACCGCCTGCACTCTTCGGCGATCGCCCCCTCATCCTCCAGGGTATGATGGGGGATCGAGATGCGTCGGCGTTCGAGAACATAGGCCTTGCCGATCGCAATTCCCGGCGATGCCCCAATTCCTTGAATGATTCTAGAGTATTGATCCATTACTATTGCCCCGAATCCGGCACAAATCCTAAGAGCTTAGCTGCCCCCATGGGAGACTAAATTAATCACTATTTTGATTATCTCTACGCCAATTGAGGTCGATCGTCAAAGCAATCAATCGAAAAGGCGTCGAAGCGGGCAGGGGGGAGATAGAAACCGGCAACGGCAGATCCGAAGTGGCTTTGATGACCGGACGCCGGAGCGAGCATCATCGGAGAGACCTTTAATTTCCGGCTTTATGGGCAAGCACTCAAGCAGACAGGCTTGATCTTGGAGAATTTACGGTTCACCAAATTTTGTCTGAAATAAGACGGCCAGAGCATTAACGGCCTCGGATGCATCCGGGCCGCTTGCATAGATCTGGACCTTGCTGCCGAGTGGACACACTAAAGTCATCACATCGAGGATGCTCTTGCCGCTGACCCTGTGGTCGCCTTTAACGATCCAGATTTCAGATGCAAATTGATTGGCCACCTTTGCAATTTGAGCAGCCACGCGGGCATGGATCCCCAACTTATTGGCGACAATAAATTCCTGTTCCAGGATGTCGATTTTTTCAAAGGTGGCTTCCAATAATGATGTTCCTCTCAGTCTTTTCAAATTCCGCCGTCTCTTAGCACATGGTATTATTGAAGTCAACCGTAGGCCGTCACCCTAAACAAGCTGTTGCAAAAGTGCCGAGAAAGCCCTCTTTTGCCATTCCTGCGAAGGCCGGAATCCAAAATGTTTTGATTCGCCGGTTCCGGGTTTTTCATGGGCGCCTCATCTTCCGCCTCTGCCATCCTTGCTGCGAATTATTGTGACTTGCGGCTCAGTTTGCGTGTATAGTTAAAGCAGTTTGGTTACCACGGTTTAAAAGCAAAAGCATAAAGACTTTCCGGCGAAGGCTCACGGGTTTCCCGGCCATGTTGCGATCAGCCCCTGAAAAATGGGAGGGTTGTCTTTTGGTTGATTTTTTTTGATGGAGACGTTACTCTCGCTCGGGCTTCGCAATAAAGTCTGCGGAGCCTTATACATTCTGATGATGCTGCGGTTGCTTCACCGATGGAGGATGCATGGAAACCTTTCTCAACCACAAGCGTGTTCTCGTGACCGGAGCTTGTGGAACGGTAGGAAGAGAACTGGTAAGGCAGCTTCTGGAAGAATCCCAGGTAGAGGAGATCATCGCTCTCGACAATAACGAGAGCGAGCTCTTTTTTCTGGAGCAGGAGTTTTGCGTTCACAAACGAGTGCGGTTTTTTCTTGCCGATATTCGAGACAGAGACAAATTGAGCCGCAAGATGAAGGGCATTCATGTGGTCTTCCACACGGCTGCGTACAAGCATGTAATTTTGTGTGAGCGGTCCCCCTTCGAGGCAGTGCAGACCAACATTCTAGGTGTTCAGAATGTGATTCTGGCCGCTGCTGAAAACAACGTGGGAAAAGTTATTTTTACGAGTTCGGATAAGGCCGTGAACCCCACTAATGTAATGGGGACCTCCAAACTCATGGGGGAACGCCTCATGACCGCGGCCAATGAGGATTTTCGCGGCAACGGACCGATATTTGCGTCCACTCGCTTCGGCAATGTTCTGGGATCAAGGGGTTCGGTCATGCCCATATTTCGGGAACAAATCCGGCGCGGCGGGCCCGTTACCCTCACCCATCCCGGCATGACCCGTTTTATCATGACGGTGAAGGAAGCTGCCCAACTGGTGATCGATTCTGTTTCGCTTGCCAGGGGAGGGGAGGTTTTCATCACCAAGATGCCGACCATCTGTATCGAAGATCTGGTGGACGTCATGGTTGAAACTCTGGCGCCGCTCCATGGATATGCGCCGGAGAGCATTGGGGTCGAGATCATTGGTACGAAGCCTGGTGAGAAAATGTATGAAGAACTGATGAGCCACGAAGAGACTCGCCGGGCCTGGGAGCTTGGCCGATATTTTGTGGTGCTGCCGGCGTTCACCTCGCGCTACCGGGAAGCCACCTACACCTACTCGGGGGTCTTGTCGAAGACGGTTACCAACCCTTACCATTCCGGAAACGAAACCCCCTTGTCCAAATTCGAGTTGCTCGAGTTCCTCGGGAACAATGACCTCTTGTATACAGATATGACTCCCCCTCCCCACCCGGCCGAACGCTACTGGCCAAATGGAGGTTGCATACAGGCCCCTCACGTGGTAAAAATGTAGTTTGCGCGGTGCCTGTTGATCTTCCCGCTGCGATTGAAAACTCGACCGGTATTGTGAGGAGTCCTATGCGCGTACTGATTCTTGGAGGTGATGGTTATCTCGGGTGGCCCACGGCCATGCATCTCACGGCCAAAGGCCATGAGGTGGCTGTGGTCGACAACTACCTGCGTCGGCGTCTGAGCCGAGAGGAGGACGTTGAGACCCTCTTCGAAGCACCCAATTTGCACGAACGGGCCCGCCTCTGGAACGGAAAGTCGGGGTTCAAAGTTGAGGTTTTCATAGGCGATCTCACGCTGCTGGGATTTCACCTCCGAGGTTTTCCGAAAATTCTCCCCCGACGCCGTTATCCATTATGCCGAACAACCCGCCGCACCCTACTCCATGCTCAACCGGCGTGCCGCCACCCTCACCCTGCAGAACAACCTGCTGGTCACCGCTAATGTGATTTTCGCCGTGCGCGAATTTGTCCCCGAGGCTCACATTGTCAAGCTGGGCACCATGGGTGAGTACGGGACTCCCAACATCGACATCGAGGAAGGCTGGATCGACATAGAGCACAAGGGCAGAAAGGGGCGCTTCCTGTATCCTCGCCAGGCGGGCAGTCTCTATCATACGACCAAGATCATGGACACGGATCTTTTGTGGTTCTATGTGCGCACCTGGGGCCTTCGTGTGACGGACCTGATGCAGGGGCCGGTTTACGGAATGGTGACCGACGAAACCGGGGAGGATGAACGGCTGTTTCCGTTTTTTAATTATGATGAGATTTTCGGGACGGTGCTCAATCGTTTCATGGTCCAGGCCGTTGCCGGCTATCCTCTGACGGTGTACGGAAAGGGCGGCCAAACCCGTGGTTACCTGGACATCAAAGATACCATGCAGTGCGTCCGGCTTGCCCTGGAAAAGCCCCCTCAAAGGGGTGAGCTGCGCATCCTGAACCAATTTGTCGAACTCTTTTCCGTGAACAAACTTGCGGAGATGGTGCAGCGGGTGGGCAACACAATGGGCCTGAAGGTTGAAATCCGGCCGGTGGAAAACCCTCGCAAGGAGGCCGAAGATCACTATTACAACCCGGTTCATCAGGGCTTGCTGGAACTGGGACTGCAGCCGCATTACCTGACCGATGACGTGCTGGCGGAGATGCTCAAACCGTCGCCCGATTCAGAGCAAACATCCAGGAACACAAGATCATGCGCGGCGTAAAGTGGGACTGAGCGGATTCGCATCATACTCGCTCTCGCTCCAGTGGGTATCCGGGCCGGGTGAGCAAAGGTCAGGGCAATGAGATTCAATCAGACCCCGAAAAATATAACCCGAATGAAAACAGCGGCGGCAAGAGTCCTCGAGGATAACCCACGGGTGGTCTTTGCCTATCTGTTTGGGAGTGTTGCTCGAGGGACGCAAACGCCATTCAGCGACATAGACATTGCGCTTTATTTTTCGGAAGGCGTCGATTGGGTCTCTGAGAAACTGGATCTCCTCGGGAAACTAATAGATGATTTGGAGACCGATGATGTGGATTTGGTGGTGCTGAACACTGCTCCCTTGCCGCTGCAGGCCAGAGTTCTTAGGCACAGGGTGGTGCTCGTTGATCGCAATCCTCATTTCAGGCATGCTTTCGAGTCCTTGATTATTAGAAAGTATCTGGATTTCTCCATCAAGGAAGAAGCGCTGCTCAGGAGGCGATTTAATCTTGGTGGATAGCATTCTGGTCATGCGGAAGCTTTCTGAAATGGAGCAGTACCTTCAGCAAGTCAGAGAGTTCGCTGCCATGTCTTTGGATGAATACAGCAGTAACTGGAAGGCTCAAAGGATTGTCGAAAGAACACTCCATTTGATGATCGAACTCTGTATCGATATTGCCAACCACTTTATCTCGGACAAAGGGTTTCGAGTTCCAGTCAGTTATGCCGACAGCTTCAAGGTGCTCGAAGAGAACGGCCTCATTCCAGCGTCGACCTATGAAGTTATGAGCAAAATGGCGAAGTTTCGGAATATCGTTGTTCATCACTACGAAAAGATTGACGCCTCGATCGTGGTTACGATTCTCAAGAGACACTTGGAAGATTTTATCCTGTTTCGGGATGCAATCCTTAAGCAGCTGGCCCGTTCCGGTGAGGGGGTTGGCCTGTGAAATGGCTCATCACCGGTGGTTGTGGTTTCATCGGGGTCAACCTGGTCCGCAAGCTGGCAGCCGAAGGAGAACACTCCATCCGCATCATCGATAACCTGTCCGTGGGGACGCGTGACGACCTGGCAGGCGTCACTCCCTTCAGGGAATTGAGCCCTTTGCAGGCCACATCCGAGGCGGTGCCCTCCAAACCTGACCCATCTCTTCCCCAATTAGTCGTTGGCGATATCCTGGATGAACAGCTTGCCCTGGAGGTTGCCCGTGGTGTGGATGTGATCGTTCACCTGGCGGCGAACACGGGTGTGGGGCCTTCGGTGGCGGACCCCCGCGCTGATTGCCTTGCCAATGTTGTCGGCACGCTCAATTATCTCGAAGCTGCACGACTGAACGGCGTCAGGCGTTTCGTGTTTGCTTCGAGCGGCGCTCCTGTCGGCGAGTGTCTCCCGCCGATTCACGAGGAGGTCGTTCCGCACCCGGTATCGCCTTACGGTGCGAGCAAGCTTGCCGGCGAAGGGTACTGCTCGGCGTATTACCGCACTTTTGGGCTCGAAACCGTGGCCTTGCGCTTTGGCAACGTTTACGGCCCTTTCTCGGGGAACAAGAACAGCGTGGTAGCGAAATTCATCCGCCAGGTGCTGACGGGCGAAACCCTGGAAGTCTATGGGGATGGTAAACAGACTCGCGACTTCATTTTCGTGGATGACTTGGTCGAAGCGATTCAGCTGGCTGCAGCCACCGTGGGTGTCGGCGGTGAGATTTTCCAGATCGCCACCAACGCGGAGACGACTATTGAAGAGCTCCTGAACCGGCTTCTTCCAGTATTGACCGAAGCCGGGCATTCTCACATAAAGTTGCTCCACACGGCCCCACGGCTCGGGGACGTAAGGCGCAATTACTCCGACACTTCCAAAGCAAGAAAAATACTCGGATGGCAGCCCGGGGTTGACCTCACGGAGGGGTTGAGGCGAACCGTGGAGTGGTTTCTGAATAGTCCGTTTCCTGAAGGTTGACCGGGATCTTCCGTTCCCCGTTTTCTTCGGCTGAGGAGTCTGTAAGGAAAGTCCTTGCGCACACCATGGCGGCGTTACGGTAAACACCGGCATTCAGGCTTTCCAGGCCCGTCTGGATCCGGCTTTTGGCCGAGGTGGCGGCGTCGGTAGACTTGTTTGACACCCTCTGAGATGATGACTCGCAAAAGAATGTTCCTTGTTACCTGCAGTCTCAAGTGCAAACAAAAATTTATGGATTCAAGGACCTGTCACAGCCACGGGGAATTGCGCATCGTCGACTTTCCTGACGGCGATGCCACCCTGACTGAAGGTGAGCATGGGCGCTGGATCAGAATAGAGGAATCACCGGAAATAGTCATGGCCGGGCATCACAAGGTAAACGGAGGGTGCTTTGTTGACGGGGATTTCTATGTGGCAAGTTTTGGGCAGATTCTGCGGATAAATCTTGAGAATGAAACTTCCGGAACGGTATGGACTGCTCCCTTCCTCAATGATCTGCACTTTGTCGGCTTCTTCGGCGGCCGGATGTACGTGGTCAACACCGGGCTCGAGCGCATTGAGATTCTGGATGCCGGAGATTTCACTCATCACGCCGCTATCAACCTGCTTGAACAGGTCCATGTCTCCAGGCAATTTGACCGGTCTTTGGATTATCGGCATGTCTGGTCTACGCAACCGCATTCCGTTCATGCCAATCACTGCTTCTTCCTTGACGGAGAGATCTGGGTTACAAGGTTCTGTCAACAGGATGCGCTGGGTCTTGACACCATGAGGCGGATCGATCTCGCTCGCTGGGGCAACCCTCATGATGGTTTTGTCCAGGACAATACGGTGTTTTTTACCACCACGAATGGTCATCTTGTGAGGTATTCCAAGCAGGGGAATAAGTTCCGAGCCTGGGATTTGAACAGGATAATCGGTCGAAATCAGCTGGGCTGGTGTAGAGGTCTGGCGATTGATGGCGACTTGGCTTTCATCGCTTTCACTCAGTTTCGAACAAGTATTACCAAAGAGATGGGTAAGTGGAT
This sequence comes from uncultured delta proteobacterium, assembly GCA_963844985.1. Taxonomy (GTDB): domain Bacteria; phylum Desulfobacterota; class Syntrophobacteria; order Syntrophobacterales; family Syntrophobacteraceae; genus JADGQM01. Next base: position 17,020 of record CAWJQV010000039.1, read on the forward strand.
TCTCCAGGGAAGGAATCTGGAGCGCAACCCATCTTTTATCGTAAAGCTTGATATGGCCAGAGAAAAGATAATGGCAAAATATAATTTTATCGAAAAAGATATAACAATATATGGAATCTATAAAATATAGCGTATTTTAATGAGTAATATTTATTACATATGGCCGCATGATTTCAGGTGGAAAAATAATGTCCTGGGACAACGCCTGATCATGCTCGATTCTGTTGGAACACTTCACGTCCTGGCAAGAAGGTCGAAATGGCTTCCCATTAATCTGGATTTCAAAACAAATATAACTTTATATGGAATCAGTTCAAGAATAAATGAATATATATCAATTGTTAGCTATATAGTTTCCGTGCTATGCTTTTTGTCTTTTAGTCGCCTGTTGGGATATATCAGGTCTTCAGATGTTGTTTATACGAATTTTGAATACTCTAATATCATTGGAATATGGGCAAAAGAGATTCTCGGCATGAAATGGGTAGCCGATTTTTTCGATGATCCGCGAAGGGGCTATTTCAATGCATCTTTCCGAAGGGCTCCCCGATGGAGGGTATTCCTGGAAAGAAGTCTATTGGTTCTGTATCGAGGTTTCTTGCATAAGGCAGATCTCATTATATGCAATGCGCCGGATTCCGAAAGAGGTCTGGCTCCGGTTCTGGTGAAGCAGTTTATGGTGGAAAGAGGAAGCTGATCGCGGTTTCGGGTGGTGTCCACGACGAGTATATTAAATCGTGTCTGGAAGATCCTCTGCTCAAACAAGCAGCGCACAGCCTGATGGAGGAAAATGGAATCCTGGGGAAAAAGTATATTTATCTTGTGGGGCACATCAATTCTGATGTTTCCGGGGTCCATAATGTGTTAAAGGCATTGCGAACCCTCCTTCAGGAAGGAATGGATTATCATCTGGTATTGGCCGGTTTCTGCAAAAGCAAGGAGCGCATCTGGTTGGAAACGGTGGTTCAAACAATGGCGCTGTCGGATCGCGTTCATTATGTTGGGGTAGTGGACCAGCGGGTTTCTTATCTTCTCATGAAAACAGCCGATTTCTGTCTTTGTCCTTATAAAACCGAAGGCAGAGATGATTACATGACGGCATACCCCATTAAACTTCTGGAGTACCTGACCGTTGGGGCGTCGACCATCACGGTTCAAACACCCATAACGGAGCAGATTGTCAATGACTTCGGCTCCGGAGAACTGATGCCGAATTCCTCTGAGGCTGATCTTGTTCGTTTGATTAAGGCCATGAATTTAAAAGACCGCTCCGGGAGTCAGGGGATTGTTCCGGAGGCCTACAGATGGATGAATATCAACAAGGCGCTGCAGACGTCGCTGGCGAGCATGGTGCTGGAAGTGCAATGAAAATCTTGGTCATTATGCTCAATTGGTATCCCTATTGTGGTCCCCTGATGCCCATCTACGGAGCGATTTTTAAAGAATTGATGGACCGGGGAGATGAGATCACCATAGTCTCGTCCCTTCCGCATCACCACAAGGGAAGCCCGGCATCATATGCAAAGAGTCCCTGCCGATTGTATGAAATTACCCAATGGGAGAGGGCAAAACTGATTCGTTCCTGGGTGTTTTCACCTCCTTTGGAGAGCGATAGGCTGAGCCTCCTCTACCGGGTTCTGAATTTCATCTCATTCAATGTCTCGAGTGCGCTTGCCGCCATATTCCTGGCAGGGAAGGCGGATGTCATCTTCGCCCCCTCTTCACCCCCCTTGACGAACGGGATCGTTGCCTACCTGGTCAGCCGTTTTAAACGATGCCCTTTCGTGTATAATGTCCAGGACATCTATCCGGACATTGCGGTGAACCTCGGACTGGTGAAGAACCGGTTGCTCCTGCTGGGCTTGAGATTCCTGGAGAAGGCGGTATACCGCCTTTCAAATAAGGTTTTGACCATCTCCGGGGGTATGCGAGAGATAATCGAAAAAAAAGGGGTTCCCTCGGGAAAGGTGGAAGTCATTGAAAATTTTCTGGATCCTTGCTTTTTTGGCCAGAGAGCGACGGTGACAACGACTTCTCCCGGTCGTTTGGTCTCAATGATTCTTTTGTTATAATGTACGCAGGAAATATCGGAGTGCCCCATGGAGTGGAGGTCATTGTCCATGCCGCCGAGATCCTTCGCAACGAGCCGAAGCTCATTTTCTGCTTTGTGGCGAGGGGAGAAAAAAGGGCGGATATCGAAAGGTTGACACGCACAAAAAGGTTAAAAAATGTAGTATTCTTACCCCCTCAACCGGAAAATGTGGTTTCCCAGATCTGGGCTGCGGCGTCGGTGGGGGTGATTACCTATCGTCGGGGGTTGGCGGGTTTTTCGCTACCCTCCAAGCTCTTTGCCGCGATGTGTGCAGCGCAGAGCCGGTGATCGCTTCGGTCGACAATGAGTCGGAAACGGCCAGGATCATTGAGAGTGCCGGATGTGGACTTGTGCGTGCAACCGGAATCCCCGGTGAAATTGCTGAGGCGGTCCTTTATTTGAAAAGAAATCCGGAGATTGCGCATGGAAATGGGGAGAAGAGGCCGTGAATACGTTGAGGAGAATCTGCGCAAAGAGGTGATCGCTCTGCATTATTCATCTCTCTTCAAGTCATTGGTTTCAGTGAGGTGAAATGGTGGGGATTTCAATTGTTATGGTCAGATTAGCGATAAAGACTGAATTTTGTGATATCGAAGAAATTTATATTATGTATATCATTGAAAAGTTAATTGTGACAATGAAAATTATTTATTTAGCAGTGTAAAAAAGCTACAATACACTGTTTCTGGGGATAGTGCAATTCTGATATTGTCAATAATTGCGAGTTATTGCATCAAGATATGGTTAAAAGGTGATGTCTATTTTGCTAAATTTAATTGTTGAAAAATGCACCCCATTTTATTTCTGGTACGTATTTATATATTTGTTGTCAATGTATCTATTTGATCAATATGATCTCGAACGGGTCATGATTTTCCAAAAGAGTTTTGTGATGCTGATTTGCTGCCTGTTCTTCAGTGGTCTTCTGGTCAGCAGCCTACTTTACTTCGCGCCCAAACGCGTTTTTGGACGTGAAGTATTGGTCACGCATTTCATTATTGACTTCATTTCTTCTCCTGGTGTGGCGGGCGATGGTCCTGAGTGTCCTCAGAAAATGCATGAAAGCGAAAGCGTTTGGCCATAGTCGGGCACGGCAAGAATTCGTTTCATCGTTTGTTGAAGACATCTCTCGCCTTCCCTATACGGGCTTTGAACTCAAGGCTGTTTGCATTATGGATGAGTTTAAGCCGGCTGTTTTTCCATCGGAGCGGCCAACACCTCAGAGAGAAGAGGATAGCGGAACTGCTGCGGGAAAAAGAGTTTGATGTCTTGGCCTTCGATTCGACGAATGGCCATTTCTCTGCCGATGAAATACGAGAGATTTTACAGCTGAAGTTTCAAGGGAAGACGGTTCAGGATCTTTCGAGTCTTTATGAAAATCTGACCGGAAAAGTTCCGGTACTGTCCATAGATGATCAATGGTTGTTGAAGAGCCCTGAATTCCAGCGAAGCCACAGCATCGTTTACAAGAAAGTGAAAAGAATTCTGGATGTGATCATGGCCTGGTTTTTCCTTTTGGTGACCGCGCCTCTGTTTGGGTTATTGCTGTTCTCATCAAGCTGGAGAGCAAGGGTGCGGTGTTTTTTGTTCAAGAACGACTGGGGGTTGATTGGAAACCTTTCAGATGTATTAAATTTCGCACTATGGTGGAAAATGCGAAAAGCGAATCCGGACCGGTTTGGGCCACAGAAAGTGATGCTCGTATTACCCGGGTCGGCCGCATTCTTCGAAAAACGCGTTTGGATGAGTTGCCCGCAGTTGTGGAATATCGCCAAAGGGGAGATGACATTTGTTGGGCCAAGGCCCATTCGCGAGCATTTCGCGAAGCAGGTTGGCCGAGAAGATTCCCTTTTACGAACTCCGTTTCTGTGTGAAGCCGGGTCTGACCGGCTGGGCCCAGGTCAATTACGATTACGCCGGCTCGGAGGAAGGACAAATGGAGAAGTTTCAATATGATCTCTTCTATGTTCTGAACATGTCGTTGACCCTGGACCTTCTGGCCATGTTTAAGACCCTGAAGACGGTCGTCAAGCGTGTCCCATGTTTAGACCATTAAGACGGTCGTCAAGCGCGTCGGCACCTGAGTTTGCTTCGATGAAAAGGTGAGAAACGTGCCCTTTACTCCTAGCTCATACCGCAGCCTGCATTCCTCTAGCGAGAAAGGGCCTGGTCGCTTCCGCCCTGATTGTAGGAAGCATTTCACCCGATTTTGCCTACTTCTTTCCGATTCCTCACTTGGACCGGCTTCAGCCATTCGATCCTGGGTATTTTCGTGTTTTGCTTGCCGGTTAGGAGCAATTGCCCTTTGGCTCTTCCACGGGTTTCTCAAGCAGCCAGCACTGACGCTGCTTCCCAGCCACCACCGGAAGAGACTTACGCCCCTGGCAAAGAATTCAGTTTTAGACCTCTCACGCGCTTTCTGTCGTCATCATTTCCTTAGCAATCGGTGCCGCATTCACACACTTGCCTGGGATTCCTTCACCCATTGCGCGGGGATGGTTGGTGCAGAACCTGACATGGCTGAAAATGATCATCGTTGAGACCTCGTTGGGACCCAATTACCGTTCATCGAGCACTGCAATATGCCAGTACGGTTCTCGGCTTAGTCCACATCGGGTGGTGGTATCAAGATGGCATAGAAAGTCTCCCTAGAAAGCTTCCAGTCAAGGAGAACTCCTTTGCGGGCAGGGAAATGATGCCGATTGTCTGTTTGCTTTGTGCTTACGTTGGGATTGGCCCTTGCCTCTGGTTCCGCAGGCATCACGAGCATGGAGCCTTATCCTTTAAAAAAGTTTCTCAACCGCGCGGCCATTGGACTCATTTCCATTTTGACGATTCAACTCTTGATCTACTCTGGAGTCTGGCACCTGAGCCGGAGAGGAGAACGACCCTGAAGGGATCGGACACTACAAGACTCTCGGTTCTGAACGTTGCGCTGTTCGTGTGCACCATGGGATTGATTCACCCCATTACCGTGAAATCCATTACTTGAGCGCTTGACAGAATATGAGGGCTTATCTTAATCAAGCATCGACAAGGATAGCCGGGATGATGCAGGAGGTCGTTTTCGATAAAAAAGCCCGGCATTTTCAAAGCCGTTACTCTAACATTAATTCACATGGAATAGCTTATGCCCAAACGCAAAGTGCTTATCATCGGATTGGATTGTTTGACGCCACAGCTGGCATTCGACCAGTTTCTGCCCTTTTTACCAACTTTCCAGCAACTCATGCGCAAGGGTTTATGGGGACCTTTGCGGAGTACTGACCCCCCCATCACCGTACCGGCATGGGCTTCCATGACGACCGGCAAAGACCCCGGACAGCTGGGGATTTACGGATTCAGGAACCGGAAGGACTTTTCATATGATGCCCTTTACACTGCCAATGCCCTGGCCATAAAAGAGCCAACACTCTGGAACATCTTATCGCGCCATCGCCTGCAGTCTATCCTGGTGGGAATTCCTCAGACCTATCCGCCCAAACCCTTCAGAGGTTGCCTGGTAGCCGATTTTCTGGCCCCGGATACGGACAGCAACTACACCTATCCGGAAGAACTCAAACGGGAGGTGGACAGGGTTACGGACGGGTACATCATTGACGTCAAGGATTTCCGCACTGAAAACAAGGCCTGGTTGGTCCAGCAGGTCTATGAGATGACCGAAAAACGATTTCGCCTCATTCGCCATCTCCTCAAAGCGAAGCCATGGGATTTTTGTATGTTTGTGGAAATGGGGCCGGACCGCCTCCATCACGGTTTCTGGCGCTACTGCGATCCCGAGCACCGGCTTTATGAGCAAGGAAATCCCTTCGAAAATGTCCTCCGTGACTACTACCAGTATCTCGACAGCCAGGTCGGTGAACTACTGGCGGAAGTTAACCTGGATGAAACCGTTGTGCTGGTGGTTTCCGACCACGGCGCAAAACGTATGCATGGTGGGATCTGCATTAACGAATGGCTGCAGCAAGAAGGGTATCTCTCCCTGAAAGCCCAACCGAGCACGCCGACCCGTTTAGCCATGGATAACATCGACTGGCAGAACACTCGCGTATGGGGGGAGGGCGGCTATTACTGCAGGCTCTTCCTGAATGTCCGGGGCCGGGAGCCTCAGGGGACCATTTCTCCGGATGAATACGAAAAGACCCGCGATGAACTGATCGGGAAACTCCAGGCTCTGGGGGACCAGGATGGCAATCCCATCGGGACGGTCGTGCACAAACCCGAGGACCTTTACCGAACCTGCAACAACATCGCTCCCGATCTCATTGTCTATTTCGGCGACCTTGATTGGCGCTCCGTTGGGAGTATCGGTGCGGGAGCCATCCACACTCTGGAAAATGACACCGGACCCGATGATGCCAATCATGACTACCACGGAGTCTTCATCATGACCGACCCGGACATTCCTGAGTTGCTGAAAGGCTCGCAGATCGAGGGATTGTCGCTTTTTGATGTTGCTCCAACAGTGCTCGACCGGCTCGGGATGAGTCCTCCGGACGGCATGGTCGGCAACGTTATAAGAACGGATGCCGGGAACGAAAACCACTGACTGCTTAGGATGAGGGAAGAATGACCATGGCTGATGGATTCACCATATGGATCACGGGGTTGCCGGGTGCGGGGAAGACCACTCTGGCTCAGTGTTTGGAAGAGAGGCTCCTGGAGCGGGGCTTGAATGCCGAGAGGCTCGATGCCGATGAGATTCAGTCAGCCTGGTTTTCTAACACTGGGATTTGCAGGAGAGGAACAAGCCGGTCTGGAGCGCTTTCTAGGGCACCTGTGCAAACTTTTCAGCAGGAACGGAGTTATTGCCATTAGCGCGGCCACGTCGCCATCTGTGGACATCAGAAAGGAATTGCGCTCGGAGCTGGGTCTTTTCATGGAAGTCTACCTCAAATGCCCTGCTGCTGTTTCTGAGCAGCGAGATGTTTCCGGGGTCTATCTCAGAGCGCGCAAGGGGACTTTTCCTGACAGCATTGATCCGACAGCCACATACGAGGAACCTCTGAACCCCGAAGTGCTTCTCGAGAGCGACAAGACCTCTCCCGAGGAGTGTTGCACCCAGGTGATCCGGACGTTGGAGATGTTGGGATACATCCCGGAGCTGAGCATGGAGGAATACGCTCCGGAGGATGAAGCCAAAATCACCCAACGGCTCAAAGACTTGGGCTACCTTTGAGAAGGAGAAAGGCGAATGGCTCTCGGTAACCGGAATTTAGGCACTGGAAAGGTCGTGGTTCTTGGGCTGGATGGCGTACCCTACACGCTGCTCCTCGAATATATGGATCGGGGAATCATGCCGGAGTTCGCGGAATTATGTCGCACGCAGGGGACACTATTGCGTATGAAAAGTTCGCTCCCCGAGGTGTCTTCCGTGGCTTGGACCAGCTTCATGACCGGCAAAAACCCCGGTGAGCACGGAGTGTTTGGGTTCATGGAGATTGATCGGGAGACCTATGCATACCGATTCCCCAGTTTTCGCACGCTCAAGGTACGGCCCTTTTGGGAGAGTAACAATATCAGGACAGTTGCCCTTAATATTCCTCAGACTTACCCTGCTGCCCCCATGAACGGCATCATGGTGAGCGGATTTGTGGCGGTGGACCTTAATAAGGCAACCTATCCGGAGAGACTGCGCAGCTATCTCAATAGCATTGGTTATCGATTGGATGTGAATGCGAGGCTCGCCACTAAAAGCCCGGAAGCCTTCTTTGAAGATCTTTTTATGACCTTCGAGAAAAGAAAGGAGGCGACCGAGCATCTCTACTCTCACGAAGAATGGCAGCTTTTCATAACCACCATCACGGAGACGGATCGGCTGCATCATTTCTTCTTTGATTCCGCAAGGGACGGCCATCATTTCCCGGTATTCGAAAAATTCTATCGCCAATTGGACTCCTTTATAGCCTCCCTGGCGAGAAGGGCGATGCGCGATGGAGCGGCCTTCATCACCTGTTCGGACCATGGCTTTACTCCCATTAAGACAGAGGTTAACGTTAACAGGTGGCTTGCCGAGAACGGCTATTTGAGGCTGCACGGTACCGAGGGACTCCAGGGTATAACCTCGGACTCTCGGGCTTTTTGTCTTGATCCTTCCCGCATCTATATTCACCTCAGAGGCAAGTTTGCGAGAGGCAGCGTGGACCATGCCGACTATCTGAAAGTTCGCGATGAGCTGCGAGAGAAGTTAAGAAATTTGGTTTTTGACAGACAGCAGGTGGTAAAGGAGGTATTTGTCAAAGAGGACATCTTCAAGGGTCCGTTAAGAGATGAAGGACCGGATCTTTATGTGCTGCCTAATTATGGGTTCGATCTGAAGGGTGCTGTCGATAAGGAGTCCGTCTTTGGCAGAACAGCGTTTAGGGGAATGCACACCTTTGATGATGCGCACCTATTTGTCATAGGGACCGAATCGATGGCGAACCCTGAAATCGGCGACGTAGCAGCGATTGTTTTGAAAGCACTCGGCAAGTAGGCAATAACAAGGATTCCTGGGCATGAATACACACCATGATAAGTAAATAGACCCAAAATGCCGCGTTCTAAGCTTTCAAAGCCAGATGAGATTAGTAATTTCTCGCATGAGGACATCAACAAATTAGCCAAAGGGAGTGGAACGACCCTGATCGGCGAGTCATTCGGCAAAGGCTTGTTCTTTTTCACGCAATTGCTGCTGGCATGGTTCTTGGGTGTGGAGGCATTTGGGCTTTACAGTTTGGGCCTGGCGTTGGCGAGAAGCGCTGACATCTTTGCCAGGCTTGGTCTCAGTACCGGCGGCATGATGTTTGTGTCCACTTACAAAGATCATTCTCCAGAGAATGTCAAGGGCGTGATCCTCTCCGCGGTTGGCATTTCTTTGCTGAACGGCATTGTCATCGGAGCAGGCATCTATTTTTGTGCGCACGTGCTTGCCGTTTCCCTGTTCCATAAACCTGAATTGTCAGAGGTTTTCAAGCTGTTTTCATATAGCATTCCAATGGTTGCGGCCATGACCACTTTTTCGTCCCTGCTACAGGGTTTTCACTCTACCAAGTATACCGTCTACATAAGGGATTTCGTTCAGCCAATCAACAACCTTGTTTTCATTGTTCTTTTCGCTTACGCGGGGAATGGCCTGCCGGGAGCAATCTTCGCTTATACATTATCTCACCTGTTTGGCTTGGTGTTTGGGTTCTACTATTTGAAGAAGAGCTTTCCCGACTTCTATTCCCGGGCTCTCACCGCGGCCTATCCCCTGAAATCGCTAGTAACCTATTCTACTCCTTTACTGTTCGTTGGTGTTCTCAATTATTTTCTAGTCTGGACCGACACCCTGCTGTTAGGTATGTTTGCCTCTGCAAGCGCCGTGGGAATATATCGGGCAGCCTCCCAAGTTCCTTTTATTCTGACGGTGTTCTTGCGCGCAACCAATTCCATCTATGCGCCCATTGTCGCCGACCTGTATCAAAGAAAAGAAATTCAACGGCTCGGCAATATGCTAAAAACATCAACCAGATGGGTGACTTACATAACCGTGCCTCTTTTCCTTTTCCTGGTTTTTTCCTCTAAAGAAATCATGACTCTCTTCGGGAACGAGTACGTTCCGATTGGTTCGACGGTCTTGATCATCCTGTCCTTCGGCCAGCTCATGAACTGCCTTACCGGCGGGGTTGGTTACACCCTCACCATGACCGGCAAACAAAACGTGGAATTGGGAAACTGTTTAGCTCTGGTCATAGCGAGTGTCCTCTTGAACCTTGTGCTAATTCCAAAATATGGCGCATTGGGTGCGGCTTTTGCCTCAAGTTCGTCAACACTTGTTATCAATGTGTTGCGTGTTATAGAGATCCGTATACTTTACCGAATCAGCCCTTTTTCACGTGTCATGCTGCCAATTCTTGTCCCGGTTATATTTTCCATATGCATTATGCCGCTATTGTATTTCAATATTAATTATATAGCTACACCTTATCATAAATAGTTTGTTTCTATTTGTAGTGTTTACTATATCAATAAGTACTTCTAAAATGGCTGAGGAAGATAAGTATATTATGCAACTATTTAAAAATAAACTGAACCCAATTCTCAGTCGAAAGACGAGTTAAAGTGAACAATACAGTATCTATAAAACCGACCACAGCGATCTGCTTATTGATGATAGTTTCTTTTTGGTTGCAACCATTGTCTCCAAGTATGAAAAGCTTAGGGTTCCATTCTGTAGAATTCATGTTTTTTGTTTTTATAGGTTTATTCGGGTGGGTTACCCTTTTGGTTTTCTTAACGAAGGGATTGTGCTCACTAACATTTGATAATTCAATATATTTGTGTGTTGCATTGGTCGTTTTGTGCACATTATCCTTGATTGATGCACCAAAAGTGTTTAGAGGTGTGCTTGTAACGTGTCAGTATTTGCCATATTTTTTCTTAATGTACATTAGCATTATTATTATTAAGTCGAAGAAGGATATCGATGTTATTATTTCAATACTAACACATAACACCTTGATATTTAGTATTATGGTATTTATCTTGGGTGTCTATTTTAATGATAGAAATAAACTTGATAACTTTCTTCTTGATAATTTTCAAATTCAACTAACCAAGGTCCTTATGTACATAGAGTTAGTGTTCGCTCTGCTTGTTTATCAAGCTTTCCATGGTCATCTGAGACGATATGAAGTATATCGTTCTTATTGTATCCGTTCTAGGCGTTATAGCATCTGGTGGGAGAACCAACATCGGGGTGATGGGGGTTGGGTTCGGATTGGCTTTTGTGACTAGTAAGGCATCTCTGAAAAAATATTTGATCGTTTTAAGTGTTATGGCTTGCCTCATTTTTATGGTGTTTACTACTAGTTATTTACAGGAAAGGCTAGAATTGATGCTCGTGACCGGATCGAAGGACTATCAGGAAAAAATAACGGCCTTCAGCAGAGTATACACTACAGAGCTAGCACTGGAAATAATAAAGCAATTCCCCATCAATGGGACAGGGATTGGTAATCTTTCTTCCTATACAGACGATGTAATTAAGACCATGAAGGGTATTCCTGAGCGAATTCTCTATTACTGGGATCTACATATCAAGCAAACAGGGGGTAGGCCAGTATTTGAAACGACTGTGACTCCAATTAAATTTGCGGCGGAACTTGGAATCGGGGGCTTTATATTTTTTTTCGGATTCTATTACTATTTGTGGCGTAGGATAACGGATGCCATAAAAGTAGCTCCGGACAGCTTAAAAAATACTCTTTCAGGAATGCGACTTTTTGTTTTGATATCTCTGGTGCATAATCTTTTGGACCCAGGGATCACAAATTATTATTCATGGTTATATTATGGATTAGTCATAGCGGGAAGTCGCATCGCCTATTAGAAGCGCGAGGACCTCCGACTTGGATAGTGTTTGATGTTGGTGCCATAAAATTGATAATGGAATTTAGGAATTTAGGTATTTCCTTGCTAACTTTGCCCTTTCGAAGGGTCTCACACGGAGCCTGCGTCAAGGTATCATGATCGCTGAGCATATTTTACAGATGGTAGAGATGTCTTTGACCACCATGCAATCAATTGCCCGACAGGCTGCCCGGAAGCAACTGGTCGTACTTTACAAAACGGCTTTGCTGGAGTATCAAGGGCGAGCAAAGAGGCAAAATGTACGTCGGGTGGATTTTGTGCTTGAATTCTCTGATACGATTAAAACAGGTCTTCCAGGCAGAAGGTGCCACACCACTTTGGCTTGGTGAACGCCAGCGTGCTAGATGAGTCGCCTGATGCCGGAAAGTTTTGATGTAATATTCGGCAGTGCCATACTTCACCATTTCGACGAACGCAACAAGGAGGTTCTGGCAAAGAACATCTTTTCTTGGCTAAAACCCAATGGTAAGGCCTTTTTTGTAGAGCCCCTACAACACGAACCCACTCATGAGGGGAGTTGCGCGGTCTCAGTGCCCTATTTCGGCCCAACCTTGCGCTGGGAACACCCTTTTAGCATGGCTGAAGTTAGATCTTTCGCTTCCAGCTTCGATCGTGGATAGATATCCATTACTATGATGCCCTTGCGACTCTGACTCCCTGGCGTTTGGTTGGAACAGGAGACTCTTTCACCTTGACAAACGGGTGGGCCTTTTCTATTGACCAATTTCTGGGGAAATTTTGGGTGTTCAGATTTCTTTTCAATAGGATGGTCGGTGGTTGTGTTATAGTTGAGATTATTCAGCCGAATAGCTGAATCCGTGGAACTCAGAACGAGAGAAACTTACCTGTGGGTTTTTGAGAACTCAGAACAATAAAGGTGTATCAATTCAATGAACAAAGCAAACAGAAGGGTCATTATTATAGGGCTCGACGGTGGCACCTGGCAGATCTTGGATCCCCTCATGGAGGAGGGCAAAGCCCCCTTTTTTTCGCAGTCTGGCAAAGAGAGGAGTACGTGGCATCCTGCGGAGTACGATGCCACCGATAACAGCCCCGGCGTGGACATCGTTCCTTACGGGTAAGAACCCCGGTAAGCACGGGTTGTTTGATTTCCAGAGAATCGATTTCGCGAGCCAGGAAAGAAGGCTGACCTTCTCAACAGACTGCAAGTCGGCCTCCCTGTTAGATTATTTGACAGAGGCTGGAAAGCGGAGTTTGTTTATGAACATTCCGCTGACTTTCCCGCCTCAGCCTATCAATGGCGTCTTGGTGTCCGGATTTCCGGTACCCCCGGATGCTAACTTCGTCTACCCTCCCGACATGGAGTCACGGCTTCGAGAGTCAGGCTATATTATTGATTGGATGGACATTTACAGGGCACGAAAAGATCTGTTGAAGGTTACCATGATAAGGATGGCCGATAAGGCTCAACTTGATGTTTTTGAGTCCCTGCTGCAAGAGGAACAGTGGGATGTTGCCATGCTCGTTATCGCCGGAACGGATAAGATCGGACATCTGGAGTGGCAAAAGGGAAATGTGAATGAAGTTAAGAAATATTACGCGTTTATAGATGGACTATTGTCCAACTTGGATAAAAAGGGGCTTTTGTCCGATTCAACGTTGGCCATAATGTCCGATCATGGATTTAGCGGGGCTTCGCATGTGTTTTTTACGAATACCTGGCTGAATAACGAAGGGTACGTTGCCTACAAGAAAACGAAGGATGAGACCTATGACGTCTTTTTGAAAGAATTGAGAAATTCCGTCTATGGCGGCCAAGATGGGGTTCTGTCACGGCTTCTCAAGACTGTCGGGTTGACACGGGAAAATCTCATCTATCTTGCAAAGAAAAGCGGTCTGATTAAATTGGAGGCTTATCTGCCTCACTCGGTCGTAAGTTTGTTCCCATCCAATGAAGCTTCTATGGATTGGAGTAAGACCAAGGCATACATGATGTCCAATGCATCAAAAGGGATTAATATAAATCTTGAGGGTCGCGATACCCATGGTTGTGTTCCGGCAAGTGAGTATGATAATCTGAGGAAAGAAATTGTCGATAAAATTAAACGGTTGAAAGGATTTGACGGGCAGCCGATTTTCCAGGTTGCAGACATCAAAGAGAACGTTTATTGGGGGCCCTATGTCTCTCAGGCTCCGGATATCGTCACTTGGCCCCATCCGAACTATAAGATCCGTATCGGTACGGCCCAAAAACACTATTTGAGACGAGTAACGGAAGCACAGCACAGCCTGGACGGGATTTATATGCTGGTTGGAGAAGAGTTCCTTGCGGAGAAGAAGGCGCGCGAGCTTTCCATAATGGATATCGCTCCCACTCTTCTCCATGTCATGGGTTTGGCTGTTCCAGAGGACATGGATGGGAGGGTTGCTGTGGACCTTCTTGCCCCGGCCTCATCCTCCGCTCAGCGTGCGGTTACTTACCGGGAGCCCATTAGCAAGGAGATTGAAGACTTTTCTGCTGCTGATCATATTGATGAGGATGAAGTTTTAGAGAAACTGAGAGCACTCGGATACATATAGGTATTATAAATAAGCGAAATGAAGATCCTGTGCCTTGATCATGCCATATTCGGCCCCAGAGACCTCAATGCCTCGCTTTTCATTGAGCCGCGAATTAAAGCATGTCAGTCTGCACCGGAAAGGGAGTTCTGAAACCGGAGAGTTCTCTTGTCCAAAATGCAAAAGACCGACCTAAATATCCTTTGGTTTCGGTCGTCTTGCCAGTGTACAATGGAGCAAGGACGATAAGAAGGGCTGTTGAGAGTATCCTTGCGCAGACCTATGATAATTTTGAATTGATCATAATCAATGATGGCTCAGTAGATAACACACTGGATATATTGACTTCATTTTCCGATTCCAGGATTGTCTTGCTGGATCAAGAAAACAAAGGGAAAGTCCATTCTCTTAATAGAGGGATAGTGACATCCAGAGGTGAGTTCATTGCCATGATTGATGCAGACGATTTCGCGTTGCCAGAAAGATTGGAGCGACAGGTGAAGTTTATGATCAAGAACCAGTCGGTTGTTGTTGTTGGCACCGCTACGAGAGTTGTTTATCAGGATGGGACGGAGCGAATCCGATATAGACCATTTGACAATCAATCGATCAGGCAGAGTATCGTCAGGATCTGCCCCTTTACCCATAGCTCTACGATGATCAGGAAGAGAAGTATTTGAAAAAGTTGGGTTTTATGATCCGGCAAAGGATGGCCCGAAGCACTTATCAATCGGCGAAGATTATGATTTATGGGTACGAATTGCTGCGGCCGGTTATGAGATGGCCAACCTAGAAGATGTTCTGACTGTATATTATTTGGAACCAGGCTCAAGTATACGAGGTCGCTCCGCAATAAAGCGATCCTTACAGCAGATTGCATCAAGGATTGAAGCTATTCATAAGCTCCAACTGGGATACTCAGCTTATTTCAACCTTATTCCTATTACTATTCTCAGTTTGTTAACTTATTACGGAGTAAAGATTGATGTTCTATTTAATTTATTAGCTACCAATAGATATAAAAATCAGAGTGGTGTGCATCATGGTACTTTCCGAATTGAAGAATGAACGTCGGTGGCCGGGTTGTATAGTCCATACATTCCTGTCTGAGTATTGCTGCAGTGAATTAGCCAATGCTTTTCCGGATTGGATGGCGATACCATACAGGTTTTTTCGATACATGGGGGATCACCATGCGGCAGCTTGACCCATACAACTGGAAGTGCACCCCGTCTGTGGCCCAAAGATCAACATCCTCCATCCGAGCAAGGTCGTGTCTTTTTTTATATATTCCCTCTGCTCATTGTGGTCAGCACGGGCAATTTCAGGCCGTAGCTTTCTGAGGCGAAAGTCCAGTTGCCTGAACAGACGTTGGCTCCTTCGCAGCCCCAGTGTAATGTCCCATCTCTTGGCAACAAACTGGGAGAGCGGCTTTCTGTCCAAGAGACTGACGCCGAGCCCTTAATCTGCAGGGCTTTTCCTGAAAGTATAGCCGACTTCCTCCAGTTGGGTGCTATTGATCCTTCGCGGCCATCTGGTGGATGCTAAAGATTGGAGCGAGGTCAACAGCAGCTTGCCACAGATGCTCGGGAATGCGGCTGCGAGGCTTGTTGGCGCTACGCCATTGGGCGAAAATCGCTGAGACTTCCTGCAAACGGGGTTGTGTTCCTAATGGATACTCGGCTTTCATCGGCTGTCCTCCTCTGTCCTGAAATAGTCAGCCGATCATACCTCCAAGCCGGCGGTTGTTTCACGCACCTTTGCCGGAAACACACAGAGAAACGATAGGGAAGACCAAGGCCATGGATCCGAAATTGGTAATGACAATGGGGAAGAAGTTGGAGGGAAGCCACTCGGAACGGAGGCCATCGGCTCGACTCACCATCCGGGGTTTATCCCTGCTGGCACTCTTGATTTTCTTGTGTTCATACTTTCCAGCGGCTGATCGTGCCGAAGCTAGGCCCGAACGATCTGGGGCGGTGATCTCGCCGCCGTGGGAAATCGCTGGGGGGATCGAGCGGACCGAGGGGTTGTCACCCCTGGGCAAAATACCCTACGCCTTTATCAAAGGTTCGGAGGGGTCCCGAGACGGGCAGGCATACTACGGCCATGGCAGATCCCATTGGATTGTCTTCAGTCGGAGGGCGATCCGTATTTTTTTGGACGGCAAGGAGAGCGGACGCTCCATTGTTGAGATCACGCCCCTGGGAATGAGCCGGAGGTGGCAATCACGGGAGAAGATCCGCAGCCCGGAAAGGCCAATTTCATCAAAGGCCGTGACCCGGGCCAATGGCTCACCAACCACACCATGTACGGATCGGTGGTCTACCGAGGTGCCTATCCGGGAATCGACCTCAAGTTCTATGGCCGAGAGGGACATCTGGAGTATGACGTCCTAGTAGAGACGGGGGGCGATCCATCGAAGGTGCGATTTCGCACGACCGGTATTGACTCGGTGAGCTTGTCCGGGAGTGGGGATCTGGAGATGCGGCTTCCGGGAGGCGGGATGTTCGTACAGCGAAAGCCTTTCAGCTACCAGGTACAGGAAGGAAACCGCAGGGAGATCGACGGCCGGTTCAAAATCTTTCCCCTGGATGCAACGAAGCCCGGTGATTTCGAATACGGCTTTGAAATCGCCGCCTATGAATCCAGACTTCCGTTGGTCATTGATCCTGTACTCAACTTTTCGAGTTATCTCGGGGGAAGCGGGGATGAGTTCGGCAGGGGGATCGCTCTCGACACGCTCGGGGTACATTTATGTGGCCGGAGACACTTCCTCCCTCGATTTCCCCGCCGTTGACGGCTTTCAGGAAAGCTCGGGAGGCGGGGCCACGGACGGGTTTGTGGCCAAGATCGATCCTAAGAGCTCACAGCTCGTCTTTGCCACTTATTTTGGCGGGTCCGATCAGGAAATCATCCGAAGCGTCGCAGTAGATGCGAACTTTAACATTTACGTGACCGGGCAGACCTATTCTCAGGATTTCCCCCTGAAAGATCCTTTTCAATCGTTTCAGGCGGGCGACGGTGACGCTTTTGTGGCTAAATTTGCCCCCGATGGCCTGTCTTTGATCTATTCCACATACGTTGGCGGATCCCTGCGGGATTCGGGGAGCGCCATCGCAGTGGGTGCGGACGGGAGTGCTTTTGTTGCCGGAGCAACAGAATCGTCCGACTTTCCGACAGCAACGGCTGCACAGGCCACACCGGGGGGAGCGACCGACGCCTTTATCCTGAAGCTCAGCCCGGATGGGTTGGCTCTGACCTACTCCACCTACCTGGGAGGGAGCAGCTATGACGCCGCCTGGAGCGTTGCGGTGGATAAGGGAGGCGCCGCCTTGGTTGCCGGAAACACCTATTCCAGAGATTTTCCCGTTAACAATGCCTACCAGCCGGTCTTCGGTGGTGGGGTGGGGGATGCCTTCGTGGCCAAACTGAGCCCGGACGGAACGGCCTTCCAGTATGAGACGTTCCTGGGCGGAGCCGGGTATGACTGGGCATGGGGTATTGCACTGGATGACTCGGGCAATGCATATGTGATCGGGGAAACGAGCTCGACGGATTTCCCCACCTTAAACCCGATCCAGGCGACTTACGGCGGAGGCTCTGTCGATGTCTTCGCATCCAAACTGAATCCGAATGGATCAGCACTCCTTTTCTCCACTTACTTTGGCGGCGCGGAAGCCGATTATGGTCGTTCTATCGCTGTGAATTCGGTAGGCAGGATCTTTTTTGCGGGCGCAACGAACTCCCGGGATTTTCCCCTCATAGGATCGCTGCAATCCCTGGGGAGCACGAGGTATACTCATGGGTTCCTGGCGTGTTTCGACCAGGCAGTGAGCAAGGTCATCTACGCCACCCTGCTGGGTGGAACGAGTTGGGACTGGGTGAACGGCCTGGCTGTGGACGGAGATGACAATGCCTATGTGGTTGGCACGACCAATTCCCGGGACTTTCCCCTCCTCAACCCAACCCAGGCAAGCCTGAACGGTTCGGTGGATGCGTTTTTCGCCACGGTGAACGCCAGAACGACCTTCAACATCACCGTGGATGACGGGACCCACAGCATAGTCACCCCTGCCGGAACATCAGGCAAAGTTACCGTATGGCGCGGAGCCGAACAGACTTTTTCCATCGTCCCCAACGATTGCTATCACCTGGTCGATGTCCTCGTCGACGATGTTTCCCGGGGCCCCGTACCGAGCTACACCTTTAAAGACGTGGCCACCGACCATACTCTTGTCGTCGTTTGCGAAATCAATCAGTATACCTTGAATGCAAGCGCCACATCCCTTGGAACCATCCGGCCTGCGGGGACGTTCATCGCGAATTGCGGCGACTCGCGAACGTTCTGGATCGAGAAGCAGACCAACAGTCGACTGGTGGATGTCTTGGTGGACGGCGTTTCCAAAGGAAAAATGTAACACTTACACCTTTTCCGATATCAACGAGAATCATAGCATCAAGGCCATCTTCGACCTGAAGGACTACACCATCCTGGCCCAAGCAGGAAGCAATGGGACGATCACCCCGTCAGGAACCGTGACGGTAACACACGGGGGATCAGCAAAATTCACCTTCGCTCCATCCCCCCACTATCATGTGAAAGATGTGATCGTTGACGGCGTTGCACAGGGCCCCAAAACAAGCTACCAGTTCGACAACATCGTCGCGGGACACACGATCAAAGTCTTATTTGCCATAGACGAGCGCACCATTGTATCCTCGGCAACCCCCAACGGTACCATTAGTCCGGTCGGAGCGATCACGGTCCCTTACGGCTCCTCAAAATACTTCAAGATAGAGCCCGCCACCGGCTACAGCATCTCCGATGTGGTCGTGGACGGTGTTTCCCTGGGCAAAAAGTACGGGTACACCTTTTCCGATATCACAACCAACCATACGATCCACGCCGTCTTCGAGCGATCGACCTTCATCATCAAATCGAGTGCGGGGGCCAACGGCACCATCTCTCCCCTGGGATCAACGGCGGTTCCCTACGGCGGGTCTCAGGAGTTCACCTTCACTCCGGCAGTCAACTATCACGTCAATAACGTGGTCGTGGACGGAGTTTCCCTGGGCCCCCAAACAAGCTACCGTTTTGACAATGTAACGGCCCGCCACACCATCTATGTGTCTTTTGCCAAAGACGAGCGGACCATTGTATCCTCGGCAGCCCCCAATGGTACCATTAGCCCGGTCGGAACGATCACGGTCCCTTACGGCTCTTCAAAATACTTCAAGATAGAGCCCGCCACCGGCTACAGCATCTCCGATGTGGTCGTGGACGGAGTTTCCCTGGGCAAAAAGTACGGGTACACCTTTTCCGATATCACAACCAACCATACGATCCACGCCGTCTTCGAGCGATCGACCTTCATCATCAAATCGAGTGCAGGGGCCAACGGCACCATTTCGCCCCTGGGATCAACGGCGGTTCCCTACGGTGGGTCTCTGGCTTTCACCTTCACGCCGGCAGTCAACTATCACGTCAATAACGTGGTCGTGGACGGAGTTTCCCTGGGCCCCCAAGCAAGCTACCGTTTTGACAATGTAACGGCCCGCCACACCATCTACGTGTCTTTTGCCATAGACGAGCGGACCATTGTGTCCTCGGCCACCCCCCACGGTACCATTAGTCCGGTCGGAACGATCACGGTCTCTTACGGCTCCTCAAAATACTTCAAGATAGAGCCCGCCACCGGCTACAGCATCTCCGATGTGGTCGTGGACGGAGTTTCCCTGGGCAAAAAGTACGGGTACACCTTTTCCGATATCACAACCAACCATACGATCCACGCCGTCTTCGAACAAACAACCTTCACCATCAAATCGAGTGCAGGGGCCAACGGCACCATCTCGCCCCTGGGATCAACGGTGATTCCCTACGGCGGGTCTCAGGAGTTCACCTTCACTCCGGCAGCCAACTATCAGGTGAATAACGTGGTCGTGGACGGAGTTTCCCTGGGTACCAAAACAAGCTACCGTTTTGACAATGTAACGGCCCGCCACACCATCTACGTTTCTTTTGCCAAGAATACGGCAAGCATTGGAACCTCTGCAGTGGGCAACTGGCCGAACAACCATACGGATCACTGAATGCTTCATCAGGAAGCATCGAGAAAAGAATCAGGAAACCGACTGAGGAAGGAGATCAGAATGCGTGATTCCGGCATCCTAAAACATGAGACTCTCCGGAGTCTCCTGGCTCTCATTGCGGCTGCGATTTCCTTCGTCGGTGCTTCAAACGTTTCTTCGGCCTTTTCCCCTCCACCGGCGCTAGACACGGCGAGCTACACCATCACTGCGGGTGCGGGTACTCATGGGACCGTCATTCCCTCCGGGGTTGTCTCGGTTCTCAGTGGGGGCAACTTCAAGTTCCGAATCGTTCCCGAAACCAACTACAAGGTGCAGGACGTCCTGGTGGACGGAGTGTCTCTGGGACCATTGCCCAGCTATACGTTTACCAATGTCACGGCCAATCACACCCTGACCGTTTCCTTCACCATCAAGACCTTCACGATAAAATCGTCGGCATGGTCGAATGGAACCATTTCCCCCAATGGTAGCATTACCGTGAATTATGGAGCACAGCCTAAGTACACCATCACTCCCAATGAAGGTTACGATGTGGCCGATGTTAAAGTGAACTCCGTGTCCAAAGGGCCCTTGAAGCGTTACACCTTCGATCCGATCTCGGCAAACGCGACCATTGTGGCCTCTTTCAAGAGAGCCCAGTGCGCCCTCAAGGCCTCCGCCGGTCTCAACGGGTCCATAAGCCCATCGGGTACCCTTCAGGTAGACTATGGATCGAGGCAGGAATATACCATCAAGCCCGCTCTCGGCTATCACGTGGACAATATCATGGTCGACGGCCTGGCGCAGGGCCCCATGACGAAGTTTACCTTCAACTACATCACGACAGGCCACACCATCAGGGCTACTTTTGCCAGGAACACCATCAGAAGTTATCTCGTGGGAAGTTACGGTATCCCTGCGGGAGACTGGAGCATACTCACGAACGCCGGCATGAACACCCTCTGGGTTAGGCCCACGTCGCTGGAGCAGGCCAGGGCCTACCCCCAAATGAAAAAGATCTACTCGTTCGGCATAAACTGCGACAACGACGTCATCGACTGGACGAAACTGAGGGAGCAGTACAATATCTATCAGAGCGCAGGGAGATGCCTATGGGTACTACCTTTATGACGACATCAACGTCGACAGGAAGTACGTTGCCGACGAAATCAGGGTTAAACTCGGGCTGGACGTGGCCCAGTCACCCTATCCCATGGTCGGTATAGCCAGCATCGCCGGACTGGGAAAGGAAGAAGAATACTCCAATGCTTTCAATGACCTGGACTGCTTCATCTATTATTATCCCAGCATGCGCCAGTCGAGCCTGAGCCTGGCGGACATGCTGAAGATGGAAGTCACCATGGCACAAACGAGAAGGGATTGCGGCCGCCCCACTTACTTGTACTTGCAGGCCGTCGCCCAGGACTGGTACGGAAAGATCCTAGCTCTCAACAGTGTACCGTCCATTGCCAATGCCTACCCCGATGGCCAACTGACGAGGTTGTGGATTCACTATGCCCTGGCTTCTGGTGCCAATGGCTATATCTTCTTCAACGCTGTAGGATTGAGCGGTCCGAGGTCTATGGAGCGCATACCTGCCGTCGCTCAGGGCATCCTCGAAATGAGGCCCTTGAGTCATTCTATGCCGAAGCTGCTCAAAGGGACCTTCCTTACAAGGGCCAACGGAAACGTTTACGGCACAAAGCTCCAGTCGTCCGCATATGATCTTTACTTCTTCTTTCACAGCGACTGGAGAACCGTCTATCATCCCGCTACGGCTTCCGTCCCAATTGCTGTGAAGGATCTCGTTGACACGAGTGCCTACCAGTCCCTGTATCAATACTCCGTATTAGGGCCAACGGCAGTGACCGGGGAATCCATGGTCGATGTCCCCGAGGATCGCTCCCTGGTTCTGATAGCATTCAAAGGTGCTGCGGACCTTACCCCCTTCACGCTCACGAGCTTCCAGCTCGAGCAGTACGCTTCCATACTTGACAAACGCGTCGCAGGGCTCACGACAAACATGAACGCAGTTGGCGCAGGCCAACTTCCGGTCGCTCCAAGCGGCTTCGAAAGCACGAAGGATAAGATCACCAAGCTGCTCGCCTATATCGACACGCTCAATGAGCTGAAAAGAACCGTATGGCTGACAAAGATGCCCGATACGCCGACTGACGGCGACATCATGACCGACATGTACCTGAACGGGCTTCTGACGGAACCCTATCCCATCGGGCCTGTCAACTTCTACTACACAGGACCTTGATCGGGGCCGCCCTTCCCAGGGATTTGCTCCCGCATATACGAGAGCCACCCATGCCGCGCGAAGGGAATTGTCTTTTCATGGGCATGGAGGCATTCCAAGATCACCAAAACCTATCGATTCATTGCCGTGGCTGAAAATAGCTAAAAGTAATTGACACGATCCCTGCCATTGGGCATAGGGTACCTTACAATTCTCCACTCAATTGAAGTGGTAAAGGGTGACTGTTGAAGTCGGAATGAACCCTGAGTTGTATCCAAGTCAGTCCAACTCCTTGGCCAGAGCGCATTCCGGTGGAATCTCTGCCAGTTTGAACCCCTGCGAGGGTTTCCCCGCCATTTTCAACAGCGGGGATCTTAGAGGAGAGAGGGGAATGATAAGAAGTAGAAGTATGAGGACATTAGCGATCAGCTTTCTTGCGGCCCTGTGGTTCAGCGAGGTTTCTTTTGCGGTCAGCTTCGTCAGGATGCCGCTTCCCGACGACTTCACCGACTTCAGGATTTTCGACGTGGGGGTCGTTGACCTCAATAACGACGGTATCCTCGACATCTACACGGCGAACTGCTTTTATCAGTCTGGAATCTTTCTCGGCGACGGGCATGGTGGGTACGGCAGCAATATCGTGAGCAGATGGAAACTCGATCACGACCCTACCTACCCGAACCTGGAAGCCACTGACTATAAGCCTGTCATGGATCAACCGGGGCTTTACATTTACTGGTTCAGGGAGTGGCTCGTCTTCGAGACATACAAGACGGGTCCCCTGGGGCCTGTTTCCGGCACTTTAAAGACCTCGATCCAGCAGAAGGTCGAGAAGAAGACGGACAGCTTTCGGTTGGAGCCCTCGGGAGTGATGCCGAACGGAACCCTTGAAACGCCGGTGAAGTTCAAAGCCGGGGCCGGAGGATACGTGTTCTTCAGACCTCAGCCCGGCACTTCGCGTTGCGCCCGATGAGATCAATATCACACCCACCGACTCTCCTCTCGACCGGATCTTCATCGGAAGGGCAAAGACTCATCCGGCTAGCCACCAGTTCACGCTTCAGGTGAAGGACCGTCACGGTTTTGCCTGGGCGGACTACAATGGAGACGGACTGCAGGACATCTACATTTCTTCGGGAGGGGCGCGCGGGGGCCTGGATCAATACCCCTTCCAGGCCTCGGACGAGTTGATGACCAATCGGGGCGACCACTTCGAGAACACCATCAGCACCTCAGGAATCATCAAAGAGCAGTACAATCGGGGGCGGCAGGTCGCTTGGGTTGATTACAACAACGATGGCAGGCTCGACCTCTACATCGGTAATTTCAAGACCCACAATCAGCTTTACCGGCAGAACCCGGATGGGACGTTCACCGACGTGGCCCCCGAGCTTGGGTTGAACGTTGCGGACGCCGCCAATTTCTTGTGGATCGATGCCAACCATGACGGCCTGATGGACCTGCTCATGGTGAGAAGAAACGCTTTCGCGCTCATGGTCAATCACGGAAGCTACTTTAAAGTCCACTGGATCGGCCCCAACAAGGGAGCGATGGTTGGAAAGCTGACGGTAGCCGACTACGACGGGGATGGCTATCTTGATGTTCTATACGCTTCATGGTCAGGAAATTCGCTCCTGAAGGGGAATGGCTGGCGGTTTAAAGTCGTGGATCCTGCCTCGCTGGGCCTCCCGGCCAAAGCATGGAGTGCGAGTTTCGTTGATTTTGATAACGATGGGCTGCCAGACCTTCACTTCGCGCAGGGAGGAGTCTACCGCCAGACCTCTGAGCACCGGTTTGTAGCGACCGGGCTGCTCAAGAATGCAGTCCCGGCGGACAAAGGGGACTGTCGAGCCATCTGGTTTGATGCCAATAATGATGGGGCCAGCGATGTGCTCGTGGCCTACAACTCTCATCTTTCCGATGGATCCTATAAGTGGGGAACCAAGTTCTTCTTGAGCACTGGATCGACCAACAACTGGCTCGGCGTGCGGCTGGTGGGTCCGACTGGCAACCGGGAGGCGATCGGGGCTCGGGTGCAGATCACCTCAGGGGGCAAAAAGCAGCTGGAGCAGGTTGGACAGCTCGACGACTCCCATTTCTCCCAGGGCTTCTACTGGCTCCATTTCGGCCTTGGGCCACAGACGAACGTTGAGAACGTGAAAGTGATCTGGCCCGACGGCTCGGTGCGTGAATTGAGCAATGTCCCCGTGAACCAAACAATCATCATACACAAAGACAGCTAAAATACTCTGGCTTCATGGGACCTCCCGGCTGTTGGCATGTGGATCCGTTCGGAATGGAGCCGGACCGTATGCCATTCAGCGGAGGCCGTTCCTTGTGGTGTGGTTCGGAGCGGCACCTTACTAATTCAACCCTTTCAAAAAAATGCATCTGAGTTGTCAATTACATTGACTGGAGCGCCTGCCAAAACTTTCGGTCGCTGTCACGGACGTTCCATACAACCACACACGGCAAATCAAGGTGTCGGTAATTGCGAATCACATCTTCCGGACTGGTTTTACCAGGGTTATTTTTAGTTGTTGCATAAGTTATAACCGGAATAACGGGAACACTGGAATCTTTTAAACCTTCAAGGTAACGCTTCGTAGTCTCAGTTGGGACGTTATTCCAAATTCGGGAATACAATTGAGGCAGCAGGAAATCTGAGTAAAGATGAGCTCTGGAAAAGTCAACACCGTTAGTCTTGATGGATGAGGAAGGTCGCGCCAGGGTAGAGACTCCAACCATCAAACCCAAACCGTGCAGGTGACGATATAGCGGGACCAAGACTTTTTCTGCTTTCTCAGGTGCCTTACCGGGTTCGTAATCGAGCACAACCCCCCGTATTAACTTAAGGTTATCGCGCACAGCATCCTGGACCTGGTCGAGATGGCGGTAGCTAAAAGCTATCAGTATCGGCTTCCCGGCGGATCGTTGCTTCACTTCCTTGATCACCCGCCAATCGACGATAAACCACTGGCTGAATTCGTAGGCAAGAGAAGAGTCAACACTATTTGGTTGAATCCACGCACCAACCTTGCCAAGATCAAGCGGCGGGAGCCGCTTCTGTCGGTATGACCCGGAATTGAGAATTCCTTTAAGGTTTTCGTTTGAAGGCGCCGTATCCATGCTTTTGGTGCTGGGTGGAGTCAGCTTTTTACTCAGACGAAACTCAGTTTCCCCGAGACAAGATTGCGGCAACTGCAACTGACAGAGAACAGATGCCATGAATGCCAATAAACCTAACGCGAAATGATTTTTCTGCATTTTTCTCCTCCATTTCTCGTGAAAGAAGATCAGATCGAAGCCTTCCGTTTGCATCAAGAGTGCTTCATCATCGAGAGCGTCTCTTGTGATGAAAAAAAGCCGACGATTTGATCCTCAAAAGAGTCATAATCTAAACAGTCCCCAACGCGTGAATCGTTACGCGTGATAACATACCATCATGGACGCCAATGCGCAGTTATTTGTGACGCCGGGTATGGAACAATCACAACAATTGGTGGAGGAGTGGTAAAACGTATGAAAGACCTTATTAAGTGGATTGTCTTTCTCTGTGTTATGCCATTGGTGCTCGTAATTTGTCAGGATGAGCCTTCACGGGCAAACGATTACCTTGTGGGAATTTTCGGTGTGCCCAAAAGTGATTGGAGTGTCCTGCGCGAGGTTGGGCTCAATGCTGCTCTGGTCCGAGACCACGAAACCGGTCTCGTTAATGATCTTCAGATTAAGAAGATCTACGCCTTGGGCGTGAACCCTTCTGAAATAAGAAAAGGGTTGAACAGAAAGGAGCTCGAAAATCGCCTTCAGAAGTTCAAAGAGTTGAAAGACGCATACAATTACTATTTTGCTGGAGACATGAACTGCCGTCGCAGGAACCTGCTGGATTCTCTGAAAAAGCAGCTCAATCTCAATCAGAAAGTCATGGTCTGCCTTCTGAATTCGGGCAAAGACATTGGCTGTTTTCCTGATTACGATGTATTCTTCTATTACTACCCTTTGATGAGAAGGCAAGTCTCACTTTCGGATATGTTAGGAGATCAAGTTGCAACTCTGAGGAAAGCCGGATTCAATGGCTACCTTTTTGTTCAGGCACATCAGCAATTCTGGTACAAAAATGCCATCAAGTCAGCGCGTGCCGATCGAGATTCATACCTCTACCCGGACGGGCAGGTAGTCAGGATGCTCATTTATTACGCGATGGCAACCGGCGGCAAAGGCTATTTTCTCTATGATTGGGAAGCCATGACTGGAGGAGCCTCCCAGGAGCGCATGCTGGCATCGGCCCAGACCATCCTGGAAACACGCGCCCTTTATCCGGCGCTCTCAAAAGCTGGGAAAGTCGAGTTCTTTAAAAAAGGCAGCGATGTTTATGGCACCGTCGTTGAGACCCCCAGCCATGACCTCATTTTTGCCTTCAGCGGGGACGCAAAAACCAACTATCACCCCAGCATCCAGGGTGTTAAGGTGGAACTCAAAGACCTCATTGGATCACGCAAGTATCAATCGGTCCATCGTTACTCACCTCTCGGTTGCTCACCGGTTGGTGAAAAACTTGAAGTGCCTCAAGATCATGCACTGATTTTGATCGGGTTGAAAAACAAAGAAAATCTCGATGAACTCAAGATGGATGCGGGTGCTCTGAAGACCTACGCCCGGCTGCTGGAAGCTCGATCCGAAAAATTGGCCTCGAACTTGAAACAGAGAGGCCTTGCTCCTCCTGCGCTCAAGCAGAGTGGATCTGAATTGGAGACAAGAATCCCCGCACTCTTGACCTATATTGACCAACTTAACGAGCCAAAGAGGGATGCCTGGTGGAAAAGCGCTGGCAAAATGCCGCTCGACGGTGATGTCCTGAATGATTTGCAGTGGGGAAGGTCGGCACAACAGGTCAAACCTACCAAGGGAGACTCATTCAACTTCTATTATCACTGAAATCCTATGGCCTAAAATTCCAATACATTGCGAAGGAGTCGCCAATTCCGCCGGCAAATGACGAGCCTCCGGGCTCTTCACTGTTGGCTTTTCCTGGCCGGCTCAGAGTCTTCTCAGCAGGTTACTGAATTGTTCTAAACCGTCTCGTTTTTGGGGTTTTCCCGGACTCTTTCAAGGAATTCGTAGGCAAAGCCCCATATGGTAAACAAAATAAACCCCAGCACAAGGGAGAGAGCCACCACCAAGATATTTTTGGTTTGGCCTTTTTATCGGGAGGCGTAGCGGCAGAGACTATCTGGACCTGTCCCGATTCCCGCGCTTCATCCAGCCTGGCGGCTTCGTATTGTTTGATCAGCAACTCGTAGAGATCCTGCCTGAATTTAAATTCTCTTATTATTCTCAGATATTCAGTACCAAGGCCCGGAATCTGGCCGGTTGTGATAGTGGTGTCTCCCAAATAGTTCTTTTCCTTTTCCTCCAACTTCCTCAATTGCTCCTTTAAGGCCTGCACTTCCTCTTCAGCCTTTTTCAAATCGGGGTTACTGCCCGTTGCATAGGTTTTCATCACCTGGATCTGGACTTCCTTGGCGGCAATTTGTGCCCGCAGTGAAGCAATCCCCTGCAGGACCGCTGAAGACTGATCATCGATCTTGATAACACCACTGACTTCCTGAAAAGCGCGCAATTGGTCCTCGGCATTGCTGAGCGCTTCATGGGCCTTTCTGAGTTCTCCTTCGAAGAAGACCCGCCGTCTCCCAGCTTCACTGTCGGTGACCCGGTCGAACAGTTTGGTCAGTTGCGCCACAAAGGCATTGGACATGTCTGCGGCCCTTTGCGGATCGGTATCCTGGACGGTGACCGATATGATCCCGCCATTCTCGTCATCCACAACGGCAGTGAGAATCTCTTCCGAAAGCATCTTGCGCGTTTCCACCCGGGTGTCCAGGTCGTAGAGTTGCATCAGGTCGAACTCGTCAATAATCGGGTCAAGCACGGCCGGACTTTTCAGGAGGCCAACATAAAGATCACCTGTTGTCGTTGTCCCGCCCCCGATCAGCCCCCCAAAGCTCCTCCAACTGCGGTCATAAGTTGCGCGGACATGGAAGCGGCACTCTGCTGGGGTGGCATCAGAATGCTGGTGGCCTCATACATGGGAGAGACAACCAGGAAAGCGACGATCGCAACGATCGGCAAATGCCAGGGTTCCCCCGAAGATGAACTTTTTCCGCTTGAGAAATACCAGTGACAGATCCAGCAGATCGATTTCCTGTTCTTTAGAAGCGGTTGATTCAGTTGTCATAGGTTGATCCTTTCGACAACGGCTTGAGTTCGCAGTCGCTGTAGGCTTCTGGATGATTGAGAGTGATTTGGGATTTCCTCCCATCTGTCATTCTCCCTTCAAGGCAGGCTTTACACCAAATTGCAGATGAAAAAAAGGATTGATTGGCGAGTTGGGGAAGGCTCCAGCCAAAATCAAGACCGCCCATGAACTGCTTAGCCCCATTCAAGCAAATCGCACCCTCCACCCTCTTTCTCGATGCCCAGTTGTCGATCCACTGAAATGCCGGGCAAGCCCGCCGCTGAGAGCCTGGATCTCACCATCAAGTGTCGCTAGATTTGTCACGTTGCTACGCATTGTCAGGCTTGTTGAAAATTCATTGCATGGCAGGGCTCTGTGATTAATATGGCCCGGAAGAGCACCGTTCGGTTTGCGATAGGTTTGTGGGGTTGTGATGTTGCACCGATCGGCTGGAAGACCGCGAACCAGAGCATCGCAATGGCTTTGGGGGAGAATTATCAGCCCCACCAACTCGAAATCATTAATGACTCGTTTAATGGAAGAGTCAACAGGAATTGTCCTACGGTGAGCCTGTTCTGGGATTGCCTGAAATTTGTAGCCAACAACAGCCGTTTCCTGACCCTTCCCGACGGGCACGACCCTAATTTGGGTTCTCGCACCTTGTCGTTGTGGCAAAAAAGACTTCTCGCTGACTGGCAGGACACCTTTGATCATCCCGTAGTGTTGCTGGTGACCTTTGTGGACCCTCAACACTTCCGGGGCACCGTGTCTATAGAGTGGCTCACTGGTTGCATGTGGGCGAGACCAAAGGTTTTCGCGCGCCGGCGCAAGGACTACAGCGCTAAACCCCACTCTCCCCCAAAGGTGTCCGCACCGTCGCACAGAAAAAGCGCCAACTCACACGCAATGTCCGTTTGGTTCTCGATTACTTGCGGATGACGAAAAACTCATGCCCTTCGGTCGATCCTTGAAGGAGAACAAATTTACGGTGCAAGGGTAATCTTGGCGTGCTGATTTGAAAGCGTCCCCGAAATTGGACCGGATGTCCGGGACCTGCAGGAAATCGGGCAGCGCCTGGAGGAACCCCTAAAGCTTCGGTCGGGGGGTTGGGTTCTCTTTTCTGAGAGTTTGCTGGAAATCATAGAAAAGCCTCACGGGATTCTGTTAGATTGCGATGGAAAAGGGTCCTTTTTCACCCAATTAAGGGGATTGAGGGGGTGTGAACTTTGATTGCCAGATGGATGGTAAAAGCATTGGTCCAGAAATTGTTCTCTTTTCTCCCTGTTGGCGAAAAGATCAACACTTTTGTGTCCTCCCTGAAAGGCGGGAATTCGAGGGAGATCGTCGAGACAAGAACGCTGAACCTTGCACGGAAATTAGGCCGGTTGGGAACTTACAAGAATCTCAACGGTGCTGTGGTCCTTGAGGTAGGGGTCGGATGGCTTCCGATTGCTCCGATGCTCTTTTTCCTTTTGGGTGCGGAAAAGATTATCGGGATCGATCGATTCAGGCTCATTCGCTCTGAAAAGGTCGCAATGATTGCAGCGAACCTGAGTGCTCGTTTCGATATGCTGAAGGACCTGTTGCCGGTAAAAGGCGAGACACTCGAACGGCGATTGGCCATTCTTTCTGAGATTGACTCTTTGGAGAAACTGCAGAAGGACCTGAACTTCTCCTATCTTGCGCCCGGAGATGCAAGGGCTACAGGCCTGTGCCCCAATTCGATCGACCTGGTCTTCAGCTATGGCGTGCTGGAACACTTATCACCCCGAGACTTGAGGGAATTGAATGCCGAACATCGGCGGATTCTGCGGCGGGATGGCTTGGCTTACCACTGGATCAATTTGCAGGACCATTACCGGAATATCGACAGGAGCTTGAGCGGTGTCAACTTCCTGCAGTATGGCGATAAATTTTGGGAGACATTCATCAACTCTCCCATTCATTATCAGAACCGGCTTAGAAAACCAGACTACATAAAGCTCTTCGAAACCAGTGGCGGTTCAATTCTGCACGCCGAAGAACTGCTGAGAGAAAGCGACCTCAGTGCGTTGGAAAAGATGAAAATTGATCGGCGGTTTGGTCACTATTCAAAGACGGATCTTGCCGTCTGGAGCTTGGACGTTTTCCTGCGTTATCAAGTGAGATCTCACTGAAGGCCACGATTCCACATGCTGTAAACTCCGACAATCTGGAATTGCGGCGCCGCAGCTAGACAAAAACGAAAGTTTATGGTAGCAGGTCTTTCCAGCGAAAACCGCTTGTGAAAAATCACAATATCAGGAGGAAATAATGACCCCCGTTAAAGCGACCAATATCACCTGGCACAGCACTCACGTTGACCGCAAAGACCGAGAACGGCTTCTCAGGCAGGAAGGATGCACCATCTGGTTCACGGGACTTCCCTCATCGGGGAAAAGCACGACGGCTTTTACCCTCGAACATGAACTCATCAGCCTCGGGTACCTGGCTTATGTCCTCGATGGCGACAATGTGCGCCACGGATTGAACAAGAACCTGGGATTTTCGGCTGAAGATCGCGAGGAAAACATCCGGCGTATCGGCGAGGTGGCCAAGCTGTTCGCCGATGCCGGGGTGATCACGATGACCAGTTTTATTTCGCCCTACCGAAAGGAGCGCGACCTGGCTCGCAGGATTCACGTTGAGGCCGGGCTTCGTTTTGTGGAAGTATTTGTGGACACTCCTGTCGAGACGTTGCGAAGAACGCGACCCCAAAGGCCTCTATAAGAAAGCGCGACGCGGGGAGCTCAAAGGTTTCACCGGCATCGACGACCCCTACGAACCACCCCTCAGCCCGGAACTGGTGGTGAAGACGGCCGAGCATCCGCCGGAGATCATCACTGCTCAGATCCTCTCGTATCTGGTAGGAAATGGATTCTTGGTGGTGGATGAGAAGAATGCGTGCCTGGAGAGGATCAACACCCTAAACGGGCAAAAGGGCATTCACGGCAGTCACCGGCAATGCGATCGCTGAGAGACTGGAACTGAGGTCTGTACATCAATTTTTTGCGCTGGCCATTGACTTCAAGTACTCGATCACCAGCTTCGCGGTCGGCCGGTGGTAGAGCATGGCGACATGGCCGATGGGCCCTGTTTCCTGGTGAATCCAGCCGGGGTCGGTGATCTGCAGGGCATGGTTCGGCAGCACCATATTGTCGACCGGAGAATAAAAGGCGACACAAGGGACGTCCGGCTGTGTTTTGGCTTTCTCAAGGTCCTCAATCAGAGGGCCACGGTAAATCAGGCTCTTAGCCAGCTTGCCCAACCCCAGGGCTGCGACCTTGGTTCCCTGATGAGGCGCACCCAGCGTGATCACTCCGGCGATCTTCGCAGCATCTCCCCCGGACTGCACACAGGCTCGGCACACCAGTCCCCCCAGGCTGTGGCCGATCAGAATCGGCGGCTTCTCGGGGAAGCGTTCCCGGACCTCGGCAAGCAGCTCGTTCCAGTTTTGTCCCCAAATGAGAGAACGTCTCGTTCCAGCTGCTGTAACCCATTGCGTAGATATCGGTAAAACCTGCAGCTTTCAGCCAGAGTCGATACAGGGTCCAGGCGCTGACATTGTGGTAGAGCCCGTGAACCAGAATAATGGGAGGCAGGGCACAGTCCGGACCGAGTGACGGCTGCCAAAGCTTGCGCCAAAAGCCGGCAGGGTAGAAAAAGATGGTAAGCAGCATGCTGAAGAATGAGGAGATTACCCCTTTCAGGATGAGCCTCCCCGGCCTGCCGTTGGAAAGGTTTTCCAGGTATTGTCGATGCGCGCTGCCGGCGGTCTCGTACCAAAAAAGAGCATAGGTCAACAGAGAGGCTCCCAAAGGGAAGGCGACCAACAACAGGAAGGCAATCATAACGGTCCTTTCCGGGAAAACAGCTCCAGGATCTCTTCCAGATGCGTGACAGACCAGTCGGGGCGCGGTTTCTCACCTCTCAACACCCGGGCGAGAAGGGTTTTCTCTTTTTCCGGAGCACGCACCACCCAGACGGCTCGCATGCCCGATGCCATGGCCGGTTCGATGTCCAACTCGTAAGAATCGCCCACCATCCAGCACCGCTCAGCCGGTTCCCCGGATTGCTCCAATGCCTGCCGAAAGAGATCCGGAGAGGGTTTCTTGCACCCCAGACGATAGCTCAAAATGAAATAGTCCACAAGTCCGGCCATTTCCGGGCAGTTCTCACGAAATCCCGTAAAGAGAGGGTGCCAGGTATTGGAGAGCAATCCCAACTGGAACCCCCGGGTCTTGAGAATACCGAGGATCGAAGTGGCGTCATCGAGTTCTTTCACACAGCGGCGCTGTTCTTCCCAGATCCCCTCCAGGACGTCCTGGAGGTGCTGCTGTTCGCGGTCGACGAGGACTGTTTTGAGGGCTCGTGCCAACGCTTGAGGTTCGATGGCCGGCTGGGTCATGATCAAACGTCCGGCCCTTCTGGTTTCTTTTTCCGAAAGTCCGAGCCGTGCCGCTAAAATCCTTCGGGGCGACTGGACGGCGCCGGTAACCAGAGTCTGGCCCATATCGAAAAAAATAACCCCGGATGTCAATCTGTTAGCCCTCCGAAATGTTGGTGGTGGAGAAGGTGAGACGCGGGGACGTGGAGATACGTCTCCCTATCTCCGTGTCCCCGCGTCCCCGCGTCTCCGCAGAAGGCTCCTTTGCACGGATGGGAAGAGCTCCACCTGGGTGTGCGGAAGGAACATGGAGGCAACGAATTCCTTCATGAATTCCGGGTGCACCGAGAGTTCAAAATACGTCATCTGCCGGGCGATGGTTTCGGCCTTGCGAAAGGCCTCGGTTGAAAGAAGGGCAAGACGCGCCCCGGCGAGAGAGCTGTTTCCGATAAAACGGATCCGATCTCTGGGAATATCCGGGAGCAATCCGATGAAAACGGCTTTGTCGATGTCCAGATGAGCTCCAAAACCGCCGGCAACATAAATGTTTTCCAGGTCGTTGAAAGAAATTTCGAGGTTTTCCAGGAGCACTCTCATGGCTGCCATCACCGACCCCTTGCTCTTGATGAGGTTGCCGATGTCGTCTTCGGTGATGCTGACCGCTTCTCCGGTTTCCGTTTCCGCCGGTTGAGCCAGGACAAATTCGGTGACGCCGTCGACTACTCTTACTCGGGGATGTTCATAGGCGATGAACTTGCCGTTCTGATCAATGATCTGTTCCGCCACCAACTCGGCGATTGCATCCACCAGGCCGGAGCCGCAAATCCCTCGTGGCCTGGCTTTCCCCACCGTCCAGTAGATCGTCTTCCTGCCGGTGATCCTCACCTTCTCGATGGCGCCCCGCATGGCCCTCATGCCGCATTTGACACCGCCTCCCTCAAATGCCGGACCAGCCGAGCACGAGCAACACACCAGCCATTCCCGGTTGCCGATGACAATTTCGCCATTGGTTCCCACATCGATGAGAGCACTGGTTTGTCCATCATCGCTCATGCCGCACGCGAGCACCCCCGCGGTGATGTCTCCGCCCACGTAGCTGCTCACGCACGGCAGGCAGTGGAGGATGGCCTTGGGGTGCGCGTGTAAACCCAGTTCTGCAGCCTGGAATCGAGGGAAACGATTCGCTGTCGGGATATATGGTGCAAGGCGAATGTGGCGCGGGTCGAGACCCAGGAGAAGATGGGTCATGGTGGTGTTGCCGGCGGCAACAAGGCAGGCAATGTCGTCGTGACCGATTCCGGCTTCCCCGACCAGCCCGTCGATCAGTGAATTAATGCTGGCGCCCACGGCTTCCGTAAGCGAGGCCAACCCTCCCTGACCACAGGCAAAGATCATGCGGGAAATGACATCCTCGCCATAATGGGATTGACTGTTATGGGTGGCTTCGACCCCGATCGACTTCGCCCCTATACAGATCGACCAGTTGGGCGACAATGGTGGTCGTCCCGACATCGAGAGCCACTCCGAAATTCCGCTTGCCGGCATCACCTCCTTCAATGTTGCGAATGGTGGGCGCGTCGAGGTCTCGCAGGTGCACCGTGACCGTGACCTTCCATTGGTGGTGGCGCAGTTTTGCAGCCAGGCCCCAAAGACAGGAAGAATGGGTCCTCAGGCGGAGCACCTGGAAGGGGGTCACCGCTTTTCGCAGTTCCCGGTAGATGCGGTCCAAATCGGAAAGGGTGTCGGTGAGACTGGGAGGGGGAAGCTCCAAAAAGTATTTCTGACAAAGGGGGCGAAGCGCGCGAATTCTTGAAATGTCGGGGCCTTCATCGAGAGGGCCGGGGGTTTCATAGCGAAGAATGTCGTCCACAGGCAGCGCGTCGTCAGGCTTCGCCCCCGACTCGATGGGGTACCTGAGCCAGTCGAAGGAAACGTCATATTGCGTTAAGATCTGGATATCTTCTTTGCGGGATTCGGGAGGAATCCAGACCTCCAGGTCTTCTTTCAGGATTTCCGATTGGCAAGCCAGGACGAAGCCCGCCTCCAGGTCCTTTTTGGTGAGAAATCCAAGATGCTTGGTCGAAAAGTTCACCTTACCGCGGAGGATTTTGACCCGACATTTCCCGCAGACCCCTTCCCCGCCGCACTGGTTGTTTATGTCAAGCCCTACATAGGACAAAACATTAAGGATCGTCTCCCCCGGTCGCGCTTCGATTTTCGTACCTTCCGGCTGACAGGTGACAATGACTGAATCCATTGCGGCGATTCTCCTGAATGGCCTTTGCCGCTTAGGCTGGCGGCAAGGGACCATTGTCTGCGGACTGTGTAAGGCAATTTACATCATTTCAGAGTCCTTGACCATAGACTGCTGTTAGAATAGTAGAGGGCTGGAAGCCACAGCCCAAAAGAATGCCGGTTTTTCGTTTCGCGGGAATGACAAGAAGGGTTTTGCAAAGGGCGAGGATTGATCGAGAAATGCCAAACATAGCCTATTACATTACCCCCCATGGTTTCGGGCATGCCATCCGTTCCCTTGAAGTGATCAGGCATTTGCTGGCACGCGATGCCGGAGTCCGGATAACGGTGGTTTCCGACATTCCGGAATTCCTGATTAATCAGTGTGTGGGAAGATCGTTGCCTTTCCGAAGGAAGCGGCTTGATGTCGGGTTGGTGCAAAAGGACAGCGTCCGCTTTGACCTGCAGGCCACCCGCACGGCCCTGGAACTCCTCCTCCGCAATCATGACGCGCTGGTTGCGGAAGAAGTCCGCTTTTTGAGGGAAGAAGGGATTCACGGGATCGTTTCCGATATCGCCTTCCTGCCCTTTTTCGCTGCATCTCAGTGTGGCATACCCGGCATCGGTCTGGGGAATTTCACCTGGGACTGGATCTACCGGGACTATGCGCGCTCCGATCGCTCCTGGGAGCCGATCATAGCCTGGATTCAGGAAGGCTACCGGCGGTGCCGTCTGCTGCTCCAATTGCCCATGCATGGTGACTGCGGTTCCTGTCCGCACATCCGAGAGGTCCCGCTGGTGGCGCGCAGGGCTGAGCGACCGCCTGCGGAGACTCTGAAGCTATTGGGATGTGATCCGCAGCAAAAGCATTATCTCATCTCCTTCTCTGAATTGAGCCTGAACGGTCGCGCGCTCAGGCGGATCGAACAAATAGACGATGCCGTCTTTTTCTTCAAACATCCCTTGAAGCTGTCCTTTTCCAACGGCCGGTCCCTCGATGCCTTCACTCCATCCTACCCGGACGTGGTTGCGGCGATGGATGGTGTCGTTACCAAACCCGGCTATGGTATTGTCTCGGACTGTCTCGCTCACGCGGTGCCCATGGTCTATACCGACAGAGGTCCTTTCCCCGAATACGACGTCCTGGTGCACGACATCAAGCGCTGCTCTGACAAATGCCTATTTGCCTTCACGGGACCTTTATGCAGGCGCCTGGGCAGGCGCTCTGCGAGAGCTTGCCGGGCAGTCCCGCCGTTATCCGCAAATGAGGATCGACGGCGCTGCGGTCTGTGCCGAAGCGATCATGAATGCCGGTGGTAGGCAGTAAGGAGTAAGGAGTAAGGAGTAAGGAGTAGGGAGTGAGGGATGGAGGAGGGAGAGAATAAAGATAACCGGGCTGGAGGGAGCGGCAGGAGGAAAAAGGGCACCGGGTGTTTAATCGGTTGCTGTCTCAACAGGCTTTATGACCATTCGCAAGTACCGGGAACCCAGCATTCATCCACGAGCCAAGAGCTAAGAGCGAGAAATCGCTCCTACCGTCGCCCTGAGACGATCTCAAATCGTTTGATTTTGGGGTCCGGCCTGATCGTGGCGGTTACCGAAAAGATATGGCCGGGGATTTCGAGGTTTTTTTGATTCTTGCGATCAACGGTGAGCGCATGAATTTCGCAGGGCTTTCTTTGCAGCACGTTTCCCTCGGTATCGTAGGCAACGAGAGTGAAGGCATGGTTTCGCAAGTCACCGCGACTGCTGAGGATGTTCTGCATCACCAGCAGGACGCCCCCGCCGCGGATGCGTACGAGCTCAGCCGTGCTGGTCTCGAGGTTGAAAAGCGGTCCGAACAGGACTTCCTGTGAAGGGCCGGCCTTTCTTTTAGTGAGGTTCTCGGATTGCAGCAGCTCCTGGCTCTGATCGGGAGTCAGTTTCTCATAGGCCGCGAGGGAGGGAAGTTGGTTGGCTATGAAGTCCTGAAGTTTCTTCGCGTGATCGATGTCGGCAGTCTCTTTGGGTGTTTCCAGAAGCACCTCGGGATCGAATTCTTTCGCCGTAAGGATTTCCTGGATTGAAGTCACCTGGCCTCTGGGAATGCCCGCAACGCCTCCGGCGAACTCAAATTTGACTTCCCCGTTTTCTTCCCAGAAATAAGGGACTTCGATGGAACTCCCGTCATTCATGTTAATTCTCAATAGCCCCCCCCAGGCGCTTGGGGGAACGAGGGCCAGAGAGAAAACGAAAAACACCACCAGTGCGTTCAAGGTACCCGCGACAAGACGAAGCTTCATCTGTATCATCCTCTTTTGGGTTTGCTCCCATTCAGGCTTTCTAGTATAGAAGACAACGTTATGGGAGTCCAGTATTCGTGACGCGAATTCTTCTCGATTGGGGCCCGGCGCGGCTGAAAATTCGTCGGAACAATTGAATACCGGGTTTACCCGTGCGATTGTCATTGTCATCAGCATGCACATGCAGAGGAGAACAAAAAGAAGATGCGCATTTTTATATCGGGGTCTTTGGCCTACGATCGAATCATGGACTTTCCGGGGCGATTCGCCGATCATATTCTGCCTGATAAAATCCATGTCCTCAATGTTTGTTTCAACATCAACGGGCTGGTCGAGAAGTTCGGCGGAACGGCCGGAAATATTGCGTACTCGCTCGCCTTGCTGGAAGAGAGACCTTACATCGTGGCCACCGCCGGTGCGGACTTTGCGCGCTATGCCCAGTGGCTTGATCAAAACCAGTTGTCCACGCGCTGGATCAAGGAGATTCCGGAGGTCCTCACCGCCGGGGCCTACATCACGACAGACCGGGATGACAACCAGATAACCGCCTTCAACCCCGGGGCCATGGCTTTTGATGCCGACCTGCCGCCCCTCGATGGCATCAAGAAGGAAACGACGGTCTTCATTGCCCCGGGCAACAAACGAGACATGATGGCGTTCGCCAGGCAAGCTCGCCTGGCTAAAACGCCCTACTTTTTCGATCCGGGTCAGAGCCTCAACACGTGGGAGCGCGACGAGCTGCGCGAGGCGGTCACCGGTGCCCTCTGCTTCATTTCCAACGACTACGAGCTATCGCAGTTTCTCCAACTTACGGGGTGGTCACTGGAGACGCTTTACACGCACGTCCAGGTTGTCGTCACTACCCTCGGCCCGGACGGGGTGCTGCTCGATCTCAGCGGAGAAAAGCTGCTCATCCCCGCCATTCCCGTGGCGGAGGTTCTCGATCCGACCGGGGCGGGCGATGCCTTCCGGGCGGGGCTGCTCAAGGGACGGAGTATGGGGATAGAGTGGGATATTTGTTGTCAGATGGGAGCGGTTGCCGCCACCTATGCCATCGAGCACTATGGGACGCAGGAGCACTATATGGATTGGCGAACCTTCCGCCGCCGCTACCAGGCCCATTTCGGGCCCTTGCTGAGTTCGCTCACCTGAAGTCCGCTCCAACCATCGGCCTGCCCAGTCAAAAACATTGAGGGCAGGGGAGAGACGGGACCATGGATCGAATTTCGAAAGACCAATACTACCTGAATATCGCCAAAGAGGTTTCCAGGAGAGCCACCTGCTTGAGGAGAAGATTCGGCGCGGTAATCGTCCAGCAGGAGCAAATCATTTCAACCGGGTATTGCGGTCCCCCGCGAGGCACCAAGAATTGCATCGATATCGGTTTTTGTGCACGAGAGCAGCTCAATATCAAACAGGGTGAAAAATATGAAATCTGCCGTGGCGTCCATGCCGAACAAAACGCCATCATTCATGCATCCCGGCTGGACATGCTCGGAGCCACCCTGTTTCTGGTGGGGATCGATGCGAAGACGGAGGAAATCGTAGCCAACACCGAGCCGTGCAAGATCTGCAAGAGAATGATCATTAACGCGGGGATAAAATCAGTGGTCGTGCTCAAGCCGGGAGAAGGAAGTCGAGTATTTTCGGTGCAGGAATGGGTCGACAGCAACATTGATGAATTGGAATACTCGGACCATCAATGGAAATTCAAAATGAAACCCGGCTACTGACATCCCGTCACGCCGGCTTGTCGACCGTCAAAGACACCACCCCTCACCCTTGAGTCAGCAGTTGCTGTTCGCGCAGACGCTTGAGGTGGTCGCGAAGCACTGCGGCCTTCTCGAATTCGAGTTGCGCGGCCGCTTCCTTCATGGCTTTTTCGAAGACCCGAATCTGTTCCTCGGGTTTCATCCCCGAGGTCTTTACGCCAAAAAGTTCCTGCGGTTCCATGACCCAATCGAGCGCCGGGAATTCTTCGTGCTCCTTGTAATCTGCCAGGATGTCGGTGATTTCTTTGTACACGGTCCGGGGAGTGATGCCGTGTTCGGTATTGTGGGCCAGTTGGATCTGCCGGCGGCGCTCCGTCTCGTCGATCGCCCGGCGCATCGATTCGGTGATCCGGTTGGCATAGAGAATGACCAGGCCATCGATATTTCTGGCTGCCCTTCCGGAGGTCTGGATGAGAGAGCGATCGGATCGCAAAAAACCCTCATTGTCTGCATCCAGAACGGCAACCAGTGACACTTCAGGGATATCCAGTCCTTCACGCAGCAGATTGATCCCGACTAGAACGTCGTATTCACCCAGCCTGAGGTCCCGCACCAGATCGATTCGCTGCAGGGTTTCGACGTCTGAGTGCATATAGCGCACCCGAATGTTCAGCTCGTTCAAGTACTCGGTGAGGTCTTCGGCCATGCGCTTGGTCAAAGTCGTTACCAGAACGCGGTTGCCGGCGGTAACCTGTTTTCTGATTTCACCGATAAGGTCATCTACCTGATGATCTGCGGGGCGCACTTCAATCCGGGGATCGACCAATCCGGTGGGGCGAATGATCTGTTGCACGAGGTGGTTTGCGCCTCTCTCCAGTTCGTAGGGGCCGGGAGTCGCCGAGACATAGACGACCTGATTGACCTTCCGTTCGAATTCTTCGAAGGAGAGGGGGCGGTTGTCCATGGCCGACGGCAGCCTGAAGCCATAGCGGACCAGGGTTTCCTTGCGCGCGCGGTCGCCCCGGTACATCCCCCGCAGCTGCGGGACCGTAATGTGGCTTTCGTCAATGAAAAGCAGCCAGTCATCCGGGAAATAATCGATCAGCGTTGCGGGAGGCTCACCCGGTTTTCGCCCATCGAGGTGTCTCGAGTAGTTTTCGATGCCGGTGCAGTAGCCCATCTCCAGCAGCATTTCCAGGTCGAGGCGGGTGCGCTCATCCAACCGCTGCGCTTCGATCAGTTTTCGGTCCCGGTAGAACTCCTCCAGCGAGAGGGAGAGTTCGGTCCGGATCGCCCCGAGGGCGCGGTCGAGGTTTTCCCGGGTGGTGACATAGTGAGTGCCGGGGTAGACGGCAACTCGCTCCAGGGCGCGCAAGCCCCGCCCGGTTAGGGGATCGATCTCCTTAATGCTCTCAATCTCGTCACCGAAAAACTCCACTCGAATGGCCCGGTCTTCTTCATGGCTCGGGAATATTTCCAGAACGTCACCGCGCACCCTGAAAGTTCCCCGGTGAAAGTCATCATCATTGCGCTGGTACTGAATTTCGACCAACTTGCGGAGCACCTGTTCCCGCGCCACTTCCATGTTGACCCAGAGCTGCAGGAGCATTTCCCGGTAGGTTTCAGGGGAGCCCAGACCGTAGATGCACGAGACGCTGGCCACGACGATGACATCCCGGCGTTCGAGCACGGAGCGGGTCGCCGAATGGCGCATTTTGTCAATGGTTTCATTGATCGAGGCGTCTTTGGCGATGTAGGTGTCCGTTTTAGGGACGTAGGCTTCGGGCTGGTAATAATCGTAGTAGGAAACGAAGTATTCCACGGCGTTTTCCGGGAAGTAACTCCTGAACTCCCCGTAGAGTTGGGCTGCCAGCGTCTTGTTGGGGGCAATGACGAGAGTGGGCTTCTGGACCCGGGCGACGACCTGGGCCATGGTGAAGGTCTTGCCGGAACCCGTAACGCCGAGCAGGGTCTGCTCCCTGACGCCTCCTTCAATGCCGGCGGCCAGCTTTTCAATGGCCTGAGGTTGGTCGCCCGTTGGCTGGAAGCCGCTGCGAAAGGCAAAACCCGTCATGGAGTTAAGCGTTTTTCTTGGGCATGACCCGGTTCAGGACTTCGGCCAGTTCTTGGAGCTGAAACGGCTTGGGAATAGCTTCCGCAAAACCGTAGTTCCGCAAAATCCGACATGACCGGGTCGTCGCAGTAGCCGCTTATGGCAATTGCCTTAACGGAGGCGTCCAATTGGCGCATCGCCATGATGGTTTCTTTTCCTCCCAAACCGGCGCGCACGGTCAGGTCGAGGATAACGAGGTCAAAAGGGAGGTCCTTCGCTCTTGCTTCCTTGAACAGTTCGATTGCCGCGGCACCGTCATCTGCCGTCTCCAATTCATAACCCAGGTAAGCCAGCATCTGGTCGACCAGGTCCCTGACCGTTTCGTCATCGTCCATTAAGAGCACTCTCCCTCTGAGGGAGAACTCCTTGCCCTCAGGCAAGTTTCTTGCTTCAGCAGGATTCGTTTCCGAAGCCGGGAGATAAACCCTTGCCTCCGTTCCATTGCCGGCATCGGAGTGCATGCTGATCTGCCCGTCGTGCCGCTTGACTATGGAATAAGCTACCGTGAGCCCGAGTCCCATCCCTTTCTGTTTTCCCCGCTCCTTGGTGCTGAAGTACGGGTCGAAAATCCTGGGCAGGTCCTGCTCGGGAATCCCGGGGCCAAAATCCCGTATCGTGACTTTTACATATTTTCCGGCTTTCAGGGGAGGGACATCAAATCGTTCCAACTCAATGTTCGACGCCTCGATCTCGACGATCCCTCCCCGGGGCATGGCTTCCTTCGCGTTGATCACCAGATTCATCACCATTTGCTGGATCTGCCCGGGATCACAGGAGACAGGCCAGAGGGATTCATCCGAGTGAAACGAGTATTTCACATTTGATCCGCTCAGGGCCAGTTCGACGGCATCGCCGATGAATTCCCGGACCGCAAAAGGGCCTCTCAGGGGTTGATTGTCTGCGGAAAGGGAGGTCAACTGCCTGGTCAAATGCCTTGCCTGAAGGGATGCCTTTTCCGCGCTCTCCAGCAGCTTGTCCAGCTTTTCTTCGGTGTTGATGAGATTGCGGGAAAGAGAAATACTGCCCATGATGGTTGTGAGCAGGTTATTGAAATCGTGCGCAATGCCGGCCGCCAGAATAGCGACTGATTCCAGTTTTTTCGCATTAAGCAGCTCTTCTTCGAGGCGTTTGCGTTCGGACATGTCGATGACAATGCCCCTCAATCCGGCCGGCTTTCCCTCCGTTGTGATGGGGCTCAAGTAGGTGTAAGCCGGAAACCTGCTGCCGTCCTTCCGTCTTAAGATATGTTCGGCGCAACTCACCTTTTTGCCGTCCAGCTGCAGATCGATTTCCCGGAGGATCGCCTTGCCCTCTTCGGCGGCAAATATTTGGTGGAGTTTCAATCCGTTTTTGAAGTCCACCGGGAGGTAGCCAAAGGTGTCGAAAGCGGCACGGTTCAAGAAGGTAAGATTTCCATTCGTGTCCGCTTCGACTACTGGTTGCGGCAACAGGTCGGCCAGGGCTCGATGTCTTTCCTCACTCGCTCGCAAATCCTCCATCATCTGATTCCTGATGCCGATTTCAGTGTGGAGCCTCTCGTTGAGTTCACCCAAATCCTTGGTGCGTTCGAGGATGCGTGCCTCGAGCTTTTCGTTGGCGTGCTGCAGGGCTTCTTCAGCCATACGGCGCTGTTCTCGACTTTCAGAAAGCTTGGCGGACATTTGGTTGACGGCGTTGATCAGGCTGTCCAGTTCATCCCCGCTACGGTGCTCAACCTGATCAGTGAGATTCCCTTCTGCTATGGCCTTGCACCGTGAGATCAGCAGGGTGAGAGGAGTAGTGAACTGGGCGGCGAGGAAACGGCTCAGGAGAAATGCCAGAAGAAGCCCGAAGATCAAAGAAATGAGGCCCGAAATACGGAGCCTGTGGAATTTGTTCCAGACTTCGGAGGCATCCATGTCGATCCCGATGAGATAAGGGCCGTCCCCGCCGCTCAGAGGGGCATAGCCGGAGAGGGTTGCTCCCCATTCATCGACCTCAATGTCACTGTCCACTGACGGCTGGTTAAATCCCTCCAGGAGCGCGGGTGCGGGGGTGAGATATTCGCGGCCCGGCAAAGCCTGCGCCTCCGTTTCGTCGGAATCGATAACAAAGTGAACGTGGTCTCCGCACCGCCGCATGACATAAAGGTAGGCAATGTCGGGATTGGCATGGCGGACCGCCCGGAGCCATTTCAAATACTCAAGATAGGTGGGCGAGGCCTGATCGGTTCCATCGCGAATGGCATCCAGTTCGGATGCGTTCAGGATCTGACTGAGCATGGCGGCACTGCTCTGAAGGCGAGACTGAAGGCTCGCCTTCAGATTGTCAACGGCGCAATAGTAAAAATATACGCCAACCGAGCCGCAGACCAGGAGGATACCCAGGAAATGGCTCAGAAATAACTTCCTGCGAATTGGCATCTTGAGTTTCATGAAACTCTTTCGTCCTAACCTTCCTTCCGCTCCTGCAGGGCGGCCTGGGCTGCGGCAAGGCGGGCGATGGGCACACGGAAAGGGGAACAGCTGACGTAGTTCAGCCCCAGCTTGTGGCAGATAGCGATGGACTTGGGGTCCCCGCCGTGCTCGCCGCAAATCCCCACTTCCAATCCGGGACGCGCCTTTCGACCCAGCTCCACCCCCATTCCCATGAGCTTTCCCACCCCCTTTTCGTCGATCGTTTCAAAGGGATTTTCGGGCAGGACCCCATGCTGGATGTAATCGATGAGGAAACCCTTTTCGGCATCGTCGCGGCTGATGCCGAAGGCGGTCTGGGTGAGATCGTTGGTTCCGAAGGAGAAAAACTCGGCGTATTCGGCGATCTCGTCGGCGGTAAGGGCGGCCCGCGGGATCTCGATCATGGTGCCGAACTTGTAGTCAACAGTCATCCCCTGCTCTTCCAAGACTTCCTTGACCACTGCCTCCAGGGCTTCGCGCTGGATCCT
This sequence comes from uncultured delta proteobacterium, assembly GCA_963844985.1. Classification (GTDB taxonomy): domain Bacteria; phylum Desulfobacterota; class Syntrophobacteria; order Syntrophobacterales; family Syntrophobacteraceae; genus JADGQM01. The sequence goes on from CAWJQV010000039.1 coordinate 61,253, forward strand.
GAGCTCGTTGACATGGCTGGTAAGCGGAATCATCACCTCGGGATGAACGTCGACGCCTTCCTTGAGGCATTGGCAGGCGGCCTCAAAGATAGCCCGCACCTGCATTTGCGTCAGGTCCGGCATCATAATGCCGAGGCGCACGCCGCGCAGGCCGAGCATGGGGTTGGCCTCATGGAGGGCTTCCACCCGGGCGAGGACGTGTTCGTCCTCCTCGATCTTGTGAAGGAGGTCGTCGATTTCCTTCAGATTCCTGGCATGCATCAGGCGGATCTTGTTGTCCGCCAGCCCGATCATCAGGGATTCGTAGCTGGGGAGGAACTCATGAAGGGGGGGATCGATCAGGCGGATGATCACCGGCAGTCCGTCCATAGCCCGGAAGAGGCCGATGAAATCGTCGCGCTGGAAGGGCAGCAGGGCATCCAACGCTTCGCGCCTTTCGGTGGGCTGGTTGGTCATGATCATCTTCTGAACGAAAGGCAATCGCTCCGGTTCGAAGAACATGTGTTCCGTGCGGCAGAGGCCGATGCCGCCGGCACCGTAGTCACGGGCCCGTCTGGCGTCCTGCGGATAGTCCGAGTTGGCCCACACGCCCAGGCGCCGAAAGCCGTCGGCCCAGCCCAGCAGCCTCATCAGCCAGGGGTCGGAGATGTCGGGCACGATCGTATCCAGCTTGCCCAGATAGACCTCGCCCGTCGAGCCGTCGATGGAGAGCCAGTCGCCTTCGTTGATGACCTGTTCGCGCACCGTCATGAGGTGCTGGCCCATGTCAATCTCCAGGGCTGCGACGCCAACCACGGCCGGTTTGCCGAATTGACGGGCAACAAGGGCGGCATGGCTGGTGCGGCCGCCGCGGCTGGTGAGAATGCCTTCGGCTGCCAGCATGCCGTGCACGTCGTCCGGCTTGGTCTCAGGGCGAACCATGATCACCTTTTTCCCCTCTTTCTTGGCCCAGCTTTCCGCGAGGTCGGCATTGAACGCCACCATTCCCACGGCGGCGCCGGGAGAGACGTTCAAACCGCTGGCGAGCAGCCGGCCTTCCGACGCGGCAGCCTTCTTGGACTTGGCGTTGAACTGGGGGTGCAGGAAAAAGTCCACCTGTTCGGGGGTCACCCGCATCACGGCTTCTTCGCGGCTGATCAAGCTTTCCTCCGCCATCTCCACCGCGATGCGAACGGCAGCCTGGGCGGTGCGCTTGCCGTCCCGGGTCTGGAGCATCCACAGGGTGCCGCGCTCCACCGTGAACTCAACATCCTGCATGTTGCGGTAGTGTGTTTCCAGTGTCTGAGTGATGCCGACGAACTGGTTCCAGGGGCCGGGCATGGTCTGGGCCATGTTCCCCACCGGGTCGGTGATGCGGATGCCCGCCACCACGTCTTCACCCTGGGCGTTTATCAAGTAATCACCCTCGATCTTCTTTTCGCCGGTCGTGGCATTGCGCGTCATGGCTACGCCGGTGGCGCTGTCGTTGCCCATGTTGCCGAAGACCATCGTCTGGATATTCACCGCCGTGCCCAGATCATGGGGGATTTTAGCCGCGTTGCGATAGTCGATGGCGCGCTTGCCGTTCCAGGACTTGAACACCGCTTCGGTGGCCAGGCGGAGCTGCTCGTAGGGTTCCGTGGGAAAATCGATGCGGTTGTACCGGCGAAAGATATCCTTGAAGCGCTCGCCGACGGCCTTCCAGTCAGCCGCGGTGAGTTCTGCGTCATTCTTGACGCCCCTGCTTTTGCGGCATTCGGTGATAACCTCCTCGAACGGCTCATCGGGCACCCCCATGACCACGGAACCGAACATCTGAATGAGCCGGCGGTAGGAGTCGTAGACGAAGCGGGGGTCGTCCGTGGCGTCGATCATACCCTTGACCGTCTCTTCGTTAAGGCCGATGTTGAGCACCGTGTCCATCATGCCGGGCATCGAAAACTTGGCGCCGGAACGGCAGGATACGAGCAGGGGGTTCGCAGGGTCCCCGAACTGCTTGCCGGTCTTTTTTTCGACTTCGGCCAGGGCTGCCAACTCCTGCTCCCACATGTCTGCCGGAAACTTCATCCCGGCTTCCAAATAAGCGTTGCAGGCTTCAGTGGTGACGGTGAACCCGGGAGGAACCGGCAACCCAATGCGGGTCATTTCGGCAAGGTTGGCGCCTTTGCCCCCCAATAGAGCGCGCACGTTTTCCCACGCTCCCCCGACGTAATCTGTTGCCTGGTCGAGTTCATCGAATAAATAAACCCATTTCTTAGCCATAGCTTCTGATCCTCCTTTAAATGTTGGAGTGAATGACAAGAGAAAACTACAAGGGTTTCCAGACAGCCTGCCGCATGGTTTTGCCCGGGGTGCTGTGTCCGGTTTGCGGGCGTTTCCAGGAAATCCGTACGAAGTCGAGAAGATGTTAAGGGAACAGGCGCTGCAGTGAGCTCTTTCAGATTCACAATAACGGTATGAAGGGAAAAAAAGCAAGATGACATTTGGATATAGAAAAGATCGCACCCTTGCTTCCGATGGCGAGGTCTCTGGATTGTTCAAGGGGGGGAAATAAGATCGCAGTGCATGCGAATTATTCTTGGACTGCTTCCTGCCTCGATTAATGGCCTCTCGACAGGGGATCTTTCCAGAACTGATCTTTAGCAGTTCGGACGTTCTACAAAACACCACCTGGATTTCATGCGGTTTTACAGGCCACAAAAGGCCCTTTTTGGCAAGAGACTGTCAAAGACCTGCCAGAAGGGACATGGGACGACATCTCTGCTCCATCTTACTCAAAGCCTGAAACGAAAATGTCCTTGAGAACTCCTTGACAATCTCCAGAGGACCTGCTAGCCAGAAAACTCCAAATAGCAATTTCCAATCACCAACCCGCGAAGAGCCTGCCGTCGGCCTGAACAGGCGGGCATCCAGGAGGGGTGGTGCGAACCCATTGAAAACTTGTCCTAAAGCATAGCAAAATATCTGATGGGCCTTGATCCCTGGTGAATCCAGCAGGTGCCCGTGGTCTGCAAATCGTGTGGTGGGGAAGCGACACGCCTGCGATGGGAGATTAAAGGACTGCGCGATGAAAGAGATTGCTCGTGGTGGAGGATGGCACAGATTGGCGACAAGTCGGTCTTTGCTGAGGTCTGCGGTGATTGCCTGGAATAATAAATCAGGAAAGCTCTCCGCTGACCTCAGTCCACTCCCGCTTGCCTTGCCGCATAGAGGTTTTTGGAGATGTTCGGTAATTAATATCGTTCTTGGCTTGTTTTGCTGTCTTATCGCTCTGCCCGCAAGCGCCTTGGGAAAGACTATATATGTGGACAAATTATCTCCTTGCGGCGATGGCTGTGATGGATCGGACTGGAGCCATGCATTTCATGGCATCCAAGATGGTATAGACACAGCGTCAGAAGTTGGGGACGAGGTGCTGGTTGCTGGAGGGGTTTATCAAGAAGCTCTCGTTACAAAGCACCCCAACATTACTCTCGGTGGCGAAGAGAATTCCACTAATGCTATGAGTGTTATTATTGATTCAAAAGGATTTAACCGTCACACCATCTTAATCAATCATGACGGAATTGGTTTGAAAAGGCTAACTTTTAGCTCTTGTGATCCAGGTAGTTACAATGTATTTATTTCTAGTGCTTCTGCTGTTACTGTAGATGAATGTATTGTTACGATGGGAGAAAGGGCTCTATCAATATGGAATAGCTCTGCCATTTTCAATAGATGTCTTGTCTCCAATCATAGACTATCAGACAAAATCAGTTTGGATCAATTATTATAGATGGTAGTAAAACTAATATCAATTTTAACTATTGTCTTTTTATGAATAACTCGGATCAAGTGCTTATTGTAAATGAAGCTATAACACATTTCAACAATTGTCTCCTTACAGGTTTTGGATCTAGTGTTTTGACATTGGAAACGGGAGCTCCTAGCGTCTATTTTAACAACAGCGTTCTCGTTTCAAATGCCATTGATAATAATAGCTCTAACATATTGAATAATATTTCTAATGGGAGCTTGAATCTAGCTAATTGCCTTGTCCACCCGAACCCCAGAAACGGCAACGCACATAACTGGGCCAATATCACTGATAATGGTGGAAACATTGGGCTTAATGATCAGTACTCCATACCAGCATTTGTTTCACCCAGAAAGAAAGCGATTCTGATATTCGGATTAGATGACGTTCCGGTCCTCACAGGGAGAAATTCATTTTATGAGAGATTCGCTAAGGCCTGTGAGAATCGCGGATTCCGAAGCAGTTACTCCTTGAACACCGAACGCGTCTCTGCATCTGATTGGAACAAACTCAAGGCTTTTGTTTCTCGTGGACATGAAATTGTGGCCCACAGTCGCACACATGCGCATCTTGGGAACCTCAACGGAATAGCCATAAAATATACAGGACCACAAGTGGCGCAGGCTTCTGTGAGTATCGGTGATGGAAGGTTGGTCACAAGAATTGATGGCCAGATTGATCTTAACCTGGAACTGAGAGATCCTCGGTACGACACTCTTTTTAATTTAACCCTCGCCATCGATAAACTGAAAAATTATGAGTGCCGGCTCAAAAACACATCTCGAGTGGCAAAAAGCTTCTGCCTTGAAGATCTAGGCGATCAGGATTTCAACAGGAAAGCCGTTCACATCAAGCTTGACAAAGATCGGTTTTTTGATAGGGAAATTGCCGGAAGCAAGCAAGATATTGAGCAAAACATCGGACATGGTTACCAGTGCAAAGTTGCCTCATTCCCAGCCAATTCTTACGATTACCAATCAAAAGATGCTTGCAGAAATAGAGGTTTTCTGGGAGCGAGGGGAGGGATCAGAAGTCAAAAAAACCACAGCCTTGAAGATCTCGATGTCTATGAAATATGGGGAACAACTCCCACGAAGCTGATTGGCAAGACCAACATCAAGCGCAACACATCCGCACTCATAGAATGGATGAGATATGTCGGCGCCATTGTCTTTTTGTACGGTCATGATCACAAGGGATTCCCAGCAGAGTTTTCAATCCCTGAATGGGAGGACCTTCTTGATGTTGTCCAGCGAAGAGGAATAACGGTTATGACATTATCCGAGGCTGTTGAGCATATCCGAAATATCTGGACCGGATTCTGCCTGAGGGTATCAATGCGGACGGCGAAGGGGTCAGATGGAAGAGGGATCTCCCAGAGTCACACGATTACCATATTACAAAAAATCGATTCTTATTGATAATGGACAATACTTGGGTCTATCGAATGATTACTTCGGTAATAGTGTATTGTTTGGACAAACTGTAGATATAGGCATACATGAGTATCAATAACACATTATAGGATAACAATGAAGAAACTTATATTCTCGCCACTTACATCAGTCAGCGTAAGCAATATAAAGTTAAAGAACACTCTTAAACATAGTATTTTTGCTTTACTCAGTATTGTATTAAATTATAATAGTTTTGCTTTGACTAATGCTGCTTCTGCTGTATCTGTCACTATGGCAATTGACATACATGACAACATTGTGGTTGCTGGTGATATGGAAACTGATAACACAGGAAGTAATTATGCCATTGTCAAGTACGACAAACATGGTAAAAAAATATGGGTCCAAAAGTATAATGGACCAGGAAATGGTGATGACTATGTAAATGCAATCGCTGTCGATAGCTCTGCTAATGTCTACGTGACGGGAGAGTCTTATGGTGGATTATCAAGCAGTGATTATGCCACAATTAAATATGATAAAGATGGAAACGAAATATGGATTAAAAGATACAATGGACCTGGCAATGGTGATGATGGAGGGAAATCAATAGCAGTGGACAGTTTGGGCGATACGTTCGTTACTGGATATGCTTATGGTGGCTCTGATCTATACTTGGATATTGCAACAGTAAAGTATAGTCCTCAGGGTAATGAAGAGTGGGTACGTATTTTTTGTGGAGAAAAAGGAAAGGGCACTGGCTTCGAGGAAGGACAAACTGTATCCATAGACAATGAAAATAACATTTATGTCACTGGTTATACAAGCGGCTATTCAACAAAATGTGATATAGTAACTATTAAGTATGATACTCAAGGCAATAGTATTTGGCGTAAACAATATAATGGGTTAGGTAGTCAGGATGATAGTCCAAAGGCAAGCAAAATAGATTCTTCAAATTCGATTGTTATAGTGGGCGAATCATATGGGGGCTCCAATGTCAAGTTGAATGCAGTTATTATTAGATACTTATCAAGTGGTAATCTAAATATGAACAGAACGTATAATACTTATTATAATGGTGATGATTCAGCCAATGCTATCGAAGTAGATGATAAGCATAACATATATATAGCAGGATATTGTTATTCCGGAGTCAAGAAAGGCACAGACTTTTTTACGGCTAAGTACAGTAATCAAGGTAAGCTGCTGTGGCAAGCAAAATATAATGGGCCAAAGTATGGATACGATGAAGCGTTTTCAATTGCTCTAAATAGCGGCGGCAGCATTTATGTCAGTGGGGTATCGTACAACTCACAAGGTGAGGGGAACTTTGCGACCATCAAGTACGATGCTCGTGGAAAGGAAGTCTGGGTCAGGAGGTATTCGGGTGCAGGGAGTGGCTACTATGGGGGTGCTCGGGCAGCAAGAGTCGACTCAGAAGGCAATTTAATTATAACGGGAACCTCGCACACGTCGGCAAAGGAAATCATTTTACGACCATAAAGTATGGTGATGATGGTGAACTGCTATGGGTAAAACATTACGATGGACATTAAACCCAATCCGTGAGCTCACCATGAGCAAAATATCCCTATGCGTTTTTTTTCATTACTGGACACTTCTTGTGCACCTTAAAAAGGACGGGACTTCTGATGAACATTGTGTCAGATGCTGGTCAAATCTGACTCGGGAGTCTCAGACTTCTCGGGGCCAAAATGTTGCTAAACATAGCAATGACAGATAGATCAAAAATCGGCATAAGTCTTAACAATGAACCAAGACCGGTCATCGGGGCTCTTCAAAGATCATGGTAGTTGATCAGCCTCACCGCGAAGGGCATATCCTGAGGCCTCCAGGACCAGAGGAGAGCGTTTTCCTCAGCGTAATTTGCATTCCCCGGATGAACCATTATTTCCACGGAGGGGTGGGGCAGTCCCCGATGTCGGGCAACTTCCATAAAAGTGGAGAAGTCGGTGAAACCGGCCGTCGTTTTGGTCCGGTAGAGGGTTCTCAAAGCGAAATTCCAGAGGGCTTTCCGGTGGAGCAGGATCGGCGAGCGGAGCACTTTGATGAGGTGCATAGATGTTCTTGGAGATGCGGACTTTCCTGATATGAAAATGACTCTGAACGCGCTTTAAGACTCCGAAGAACCTTGGTTGAGTGTGAATGTACTGATGAGAGTCAAGATGGCTTATGCGAATCCCGCTCGATTGAATACGTTCCACCTGAGCAGAGAACTCTTGAAAGGCCCCCTCAAGCACTCCCTTGGGCAACGGCGGTAGCTGTCCAGTTTCCGGAAATTGCCGTCATCATCCAGCAAGGGTTCTAACAAACGGCTGCCGCACAGCGGGCGTCCGCCGGTAAGATTCAAGTGGACACCGAAGGAAAGGTCAGGCTTCGACCGAGCAAGGTCAATCGCCTCCGACCAGCAGGGCCCGTTAGCCATAATGGTGGCCGAGGTAACCAGGCCGGCTTCCATAAGAACCCGGGTCGCTTGATTCACCTGCCGGTTCCAACCCAGGTCGTCGGCATTGACAATGATCCGTTTACAGTGGGCGCTCATTTCCTCTTCATTCTTGTCGCTGCCCGCAGGAGTGATGCACAGGATTGCGGACGGTTTTCTGCATGGGCTGCTGTCTTAATTATCGGCCGGCTCTCTCCGGGTGATAAGGTTGTGAGCAATCATATAGTCAACCAGAATGTCCGCCAGGGCATGGTGGCCCTTTTGTGAAAAATGAGCGTCATATTCCAGGAAATACTCATCTAACCCGTCTTTGAAAAGGGGGAACAAATCAATGGTTTTGGTAATCCCGGTTTCGGCGCAAATCCTCTTTAAGGTGTTTCGCCTGTCAGCGTTGTCGTAATTTCCGATATGTTCAGGAATCATCACAAGAATGAGTTCTGCCTCGAGTTCACGACATTTATTATTTATCTTCATCAGATACTCTTTTGTAACGCGCTCTTCTTCCTCGGTCACCCGGTAATATGCGGAGCTGGTTATCCCAAAAGATAAAATGGAATTCATGGAAAGCTTTGCCTTAATAGAATCGATAATAGTTTTTACAGCCGGGAAATTGATTCCAAGTTGCCTTGCTGTTCTTTCAACAAATGTCATTTGGTCTCCGAACTTGTCAACTCGTATCAATTGAGCTAAAGAATAAGGTGAAAGTCCTTTATTTGTGGCTATATTTACATATTTGGTTAAATCGCCTTCAGTTAACACAACACTCTTATCCGACCATGTTATAACATTGTAAACTAAATATCCATTAATAACATTTACTTGACTTAATGGAATAAGGTTGTCATGAAAATCATTTCCAAGAAAAAAGGCCAAAATGACGATGTTTGGCTTAATTAAAGGGCCATATTTCTGTAATATGGCATTTTCGTTCAATGTTCCATATCCAGGAGTCCCGAAATTTGATGCTATTAGTTGGCGCCCTGATGTCTCTCGAACGTTAGGGAAATAAGTTGTGGATATGGTGAACGAACCAAGCCTCCGAATGTAAAAGAATCACCTAAAAACATAATGGTACTAGATTGCTTGTAGTCATGAAAGGATTTAAGAATAGTATCTCTAAAACCTATATTGTTTATCGAAACAGTAAATTCACCATCAGCATCATGCCGAATTACTTTCTGGTTTGGAAGAAGAGTATAACCAAGTGAATCATCTTTTATATACGAAAATGCATTGCCCTTATAGCTTTGATTGAGGATTATCCCGCTTTTTGAAAAAAACAGTATGAAGCCGCCGATCATCAAAAGCGACAGCAACAAGCCTAAACAGAAGGCCATGATGTTCTTGATTGCTCGCTGCAGAAGCATGAAGGAGTTCCATTTAAGAAATCAAGATCTTGGAGGTCGACCGAAAGCCGACTTCGCACATTCCCCTCTGAACGTCCCGTCAGTCCGGTTGAACCCTGCTCTGCCAGTCCTCGTCATCTTTCCATGCGGGCTGGTCGGCCTTTGCAAAAAGGTAATTCCCCATTACCAGGAAATCCATTTCGGTCCTCATGAAACAGCGGTAAGCATCTTCCGGAGTGCAGACAATCGGTTCCCCCCTGACATTGAAGCTGGTGTTTACGACGAGGCCATAGCCGGTCTGCTCCTTAAATGCCCGGATGAGTTGCCAGAAGTTGGTATTCTCCCGTTTGCTCACAGTTTGTATTCTGGCGGAATAATCCACATGAGTCACCGCCGGGATGTCGGATCGAAGCTGGTAGAGCTTTTCCCACATGCCCTGTTGATTGTAGTTCTCGGGGAGGGGGATGCTTCTGCTTTTTTGAACGGGTGCAACGAGGAGCATGTAGGGAGACGGCCGGTCGAGCTCAAAATATGCGCTGCTGTCTTCTTCCAGAACAGCGGGAGCAAAGGGCCGAAAGCCTTCACGAAACTTGATCTTCAAATTCAGCTTTTTCTGCATATCGGGGTTGCGGGGGTCTCCGAGGATGCTTCGATTGCCAAGGGCTCGAGGCCCGAATTCCATTCTCCCCTGAAACCATCCAATGACACAGCCGGTTGCCAACATCGCGGCAACATCGCGGCAAAGCTCATCAGACCCGGAGTATTCTCGGAAGGGCGCCTGGTGTCTTCGCGCCGTTCTGAGAATGTCGGCAGCGCTAAACTCGGGGCCGAGGTAGGCGCCGTTCATGGCATCGCTGCCGGGGTTCACCCTGCGTTCCTCGCCTTTCCAAATGTGCCAGGCCGCGTATGCCGCTCCCAGGGCTCCTCCGGCATCGCCCGAAGCAGGCTGAATCCAAATGTCCTTGAAAGTTCCCGACCGCAGGATCTTTCCATTGGCGACACAATTGAGCGATACGCCTCCAGCCAGAACCAGGCGGTCGGCGCCGGTCAGTTCCCGGGCGGTTTTGCACAGCCGAAGGACGATGTCTTCCGTGACCTGCTGAATGGCAAGCGCAAGATCCATGTAGGGCTGAGTCAGTTCGCTCGCGGGCTCCCTTCGGGGAAAACCGAACAGTTCCTGCCATTTCGCTTCATGGCACATGGTCAGGCCCGTCGCAAAGTTGAAGTATGCCATGTTGAGCAGCATCGAACCGTCCGGGCGGATATCAACCAGTTCATCGCGGATCTTGTGCTCGTAGGTCCTCACCTGATCGGAGTTGGCGTTGCCATAGGGGGCAAGCCCCATGAGCTTGTATTCGCCGCTGTTCACTTTGAACCCGCAGTAGAAGGTGAAAGCCGAATAGAGGAGTCCCACGGAGTGAGGGAAGTCCAACTGGCGCAGAATCTTGATCCGGTTTGACTTGCCATGCCCTATGGTTGCGGTGGCCCACTCACCGACTCCATCGATGGTGAGGATCGCCGCTTCCTCGAACGGAGAAGGGTAAAAGGCACTGGCCGCGTGAGAAAGATGATGTTCGGGAAAAAGGAGCCTCGCGGTTCCCGGAGCGATCTTTCCCAACTCTTCCTTAAGCAGGTTTCGCATGAAGAGTTTTTCTTTGACCCAGACAGGGATTGCCGAAAGAAAGCTTCTCATCCCTTTTGGAGCGAAGGCATGATAGGTTTCCAGGAGGCGCTCGAACTTGAGCCAAGGCTTGTCGTAAAAGGCCACCGCCTGGAGTTCGTCCAGCCGAGTGATGCCGGCCTCTCCAAGAACATATTTGGCAGCGTTTGAAGGAAAGGAAGGGTCATGCTTCCTGCGCGTAAAGCGTTCTTCCTGAGCGGCAGCAAGTATTTCACCGTCCATGAGCAGAGCGGCGGCACTATCGTGGTAATACGCCGAGATCCCCAAAAAATAATGCGACACGCCCTCTCTCCTTAAAACAATGTGTAAATGAAAGGAGCAAGAGCGGAACTGCCCGAGAAAGCAATGAGTGCTCCAAAAAGAAGTAAAGTGAGTATTATCGGCAACAGCCAATACTTCTTTCTGACCCTCATGAATCCCCACAAATCACTTAGAAAATGCATCTTTCTTTTCTCAATCGTTAGTTAATAAGGATCATTCAAGATCTTTTGCTTCATAGGAGTGTTCGCGGACCTTGAAAACGGACAAATCATCTTTCTTCCACTGATTCAAAGAAAGACTATCCAGCTTCATGAGTTGTCTCAATATGCCGACTGGTAATATCAAAACAATGTAAGTAAGGAATAGTATGATCGGTGATGTGAACTTACTCAAAATATATGATAAGCTTAATAAGGCTTTTGCAAATGGTTTAAATATGTTACATGCTACTAAATTAAAAACTAAAATAATGGCTGCTACAGAATGAATAGAAGTATTGTCTGTATAGTATCCAACAACAAAGCATGCCAAAGCTAATATGATTCCAGCATCTTTTGCTTGCTCTTTACTTGTATCATATAATGAAGAGATTTTAAATTTGTATAATATTTTCATTATGGACCATGTTGTTAATGATCGCTGCCAATAATTTTGTCCTTTGTTCATACCTGAAAATGAGAAGAAATTCAAATGCCCGTCATTTTTCAAAGGGTATATAGTAGTAGCGGGTGTTGCCGATTCTTTGGGCATTGATAGTCGGCAATTCTGCTACATCATCGGGCAGGTTGAAGACCAGGATTTTCGCCCCGGTTCGGGCGAAAGCCTCGATCACACGGGTTTTGGTGAGATCGTCCGCCCTCCAGAACTTTTCGACATCTTCCCCCTGGATTTCAGCCACAATCCTGACCCTGGCCAGGCGCGCCCAGAAGGCGTGCATGCCGTTCAGCCGTTCAATGCACGCGACCTTGTCTCCCGGGGCAATGATTCCCCGGCTGAGATAGTCGGCCATCTTCGACGGCGTCGGTGAAAAAAAGTCGCGATCTTTATCGATCGCCTGGCGATTCGGGCTTTCGAGCCAGCCGAGACTTGAAGATCTGTTATCCAGTATATACAGAGTATAGGCAGAAACCTGAATGGTGATTATCAACAGCATGATATTGCTCATTAATTTGAGCGAGCAGTCGGACTACTCCTGTGCGCCAATAATATTGCGATCAAGAGGCAACACAAGACCACAACATTATAGCCGCCAAGGTAGCGTTGTTCCACATGCACCAACAGATACAGAAACAGCGCAGCAAAAGGGGGCAGAATGATAAACCAGAGATTGCCGATCTCTCTCAATATGGATCGTTTGCACTTGCTGGAAAAAAACATTACCAGCATGCACGCTATGATACCCGCCTGGAGGATTATAAACCGAACGAAAAACACCTTCAAGTTCTTGAGAAAAACGATAAGCTGCTGGCGGGCATCGAAATGCAGCTTTACGCCTTCATACCAATAAGAGGGATCGTAGTCCGGGGGATAGGTGCCCCCGACCGGTCCGTCAAATTCATAAACGGTCGGCGACGGGTAGATTATCCGGGTTGGGTGTTTGGGCATGTTGCCGTCAAGCGGGTCACCCTGCCAGTGTACCCACTTCTGGATGCCATTGACGTGCCAGGCGTAATTGAGCTTTCCGCTGTCCCCGAGGGTGAAATACCCCTTTGCCTTTGAGAGAGCAAAAACAAAGGGACTGCCAAGAACCACCAAAACAATCAAGGCAATCAGGCTGTTGCGCAATGCCTTCCGGTCATGCCCGGCTGCGATAAAGGCGACGCCCAGAAAAACCAAAGCCATGGGAAGCATAACGGCCTTGGTCAGGTAGGACAGGGCAAAGACAGCACCCAGTGCGACAAAGGAACCCGTTTGGGCCGTTCCCCTGTGACAACGGATCAACAGGGCTGAAATGAGGTAAATGAAGGCTGAGATGAGCATGTCGGGAGTGACGATCCAAAAATTGATGTACTTTATGGATGACCAGATGAAGAAGGAATAGCTCAGCAAAATAAGCGTGGGTTCATGGGATGCAAGAGCGCAGTTCTCTGAGGTTGGATCGAGCCGGGACCGATAATATCCCAGAAGTTCGCAAAGGAAGAACTGAAATGAGGCCAAGGCAACCAGATAAATCAGGAAATTGACCATGTGCACAAGGGGGAATTCCCACATGATGGACGGTCTGAATACGAACAAGGCCAACCCCAGAAGCCATGAGTAGAGGGGACTCCACAGGCCGTTGAGCGCCGTTTCCCAGTCCCCGCGCAGATAAGCATCTCCCATGTCGAGGTAGTTGATGCCGTCGGGCCACATGCCGTAGCGGTCGACGGTGCTGATGACGAGGCCCAGGACCGCGGCGACTGCGGAGCAGATAAGATGTAATCGAAACAGAGAATTGGGTTTCTGGAAGTCGGGCATTGGGGTGCTCATTTGCTCAAGTCGTGGCAAGCGGTCGGAGTATCCGGTCGGAATGGGGAACGGATGATTCTTTTCACGGCTGCTTTGCAGTGCAATTTGTCAAGCATGGTAACGAAGAGCCTGGATAGCCATTGCAGCTGAAAGTGAGCGGTGACCAGAGCATAAGACTTGGCGTTGGCTCTTAGATGGATGATGTCGGCGCAGTCCTTGTAGCCGTTGGCAAAGATCCTTTTGTGTTCCCCTTCCCCGACGCAAAGATCGTAGATCTCCACTCGACCCTCCTGAAAGATCCTGCGGACAATATAGTATTGCAGCACCGTGCCGGGGGAAAGCTTCGCAAACGCCGAATCATAGCCCACGTAGTCGTAGAGCAGGATGCGGTTGTCGATGATCGGTCCAAATACATAAGCGACCGGTCGGGATTCGGCAACCAGCAGGTAACCCCGGACCCGGTTTGCCCGTGCCAGAGTATCAATCGTCATTCGAAACCGGGAATCGTCGGGCAATCCCTGGCCGAGCATCCGCTCCTGAAAAGTTCTGGCGGATACTTGGCGGGCGAGGGGCCAAAATGCGGCTATTTCCTCCGGGTCGGCATATTCGCGAAAGCTGTTTTCTGAGCCGTAAATGCTTTCGAATTTGCGGACCTTGCGCAGGATTGTGGCTCGCGTCCTGGGGTTGAAGGTTGAGAGATACTGGTCAAAGGTCCCTCGCCTCCGGATGTAGTAGTGGCGGTATCGAGTCGAAAGATAGCGGATGAAAGGTCCCCTCCGTGAAAGCCGGGGAAGAGTTCCGGAGAGAGGGCAGGACCGGACAAAAGCCGCGTCAAGTCCATGCAGCTCAAGCTCCGGTTCCGGTACTTCAAGCGAAAGGGCAGGAGGGATTTCCAGAAAGTTCTCCCGGCACACCATGGCCGGGAAAGTGTACCGGAAGAGCACAAACTCCCCCAGTCGAAACTTCAGGACGATTTCTCCGGGTTCCCACCTGGCGGCCATTAATGACTGTCTCCGAATGATTCTTCAAGATCAATGGCGATAAGAACGCTGTCGGCCTTGTGCGAGGCGACTTTGAAACCACTGCGGGCATTGAAAAGGAGCCACCCGGTTTTCTCCGCCCGGACATAGGCTTCCGCCCTCAGAATGCCGAGTCTGCGAAGCTCCTTCAGATGATGATGCTGGAGCCTGCCGCCCAGGCCTGATCCACGAAAGGCGGGCAGGACTGTCGTGTCGATGAGTCTTGCGGTGGTGCGTCCACCTCTGCCCCAGTGGTTAGGTTCCGCCGCCGGCAGGCTCACCGGGTTCGGTCCGGGTTTATCCCCAACCGTCGAGTTTTGTGCTCGTTTCCTTGTGGTGCCTGTATTTCTGCAGGAACAGACCAGCCAGTATTTTGATCCCGCAAGCGGGATGTTTGACGAGAAAGGAGATCCAGTAGCGCCGGGAATCAATCACTCCTATGGACCACCCGACAATCCTGCCGCAAGCTTTGACCACCATGATGTGCGGGCCCCGCCCCGCCAGAGCGTCCGCGATGAAAGCCCGGTAGAGGGCCGGGTCCATCCGACTTGCCACACTGATCCGCTCCTGCATCAGCAGCTGTGCCGCCTGCGCGCCATCGTCCGCCCTTAAAGGGCAATATTCGATCTCCTCAACCCCGGTGTCTGTCATGGCCTCTTACGGGCATCCCCCATTCTGCATTCGCTGGTGCTCCCTGGTATGCTGTTAACCCAAACCGGCAAAGAAAGGGGCGTGATTGGAAGTAAAAATAGAGGGATCTCTTCTTATGATCGCGGCAATGGCGGGGTGCCTTTTGAATTCCTTGTCGAGAAACCGCCTGACCCTGGCCCGGTGCCAGCCTCCGGGGTGGTGGAAATCCGCATAGAGGGAGAGATCGCCGTCGTAATGCATCCTCGTTTCCAATTCCCGGGCTTCATTGCCGTAAATCGGCAGGTTGAAGATCGCCAGGTTAAGGAAGCTGATGTCCCGGGCGTGTTTCACCGTGAAATCAAGGGTCTTTCGAGCCTCTTTCAGATTTTCGGAAGGGGTTCCAAAGAGCAAATAAACATACGCTGCGATGCCTGCCTTCCTCAGGCTCCTCAAGGCCAGCGATACCCTGTCAAGATCAATCCCCTTGTGCTCACTGTCGAGCACCCCCTGGTCCCCGGACTCGATCCCGAGTTGCAGCATGGCACATCCCGAGTGTTTTAAAGCCACGACAGAAATCCTCATCGGCAAGATCTCCGGTTACCCGTGCAAAACCGTACCATGGCACTCCCGGCGGATTTTCCAAAAGCGCCCGCATCGGCTGAGGACTGATGGCGCTGTCGAGCATATGGAGCAGCAACGGTTGTGTCTTTCTAACCAGGCTCCCGAGATTCGTCCACTACCTGGTCCAAAGGAATCGGCACATAGGGGTTGCCTTCCGCCCGTTCCGGACAAAAGGCGCATTTGTTCCAATAACAACCACCTGCAGAACTGTAGGGAAGAATAAACCCGGGGGCAAGGTAATGGCACTGCTGAAAGCTGAGGGCTGAAAGCCGGGCGGGCTCATCGGTCATCCGGTTCCTGCTGTCCCCGTCGGCCGATGCCCCCGCGGGATAGCTGATGGCCGTAACAAAGTCATAATCGGGCATGAAATGTTTTTGCGACACTCCGCCGAGACCGGCAAGCGACAGCAAAGCCGACTCTCCCGCTCCCGCCACTAAATGGTCCACAAGACCGCCGAAAGGATTGTGCCAGCCCGGCCTTCTCATCCACGAGGTGACCAGCCCCCCGCCCAGGACGACCTCTATTTCAGGAAATTGGCGCCTCAGAAAGCCGACGATGGCAAAAGTGCACAGGGCCTGGCTGAGATAGTTCAGCGATATCCCCACGAGAGACGGCATTCCGACCGTGAAGAGCTCGATGAGCCGCTTTTGAAAGTAGGGAAAGTAAGGGTTCTCTTCAGGGTTCTCGGCGGCCCGAAGGAGATCGCCGCTTCTCACCGGAGAAAGGCTTCGGTGCTGGTAATTGGCAAGGCTCAAAGTGACGTCATACGGCGATGCCGACATCTCAAGCGCGCGGTTCAGATCGGCAACGGTGCGCTGGTACCGCGCAAGGTTCTGGAAGGTGCCCAAGGTCCTGATGCGGGACAGGTTCTCGGGGAGATTCCGCACGGCCCGCTGCGTCCACTTGTCCGTTGATGTCACTCTGCTGCCGATGAAGGTTAAGGAGGCCTTCGAGGTTCATGTCTACAACGCTATGCGGTATCCCATATTGGTTGAGTGCCCCGAGGAGCCTGGCAATGCCGGCGGGAGGCTCGCAGGGTTTTGCCACCGGTGGGTGGATCAAAAGAACGGGTTTCCGCATGTGCGGCATCGTTGGTCCTTATGGGATCGGCAGGGTCAGCTCGATCTATCCCCCGAATAATCTTGTTTTGATCTTGCCTGGTCAGTAGAATGCATAACATAAAAAATTTCGACTCTCACGGATAAACAGCCGAAAGCCGTGAGAGAATGGCATTCGGAGATGGTCGGCGGGTTATGACTGTCTCGGGGCTTGGAAATCGAGGTTCGGATGGCGACGAAAATTACCGCGGTCGTAGACTACCCTCCCAAAGAGAGTATCCTGATCAACGGGGATATGGTGGTCTTCAAGCTTCTGGAGAGGTCCGATGAGGAGGCATTGAAGGACTTTTTTGCGCTCCTGCCGGACCATGAAGTGGACGATCTGCGGGAAAACGTGCGTGACCCCGCAACCGTCTCTTCCTGGATTCAAGCCCTGGACTACGCGCGGGTCTTGCCCCTGGTTGCCTGGGATGAGTCGCTGCAGGCGATCGTGGCGATATCGAGTATGCACTTCAAAGAAGGGGTGTATCGTCATATTGCCGGTGTGCGCATCGTCGTGGGCACTGCTTACCGCAAAATGGGACTGGGTTCAGCGATGATCAAGGAGCTCATCGAGTTGGGTGACCAACAGGGCCTCTATATTTTGAAAGCTGAGATTCTGAGTGAAAAGCGGCTCGCCATCAAGGCTTTTCGCCAAATGGGTTTTGAGTATAAGGGCACCTTCGAAGACTATTTTATGAGCCGCAAAGGAGAGACCCGCGATATTGTGCTGATGGTGAAAAGGCTGCGATCGAGTGCAGAAGAGGAAATGTTCTACGAATTCTAGACACGACGTCAGAGTGAGGACCCAAGATATGAAACAGATGTGGCTGCAACTGAAAGAAAAATACAAACGGGATGATTTGAGAGCTCGATTGGGTGAAATCGGCAAGATCGACGATGATCCCAAGGATCCACGCCGGTGGATTATCACTTTTCACAATCAGTCTGAAAGCGGCCTGCTGATGGCCGGTTTCCGTCTTTCGCAGGAGTTTATCGAATACCTCGACGATTTCGACATGATCAGGGAGGATGAATAGCCTGCGCTTGCACTTCGATAATCTAAGGCAGCGGGTAAAGCATCCGATGAATGGTGTGGTACCCCAAGGCCTTGGCATATTTGGAAGCGGTGAGCTTGGCTTTATCGATTGCTTTTGGATTTGCGCCATAGCGCAACAACACGATCACGGTCTCCCGGTTGTTGTAGATGGCTGCAATCATCAGGGGGGTCCGGCCATATTGATCTCTTGCTTCGACATCGGCCCCGTTGCGAAGGAGAAGGTCCGCAAGCCGTGGGTCACCCGACTTTGCGGCCAACAGCAGAGCGGTTTCACCGTCATTATCCGCCTCATTGACACTGGCTCCGTTCACCAAGAGCACCCGGACAACCTCTATGTTGCCCCCTATGGTTGCGGCAATCAGAGCGGAGGCGCCGCCCTTCCTCAGCTTTCGGGCCCGGGTAATGTTTTGTTCGTTTACAAGGGCGCCGGCTAACAGCAGCTCCTCCACAATCTCCACATGACCCGCCCAGGACGCCTGCATGAGAGCAGTCATCCCCGCCGAGATCGCTCGCGTTGACGTCGGCTCCGAGGCCGATCAAGGCATCGACCAGCTCTTTGTTTCCCATCAGTGCGGCATGCATTAACGGAGTCATGCCGTCCCCATCCGGTGCATCTACTTCTGCGCCCTGCTTGATCAGGGCGCGCGCCTGGTCGGTCTGACCATTTTTGACGGCAAGGATCAGCGATGAGTTCAGCCAGGCCTGGCGTTGGCTTGCGCTGCCGCTTTGCAGGCTCGTGCCCCGATTAACCTGGCCCTTGGGTGATGATTGCACGGTATCGTAAGCTGCGGTCTGGCTGCTCCCGTCGATGGTGAACACACCGAGTATGATGCACAGGAAAGAGATAATCTTGAACCGGAACATGAGCCTGTTCATCGTTACGCCTCCTTCACACACAATAACCGTTTCAGATGCCTCCGTTCGCTCCTCGATGCCCCGGGGAGAGCGGGTAAGCGGGATACCGCTATGCTGCGGTACGCAAGGACGACCGGTGGTCCAAGGCGAGACTGATGACCGGGGACAGGTCCCGATCAAGCGGTCTGCGCCATTGCCCGATTATTATGAATAATTTCCGGAGCAGGAACAAGCGCTAAATCGTTCAAGGCCTTCATATTTGTCCGGCGTCGGGTTGGAGCCGGGAGATTCCCCGGTGGCAGGCACGCCGAGGCGGCGGCGGCGCGTGGAGCCCGATGCGAGTGATGGTTGCAGATTCGGAACAAAAGGGACCTTTCTTGATTGCTCGAATGAGGGTCAGCGCTTCAGCAGTTCCAAGGCCTTCCTGACGATATTTTCAGCGTTGAATCCGAATTTCTCCATGAGTGTTTCCCCCGGCGCCGAAGCGCCGAAAGTCGTCATGCCGATAACCCTGCCGCCGCTTCCCACATAACGTTCCCAGCCCATGGGCAACCCCGCTTCCACCGCAATGCGGGCGGTCACACCGGGTGGAAGGACCTTGTCTTGGTAGTCTTGCGAGGCCTTTTCGAAGAGCTCCCAACTGGGCATGCTCACCACGCGGACCGAGACACCCTCTTGCGTCAAACGCTTTGCCGCGTCAAGGGTTGCGGACACTTCGGAACCGGATGCAATCAGAATCAAATCGGGTTTGCCCGCCGAGTCCGCCAGAATATAGGCCCCCTTGGAAAATCCGTCGGGAAAACCGGGCAGAGTGCGGGTAAGCTGAGGAAGCTTCTGTCTGCTCAAGATGAGGGCCACGGGGCCGTCCTTCAGCTTCAGTGCCTCGCGCCAGGCTGCGGCGGTTTCTGCAGCATCCGCCGGGCGCATGACCGTCAGGCCGGGTATGGCCCTCAAGCCGGCAAGCTGTTCAATCGGCTGATGTGTCGGTCCGTCTTCTCCCACGGCAATGCTGTCGTGGGTGAAGACATAGATCACCGGCAGTCGCATGAGGCTTGCGAGGCGTATGGACGGCCGCATATAGTCGGCAAAAACGAGAAAGGTTGCGCCATAGGGCCGAAGGCCTTTATGCAGGGCCATCCCGGAGAGAATCCCGCCCATGGCGTGTTCCCTGACCCCGAAGCGGATGTTGCGGCCGTCGTAGTGGTCCTTCTGCAAATCGTGGGAAGCGGTGATGAGCGTCTTGGTTGAGGGCGCCAGGTCGGCTGATCCTCCGATGAGGGTCGTGAGGCTCTTGGCAAGGGCATTGAGAACCATGCCGGAGGCTTCCCGGGTGGCGATCGCCGGTGTTGCTGAAAAATCCGGAACGGCCGCATCCCATCCCTCCGGGAGAATACCGTCAAGAGCATCCCGCCACGCCTTTGCCAAATCCGGGAAGGCTTCGGCATAAGCCCTGAATCTTTGCTGCCAATCGCTTTCCGCCGCTTTGCCCTTTTCCATACAGGCACTGAATGCCCCCGCAACTTCATCCGGGATATAGAAAAAGGCGTCTTCCGGGCATCCGAGGTTTTTCTTGGTAAGCCGGACCTCGTCCTTGCCGAGGGGTTCGCCATGAGCGGACGCACTCCCTTGTTTGTTGGGACTGCCGAAGGCAATCTGCGTGCGCAGGAGAATCAAAGTCGGCTGCCGGGTTTG
Organism: uncultured delta proteobacterium; assembly: GCA_963844985.1. Taxonomy (GTDB): domain Bacteria; phylum Desulfobacterota; class Syntrophobacteria; order Syntrophobacterales; family Syntrophobacteraceae; genus JADGQM01. The sequence continues at coordinate 81,602 of CAWJQV010000039.1, forward strand.
GGCTTTAGCCGAGGCGATGGCGCCGAGGATGGCTTCCCGGTCGTTTCCGTCATCGACTCTGAGCACATGCCAGTTATAGGCCGTGAAGCGAAGGGCGACGTTCTCCGTGAACGCCAGATCCGTGCTCCCTTCGATGGAGATTTTGTTGTCATCATAAAGGCACACGAGCTTTGCCAGTCCCAGATGGCCGGCCAGGGATGCCGCTTCCGCCGTTATCCCTTCCATCATGTCGCCGTCACCGCACATCACAAAGGTATAATGGTCCACAATGTCGTGCCCGGGGCGATTATAAACGGCAGCCAGGTGCCGTTCGGCGATGGCCATGCCGACGGCATTGGCAAAACCCTGACCCAGAGGCCCGGTTGTCGTTTCCACCCCCGGTGTATGGCCATACTCCGGATGGCCCGGTGTTTTGCTCCCCCACTGGCGGAAGTGTTTTAACTCATCGAGACTCAGGCCATAACCCGTCAGGTGCAGCAGACTGTAGAGCAGCATCGAGGCATGGCCGCCCGAGAGTACAAACCGGTCCCTGTCGGGCCATTGGGGGTTCTTCGGGTTGTGCTTCATCATTCGGGTCCAGAGGAGGTAGGCTGCGGGGGCTAATCCCATGGGAGCGCCGGGGTGGCCGGAGTTGGCTGCCTGAACGGCGTCGATGGAAAGGGTACGGATCGTGTTGATACAAAGCTCATCGATGTCGCACCGGTTTTGAGGGAAAGTTTCACTCATGATTCCTGCTCCTCTTGTATGTGAAATCCCCCAACCCCCCTTTACCAAAGGGGGGCAAGAGGGGGGTTCATGCTCTGTTGTGACCCGTTGGGTCGTGAAGGTCAGGGCGACGACTCAGGTCTATTCTCCATTCGGCTATTGCAAGCCGACAATCTTGGTCTTGTGGGTGGAAGCGCCATGGCTTCAGGTCTTTCTTGATTTCTACATCTCTTGGGGCTGTCCGGTGGAGGTCAGCACGCTGGTCCAGAACTTTCCCGCCGGGTCGATTTGTTTCCGTCCCGATACGGCAAGCTCGATGGGCACATGGGTGAACTCGTTTTTCCAAAACCCGACCACCATGTTGGTGCGGCCCGCCATGCCCGCGTGCACCGCATTGTGGCCCAGAAGCAGGCAAAAAGCGGAATCGCGGGCGTTCGCGGGCATGCTCCGAATGGTATAGCTGGGATCGATATACTTCAGGTTAACCTCTATTCCGGCTTCTTTAAAGTGACGTCGGATATGATCTCTGAGGAAGATCCCGATATCTCCGAGGCGGATATTCCCCGAGGCGTCCCTTGCCTCGGTTGCCTCCATCAGGTCCTGTCCCGCTCCCTCTCCCGCAACGATCACGGCATGGCCTCGCTTCTCCAGTCTTTCCCTCAGCGCCCCGAGGAAACCCTCGAGGGTGAAGCGGACTTCGGGGATCAGGCAAAAGTTGACCACACTGTTGGCAAGGGTGGCATACGTGGCAATAAACCCGGATTGACGGCCCATCAGTTTGACCAGACCGATGCCGTTCCTGGCCCCGTCAGCCTCGCTTTTGGCCGAGTAAATCGCGGTCCTGGTCTCGGTAACCGCGGTATCAAAACCGAAGGACTGCTCCACATAGGATATGTCGTTATCAATGGTCTTGGGAATGCCGATCACTCCTATCTTGAGCTTGCGCCGCGCGATCTCTTCCGCCATGGCCCGGGCGCCGCGCAGGGTGCCGTCGCCGCCGATGGTGAAGAGGAGTCCCACGTTCATGCGTTCGAGAGTGTCGACCATCTCGGAGACATCCTGAGGGCCCCGCGACGAACCCAATATGGTTCCACCCCTCTCATGAATGTCGCGGACCGAATCCGGGGTCAACTCCAAAGGAGCGTGGCCATACCTGGGTGAAAGTCCCTCGTAACCATAGCGAAACCAAATACGGTGCGTACTCCGTAGTGATGGAAAAGGCTCAAGACAATCGCTCGAATAGCGTCATTCAAGCCCGGGCAAAGCCCACCGCAGGTTACGATTCCGGCCTTCAGCTTCGAAGGATCGAAGTAAATCGTGCGCCGCGGTCCGGCTACCTCAAAGCCGGGAGGTTTCATCCCGGCATCCAGATAGCTCCTGATTGCTTCCAGGTTTGAGTGATAGAGCACTTCCTCGTCAGTCTCAATAAAGCACACACCGGACATGGGCGAAGGGACCCGACATTCACCCAGTTTCGCGACTTCGAAGTCAAGATCATTTCTCTCCACGGGCATACTCCATTCTTCGGCCAAAAATTCGGCCAACACGATGCAACAGCGTCTCGATCTCCTGAAGGGGGTGTTCACGTTTCCTCCCGGTACGTCGTCACGGAACTGCCAGGAGCCCGTAACACGGGCACCCGAGCGACGGGTGAATCAGGTTTCAGGACACCATAGTCCAGTGCTGTTGCCGAGGGTAGTGATTTCTCAACAGGTGGAGACTATTTTGCTGGATTTTTCATTGTTTGGGAAGCACGATAATACATTAACGAGGCTCAAGCCAGGCAGTTCAGCCAGATGGCCGCAACTTTCATGTCGGACAGAGTGGTGTTTGGCGGTGACCCTCACACGAGGCCTTGTTTCCTCGTCGGGTTTGATCCCGGTCCTATGCGGCCGGCTGCCGGTTCGTGATCGGCGACTGCCACTAAATGCGGGCCGCAAAAAACTTGAACCTGGTCTTGCCGGTTTCCGGAAGGTGCAAGCGTTCCGTACCTGCACCCTGAGAATCCACCGGCATCTGCAGCCCTTCAAGGGGGATCTGTTCCGGAGTGATGCCGTTGAGTTCGGTGATGAACCGGGTGGCTTCAACGAAGGCCGCTTCCGGTGAGTCGACCTGGAGCTGAGGTTGCAGATGGCCAAGCAGGCCATTGATCAGGTCAAAATCGGAACGAGCTTCCCCGGGAGTTTCAAGGGCCTCCTCCAGTCTCTGTACACGTCGTTCGCAATTGGTGGCGGTCCCTCGTTTCTCGACGAAGGTTGCCCCCGGGAGGACCACATGAGCGTAATTGCAGGCGTCGGTCCGGTTGGAGCTCTGGACCACCAGGAGGTCAAGGCGAGCCAGGAGTCCTTCCACCTTGAGTCTATTCAGGCCCAATTCAAAAGGATCTACGCCAATCAGATAAAGGGCCTTGAGGTCACCTTTCTCGATCGCCGCCAACATCTCAGGCCAGTTCATTCCGACCTTCTCCGGAATGTCCGTCCGCCAGACCTTTGCTGCCAGCTTCCGCGAGGAGGCTGCGGTCACCGGCCGATAGCCGGGCAAGTATTTGGGTAAGGCCCCAAAGTCGGCCGCGCCGCGACCGTTGCCCGTTGCCCCCATGGCATTGACGCCGCCGCCGAAAACCCCCACCGACCCCAGAAGCATTTGGAGGGAAGCGCACATCTTGAAGAAACCGTCGGTCGCCGGCGAAGTTGCGGGGTCGACCCCGTAGATCAGGCAGGCTGGTCGGCGGGAAGCATAGAGGCGCGCCGCAGAACGGATTTCTTCTTCAGTGAGACCGGTCTTTGCCGTCAGGTCGGCCAGGTTCACTTTCTTCAGACTGCCTTCGAGCTTGGCAAAATCCCGGGTGTATTGGCCCAGGAATTCCTTGTCATACAGTTCCTCATCGACGATGATTTTGATCAGGGCAAGAATAAGCGCCGGTTCGCTGCCCTCCTGCAGGGGCAGATAGAGGCTGGCTGCCTTGCTCAGCACCACTCGACCGGCGTTGGCAACGATGAGAGGAGCGCCGTCCCGGGCCGCCTTCCGGGCACGGATGGCTGCGATCGCATGATTTTCGAGGGTATTGGAACCTAAAACCAGCACCGCACCCGCCCCGGCGATGTCATTCAAGGTATTGGTCATGGCCCCGAAGCCAAGGCTGCTTTCGAGTCCCTCATAGATGGCCTGCTGCCATGGGCCGTCGACGTTGTCGATATGGTTGCTCTGAAGGGCGCCTCGGGCCAGTTTCTGGGCCAGGTAATACTCCTCATTGGTGAGCATGCCCCCGCACAGGACCGCAATCGCACTCCCGCCAGATGTGTCGCGGAATTTCTGCCAGAGCTGCTGCAGCGGTTTTTGCGGCGGTCTCTACCGAACACCCATCCAATTCGCCCTTGTCGTTTCGAACGGCAGCTTCTTTGAGCCGGTCGGGAGAGTTGATGAAATCGAAGTTGAAGCGGCCTCTTTTGCACAGTGCGCCGCGGTTGGCCGGGGACCGAAAATCGCCGAGGACCCGCACGACCTTATCCTTGAGGGTATCGTATTCGGCCCGACAGCCGCAGGGACATTGCAGGCAGATGGTGGCATGGCGCTGCAATTGCCAGGATCGGGCGACTCCGCGCCCGTTCCGGAAGCCGATGGCATCCACCGGGCAGAAATCCGCACAGTGACCGCACATCTCGCAGCCCGCCTCGAGCAGCGGAAGATCGAACGCCGTCGCGATGCGTTGATCGAATCCACGGCCGACCTTGGTCCAGATGTCGGCCCCCTGGATATCATGGCAGGCCCTGATGCACCGGCGGCAAAGGACGCACTTGTTCATGTCGATGTGCAGGCAGGGATTGGGGTCCGAATCGACCGCGACCTTATGCCGGGCGCCCTCATACTTGGTGGCCTTAACGGCGCAAAGGTGAGCCAGATCCTGGAGTTCACATTCGCCCGCGGCATAGCAGGTCATGCAGTCGTTGGGATGGTCGGAGAGGAGCAGGTCCATAATCGTGCGGCGTGCCTCGATGACCTTTTCGGTATCGGTTTCGATGACCATGCCGTTGCGAACCGGATAAACACACGCCGCCGCCAGCGAGGACCAGTCACCGCGCTTTTCTTCGACAACACAAATGCGGCATGCTTCCTCGAGCGGCAAATGCGGATGGTAGCACAGGGTTGGAATATAGATCCCGGCTTGCTTTGCCGCTTCCAGGATGGTTGCTCCCTTGTCGACGGTAATTTCCTGACCGTTGATCTTAAGCGTAACGTTTGCCATAGTGAATCTTCCCTTCGCCTGTAAACAGTGGCCAGTGGTCAGCGATCAGCTACTGATGCGCCGCAAGCCTTTGATCGTTGTGTCCATATTCCGGTGCTTCCCCCGGGATGAAAACTACTTCTTCCGGCGCTGCCTCAGGGCCAGTTTTCGCTGATGTTCAACCAAGGCTTTGCAAACCCCGGCCGGGCATTCCCGCCGATTAATGTGAGCCAGAAACTCGTCTTCGAAATAGGTGATGGCGCTGAGGGCCGGACGTGAACTGGTCATGGCGAATTCACAGTGGGGGAGGGTAATCATGGTCTCGCACAGAGAGCGAACCTGTTCGAGATCCTCCAGGGTGCCCTCGCCCGCGACAATCTTGTCGATGCTTTCATACATCCGCTGCAATCCCCACGCGGCAGGGAACGCATTTTCCGCAGGAGAGCCCCTTCTCGAAATCAAGGAAGTACTTGGTGACTTCGACCATGCACACCCGGTCGTCAATGGCGGCAAGAAAGCCGGTTTTCCTTTCGTAGTAGATGTCGCTTCGGAACACGCGCTCGGGGTTGATGGAGAGATAGGGGAACAGGATGCGGCCGTTGATGATGGTTTCATACAGAATATCGGGAACATTTTCCGGGCGTACGCCGAGATAGAAGAATCCTTTCTGGGGAAAGCCGAGGAAGGGCCCCGCCTGGCACTTTCCGGCGCACCCTGCCTTGGCGTTACCGACGACAACATTCAATTGCAGCCGGGAGATCCCTTCCAGAAGGGCTTCACGGAGCGAATCACAGCCGCATTCACACCCGGGCCTGGGGGTGCAGACGGTGATGCAGGGCTTCTTGGAAGCGTGATCGCAAAAGCTCAGGATCTTCTTTGGTGAAGGCTCTTCCGCCGGAATTTCCCGCGGCACCTCCGAGCTCTCCTTCCCGATGGGGATCCAGGGTTTTTTCGGCAGTTCTCGGATCAGGGTTTTCAACAATCCCATGGTCGTCCTCTTTCTTCGTCATTTCCATAAGGGATCGTGGGATCCCAAACGGGACCTATGGTAAACTCCTCGCCGCCGCCTCGGTCAGAGCGACGAACTGATCGGGAAAAACACCCAGGTAGACCATGGCGAGCACGAGAAAGATGCTGAGATAACGGGTCCAGGGATCGACGTGAACAGGGGGATAGGGCTCGACCGGTTCAAGGAGGTAAGCAGCCTTGATGATGATCAAATAGTAGTAGAGTGAAATCGTGGCATTGATCATGCCAATGATGACCAGAGCAAGATATCCTTTTTCCAGGGCGGCGGCGAAAACCAGAAATTTCCCGGTAAAACCGACCGTCGGTGGTATCCCAGCCAAGCCGAAGAGGCCCAGCATCAGGGTCATCGCCAGCAGGGGCGAGCGTTTGTGCAGCCCCGCCAGTTCTTTGATCTGCAGGTTGTGGCCGTCGTCGGCGATTCTCATGATGACCATGAAACAGGCGTAGCTCATCACCAGGTAGGCCAGAGCATAGTAAATGGCGCTGGCAAAACCGCGCTGTGTCATGCTCAGAATACCGATCATCACGTATCCGGCATGAGCGATACTGGAGTAGGCCAGAAGGCGCTTGATGTCCTTTTGAATGATGGCCACCAGGTTGCCGAAGGTCATCGAGAGGACGGAAAGCACGACCAGCAATTTGATCAGGACGTCGCTTTCCCCTCCCGAAAACCCGACAAAACGAATCACCAGCGCCGCCGCTGCCATTTTCGAAGTGGTCCCGATAAAGGTGGTCACCTGGTTGGCGGCGCCCTCATAAACATCCGGGGCCCAAATGTGAAACGGGAAAAGGGCCTGCTTGAAGAAGAAGCCCGAGAGCGCCAGAATCAGCCCGACAATGGCGGCCGGCTGAGTGATGACACCGGGCAGCACCCTGACCACATCCACCAGGTAGGTGCTCTTCACCATCCCGAACAGGAGGCTGATGCCGAAGATCATGAAAGCGGAAGCGGTTACTCCGACCATGAAGTACTTGATTCCGGTCTCCACGTACGCGTCGGCCTTCCGGCGCATGGGGACCAGAAGATACAAACGAGTAAGATGACAGCTCGATGGAAACGTAGATGGTGAGGAGTTCCACGGCGCTGACCAGCATCATCATCGCCAGCGTGCACACCGACATGAAAAAATAGAACTCGGCGTGCTGCCTCTCGTTGATTCCCTTGAGCTCACTGCAGGAAAACATGACCCAGAAGGTCCCGAGAGCCAGGAGGACCTTGAAGACCTGGCTGAAGAGGTCCACCCGGTAAGCATCGAAAAAGAGCATTCCCTCCTGCCGGGCGGAGAGTACCGTAATCAGCAGGCCAAGCCCCGAGAGCGCCAGGGCCCAGACATAAAGACGCCGCGGATCAACTTTCTTTGGCAGTGAAAAGCCAAAGAAAACGAGTGCCATCAACGAGTAAAAAAGCTCGGGAGCAAAAAGGACCCATTCCATCATCGTCGCTTCATCTCCTGGTTCAGGCCGTCAGGCTGGCCACAAAGGGGATCACCGTGCTCTGGATCACGTCCAGCATCACCCTGGGAAACATTCCAAAAAAGAGAATCACGCCCACCAGAATGATCCTGGGTGTGGCCAAAAACAGCGGGACATCCGGGATGTGTGCCCACCGCTCGTTCTTTTCGCCGTAAAAGGTCTTCTGCACCACCCTCAACATGAACAGAGCACTCACGACCAGTCCCATCACCGCCAGCACACCCCGCACCGGATAGGTCTGGACGGCCGAAACGAAGACCAGCAGTTCGGCCCAGAAACTCGCCATGAAGGGAACGCCGATACCGGCAAAAGCCGCGATGATAAAGAACGCGGAGGCCACCGGCATGGTTTTGGACAGACCTCCCAGTTCAGGGATCATCTTGGTATGGGTCCGGTCATAAATGTAGCCCACCGCCGAGAAGAGAAGGGCGGTCATGACGCCGTGCGCGAACATCTGAAAAACGGCCCCGTTGATCCCGCTGACGGTCATGGTGGAGAGTCCCAGGCCCACAATTCCCATGTGGGAGACGCTGGAATATCCGATGACGTACTTCAAGTCCGTCTGGGCGAGTCCGACGAAGGCGCCGTACACGATGCCGATGGTCGCCAGCAGGGCCATGAGCTGGGACCAGTACTGAAGGCCTTCCGGACAAAGGGTCATGCCCAGGCGCAGAATGCCGTAGGCCCCGAGCTTCATCAGCACTCCGGCATGGATCATGCTCACTGCCGTGGGCGCAGCCACGTGGCCGACCGGGGACCATGTGTGGAGGGGCCAAATGCCGGCGAGGATGCCGAACCCGAGGTAGAGCATGATGAAGCCGATTCGCTGGACTTCGGGAGAAAACCCGATCCGCGCCAGTTCGAACAAATCAAAGGTGCTCGACCCTCCCTGCACCCAGAGGTACAGAATCCCCGGCAGAATCAAGGCACTTCCCGCGAGCAGGTAGAGGGTGAGCTTCATGCCGCCGTATTCCTTGCGCGTGCCGCCCCAGATGGCAATGAGAGGATACATGGGAAAGAGCGAAACGTCATACCAGACGAAGATCCAGAAAAGGTCCATGGAGATGAAGACGCCGTAGACTCCGGCAACCAGGAGAAAAATGAACGCGAAGAACTCTTTGACCCGGAGCTCCAGTTCCCACATGGTGAGAACTCCGGTGAACAGAACCACCGCAGTGAGAAGAAGCATCGGGGCGTTGATGCCGTCGAGGGCGTTGAACCAGTAGATGCCGAGGCTCTTCACCCAAAGAGTGCGTTCCACAAACTGCAGCCCGCCCTTTTGCACGTCATAGGCGAAGTAGACCCAGATGGCCAGGACCAGTCCAAGCCCGGCGAAGCCGAGACTCACCTGTTTGACCAGCTTGGGACGGTCGTCGGGAATGAAGAGAATCACCACCAGACACAGCACGGTTGACATCAAGATCGCTGAAAGGATGGGAAATTGCGCCATTTCCATGGAAGTTATCCTTTGGATTCCAAAATCACATCAAGAAATAGAGAACCACCAGAGCGACTCCCCCGATCATCACCAGCAGATTGTGCTGCAGCATTCCCGACTGGAGAAAACTGAACAGGCGCCCGCTCTCCACGGTGAAGTTGCAGATCCCGTCGATGCCGCCGTCGATAATGCGGCGGTCGTTGCGGGTAAACAGGCTGGTCACTCCGGAGTAAACGGCGGTATCGAGAAACTTGCGCAGAAAGTCGTCCAGGTACCAGCGTCTCGCAAAGAGCTGTTCGACCTTGGGCAGCCAGCTCAGAAATCCCTTCTGAGTGGCCTTCCTGCGGCCAAACTCCAGCCACGCCCAGACAATGCCGCCAACAGCCATGCTCACCGCGGAAATGAGCACCATATAGTGCCCGGGGCCGTGGCCTTCCGCCGCCCCGTGAGCATTGCCGGCCCCTGCGGCAAGGGCGTGGGCCCCGGCAGCGCTCTTTGCGGTCAGGAAGTGCTCCAGGGTGGATTGCGAAAAACCGAGAACCAGGCGTTACGCCTGCGAGAATCATCACGGGAACGGCCATGCACCAGAAGATGTAGCCATGGTGTTTTTCATCATGAGCTCCGTGGCCGTGGCCGGCCTCATGATGACCGCCGTGGGCATCCTCCTCGATTTTGGGGAAGAGCATGAAGAATATCAGCCGGAAACTGTAATATGCGGTCATCAGGGCCCCGACCAGTCCGGCCAGCAGCCAGATCCGGTTGGGATGATTCGCCAGCACTCCCAGGACCGCTTCCTTGCTGAAGAACCCCGAGAACGGAAAAATGCCGGAGAGAGCCAGAGCTCCTATGGTCATGCAAACCATGGGGATGATCAGTTTGCGCCCGCCTCGCCTGCCGATTTCCCGGAAATCGTTGGTGTGGAATTCATGGATGAAGATCCCGGAGCAAAGAAAGAGAAGGGCTTTGAACCCGGCGTGGGTGGTCAGGTGAAAGACCCCGGCGAAATAGCCGCCGGCGGCCAGCGCCATTACCATGAAGCCGAGCTGGCTGACCGTGGAATAGGCCCAGACCTGCTTCAAATCATAGGTGGCCATGGCCATGGTCGAGGAGATGAGCATGGTGACGGTCCCGATGGCCAGGGCCATGGCCATGGCTTCAGGCGAACCGGAGTAGAAGGGAAAGATGCGGCTGAACATGTAAACACCGGCGGCCACCATGGTTGCCGAATGGAGCAGGGCGCTGACCGGGGTCGGGCCTTCCATGGCGTCGGGCAACCAGGTCAGGAGCGGAAACTGGGCGCTCTTGCCCATGACGCCGCCAAAAATGAGCATGGCGGAGAGGGTGAGGAGATACGGGGGGATGGCATGAGCCTGCGCGGCCTCATTCATTTTGAGAATGCTCAGGTTGCCGAAACCCAGCAGAAGGATGATCAGGCCCAGGAAGAAGCCGATATCGCCGAGGCGGGTCATAACAAAGGCTTTCTTGCCGGCCTGCGAGGCGCTCCACTTTTCGTAATAGAAGCCGATCAGAAGATACGATGCCAGCCCGACCAATTCCCAGAAAATGAAGAGCTGAATCATAGTGGGGGAGATCACCATACTCATCATGGCCCAGGCAAAAAGGGACTGGAAGGCATAGTACCTGCTGAAACCGGGATCGCCCGCCATGTACCCCAACGAGTAGACCTGGACGAGGAAGCTGACGGTCGCCACGATCGTGAGCATCAGAAGGCTGAGCGGGTCGAGAAGATACCCGAAGGGTACTAGAATGTTGCCGGACAGCAGCCAGGGAAATTCATAATTTACGGGTCTTCCGGCGCTGTACAGGGTGGCCAGGAGATAGAGCGCGCAAGCCAGGGAGGTCGTGATCGAGCCAACAGAAATGGCTGCGGAAAGCCGCTGGTTGTGGCGGGTGAAAATCAGGATCACAGCCATGGAGAGAAAAGGCAGGCCGGTGCCCAGAGCTGCCGCCAACAAAACCGGATCTTTGAGGAGTGCTGTCATAGAATGCTATCCCTTTTGCTGCTGCGCCCGTTCCACGTTAATCGAATGCACCGTTCGGAACAAAGCCAGGATGATGCTCAGACCGATGGCCGCTTCCGCCGCCGCCAGACTCATGACGAACAACGTTATGATCTGCCCCACCGCCGGTTCCGGAGCCAGGAAGCGGTTGAAGGCCATGAAGTTGATATTGGCCGCGTTCAGCATGAGTTCGACGGAAATCAGCATGCCGATGAGATTGCGGCGCTGGAGCACTCCGAGCAGACCCAGGCTGAAGAGGGCCGCTGCGATAAAGAGGTAAGTGCCGAGCGAGTTCATGAGCTCAACCTCCGCGTAAAGCCCGCCGTTACAATCGCGCCGATGATGGCCACCAGCAGGACCAAAGAGATCACTTCAAAAACCAGGTCGTAGCGCGTCAGCAGCAGGTGCCCGATGGTCTCCACGGACCAGTCGGCACCCCTCTCGGCAGCGGGTGTCCAGTGGGTCCGGAAAACCACCCCGAGAATCGCCCCGAAGAAAAGGATGCTGGCCGCCGCGGCCATGGCGACCTTGGGGACCGCCCTTTGGGGGACTTCCAGATGCAGCGGACGCGACAGCATGATGGCGAAAACAATGGCGACGGTGATCGCGCCGACGTAGATCAGGAGCTGCATCATGGCGATGAAGAAGCTCCCGAGGTACAGGTAGATCCCGCCTATCCCGGAAAGAGCCAGGGCCAGCCCGAGGACATTATAGAGAATGTTGCGGGGGAAAACGGCGATGGCCGCGCCCGCAAAGGTGAGGCCGACAAGGATCCAAAAGGCCATTTGGGCAAACGATTCGGTGTTCATGAGAATGCTTATGACTCCTTTTGTTCGATCCGGGCGATGAGGTCGATGACTCCGTCCCACCGGTTTTCCCCGGCCATTTGGAACTCGGTTGAGTACTGCAGGGTTTGCGTGGGACAGATGTCCACACAAAGGCCGCAGAGGCTGCACCGGGAAAAATCGATGAAATAGTGGGTGGCCGTTTTGTTGCTCTTGGCATGCTTCTTTATGCCCTGGACCTTGATGACCCCCGAGGGACACTCCCGTTCGCACGCTCCACAGGCGATGCAGCGGTGGGTCCCGGTTTGGTCGAACCGCTTGAGTTCGGTATGGCCGCGGTAGGCCGGTGAGAGTTGGAGATGCCGGCGCGGGTACTGCACGGTCACCACCGGTTGCCACAGGCGCTTGACCGTCACCCCCATGCCCTCGACCAGGCTCCAACCCCCGCTTACGATGTCCTTCCAGTAGCCCATAAGTCCTCTTTCACCGTCCCTGAAATCCTTCCCAACTCCCTTTGTCAAAGGAAGGCAAGGGGGGATTTCATCCTTTGTTGTGACCCACTGGGTCACGAAGGTTAGATAAATTTCAAAACCGCAGCAGTTATGAGCAAATTAGCCAAAGCCAGTGGAATCATGACCTTCCAGGAAAAATTCATGAGTTGATCGAAGCGCAGTCGGGGGAAGGTCCATCTCACCCACATGAGTACGAAAATCAGGATGTAGGTTTTTGCCAGAAACCAGACCACGCCGGGAATACCCAGGCTGAAGCCGAAAGGCCCGTGCCAGCCCCCAAAAAAGAGGCTGGTTGCCACTGCCGTGACGATGAACATGTTGGTGTATTCAGCCAGAAAAAACAGGCCGAACCGCATGCCGGTGTATTCGGTATGGAACCCGGCCACCAGTTCCGATTCCGCTTCCGGGATGTCGAATGGGGCCCGGTTGGTTTCCGCCGTCGCACAGATGAGGTAAATCAGCCCGGCTACCGGTTGCAGAAAGATGAACCAGATCCTTTCCTGGGCTTGAACGATATCGGCAAAGCGCAGGGAATGAACCATCAAGACAACACTCACGACCGCAAGGAGAAGGGGAATTTCGTAAGCGACATTCTGGGCGACCGAGCGGACCGCGCCGAGCAGGGCATACTTGTTGTTGGCCGCCCAACCGCCGGCGAGGATGGCCAGGACGGTGAACGTTGAGAAGGCAAAGATCAGCAATACGCCTAAATTCATGTCGCGCAGGATGAGGTCCGGGCTGAAGGGCAAAACCAGAAACGCCACCAGCACCGGCATGAAGACCAGGACCGGGGCGATGACGAACAGCTTGCGATCGGCCGTCCGGGGCGTGATCAGTTCCTTCCCCACGAGCTTGATGCCGTCCACAATGGTCTGCAAAAGCCCGAAAGGCCCCACTTCCTTGGGTCCGATCCGCAACTGGATATGTCCGGCCACTTTACGCTCGAGCCAAACCAGGAAAAGGGCATTCAGCTGGGAAAAGGCCAGGACAATGACGAGGCCGATCACCAACCGGATCCAATCTGAGCTCACAAGACTTCCCATAATATCCCCTTGTTTAGTAAGCAGTAGGCACTAAGGAGTAAGAACTCCAGTTGTGCTCGCTTATACTCACTTCTTACTCCTTAGTCCCTACTGCCTACTGCCTACTTTTTGTCTATCGGTCTATCTCCGGGATGACCAAATCGACGCTCCCCAGAATCGAGATGGCGTCGGCGACCAGCGTTCCCCGCAGCACTTCGGTAAGGACATGGAGGTTCCCGAAACTCGGTACGCGAATGTGGCAGCGATACGGATAGCGGCTGCCATCGCTCACCAGATAGTATGCGGTCTGGCCGCGGGCGCTTTCAAAGGCAAAGGTCAGATTCCCCCTTGGGGGGCTTGAGCGGCACAGGCACCTTCCGGTTCCGGTACGGTCCCGCCGGAAGCTGATCCAGTGCCTGTTCGATAATCCGGCAACTCTGTTCCATTTCTTCCATTCGCACATAATACCGGTCCAAAGCGTCACCCTCGGTTCCGGTCGGGATTTCAAAATCAAACCGATCGTATAGCTCATAGGGTTCCGTCTTGCGCGTATCGAAAGCGATGCCGCAAGCCCGCAGATTAGGGCCGGTGACGGAATACCGGCGGGCCAATTCCGGGGTGATAACCCCCACGCCCCTGGTGCGGTGAATGAAAATGACGTTTTTCGTAACCAGGCTCCGGTAGTCCGGGAAGCGGCTTCGCAGGCGCTTGACAAAGGCTCGAGTCATGGCCACAAATTCGCTGTCGATGTCGTTAGTGACGCCTCCAAAGCGGCAGTAGGAGTAGGTGAGTCGCGAGCCACTGACCCGGTCCAGAATGTCAAGTATCTGCTCGCGATCGTCAAAAGCGTAAAGGAACGGTGTGAAACCCCCAAGGTCCATGACGTAGGTCCCAAACCACAGGAGATGGCTGGAGATGCGATTCAATTCAGAGCAGATAACTCGGATGTACTGAGCCCGAGGAGGAACCTCGATCCCGGCGAACTTCTCCACGGCGAGCACATAGCCGTGGTTGTAAAGCATGCCCGACAGGTAGTCCATGCGGCTCGTATTGGGCAGGAACTGGGCGTAGGTCCGGTTTTCACCCATCTTCTCATGGCCGCGATGACCGTAACCAATGATGGGGTCCGCCTTGACGATGAATTCGCCGTCCAGATCGAGCAGAACCCTCAGCACCCCGTGCGTGCTCGGGTGCTGCGGTCCAAGGTTCAGACTATAGATCTGCTCGACAATCGGTTGCCGAAATTGCTCAGCCATAGTTCTCTTCTCGTTTATATGGCCTCCCCACTGGCAAAGGGGGGTTGGGAGGATTCACTATATACCACTAGCCACTCCCATAGATTTCACTGCGCTCGCGATAGCGCGTATACTTTGCCGAAGGTCTTGCGCAGGGGATGGTAATCGGCGTCCTCCGGGAGCAGCAGGGGCCTCAGATCAGGATGGTTGCCGAAAGCTATCCCGAAAAAGTCGTGTACCTCTCGCTCCAGCCACAGAGCGGAAGGGAAGATATCGCTCACCGTGGGGGGGGCTGTTCGTACCCGCACAGGACCCGCAAGGCAATGCGCGAATGCGGCTCGTAGCAATTGAGGTGATACACCAGTTCTGCCGTATCCAGAAAATCAAGCCCGGTTATGGATTCAAGATAGAACCCCGTCGCTTCACAGATGGCTGCCGCTTCCCGCAGTGCTTGCACCGGCACGCGGGCCGCAGCGGCTATGCCGGAGCGATAGGCTTCATCAAGGGAGATGGCGCCTTCGGGGAGGATGCCCCGGAGTTTCCGGATGATGTCATCGCGTTGGGTCATGCTCAGCCCTTTGCCTTCCAGGCGACGAAAGCGCCTCAGCAGGTTGCGGTTCTCCCCGCGGGTGATCTTATCTTCAAGCGCCAGAAAGCCCTGGATGAGTCCCTCCGGCCGCGGCGGGCATCCGGGAATATAGACATCAACCGGGACAATCAAATCAGCCCCGGGAACGATGGCATACTGTCCGTCGTATTCAAAAGGGCCTCCGGAAATCGCGCAGTTGCCCATGGCGATGCACCACTTGGGATTCGGCATCTGGTCCCAGAGCATCTGAATGGCGGGAGCCATTTTCTTGGAAATCGTTCCGGCCACGATCATCAAGTCGGATTGGCGCGGAGAAGGGCGAAAAACACCGGCCCCAAAGCGGTCCAGGTCGAAGCGCGAGGCCCCGGCCGCCATCATTTCGATGGCACAGCATGCCAAGCCGAAGGTCATGGGCCAGAGCGAGTTGGCCCGGGCCAGGTTCAAGACTTCATCCAGGAGAGCAAATTGGATGACCGGTTCGCCCGGCTCTATCTTTTGCGTTCCCACTCAAACACTCCTTTGCACCAGGCATAGACGATGGCCAGCGAAAGAATCCCGACAAAGAGGACCACTTCCAGAAAATCCCTTATGGCATACTTGCCATAGGCCAGGGCCACCGGAAAAAGGTAGAGCACGTCCACATCAAAGGCGAGAAAGATGAGGGCATAGATATAATAAGCGATGGTAAACTGAATCCAGGCGCTGCCGATGGTTTCCATGCCGCTTTCATAGGTTTCCTCGCGCCTGATTCCCGCGCTGCGCTTGAC
Source organism: uncultured delta proteobacterium (assembly GCA_963844985.1). Taxonomy (GTDB): domain Bacteria; phylum Desulfobacterota; class Syntrophobacteria; order Syntrophobacterales; family Syntrophobacteraceae; genus JADGQM01. The sequence continues at coordinate 97,400 of CAWJQV010000039.1, forward strand.
GATGAGGGAGGAAAGGATAAGCGGCACGACCGCGAAAACAACCCCGACCAAGAGGTACAAGGCAATGGCTAAAAAATCGGTGAGAAGTTCCTTTGGCAGCATGCCAATCTCCATTTGCTCTGCAATACAATCCCCGGTTCACCAAAGCAACCGGCTCATCCACCTGCTTGATTGTGGGGCAGGCTTTCCAGCCTGCCATATGTGCTGCATATCCTCTATGGAACGTCGGCCCCTGACCCCTGGCCGGCGCTTTCCACATAAATGGCGCCGAATTTACAGTTCTCGATGCAGATCCCGCAGCGCACGCACTCTTCCTCGTCGATCACGTGGCATTCCTTCTTTGCTCCCAAGATGGCGCCTTCGGGACACTTCCGCCGGCAGCGCCCACACCCCGTACACTTTTCAAGATCGATCTCGTAGGTGATCAGCGGCTTACAAACCTTGGCCGCGCAACTTTTCTCGTGAATGTGAGCATCGTATTCGTCCCGGAAATACCGGAGAGTACTCAGGACGGGGTTCGGGGCACTCTTCCCGAGCCCGCACAGAGCCGATTCCTTGATGCTGTGGCAGAGTTCCTCCAGACGCTCGACGTCTCCCGGTTCCCCCTTGCCCTGACAGATCCCGGAGATGATCTCGTGCATGCGCTTGACGCCCATGCGACACGGAACGCACTTGCCGCAGGACTCTTCCGTGAGGAAGTTCAGAAAATAGCGCGCCACATCGACCATGCAGGTTTCGTTGTCCATGACGATCATGCCGCCGGAACCCATCATCGACCCGGCTTCTTTCAGCTTCTCAAAATCCACCGGCAGATCGATCAGGCTTTCAGGGATGCAGCCGCCGGACGGGCCTCCGGTCTGCACGGCTTTGAAGCGCTTGCCCCCGGGGATGCCCCCGCCGATGTCATAGACAATCTTTCTCAGAGGGGTCCCCATGGCCACTTCGACCAACCCGGTGTTGTTGATCTTTCCCACCAGGGAGAAGATCTTGGTGCCCTTGCTGCGGTCGGTTCCGATGCCGGCGAACCACTTCCCGCCATTGCTGATGATCATGGGCACATTGGCATAGGTTTCCACGTTGTTGAGATTGCTCGGGCAGTTCCAGAGGCCCTTTTCGACGGTATGGATGTGTTTTCCCCGGGGTTCGCCGATTTTGCCTTCAAGAGAAGCCATGAGCGCCGTGGATTCGCCGCAGATGAAGGCGCCGGCACCGCGGTTGATGTGAATGTCATAACTGAGGGACGACCCCATGATGTTTTGCCCGAGCAATCCGTAAGCCCGCGCCTGCTCCAGGGCCCATCCGGTGTTCTTTACCGCCAGAGGGTATTCAAACCGACAGTAGATGTAGCCTTCCGTGGCGCCAATGGCGTGAGCCGCAATGATCATTCCCTCGATCACCTGATGGGGATTGCCTTCCATAACGGAGCGGTCCATATACGCGCCCGGGTCTCCCTCATCCGCATTGCAGATGACATATTTGGCATCGCCCCGAGATCTCCGGCAGGATTCCCACTTCACGCCGGCGGGGAACCCACCGCCGCCGCGGCCGCGAAGGCCGGAAACCTTGACCTCGGCGATGACCTGTTCCGGGCCCATTTCCGAGAGCACCTTGGCCAGGGCCGAATATCCTCCACGGCTGATGTAATCTTCTATGTCGATAACATAATTGATGCCGGTGGAGTGAAAGACCAGTCGCTCCTGCCCGGCGAAGAACGGAATCTCCTGTTCGCGGACAATCTTCTCGCCCGTTTCCGGGTTGACATAAAGAAGGTCATCAATGATTTCATTGCCCAGCACGGTGCGTTCCATGATCTCGGCGACCCGGTCCGTGCCGACGCGAGCGTAGAAGACATTTTCGGGCTCAACCACCACGATCGGTCCCTGGGCGCAGAAACCGTTGCATCCCGTCTGTTTGACCATGTATTCGTCGGCGAGTCCCTTGTCATCGAGGACTGCTGAAAGGCCAGGACCACTTGTTCGCCGCCCTGGGAGTGGCAGGCGGTCCCGGTACATACTCGGATCCATTTCTTCAGCTTCTCGTGCCTGGCGACGACATCCTGCCGCAATGTTTCCAGATCATGCACACTGTTAAGCCGGTTCATGGCTTTCTTCGAGACCTCTTTTCCTTAATTACTTCTCATCCGTCAGTTTCGAGTCCTGCTCTAGGCATCTTCTTTCGCTCGCATTTCTTTGGCCAGTTGACTGACCTTATTGGGTGTCACCTCCGCATAGGTGTCCCCGTCAATGACCACGACCGGTGCCGCCGCACACGCACCGACACAATTGACCGTCTCCAGGGTGAGGGCCAGATCCGCCGTGGTGTCGCCCGGATTCATGCCGAGTTCCTGTTTGAGACGATCGAGCAGTTGGGCGTCCCTTTCACGTGACAGGCCGTCCCCGTGCAGACGTGCATGATGGAGCGGCCTCGAGGCGTGAGGCTGAAGACCTTGAAGAAGTTGGCCACGCTATAGACCTGGCAGACGGGCATCTTCAGACGTTCCGACACCCGGCTCAGACTGTCATGTGGCAGGTAATGGTAGCGATGGTTGATGTCCAGCATGATTTGGAGCAGAGATGCTGGCTTGGGGCCCCAATGATCGATGATCGCATCGACATCCTGAATGTTGAATTCCATGCACTTCCTCCGTCCACGCTCCCCAATTCCGGGCAGCCGGATCCAGTTGTACCGAATGCCTTTTCCGCCGCAAATTTCCTCGCACAACTTTTCACTTGGGTCAAGTGAAAAGTTGTGCATTGTCCGAGTCTCTAGCTGTTCAAAACTACTGGTGGGCCTATTGATGAAGACCGAAAACGTGGTGCCTGCTCCGAGCTGGCTCTTCACTTCCAGCTTCCCGCCGTGGGCACGCACGATCTTGTCCACAATGGCCAGGCCGAGCCCCGTCCCCTGCTGCTCCCGCACCGCTTTTGACTTGCTGCGGAAGAACTGCTCAAACAGAAAGGGGATTTCCTTCTCCTCGACGCCGAACCCGTTGTCCTCGATCTCCACCACCACCCAGTTTTCTTGCTGTAGGCGCGGATGCGGACACCCTGCCTCGGGCGGTTGTACTTGATCGCATTGGAAATGAGGTTGCTCAGGACCTCTCTAAAGGAGTCCGGGTCAACCTCGACCAGGGGAAGATCGTCCGCCAGCGACGTGGTGATCTCGATCCCCTTTTCCCGCGCGGCCATTCCAGTCCTGCCAGCGCGGCATCCACACAAGAAGCGATGGCAACGGGTTGCAGGCGATGCGTGATTTCGCCCGCCTGAACCCGGCTCATGTCCAACCAGTCGTTGATGAGCTGAAGCAATCCATCCAGACGCTCGCGGGCACGCTCGAGCATCTCCCGCTGCATCTCGAAGAGAGCCCCCGCCATGTCGCTCAGGAGCACCTCCAAGTATTGGAATATGGCACCAAGCGGCGAGCGAAGCTGGTGCGTCACCATGGTAACGAAGTTGCGCTCCATGGCTTCTTTTTCCTCCCGTAGAGCCCTTGACTCCCGGTCCAGCCGACGTTTTTCCAGGCCGCGGCGCACGACAATGATGAGCTCATCCGGAGTAAAAGGCTTTGGAAGGTAATCGTAAGCGCCTTCTTTCATCACCGCCACGGCGCTTTCGATGGTGGCGTACCCGGTGATGAGGATGGTGACGATGTTGGGGTCAAAAGCGCGAACCCGCCGGGCAACTTCCACCCCGTCCATTTCGGGCATTTTCAGGTCGACCAGCACGAGATCATGGGGCTGGCGCATGAGGATATCGAGACCCTCTCGCCCTCTTGTGGCCATCGTCACCTGGATGCCTTCCCGATTCAGGACCCGCTGGCATGAAATCCGCGCGATTTCTTCATCATCGATCACAAGAACTTTGGGACTGCCCACACTCGCCCTCAGCGAAAAAACGCCATGCTCCCCTCTCGGGGCGCCCCAAAAATAACAAGCGGCTCCGGAGCATCTTCTCCCGTGGGGCCGCACCCGTACAGACTTGACCCTCTCAGACGTTCTCCAAATTCCGCGCTGTGGCGTGAGAAAAAGAGGAAGCTTCTCACAAGGCGCAGCATGAAACCATTGGACAACACAACGACTACGTCACCCCCGCGCAGGCGGGGGCCCAGAAAGCCTCCCGATTAGCGTCGAGCTTCAGCCATGCATGTAAGCAAACGTCATTCCCGAAAGCTTCTGTCGGGAATCCAGGTTTTGATCCTTTGAAAGCTGGATTCCCGCTCAAAAACCCTGCGGGAATGACAGGTTGAGGAGTTTTGCTTCGGCATAAACCAGCCTTGGCTTCGTTTGGCTGAACAATAGCGCTAATCGGCTTGTGCAAAGGTCTCAGCATCCTGGCGGCGAACGTCGGTTTCGGACCGGAGACCGGATGCAACGGGGAAGAGTTCAGATTCCGGTTTCAGTGATGAAGATGTCAGCGCGCTGGATCGGGGGCATGAACAGGGAATCCGCAATCTGCAAGGAACAGGGAGTTATTTTGGGATAAGGGTCGCCACCTTATCCAATAACAGCTTCGGCTTTATGGGTTTATCCAGGTAATCGTCCGGCTGAGGCGAGTCTCCCATGTCTTCATCATCGGTGAAGGAAAAGCGGGAGCCGGTATCGGTCTTCACGCTGGAGACCATGAGGGCACGAACTGCTTTAAAACCCTCGTATTCCGGAGCCGTTCTCAGCACGCTCAGAAAACTGAAACCTTCAAAGATGCTCTCCATCATGATGTCGAGGAGAACCAGATGAGGCTGACTGACCTTTATCTTTTCAAGGCCCTGCCTGGCATCCTCGGCCACCGCCACCTCGTAGCCGGCGGCAATGAGGATCATCTTGGTCTCCAAAGTCGGGATCATCATCTACAATGAGAATCCTTCCCTTGGTTGCCATACCGATACCTCCAAAATATCGAAAAAGGAACGCGGAACAAAGGTCAACATTGAGTCGCACAGGTATGTCGGGAGCAATTCGCGGATTTTAGCTCGAGTCTCAACTTGTGTTTCGGTAGTGGATTTACTACTTACCCAACGGGTTGGAAGGTCAAGCATAAAAGACTTTCGAAAACAGATGCTCACTGGTTTTCTTGTCCCTCTGATTCTGGAGCCGCTCGTTAACCGTCGGGAAAAGCTCCATCTGCGTATGGGCAGAAACAGGGCGGCGGTGTAATGGTTCATGAAACCGGGGGTTTCGGGAAGTTCGAAATTGGTCATCATGGACGCTACCCGGCGCTCCTCTGCCAGCAGATCGCGGGACAGGGCCAGCAGCGTGGCCCCCGTAGGGAGCCGTTGCCGACAAATGGGAACCGATTGCGGGGAAGATCGGGGAGGAGGCCAATGGCAATAGCGTTTTCAATGTTGATAGAACTGCCGAATGCTCCCGGCAAGAATCACCTGCTCCAGATCCTGCAAGGTAAACCCGACATTTTGGAGCAGGGTCACATAGCCGGCGAACATGGCCGCTTTGGCCCGCATGAGGTTGTCGACGTCCCCTTCGCTCAAAGTTATGTCCCGGCCGCTCTGAGTGTCGGGGCGGCGACCAGACGTACTCTTGACCGCTCTCCCCGCCCGGCGAATGCGAGGGTGTTCAAATCATCTCGAAACCTGCCGTTGGGAGCAGAGGTCTGCCTCCATCAGCGCTGCCAGCAGATTGATCAGGCCCGAGCCGCAGACCTTGGGCTTGACCATGCTATGGTGATGATCATGGGCTCAAAGGTGTCCGGATTGATGCTCACATCTTCGATTGCCCCGCTGGTGGCGCGCATCCCATAATGGATTTCGCCTCCTTCAAAGGCAGGTCCGGCGGAGCAGGCGGCGCAGGCGAGCCAGTCTTCATTGCCGATGACAAATTCGCCGTTCGTTCCGATTAATATAGAGGGTCAGCCTGGGGTCTTTAAAGATTCCGGAAGCCAGGACCCCGGAGACAATGTCACCACCCACGAAACTGGAGACCGAGCTCACGCAGTAGATGAAAACATGGGGCGGCAATTCGAGTCCGAGATCCCGGGCTCGGGCGAGGGGGACGCTGCAGGCCACCGGAGTATAAGGGAGCCGGATGTAGGTTGGATCGATCCGTAAAGGAGCTGTGTCATAGTGGTATTGGCAGCCAGGGTCAGATGAGAAATATCGTTTGGCGACAACTGGTGTCGCTGCAGCAGCCGATGCATGATCTGATTGATCGACGCCACGACGGAACGCTGCAGCTTTTGCAGCCCTTGGTCGGTCTGGCCGAAAATGATCCGGGTGATGACGTCATCCCCATAGCTGATCTGACCGTTGTAATCAGCGGCGTGGTCGAGAATTTCGCCTTTCGCCAGATCGATCAACTGGACCCAGACGGTCGTGGTGCCAATGTCCACCGCCAGAGCAAGTGGCTCTGGGTGCGTCCCCCGGTTCGACGTTGATGAGGTGTGGAGACCGATAGCGACGACGTGAATAGTCAATGGTGGCGGTGACCTCGTAATTGCCCTCGCGCATCACCCGGCCAGCTTCTGCAGCTGGTACCAGTCGATGGTGAGCGACCCCAGAGCGTGCTGACGGGCCAGACCTTGCTCGAGGCGGGCGAGGTCGCAGACATTGTCATGCAGGGTCGGTGGGCGCAGTTTGACGAACCGCTTCTGAGAGCCGGGTGATAGAATCCCGACCGTTTCAGGGCGTCGAGGTCGATGGCACTGGGGCGCAAAGCAATTCCTGAGCGGCGGCGCGTGAGCATGCGGCGGTCCAGCAGGGACCAGGCGGAACCTGATGATCGCGTCGGACACCAGGCGGCACTGGCATGCCTGACGGTAACCGAGATCCCAGGCTTTGTCGCTCAAAAGCCCCGAACGCGTCGTGTCCAGTTCCCCGGATTCCAGGAGAATTCGGCATTTACCGCACACCCCCTCGCCTCCGCAGGAGGCATTGATATGGATTCCGGCATCCGAGGCGACCCTGAGCAGATTCTCTCCCTCCGGGACTTCGATGGTGATGTCATAAGGATTAAAGGTGAGCTTGACAGTCATGAGCGTTTCCTGTGTCAGAATCAGTTGGGTCCTACTTCAGCCCCGGGTCTCCAGGATGAGGCCGCAGGCACTCCTGCAATCCAGGAAGCTAGCATAAGGAGGCGGAGGAAAAAACGCAAGATCACTGATGCGGCGACCAGGGAAAAGTTCAAACATTACCCTTGCCCGGCATTAAGCCATTGAAATCCTGCTTGAGAGTCGATGACGAATTGGTTAGTTTAAAATTCAGGTTCCATACGGGGGCAATGAGGTTTCAATTTAACACGGACAAATCCGGCATGTGGCTGAAAAAATTACCCTGGTACCAGCGGGTCGGCACTAAAGTGAGCGTTCTGACCAGTCTTCTGGTGATTGTTCTCATCACCGGCTATACCTACTTCGCCATCCAGAATCAGCGCAAACAGCTCATTGAAGAAGTCGTCAGAAGTGCCAACCTTCTTAGCGACACCGTGAAACTCAGCACCCGCAAGGATATGCTTCTCTATGCACCCGACCGCCTTCATCAACTGGTGGACACCCTCGGGACCCAGCCGTCTCTGGACAAGATGAGGATTTTTAATTCCCTGGGTGAGATCATCTACTCGTCAGACAAATCAGAGATGAACATGCTGGTGGATAAGCGGGCCGAGCAGTGCTACGCTTGTCATGCCGCCGAAAAACCGCTGGAGGGACTGAGCACCCCGGAGCGCACCAGGATCTTCATGGCACCTGGAGGATACCGGGTGCTCGGAATCATCAATCCCATCTACAACGAGCCCGACTGTTACAATGCCAACTGCCACGTTCATCCTCCGGAACAGAAGGTGTTGGGGGTCCTGGACATTGACGTGTCGCTGCAGCCGACGGATGAGCGCATTCTCAGTGCGGAAGTGAATCTCGTCATGATTGGCCTGGCAACGCTGCTGTCTCTTGCCTGCCTCATCCTGTTTCTGATGAATCGATTTCTGAATCAACCGGTGAAAAGGCTCATTGAAGGCACTCATCGCGTAGCCCAGGGAGATTTGGATTTTCAAATCCCGATTCGCACCGAAGATGAGTTGAGCATCTTCGCCCGCTCTTTCAATCAAATGACCCAGGATTTGAAACGAGCTAAAACCGCACTCACGGAATGGGCCAACCGCCTGGAGCAGTTGGTTGATGAGCGTACCCGCGACCTGAGGGAAGCTCAGGAGCGACTCGTTCGGAGCGAGAAGATGGCTTCCGTTGGAAAGCTGGCAGCCGGTGTCGCTCATGAGATCAATAATCCGCTCACCGGCGTCCTCACCTTCAGCCAGCTCCTGATGGAACAATTTCCCCCGGAAAGCAGCGAATACCAGGACCTCAAGGTGATCAATCAGGAAACCCTGCGGTGCCGCAAAATCGTGCGGGGGCTTTTGGAATTTTCGCGCCAGACCGCTCCTGAGAAAAGTTCCGTCGACATTCGCGCGCTCCTTGATGAAGTTCTGAACATTGTGGTCAACCAGGAGTCTTTCCAGAACATTCAACTAGTGAGGGAAATGGATGATGAGATCCCTCCGCTCATGGCCGACCGGGACCAGCTCAAGCAGGTGTTCTTCAATATCGTCGTCAACGCCTCCGAAGCCATGACCACCGGCGGGACTATCAAGATCCGCACCGAGTACGACCTCGAACGCTCTCAGGTCAATATCTACTTTGAGGACAATGGCCCCGGAATAAGTTCGCAGAATTTGGACAAGCTTTTCGATCCGTTTTTTACGACCAAAGAAATGGGCACCGGCCTGGGCCTCGCGATTTCCTACGGAATCATCAAGGTCCACCGTGGCAACATCGAAGTCAAAAGCAATCTGGACGCGGGTTGCGAGGTCATTATCACGCTTCCCGTGGAATCAGCCTAGCGGTGCTTTGATGAGAGCTTCAACCAGCGTGGTGGTTTTTGCAGCCTACAGCTTGAATTCCTCTGAGTAGATCTTCACGTCGGTTTTCCGGGATTCGAACGCGCCGATTGCTTCCAGAAAAGTGAGATAGCTCGCCAAGTCCCGGTCCGCCTCAAGAGGATGTCGGCTCATGGCTTTAAAGTCCTCTCGTGAGAGGAAGATCGGTCTCCAAGCTGAGCAGTTCTTTATTTTTGCCCGATAAGCTCATCCGCCAGGTTTCTATTCGAACTCGATTTTCCGTTCTTCGCCGAGTTTGAAGCTCTTATAGTCCGTGTAGCCCTGGTCCAGCGCAACGGTGATGGGGATTTGTCTGCTGGTCGGCCCCCAATGCTGAATGGGGCCGGGGCTGCTGAAAAGATCCTCCCGCGCCCATTGCTCGCGGTTTGCGGCAAAGAGCTTCAAAAGAGGGCAGGGAGAGTTCGACGAGGGATTTCTCAATGACCTCTTCCGGTTTGCCTTTCCTCATTTCACTGGTAATCAGGCCGGAGAGAGGCAGACCCAACGCCCTGCCGCCTTTGTCGAAGTCGGTCACCGCAGCCATGTAGCCGGTTTTCCCAGCCAGCACCAGGGATCCGGCGGTTAACCCGAGATTGAAGGTGAAGGCTGCGTCAAACGGGGTAGGCTTGCCACAGCGGCCTTCGTAGCCGAGAAAGTGGGACTGGGTGGAGAGGCTCAGGCTCTTGATCCTTTCAATCTGTTCAGGGGTGGCCTTGATTCTTCCTTCGCCTTTGCCGAAAAATCTCTCGGGATGCCGCTTGATTTCGGAAACCCGATAGCGAATCTTGTCGATCAACAATTTTTCCGTTTCGATCTGGGAAACCTTGACATTGCCGTGTTCGTCACGATCCAGAATCAGCATCTCCTCAATTTCCTCGGGCAGGGCAGCCATGAGCTGAGCGGATTGGGGCGAGAGGAGCGGATAAATGAACTCCTGTTTGTGTTTCAAGGTAGGAAGGTCCTTGATGTCCGACTCGTAGTCGGCCAAGACCTTATTCAATTCCTGAATGAGGGTCTTCATCTCGGGGATGAACTCAACCAGCCCTTCCGGGACCAGCACGACGCCATGATTGATCCCTTTCAGACGACGCCGAGTGATGATATCCACGACATAGTTCACGATAGCATCGAGGGACATGTTCTTGGCCGCCACCTCTTCGGATATCAGGGTAATGGCGGGCTTGGTCTGCAGAGCCACCTCCAGAGTAATCTTGCTGGCCGTGCGTCCCATGAGTTTCACGAAATGCCAGTACTTGACCGCAGAAGCGGCGTCTTGGGTCAGGTTGCCGACCAGTTCCGAATAGATCTTCGATGCCGTATCAAAACCGAAAGAAATGGGCAGGTATTTGCCGACGGCCAGATCCCCGTCGATCGTTTTGGGAATCCCGATAACACTGCATTTGACGCCTTCCCGTTCGAGGTACTCGGCAATGAATGCCGCGTTGGTGTTTGAATCGTCTCCGCCGGCGATGATAAGACCATCCAGCTTGTTGTTGATGACCGTCTCTTTGACTTTCTCGAACTGCTGCGGGCTCTTGATTTTCGTTCGGTCCGTCCCGAGCATGTCAAAACCGCCGGTGTTGATGATTCCTGCGACATGTTTGCAGTCGATCTCAAAAACGTCGCCGTTGATCAGTCCTTTTGGTCCTTTCTTGACGCCGAGCAGGGTGTTCTCTTTACCCAGGACGGCCTTGAGCCCGGCCAGCACATTGTGGCCGCCGGCCGCCGGTCCGCCGGAGAAAAGAACGGCAACCCGCTTTCCTGAAATCGGCGCGGCGCCAGTGGGGGCAGTCGCTTCGAGAACCACCTTCCCGTTCTTGGCAACAAGGATCGGAAAGACCTCCATCGCCCGCTGATCGTCTTTGCCTGGCAGTGCCGTCTCCGTTTCTGTGAAAACGGCCGGCCGAACTCTCCCCGATTCATCAAGGAATACCGAACACACAGGAACGGGAAGCTTCCTTATCTCCTCCTCAAAAAGCGAATGCTTTCCGCTGGTCTTGGCAACCGTCGACGCCAGTTGCGGCGCCGTATCATGATGCGGCATAATCAGATCCTCCTTCATTTAATGGAAACACTCCAAAATATTGGTCAGAGCTCACCGGTTCAGTCTTCACTTCCCTGATTCCCGATGGGACAGGTCCATCGCAGCTCGGGAATAAACGGCTGCGGGCCTTCGAGTAAGGGTTTTCCCACAGCCCTGGCGATCGTTCTCAGCATCCCGCGAAAAAGCCAGTGATGGGGAAAGTAGAGGCTGTACCAGTAGGCAAGACCGGCGAATCCTCTGGGAACGAAGCGGGAAAGCTGCTGCAATTCGCTCTCTTCGGAACCGACCGGGGTGATGGTGAATTCCAAAATGGCCTCTCCCGGGACCCTCATTTCCGAGAGCAAAACCAAGCGATAGGGTGCGGAAAGATCTAGGACCCGCCAAAAATCGAGGGCGTCGCCGACATAAAGCTCCGGGGAAGCCCGCCGCCCGCGCTTCAAGCCCATGCCGCCCACGATGCGGTCCAACCACCCTCTGATTTGCCACAGTCGTTCGCCGTAGTACCAACCCGTCAGTCCGCCGATCCTCACAATGGGTTCCCAGATCTCTTCAGGGGTTGCCCTGAGGCGGATGCGGTAGCCGCATTCCATGATCGTCCCACCGGCAAACTCGGCATCACCGACATGAGTCCATTCCGGCGGATGCAATTCTCCGGCGTCAGCCCAACAACCCTCAACGAGCTGCATTCGCGTTTTTTCCAGGGCGCGCCGAATGGTCTCTCTGGAATCAAGGAGCTCCTGAGGAATGATCGGTTGGATGCGGGTATCCAGGCAAACCACCCGGTTCAGCAGTCCTTCCACCAGCGGTTGGGCGAGCGACGCCGGGATTGGGGTGATGAGGTGAATCCAGAGGGCGCTCATTCCGGGAGTGATGAAGGGTTGGGGGATGATCCGTCGGCGCTTGAGCCCAGCCACCTCGGCATAGATCTGAATGAGTCCTTCATAGGTCAATACATCCGGTCCGCCGATGTCATAAGCTTGGCCAATGGTCTCGTCATGCTCCAGGCATCCCACCAGATAGTTCAAAACATTGCGGATGGAAATGGGCTGCACCGGCGTGTGGACCCAGTGCGGGGTGAACATCACGGGCATGCGGTCCACGAGATAGCGAAGCATTTCGAAGGAAGCACTTCCCGACCCGAGGATCATAGCCGAACGCAGCAGGGTGGTCGGGACCGGCCCGGACTGGAGAATTCTCGCGACTTCGTGTCTTGAACGCAGGTGGGTGCTCAAACAGGGGTCCGAGCTTCTCCCCAGGCCTCCCAGATAGATGATCCGTTCCAGGCCCGATTCTGCCGCTGCGGCAACCATATTTTCAGCTGATTTGCGGTCGGCTTCGACGAAATTTCTGTTCGCAGAAGACATCGAATGAACCAGGTAAAATGCCGCCCAACACCCAGCCGTTGCCCTGGTGAGTGCCTCAAGGTCCTGTGCATCGCCCTCGATCACCTCCAGGTTGGTGTGCGACGCCCATGGACGGTTCGCCAGCTTTGCCATGGATCGCGCCATGGCCCTGACTTTGTATCCTTCTTCCAGCAGCTTGGGTACCAGCCGCCCCCCGACGTAGCCGGTAGCCCCGACAACCAGGACCGGTTTGCTTTTCTTTGACACCATGATTTATAAGAGCCCTTTTCTGCCTGTTAGGGCAGGTTAAGACAATGCCCCCATGCCAAGGACCGGACCAATCCGGTCTTCATATGCACTATATCCCGAATGATGTCAAAATTCATTCGTCCTCATAAGCCGGGAATAGAGGAATTGTTCGAGTTGGTCAGATCATTGGCCGGCAACGGTTTTTGAGCTGTGCGGCCGGCATCGTGATCTCAAAATCGCTTGAATTATCCAGGCAGCGACAATTATTAAGGATGAGAACCATCAACCGGAGTTCGGGGCATGTCGACGGCTTTCATGTTGCATGATTCGGTGTTGTGGCGATCTCCCTGCGTTTTCCTTTCGGACGTTGTGTCATTATGGCAAGTAATGCTTCATTTGGGACTCAAATATGGGAAACGGCGGAGACTCTTGTCTTGGTGGGGAAGGATTAAGACAGCTCTCGAAGCTGATGCGCTTCGTTCTGGCAGCGGGAATTCTTACGGCGTGCGCATCGCACTCAGTAGTCGGCGCCCAGGGAGGAGCCCCCTCTGCCCAGTGGGGAGATGCTGAAACAGTGGCAAGCCAAAGTCAGGACAACCCCCGAGCTCGAGCAGGGACCTTTAACCGTAGAGCGGGCCATTGAAGAGGCCCTCACAGCCAGTCCGGAACTGGAGCAAATGCGTCAGCGCATCAGGGCTGCCGCGGAGCAAGTCAGGCAGGCCGATTCCACGTTTTATCCCCGCTTGGTCGTCTCCGAAGAATACAATATAACCAACAATCCGGTATTCGCTCTGATGGACATCATCAATCAGCGGCGCTTCCAAACCGGAATCGATTTCAACAACCCCGGCACGCAACAGAACTTCGGCACGGGGATTCGTGGCGAGTGGTCGCTGTTCGAGGGCGGCCGGACACTGGTACGATCGCAGGGCGGCCGCTAGCGCAGCAGCGTTCAGTCAGTGCCGACCTGCAGGCGGCGCGAAACCAGCTGGTGGCCAAGGTCACGGAGGTCTACTATCAGTGGCTGCAAGCACTCGCCTTCACCGGAGTGGCGGAACGGGCCCTGGAGGCAGCGGAAACGGATGAGCGCCTGGGGGCGGCTCGGGTCCGTGCCGAAACGGCTCTTCCCAGTGAGGTCCTGCGTCTGCGGGCACGTCGCGCCGAATCTCACGGCAATCTGGTCACCGCTCAGACCAATGCGAGGAGACTGCAAGCGGGATTGGAACGACTCCTGGCTCGACCGATCCAGCCCGGTGAAGTCCCTGACCCTGCTATTCACGCGGCAGGCCGAGCAGGTTGCAGATCTTCAGAGAGATTCCGGTCAAAATGTTGAGGCCGCTTTGAACAAGCGTCCGGAAATGGCCGCGGTGCGCTCCCTTATTGAGGCCGCGAGAGAACGGGTGCGATCTTCTCAAGGCGGGCTCCTGCCGCGCCTGGGAACCAATGCCCAATACGTGCTGGATTCCCGGGATCTCGGTACCTTTGCCGACAGCTGGTTTGTCGCCGTTCAGGCGACCTGGCCTCTATTTGAAGGAGGCTTGAGCATTTCGAGAATTCAAGAAGCCCGCTCGCGCGTTAAGGAAATCGAGGCGCGAGGCGAACAAATCGCCCTGGATATCGCCTTGGAAGTCAGTCAGGCCACCCTGGCGGTCCGGGAAACAGCCGAAAAGATTCAGGTTGCGGAGGAGAGAAAGCGGTGGGCGGAAAAGGCCCTTGCAGAGGTGCGACAGATCTACTCCAAGCAAGCAGTCACGGTGGATTCCCTGCTTCAGGCGGAAGTGGCGTGGAACCAGGCGGAGGTTTCCTACACGGCCTCTCTTTATGAGGGCAAGATCGCTCAGGCCTTGCTGAGAAGGGCTCTGGGCGATTTCGCCGAGGGAATGGCAGTGGCTGGTGAATAGTGGCTAGTGGCTAGTGACTGGGATCTTTCAGTTCTTTTTGCCCGGACATTTTAACATTGAGAGAGCACCAGCCACTGCTAGGGGGTCGAAATGAGTACCGAATCCAAGGGGGAAAAGAAGCAGGCGGGTCGCAAAGAGCTTGCCAAAGGGCTGGGTGTCCTCACCCTCCTGATCGTGCTCATGATGTGGCTGGCCGGGGCCTTTGTGGACAAAGTCGAACCGGGGCCTCCGACGTCTAAGCCCGAGCCGCCGAAGGTGAGAACGCAGAGGGTGGAACGGCGGATCTATCCGCTCACTATCGATCAGGTCGGAACGGTGCGCGCCCAGACGGAAGCCAAAGTCTCTTCGCGGATAATGGCTCAGGTTAAGGAGGTTTTGGTTAAAGAAGGGGACCACGTCAGCGGCGGCAATGAATCCGGCTCTCAACGCACGATCCTGGCCCAGCTTCAGGATGCCGACATAAAGGCTCGTTTGCATCAGGCGGAGGCTCAGGTGAGTGCCCTGGAGCGGGCCCAGGAAGCCGGCAAAGCCAAACTCGGGGCTGCGCGGGCTCAGGTCGAGGGGGCCCGGGCCAGAAGGGATCAGACGCTGGCCGACTATCGGCGCTACGAAGATTTGCGGCGCAGTGAGGCGGCCACCGGTCAGCAGGTGGAGCATGCGAGGGCGCAGAAGGACGCCTCAGAAGCGAATTGGTCGGCAGCCAATCAGGATGTGAGGGCTGCAGAAAGTGAGGTAAAGCGGATCCAGGCTCAGCGGGAGGAGGCAGAGGCAGCGGTTGCCGAAGCGCGCATTATGTTGGGCCACACCGTGATCCATGCCCCTTTCACGGGCAGGCTTATCCGGAAGCTGGTCGACGTCGGTGATATGGCGTCTCCCGGTCAGCCGCTCTTCGTTATCGAGAACGCCTCGCCGCTGGAACTGCATGCGTTTCTTTCAGAGTCCCTCCTTCCCCGCATTGATCTTGGAGAGGCCATGGAGGTTCACATCGATGCCTTAAACCGCACTTTTCCAGGAGTGCTGCGGGAAATTGTCCCGAGGTCCGACCCGGCGACCCGCACGGTCTTGATCAAGGTCACTCTGCCCCGCGATCCGGACCTCGTAAACGGTCTTTTCGGGAGGCTCGGCGTGCCTTACGGCCAATACGAAGCCCTGGTGATTCCCGGGAACGCGGTGCGTGAGGTCGGTCAGCTGTCGCTGGTGGAAGTGCTGGGATTTCATGGTTACCCGCAGCGGCGCTTCGTGACCCTGGGGCCGAGGCACGATGGTTTGGTGGAGGTGCTCTCGGGATTGCAGGAAAACGAAGAGGTGGTTCTTCCATGAAGGACAAGTCGCCTGCGCCCCACCATTGGATGACCCGCATTGTTGCGGCATTTCTGGAAGGGAATCTCTCGGTCCTGCTGATCCTCATCAGTCTCATTGCCGGGGCTGCCGCGCTCATGATCACCCCTCGTGAAGAGGATCCCCAGATCGTGGTGCCGATCGCTGACGTTATCGTGAATATGCCCGGGGCTTCGGCTCAGGAAGTGGAACGGCAGGTGGCCACGCGCCTCGAGAAGCTCCTCTATCAGATTGATGGCGTGGAGTATGTGTACTCGACCAGCTATCCGTCCCAAGCCATTGTAACCGTGCGCTTCTTATGTCGGCGAAGATCGCGAACGAAGCTGGGTGAGACTGCACAACAAGATCCAGGCAAACATCGATCAGGTCCCTCCGGGGGTGACGGGATGGGTGATCAAGCCGGTTGAAATTGACGACGTGCCCATTGTCAACCTCACGCTCTACAGCGATCGCTATGACGATTATGCCTTGCGGCGCATGGCCGAGGAACTCGAGATCCGCCTGCAGGGAGTGAAAAACGCCGGGCGGACCTATCTTGACGGGGGGCGACCGCGGCAGATTCGGGTGAGCCTCTCACCGCAGCTCATGGCCAGTCGAGGAATTTCAATCCAAGACGTGCAGGGAGCGATCAGGAACGCGAACGTCAGCGTTCCGGCCGGCAACCTGGTTGACCATGGATGAGGAAACCAGGCTGGACGCAGGGCGATTTCTAATTTCCGCGGCGGAAGTGGCAGGCCTCGTGGTTGGGGTTCACGAGGGAAGGCCGGTGTATCTGCGGCAAGTCGCAGCGATTGAAGATGGGCCGGCGGAACCCGAAACCTACACGCGCATTGCCTTCGGCGGGAAAGCCTGCACCTCGATGGATCCGGCAAGCGAGAAGGATGGGGCCTTGCCCCCTACCATCCAGCGGTTCCAGGATTATCCTGCGGTCACGGTGGCGGTGGCCAAGCGCAAAGGGACGAACGCGGTATGGGTTTCGGAAGAGATCCTTAAAGAAGCCGAACGCTTCACCCGCGAAGTCCTTCCCGAAGGCGTATATATGCGCACTACCCGGGACTTCGGGCGAACTGCCGATGAAAAGGTGAATGAACTTGTAGAAGCGCTCCTGGTGGCCATCGCCATCGTCGTGATCCTGCTTGCTTACACCCTGGGGTGGCGCGAGGGGATCATCATCGCCCTGGCCGTTCCCGTAACTTTCAGCTTCACGCTCCTGATAAACCTCCTGCTGGGCTACACCATCAACCGGGTAACCCTCTTCGCCATGATCCTCTCCCTCGGTCTGGTGGTTGACGATCCCATTGTGGACGTTGAAAACATCCATCGCCACTTCTCCATGCGCAAAGAGCCGCCCGTGCAAGCGGTGATCAGCGCGGTCAACGAAGTGCGTCCGCCGATCATCCTGGCGACCCTTGCGGTGATCATTTCCTTTGTGCCGATGTTTTTCATCACCGGGATGATGGGTCCCTACATGGCGCCCATGGCACTGAACGTACCGGTGGCAATGCTCATGAGCCTGCTGGTGGCCTTTACCATCACCCCCTGGCTGTCCCTGCATATGCTCAGAGGCGAATACAACAAGCCGCAAGAAACCCCTTTTTCTTTGGAAGACAGTTGGCTGTTCAAGGCTTACAGCCGCATCATGCAGCCCCTCATCGATTCGCGGCGGCTGCGCTGGGCGACCCTGGGGTTCGTATGCTTCCTCTTTGCCTTTGCCGTGTGGCTGGTGCTGTCCAATCGGGTGCCGCTCAAGATGCTGCCGTTCGACAACAAGAATGAGCTCCAGGTGGTGATCGATATGCCTGAGGGCACGACGCTGGAGTCCACCGAGGCCGTTGCCACAGCGCTCGCCGATTATCTCGTGCGCGTGCCGGAGGTGACCGACGTCAGCACCTATGCCGGAGCCGGCAGTCCCATCGATTTCAACGGGCTGGTCCGTCATTACTATCTGCGTCGGGGCGCTCATGTCGCCGATATTCGCATCAACCTGGCGGGAAAGAAGCAGCGAGCCCAGCAGAGTCATGCCCTTGGGTTGAGGCTGCGCAACGACCTCACGCAGATTGCCGAACACTACGGCGCCAATATTAAAATCGTGGAGGCGCCGCCCGGTCCGCCGGTGATTGCCACGTTGGTGGCCGAGGTCTATGGGAAAATCGGTCAACCCTATGAAGAGCTGGCCCAGGCGGCTGTCCGGGTCAGGCAACACATGGATGCCGCCTCAGGGGTGGTCGACGTGGATGATGTACTGGTGGCTCCCGAGAAGAAACTGGCTTTCCGGGTGGATCGTGCCAAAGCCATGGCCCAGGGAATTAGCGATCGGCAAATTGCCGAAAGTCTTCAGGGTGTGATGGTTGGAGCGAATGCCGGGTCGCTCGGGTTGGACAACGAGGTGAACCCGGTGTTCATCAAGCTCCGTTTTACGCGGGAAGACCGGGCGCAGAAAGCCAACCTGGAGCAATTGATGATCACGGGTACTATGGGGGAAAGGGTCTACCTGAAGGATCTCGGAGCTTTTGAGGAGGGGGTGATCGATCAGCCGATCTACCATAAGAACTTGCGTCCGGTAGTCTATGTGTTCGGGGATACGGCCGGTTTGCCGCCGCCTGAGGCCGTCCTGATGCTTGCGGATAAGGTGAAAAAGGACCCCCGACTGGACGGATTCAACATCGTCTGGTCGGGTGAAGGGGAATGGGACATCACCTTGCGGGTCTTCCGAGATCTCGGGATCGCGTTTGGAATTGCGGTCCTGGGAATCTACATCCTGCTGCTCTATCAAACGCAAAGCTATCTCTTGCCGGCCATTCAGCTCATTGCCCTGCCCCTTTCGGTGATCGGCATCCTTCCGGGTTTCTGGTTGCTCAATGCCATCACCGGGCATCCCGTGGGAGGTTGGGATAATCCGGTCTACTTCACGGCGACGGCCATGATCGGGATGATTGCCCTGGCCGGCATTGCGACTAGAAACTCCATCCTGCTCATCGAGTTTGTCGAAGTGCAGAAGAGCAAAGGGGAGCCTCTGGTGAAATCCCTCATCGAGGCCGGAGCGCTCCGCACCAGGCCGATTTTTCTCACCTCGCTGGCGGCCATGCTTGCCGCCTGGCCCATCACCCTCGATCCGATCTTTTCCGGATTGGCCTGGGCCCTCATTTTTGGAATTGCGGTATCGACCTTTTTCACGTTAATTGTGGTTCCGATGGTTTACTACATGGCATACGCCAAGAGAGAGGAGCAGTCGACCCATGCCGAAGCGTCGAATGATGCGCACCCCTGAGGAGATTTTCTGCGGGATCTGCAATGAAAAACGGGGAATCAATCCCGAAACCCTGAAGCATACGGTCATCCTCGCGGTGGAAATTGCGCGGGAAGGCAGGGAAGGCCGAAAAATCGGCACCATGTTTGTGGTCGGGGATTCGGTGGAGGTCTTGAAGCACTCGAGAAGCCTCATTCTGGACCCGCTTTTCGGGCATCCGGACGAAATCAGGCTCATTCATCTTCCCGACATGCGAGAGACCGTGAAAGAATTGGCTCAGCTTGACGGTGCCTTTGTGGTCTCGGATGATGGTGTGGTCGTCTCCGCATGCCGTTACATCGATGCCTTTTCCGAAGGCATCCAGCTCCCGCTCGGGCTTGGGCAGCAGACATGTGGCGGCCGCCTCGATCACCAAGCAAACCAAGGCGGTGGCCGTGGTCGTTTCCGAGAGTTCCATCGTACGTGTTTTCGATGATGGTGAGATCATCTCCGAGATCATTCCGGAACTGTGGATGTTCGCTCGCTATGGCTCCCATCTGGCCGGTCAGATCTCGGAGATCCAGGAGGAAGACTTGACCATTGTCAGTAAAGCTGATTGAATACCAGCCGCTTTACCTTAAAAGTTGTCCGGGAACAAGGCACCTTCTTTCGCCAGGAAGTGTACGAAGGGGCGCGAAATAATGCCTTGTGATCGTCGTGTTCTTGCTGGTTCGAGACAAGGTCAAAACGAGAGCGAGTTATTTTTTGGACAGACCCTTTGAGATGGCCGGGGGATGATTCAAAAGGCATGAGGATGGTTTTTCTTTACCGGGTCTTGGTTTTTCTGCTGTGTTTGGTGATAAGTTCCTGCTCGCTTGCGCTTGCCTATTCCTCAGTAAATGTCCCCTTGGGCGATTGGTCCTACGAGGCTTTGGACCGGTTGGAAGGGTTCGGACTGATTCATTCGGCCCTCCACGGTACGCGCCCTTACACGCGGCTGGAAATGGCGCGCCTGATCCACGAAGCACATACCGAAAAAGAACTCCAGGGAATCAAGCTCCCGCCGCTGATCGAAGAACTCCTCCGGGACCTCGACCGGGAATTTCGACAAGAACTGCCCCTGGTCGGCAAGACCACCGACATCCTCCAGAAGAGTTTCATCAAGCCGGTCAACACCGCGCAGATGCAGTACGTCTATTCCGACGGTGAACCACGCACGTTCATTAACAAGGGACCGAAGGATCGGCAGTATCCGGGGAGTAGTGCGGGAATTGTCGCCACGGAAGGGACTCCTCTTGTCTATAACAATAACGGGATGATTTACGGAGAAGGGAATAATTTCTCGCTGCAGTTCTCTTCCATTCTCGGCTACCGGGATTTCTTTTCCGCCTATATCGAACCTTTCATCATCGCTCGCCAGAACCCGGCCGGCCTCCAGGATCCCACGGACACCACGGTCAACCTGCTTTATGGCTATGCCGCCCTTACGGCATGGAACACGGAACTCCAATTCGGAAGAGATTCCCTGTGGTGGGGACAAGGGTTTCACGGGGATGAAATCGTGACGAACAATGCCTTCCCCCTTGACATGATCAAACTCTCCAATCCGGAACCGACCCTTCTGCCCTGGATTTTCAAATATCTCGGTCCGTTCAAATACGTCTTCTTTTTGTCCAAGGAATATGGGTACGATACTCCTCCCGATGCGAATATCTTTGGCTTTCGCATCAATTTTAAGCCTTCCTCTATTTTCGAGATGGGGGTCAGTGTCTCTGCCCAGTTCGGCGGGGAAGGGATTCCGTCCCTTACGCCATCAGATTTTCTCCAGCTTCTTGCCGGAAGGTCGCTCCCGAATTCCAACCAGTTGACCGCTTTCGACTTCCGCTTGCGCATCCCGTGGCTGCGAAATACCCAAGTCTACCTGGAGTACGGCGGGGACGACAGCGGCTTCGGTGATTATGAGAACCCGTGGAATATTCTCATGAAAGATATCGCCTGGATGCTCGGACTCTACTGTCCGAGCCTCACCGAGGACGGCAGACTCGACTTGCGGGTTGAATATACGAGCAATTACTACCCGACGGATGCCGACTCCCGGGATGTGGTATGCGCACAGCCAATACCGGTCGGGCTATACTCACGAGGACATGATCATGGGGCACCATATGGGTCCGGATGCGGAGGACTTCTTCATGCGCTCGACCTATTACCTGACCAACACGGTGCAGCTGGGTGTCGACTATGATTACATGGTAAGGGGAGTTATGCTGGGTCGAGCGGAGGAATTCGCGAGGCAATATGGCGCCGACTTAACCTTTAACTTCTGCGAACGAGCCTTGAGTATCACCACCCGCTACGCATTCGGGACTGCCGAAAATTTTAACCTGCAACTCGGCGATTATCGCCGGGCCCACCTTCTCCAGACCGCCGTCAAGCTGCAGTTTTGAGCCGGGCCCGTCGAAGGGTTTTTCTGCGAGCGGCTCTCCGGTAGATGTTTACGCTGATCCGATGGGGCATCTTACCCAATGATCCGGTGCGTATTGGACCAACGGCGGCATGTCGGTTCCGCATGACGCCGCCGCATGAGGGCAGCGCGGTTCGAAGCGGCAGCCTCGAAGCAGAGGCGGAGTGGCGGGGTCGTGGACGATTTGCCTGGGTTTTCGGGCGGCGACGGGGTCCGGCACAGGGATCGCCTGCAGCAATGCCCGGGTGTAGGGATGCCGGGGATGGTCGAAGAGTTCCCGCTTGGCCGCCAGTTCGACCAGGCAGCCCAGATACATCACTGCGACCCGGTCACTGATGTGGCGCACCACCGAAAGGTCGTGGGAGATGAACAGGTAGGTGAGCCGGTATTGCTCCTGAAGGTCCTGCAGCAGGTTGATGATTTGGGCCTGAATGGAGACGTCCAGGGCCGACAGCGGTTCGTCGCAAATGATGAATTCGGGCTGGAGGGCCAGTGCTCGTGCGATGCCGATCCGCTGCCGCTGCCCACCGCTGAACTCGTGCGGGTAGCGGTTGAGATCCTCCGTCTGGAGCCCTACCACTTCCATCAAATAGCGTACCCGTTCCTTGCGCTCGGCGGCAGTCCCCACCTGGTGGATCTGCAGTCCCTCGCCAACGATGCGGCCCGCCGTCTGACGCGGGTTGAGAGCCGAGTATGGGTCTTGAAAAATGATTTGCATCCGCTTCCTGAGATGGTGAAGTTCCCTGCGGGGCAAGCTTGCGAGGTTTTGCCCGGCAAAGGTGATTTCCCCTTCGCTGGGTTCTTCCAAGCGTAAGATCACCCGCCCCAGGGTGGATTTCCCGCATCCGCTTTCTCCTACCAGCCCCAGGGTCTCACCTCTTCTCACGTTCAGATCGATCCCATCCACGGCCCTTACCAATCCCGTATTCCGACGCAGGAATCCCCGGGCAAGGGGATAGTGCTTCCTCACGTTGCGGAGAACCAGCAAGTTGTCATCACTGAGCGGCTGTGTCTTGATCAGTTCTGTCACCTCAGGCCCCCGCAATCAGCCGGCAACGGGCCGGATGACCCCGGGGCGATGTCCGAGATCCGGAAGTTGACGCCATCGACCGCCCGAGCCGTACCTCTTTTGGTGAAGAAATAGGTCCGGAGGTCTTTAAATTCCAGAAGCAACGGGTCCATTCGAATCAATCCAAACACGAAAATGCCAATATTTCCCGACAGGTGGGAAGCCTACCAAGGGTTATCGGAAAAGTCAAAGGGGCAACTGTGCAGGAATCGTAACCGAGTGTGCAAGAATCGTAACTGAAGGGTTCAAGAAAGGTGAACTCGGAGAGGCAGATTGCGGTCATTACGAGACCACAGGAGCTGGCACGGTTGTTGCCTTAGGAACGCCTGATCCTGTGCTGAAATTAGACCCCGACAAGGATTATCGATTCGGGTGCGAGTTTAAAAAGATAGAATGGGAAAGTGAGGTACATATGGCGAAAGCGGCATTGCAGAGCGAAGCATCCGAGGTTGCTGAGGATCTCCCCTCCGATGTTTACGCCGGGGATGGTCCCGGCGATTTAGCGGTTGAATCCCGCCCGGAGGCGGGCGGAGTGGTGAGGCCCTTTGTCAGGAAAGGGAACGGTCGAAGTGGAGAGTCCGGCCTTGGGGAAGAGTGGCGGGGCTCTTTTTTTACCCACGATTTGCTGAAGAGCACGGCAGACGAAAACGTCGTTCTCCGGCCGGTTTTCCCCAAGACCCCGGCCACCAGCGGAGTCGTCCAGTTCTTCCTCGAACCCCCGAAGAGCATACCGGTTGTTGAGGACATAAGACCCCGGGTGGAGGGGAAGTTCCTTTTTGTCGGTGATGAAAAGTTTTATATCCGCGGTGTGACTTACGGCCCGTTTCGCCCGGATGAGAACGGGTGCGAATACCACACGCCCGAACTGGTCGATCGGGATTTTGCCCAAATGGCGGAACACGGCATCAACGCCGTCCGCGTCTATACGGTGCCGCCGCGCTGGCTGCTCGATGTGGCCCAGAAGCACGGCTTGCGCGTCATGATCGGACTGCCGTGGGAACAGCACATCACGTTTCTCGATAATAAGAAGCTTGCCAGGGACATTGAACACCGTGTTCGCATCGGGGTCCGTTCCTCTGCCGGGCATCCGGCCCTGCTTTGCTACACCGTCGGCAATGAGAT
Source organism: uncultured delta proteobacterium (assembly GCA_963844985.1). Classification (GTDB taxonomy): domain Bacteria; phylum Desulfobacterota; class Syntrophobacteria; order Syntrophobacterales; family Syntrophobacteraceae; genus JADGQM01. The sequence continues at coordinate 121,028 of CAWJQV010000039.1, forward strand.
CCCGGCTTCCATCGTGCGCTGGTATGGCCATCACCGCATTGAGGCCTTTTTGGAGCGCCTCTACAAGGTGGTGAAGGAAGAAGATCCTGAGGCCCTGGTTACCTACGTCAACTTTCCAACGACGGAATATCTGCAGCTGCCCTTTGTTGATTTTGTCTCCTTTAACGTCTACCTGGAAACTCAGGAAAAACTCGATGGCTATCTGGCGCGACTCCAGGTTCTCGCCGGAGATCGGCCTCTGCTGATGGCCGAAGTCGGGCTCGACAGCATGCGAAACGGTGAGGCGGCGCAAGCCTCGACCCTGGAATGGCAGATCCGTTCGACCTTCGCTGCCGGGTGTGCGGGAGTCTTCGTTTTCGCCTGGACGGATGAGTGGCATCGAGGTGGTTTTGACATTGACGATTGGGGATTTGGCCTCACCGACCGCAATCGCCGGCCGAAGCAGTCTCTGGAAATGATCCGGAAAGCCTTTGCCGAGGTCCCGTTCCCTCCCGGATTTGCCCTGGCCAAGCATCTCCGTAGTGGTTTGCTCCTACAACGGCGAGCGCACCATCCGGGACTGCCTGCAGGGTCTGCGCAAGCTCGACTATCCGAATTACGAAGTGGTGGTCGTCAACGACGGGTCCAAAGACCGGACGGAAGCGATCGCCAAGGAGTTCGGCTTCCGCCTGATTTCCACCGAAAACCGCGGCCTGAGCAGCGCCCGGAACACGGGGATGCGCGCCGCCAAAGGGGAAATAGTAGCTTACATCGACGACGATGCGATCCCGGACCCCCACTGGCTGACTTACCTTGCGGCGAGTTACCTGCGAACCAGCCACATGGGTGTTGGCGGGCCGAACCTGCCTCCCCGCAATGACTGCCCCACGGCCGATTGTGTGGCCAACTCTCCGGGCAATGCCACTCACGTGCTGCTTACGGACAATGTGGCAGAGCATATTCCGGGCTGCAACATGTCGTTCCGCAAAGCGGCCCTGGAGGCGATAGGCGGTTTTGATGAAAGGTTCCGCATTGCCGGCGACGATGTCGATCTCTGCTGGCGCATCCAGCAGCAGGGCTGGACGGTGGGCTTCAACCCGGCGGCCATGGTGTGGCACCATCGCCGGAGCACCGTGAAGGCCTACCTGAAGCAGCAGATGAACTACGGCAAAGCGGAAGCGATGCTGGAGCGGAAATGGCCGGAAAAATATAACGCTGCGGGCCACATCGCCTGGGCCGGCCGGCTCTACTTCAAGGGCTTTGAGCAGCTTCTCGGGTTCTTCCGCGGGCGCGTCTATCAGGGCACTTGGGGTGCCGCCCTGTTCCAGTCCATCTATCAGCCGGCCTCGGGGCTGCTGAGCGCCCTTCCCATGATGCCCGAATGGTACGTGGTGGTGGCGGCCCTGGCAGGTCTTTCCCTGCTGGGCTTGGAATGGTCGCCCCTGATGATCGCCTGGCCGCTGCTGCTGGCCGCCATGATTGTCCCCTTTGTGCACGCGGTCTTCTGCGGAATGCGCTCCGAATTTGCAACAAACCCCAAGTCGCGCCGTGAATTGATCAAAATGCAGGCGCTGACGGCCTATCTGCATATGGCGCAGCCGCTGGTCCGCCTGTGGGGCCGCATTCGCCTCGGCTTGACTCCCTGGCGTCGGTGCGAGGTTACCGGGGTTTCGGCACCGTGGCCGTGGCCGAAAACCTTCAACCTGTGGAGTGAAACCTGGAGGTCCTCCATCGACTGGCTCGAATCCCTGGAGGCAAACATCAAGGCCCTGCGCACCGTGGTGATGCGCGGCGGGGACTATGACCGCTGGGATCTGGAACTGCGCGGCGGCCTGCTGGGTTCCGTCCGGGTGCTCATGGCGGTGGAAGAGCACGGCGGCGGCAAACAGCTGGTGAGGTTCCGCACATGGCCGAAATGTTCCTCGGCTGCCATCTTTCTGACCCTCCTCTTTGCCGCGCTCTCGGCCGCAGCCGCCGTGGGCCAGGCGTGGATCGCTTGCGGCGTCCTGAACGTGGTCGCTTTCCTGTTCATGATGCGTATCTTCAAGGAATGCGGGGCGGCCATGGCTGCCGTTACCACCGTGCTGCACCCGATCGAGATTAAAAAGGCCTAATCGCTTCTTCCTTGCTCACCCCCACCCTCCCCGAGCGGGAGAGGGTGGGGCAAGCTCTTCCGTGGCGAACCGCAAACCACTGACCCATGTTCTTGCCCTTGTTTGATCTCGGAACCGTTTCCTCTCCTTGCATCTTATCTTCACGTTTTACATGAACCAGCCAATAGGATATCTTCAATGTCCTGAAGAAACCTGAGGCAGGCTTGAGGGCTTTACCCATTTATCGTCTTTGTTTTGGACGGTAACAACAGCATCAAATTACCACCGGCCTTAACATAGAGGGTTTTTGGAGGTATTGCCGGCTGCCTATCCCAAATTGTGACTGGCTCGACCAGAGTTCAACTTTGTGGTTAAGGATTTTGGTGTATGGATATTCCGTTTGCTTTGAATGCCGACTTTGTGGATTCCCAGTATCAACGGTGGCAATCCGATCCGAAGAGTGTCCCGCGGGACTGGCAGATTTTTTTCGAAGGCTTTGAACTCGGTACTCGGGGGGAATGCAAAGCGGCCGGCATCTGTGAAGAAACCCAGGTCCTGCGCCAGTCCCGCGTGGAGCAACTGATCCATCGCTACCGTGATGTCGGCCACCTGCTTTCGTGCCTTGACCCGCTCATGGCCTGTGCCATCGAACACCCGCTTCTGAGTCTGCCGGCCTTTGACCTTGCGGAAGAGGATTTGGAGCGGACCTTCTTTGCGCCCCGCACCTTTCAAGCGGATCAAATGAGTCTGCGCGAAATCATCGGCGCCCTTCGGGAGACTTACTGCCGCTCCGTAGGCGTCGAATACATGCACCTGCAGGACCCCGCCGAAAGGCTGTGGCTTCAGGAACGGATGGAATCGACACGTAACCGACCCGCCCTCGGCCAGGACACGCAGGTCCGCATCCTGAACAAGCTCCAACAGGCTACGCTCTTCGATCAATTCCTTCACACCCGGTACATGGGCCAGAAGCGCTTCTCCGTCGAAGGGGCCGAGGTGATCGTTGCCATGCTGGACGCCCTTTTTCATCACGAGGCCGAGCATGGCTGCCGGGAGATCATCCTGGGGATGGCCCACAGGGGAAGGCTCAACGTTCAGACCAACGTTCTTGAAAAACTCTACGAAGCGGTATTCTGCCAGTTTGAGGACAGCTACGATCCGGGTTCTCTGGTGGGCAGCGGCGATGTGAAGTACCATATGGGTTACCTGGCCGACCTCAAGACCCGCCACGATCATAAGCTTCGAGTCTTGATGACGCCCAATGCCAGCCACCTGGAATCGGTGGACCCCATTGTGGAAGGCATTGCCCGGGCCAGGCAGGAGTCGTTTGGCAGCCAGGGCCGGCAAACCGTGCTGCCGATCCTCATCCACGGCGATGCCGCTTTTGCCGGGGAAGGGATCGTTGCCGAGACCTTGAATCTGTCTCAATTGGAGGGATACACCACCGGGGGCACCCTGCATATCATTATCAACAACCAGATCGGCTTCACTACCCTGCCGCAGGATGCCCGCTCCACAAGATATTCCACCGATGTTGCCAAGATGCTCATGGTCCCGATCTTCCACGTCCACGGCGAGGACCCGGAGGCTGCGGTCCATGTTGCAAGACTGGCGGGCGAATACCGTCGCAGGTTTTCCAAGGATGTGGTGATCGATCTGGTCTGCTATCGGCGCTACGGTCACAGCGAAGGGGACGAGCCCTATTACACGCAGCCGCAGATGTATGAGCGGATCAAGGACCGCCCGTCGCCCAACCGGGTTTATGCGGACAAGCTGATCGCCGAGGGACTGATTACCGAAGACGACTTGATAGCAATTGAGAGTGGCATTACCCAGTGTCTGGAGGCCGCCTACAAGAATGCCCGGGAAGCCACTTGCGTGCCGCCTTTTATGACCTTTTTCGAAAACTGGCAAGGCTTTCAAGGGAATTACTCGCACGACCCGGCCCCCACAGGAGTCGCGCGGGAACGGCTTATTTCCCTGGCGGAAAAAGTCCACCTGATTCCCGCCGGTTTTTCGGTTCATCCCCGGCTGCAACGGATTCTGGAAAGGCGTCTGGAAACGATCCGGAAGGATGAAGGGATCGACTGGGCCGGCGCCGAAATGCTGGCCTTCGCCTCGCTTCTGGCCGAAGGGACCCCGGTGCGCTTGAGCGGCGAAGACAGCCGTCGGGGGACCTTCAGCCAGAGACACGGCGTGCTGGTTGATGCCAGGACCGGAGAACATTTTACACCCTTGCAGTTTGTGGCTGAAAATCAGGCGCCCTTCATGGTCTACGACAGCATGCTGTCGGAAAATGCGGTCCTTGGCTTCGAGTACGGTTATGCCCTCGTCAGCCCCGACGCCCTGGTCATCTGGGAAGCCCAATTCGGGGATTTCGCCAACAATGCGCAGGTGATTATCGACCAGTACCTCGCCGCCGGAGAGGCCAAGTGGGGCCGCCTGTGCGGCCTCGTGCTGCTGCTCCCGCACGGCTTCGAAGGGCAGGGCCCGGAACACTCCAGCGCCCGTCTGGAACGGTATCTTCAGCTTTGCGCCGAGGACAACCTCCAGGTTTGCTATCCCACCACTCCGGCGCAGTACTTTCACCTGCTGCGGCGGCAGGTCAAGCGATCGTTTCGCAAGCCGCTGGTCATGATGGCGCCGAAAAGTGTCCTCCGCCATCCCCTGGCGGTTTCGACTCTCGATGAGATGGCTTCCGGACATTTTCGGGAAGTGCTGGACGACCCTTCTGGAATCTTATCGCCCGGGCGCGTCCTCATCTGCAGCGGAAAAATCTATTACGACCTGGTTGCCGGGCGTGATCAGCCAGCAGGCGAGGCAACACCGTTATTCTCAGGCTGGAGCAGTTCTATCCTTTCCCGGCGGAGCAGCTGACGCGGATTGCGAGCCGCTACGCGGATGTGAAAGAATGGTGCTGGGTCCAGGAAGAGCCCGAGAATATGGGCGGATGGATCTTTGCCCGGAGCCATATCCAACAGGCCATCGGCAAGGAACTGCGATACGTGGGCAGAAAGGCCGCGGCCAGTCCGGCAACCGGCTACCACAGTGTTTACAAGCTTGAACAGGCAGCGATTGTGGATCAGGCCATGGGTGCCTTGTGAGTGGCAAGATACTGATCGATATTCCACCGCAGAGACGCAGAGGACGCAGAGAGGAATAAAATGCCATGAAAACAGAAGTCAAAATTCCCGAAGTCGGGGAATCGGTGAGGGAGGCTCTGCTGTCTCAGTGGTACCGACGCGATGGTGATTTCGTCCGCAAGGGAGAAATTCTGTTTCTTATCGAAACCGACAAAGTGACCCTTGAAGTGGTTGCGGAAGCGGATGGTGTCTTGAAGATCATGGTGGCTGAAGGCGCCACGGTGCCGGTCGGAACGGTTGTTGCGACCCTTGAAGCCGAGACCGCCCCGGCGGGGATCTCAGCACCACCATCCCCGGCCGCGAAGGAAGCTTTGCCGGCAGCAGTCGGGCGGGAGCGGGAGCCGCCACAACCCGTTGCGGCTGAAGAGGCCGGAGGGAGCGCGGGATTCGATGGCGGGAAAGGGCGGCCGGAGCCGGCGCCTCATGGACCGAATGTTGCTCCTGCGGCGCAGCGTCTGGCGGAAGAAAAGGGAATCGACGTTGCAAAGGTCCCCGGCACGGGTCCTGGCGGCCGTATTACCAAGGGGGATGTGCTGATCTATCTGGAGCAGTCTTTGAGCTCTGCCGCCGAAAAGCCTCTCGAAACGGCAGCGATTTCCTCCTCCGGGACCAATTCCTGAAAAGTCCCGAAGGCCTGAAGCGCCCGATAGAACGCTCACGGTCCTGGAGCAGGTGACCCGCAAGCCCATGAGCCGCATTCGCCAGCGGATTGCCGAGCGCCTCCTTTTTGCCAGGCAGAATACGGCCATGCTCACGACCTTCAACGAAATCGACATGAGCCGGGTGCAGGCCATGCGCGCTCAGTTTAAGGAGGCATACAAGGCGAAATAGGGCGTCTCCCTGGGGATCATGTCCTTTTTTGTCAAGGCTTCGGTGCTCGCCTTGCAGGAATTTCCGCCGGTCAATGCGTTCCTCGACGGCCAGGAGATCGTTTACCACCACTACTATCACCTTGGAGTAGCCATCGGGGCAGAACGCGGCCTGGTGGTGCCGGTGATTCGCCATGCCGACCGGCTCGGCTTCGCCGCTATCGAGAAAGCGATTCAGGACTACGTCAAAAAGATCCAGGAAAACCGCCTGGAATTGGCCGACCTCGAGGGCGGGACCTTCACCATCAGCAACGGCGGTATTTACGGCTCCCTGCTGAGTACCCCGATCCTGAATACGCCGCAGAGCGGGGTGCTGGGCCTGCACAAAATCGAGGACCGTCCGGTAGCGATTGGCGGTGAAGTCGTGATCCGGCCCATGATGTATGTGGCTCTTACTTACGATCACCGCATTGTCGATGGTCGGGAAGCGGTTTCCTTTCTGAAGCGCATCAAGGAATGTGTCGAAAACCCCGAGCGGATCATGCTGGAGGTATGACATGGCGGATCGAGAGATCTATGACCTGTGCGTTATCGGCGCCGGTCCGGGTGGTTACGTGGCCTGCGTGCGCGCGGCGCAGCTCGGCTTCAAGGTGGTCTGCATAGAAAGAGAACCGCGGCTCGGGGGCGTCTGTCTGAACACAGGCTGCATTCCGAGCAAGGCCCTGCTCGATTCCAGTGAGTATTACCGCATGGCGGCCGACCGCCTGGCCGAGCACGGGATTCTGATCGATAAGGTCGAGATCGATCTGCAGGCGATGATGGCGAGAAAAGATCAGGTCGTTCGAGAACTCTGCGACAACGTTCGAAAACTGCTGGAAGGCAACAAAATCAAGGTCGTTCAAGGCCATGCCCGCCTCCTGGACCGGAACACGGTCGAGGTCTCTCCCGGCGGAGACGGGAAGTCCGGCACCGCTCCCTCGCTCATCGAGGCAAAAGCCATCCTGCTGGCAACCGGCAGCGAGCCGGTTTCCCTGCCCGGCATTCCCTTCGATGGTTCCAGGATCGTCAGTTCCACCGAAGCGCTGGCCTTTGCTTCGGTTCCCGAACATCTGGCCATTGCGGGAGGAGGCTATATCGGCCTTGAGCTGGGGTCGGTGTGGAATCGGTTGGGTTCCAAAGTAACGGTCATCGAGATGCTGCCGACGATTGCATCCAATCTGGACGGGCAGATCAGGCGTGCTTTTGAGAGATCGCTTGCCAGACAGGGCTTCACTTTCCGCCTGCAAACCAGAGTGCTCAACGCTCGGGTAGAGGCGGATGCGGTCCACCTGGTGGTGGCATCGGACGGGCGGGAGGAAGCGATCACCTGCGACCGCCTCCTGGTTGCCGTGGGACGGCGCCCGCTCACTCGCGGGCTGGGACTGGAAGAGGCGGGTGTCAGGGTGGACCCCGAAAACGGGCGGGTATGGGTCGATGAGAACTACCGCACCAGTGTGCCCTCGATCTATGCCATCGGCGACCTGATCGCCGGGCCGATGCTGGCGCACAAGGCCTCGGCCGAGGGTGTTGCGGCGGTCGAAGGCATGGCGGGTCTTCCCGGTGAGGTCAATTATGATGCCATTCCGGCGGTGGTTTACACCTTTCCCGAAGTGGCGAGCGTGGGACTGACGGAAGAAGAGGTGCACGCGCGCGGCATCGAGCATAATGTCGGCACTTATCCCTTCGCGGGCGCCGGGCGGGCGCGCTGCATGGGGGAGACCGAGGGGCTGGTGAAGATCATCACCCATGCGAGGACGGACCGCATTCTGGGGGTCCACATTTTGGGGCCGCGGGCTTCCGACCTGATCGGCGAGGGGGTGCTCGCCATCGAGTTCAATATGACATCGAGCGCTTTTGCCCGTGCCGTGCACGGCCATCCGACTTTGTCGGAGGCGTTGCACGAGGCCGCCCTGGCGGTGAAGAAGTGTTCCATTTATGCTTCGTGACGGCGAGAAGCGAAATCAACCACGAAGAACACGAAGGACGCGAAGAGGGAAAGCCCCTTTCCAATAATGAAGAGCCTCCCTCAAGAGTCACTGGACGCTTTCCCGGCGGAAGCCGGAATTTTATAGGTTCTTCGATGTTTTCCGGACCCCGCCTTTGGTCAAAGGGGGGACGGGGATTTCGAGTGCTTCTGTTAGTGCATCACGAGGGTCATGCGGGGTTAGGATATGCGATGGCTAATTCACGACTGCGCATAATTGTCACCGGCCTGGTCGGGTTGTATCCCGTAGGCGGGGTCGCCTGGGACTACCTTCAGTATGTCGTGGGTCTCGCGCGCCTTGGCCACGATGTCTGCTATCATGAGGACACCTGGAGCTGGCCCTACCATCCGGTGCAAAAGACGAACACTCCTGAGGGCGACTACTCAGCCGAGTATATCGGCAACTTCTTCCGGACCTATGCCCCGGACCTCATCCGCCGCTGGCATTATCTCCATCTGCATGAAACCAGTTTCGGGATGTCCCGGGAGGAATTTGACCGGTTCGCGGAAACCGCCGACCTTTTCATCAACGTCAGCGGGGCCTGCATGATCCCCGAAAACCTGTCGCCGCGCTGCCTTAAGGTGTTCCTTGACACCGACCCCGGCTACAATCAGATCATGCTCAGCGAGCGCCTGGCCTGGTCGGAAAACGTTGACAGATGGTGCCGGAGCGTTCGGGACCACGATCGGCACTTCACCTATGCGGAGAATATCCATGGCGCCGACTGCACCGTCCCGCGCATGGAATTTGCCTGGAAACCCACTCGCATGCCGGTGGTGCTCGATTTGTGGGCATCCCTTGCGCGGCAACCGGCATCCGGCGCCCTCCCCTGGACGACGATCATGACCTGGAACGCTTTTAAGGGGAAACTCGTCTACCAGGGTGTTGAATACGGCAGCAAAGGCGCCGAATTCGAGAAACTGATGGAGCTCCCCAGGCGGCTCCACGTCCCGCTCAAGGTGGCGGTGGGCGGAGTGACCGCGCCGCTCGCCCGCCTTGCCGAAAACGACTGGCAGGTGGTGGACGGACCGGAGCAGACGCTGACCCCGGCCACCTACCAGGATTTCATTCGCCAGTCGCGGGGTGAGATATCTCCCGCCAAACACGTTTACGTAGCCATGCGCACCGGATGGTTCAGCTGCCGTTCCGCCTGCTACCTGGCATCGGGACGCCCGGTGGTGGTGCAGGACACGGGCTTCAGCTCGGTCTACCCGACGGGCCGGGGACTGGTAACGTTCAATACGGCGGCGGAAGCGGTCGCCGGGATCCTGGAAGTGGAGGCGGATTATGAGCAACACGTCAGGGCGGCCCGGTCCATCGCCGGCGAATATTTCGATGCCGGCAGGGTCCTTCAGCAAGATGATCGAAGACATTTGACAAAAGGAAATCATCCGTAATGACCAATAAAGGCGGCGCCAAGGGCAAAGTCATCGTTTTTGGAATCATCTTCTGGTACCCCCTGGCGGGGGTTACCTACCAGTTTCTCCATTACCTGATCGGCCTTCGACGCCTGGGATATGACGTCTATTATGTCGAGGATTCCGGGCGGTGGGTCTATCACGCCGACAGCTATGAATTCACCCCCGATGCCTCGGAAAACGTCGCAGCCGTTGCCCCTATCCTCAAGGCTCATGGCTTTGATGGAAAATGGGCCTTTCGCGGCAGCTACCCCGGCGGCAAGTGCTACGGTATGACCGAACCGGAACTGCTCAGGCTCTATCGTGAAGCCGATGCCTTCCTCAATGTCACGGCTTCCCAGGAACTGCGCGAGGAACATCTGGTTTGCCCCCGGCGGATCTATGTGGAAACCGACCCCTTTGCCGTGCAGATCAAGGTCGCTCAGGGGGATGAACCGACCATTGCGGCGCTGGCCGCCCATGATATCCATTTCAGTTTCGGGGAGAACCTGGGGGCCCCCGACTGCCAAATCCCGGTGGAGCGGTTCAAGTGGCTGCCGACGCGCCAGCCGGTAGCCCTGGAACTGTGGGAAAATCCCCATGAGCCTTCCGCAACTTCCGCTTACAGCACCATCACGACCTGGCACAACAAGGGGAAAGACCTGACCTTCCAGGGCGAGGTCTATTACTGGACCAAAGACCGCGAATTTCTCAAATTCATCGACCTCCCGGAACGCCGCCCGGTGCCCTTCGAACTGGCGGTGGTGGTGGATGAACCGACCGAACGTTTGCTCCGCAGCCACGGCTGGAGTATCGTCCATTCCCTGCCCATATCCCGGGACATCGATCGCTACCGCAGCTACATCCAGCAGTCGCGAGGGGAATTTACGGTGACGAAGGACCAGGTGGTGCGTCCCGTGTCGGGCTGGTTCAGCGACCGGAGCTGCAGTTACCTGGCGGCGGGACGTCCGGTGATCACCCAGGAAACCGGTTTCAGCAAGTTCCTGCCGACCGGCAAGGGGCTTTTCGGCTTTCGAACGATGGAGGATATCCTTGCCGCCGTCGACATCATAGAAAGCGATTATCCAGGCAGTTGCCGTGCCGCCAGAGAGATTGCCGTCGAGTATTTCGCCGCCGAAAAAGTGCTGGGGAGCCTGATGGCCAGGGCGGGACTGTGAGAAAGCAGGGGTCGGCAAGACTCACCTGGTTTGACAGCCTCCGGGGGATATCCATCCTCTGGATTGCGATCTTTCATTTTTTCATGGCCTACGACGCCGGCCGTCACCCGTGGATACTCGGCCTTGCCTCTTTTCCCGCGTTCCTGGAGGACTGTGCCCCGTCGCCGGCATCGTTTCTCGGCACGCTCGGCTGCGTTGTGGACGGGCTGCTTGCCGCAATTTTTGAGAGGGGCTCGCAGGCGGTTGCCGTTTTCGTGGTTGCCAGCGGTTTCGGGTTGACCTATTCCCTGGCCAAAAAGGGAATGCCGTCCGGGGGTTGGGGACGCTGGTACCGGCGCCGGGTGCTGCGACTTTTCCCCCTGTACTGGTTGGGGCACCTCATCTGCCTCATCTCGCCTTTCGTTATTCTAAAGGACCCCATCGATTACCGGTTCGTCCTGAGTTTTCTCGGCAACCGCTTCTTTCCTCCCGAGGCCGTCTTCTATTATCTCGTCCCGGCCTGGTGGTACTTTGGTTTGTTGATTCAGCTGTACGTGGTGTTTCCCCTGCTCTATGGCCTGATGAAAAGGCTCGGTCCGGCGCCTTTCCTGCTCTGGAGCATCCTGGCGACGATCGTTGTCCGGTTTCTTCTGGTGGACGTGCTCCATGCGAACGCCGATTATGCTCAGGGGGCCTTCTTTATGGGGCGGCTCTGGGAGTTTGCCACGGGGATGGTGTTTGCCTATTATTACGCCCGGCATCCGGGATTGGTTGAGGAGCGCCTGTTCGCCTGGCAAACGCTTCGTTGCGGGAATCGTGCTTTATGTACTGGGCGTCTACAGTTACCAGCCGGTCTTTTTTCATGTCTTTACCGACGGCCTCATCGGCACCGGTCTCACCATCATTCTTGCCCACTGCGCCCGCTGGGTCGACCGCCTGCGTGTCATGAGATCGGCCCTCGTCCACATCGGCGCCTACTCCTACGGACTGTATCTCCTCCATCAGCCCTACGTGCTCTATTTTGGCGAACACCTGCGCCATGAGCCCATGCTCCATTTTGTGCTCTACGCGTTCGTGATCCTGGGAATCATCTCGATACTCAGCATGCTCCTCGAATGGTATGTCAATCACCTCACCAACAGCCTCTTTTATCGACCCAGCCGCCAAGACCCGGTGGGCCAAAAAGAAGGTGTCTGATCGCAGGGTAGAGAAGAATTCGCCATGAAAAAAAGCATGAAATCCGCGACCAAACTCCCCATTTGCTAAAGGGGGGCAGGGGGGATTTCATGGGAAAGCAAGCAGGCAGCTGATCGCCTCGGCGCCGGATTCAATAGCCACGACGAAAAGGATTTGAAGATGATCAATCAGAGCGAACTGGAAGCACTCTTTGCCCAACACGGCTACCAGGACTTCAAGTGGATCAAGCCGCAAAAGATTGTCGTCGCCCAATGGGTCCGCATGAAGTGCACTTTTGGCTGCGGGAGTTACGGAAAAAATGCCTCGTGCCCCCCCAACACCCCCTCGGTCGATGAATGCCGGCGATTCTTCGACGAATACGGCACGGCGGCGGTTTTCCATTTCGAAAAAAAGGTGGACCAACCCGAAGAGCGGCACGTGTGGTCAAGAGGAGTTAATGAGGACCTCCTCAAACTGGAGCGGGCCGTCTTCCTCTCCGGACACGTCAAAGCCTTCCTTCTCTTCATGGACAGCTGCTATCTTTGCGATGAATGCCCGGGCTTGCGGAAAAAGTGCAAGCAGCCACGGTCCTCCAGGCCATCTCCGGAATCAATGGCAATCGACGTCTACTCCACCGTCAGGCAATACGGCTACCCGATCGAGGTTCTTTCCGATTATTCCCGGGCGATGAACCGGTATGCTTTCCTGTTGATCGAATAGGGGGCGGGCAGGGCGCATTCAAGGGGAGATTGATCGCGAGATTCCCTCGATCAGGTGATGGGAAAGTGCCTTTTCGAGGCTTGTAAACAGCATCCGCAAAAATAGTGCCTTCAGTGCTGAAGGGATGTTGAGCATCTGGAGCTCTCCTGAGCTGTGGAAAAGGGGACGCCCTTTATATTTTTGGATTTTGAGGGACCTCGCGGTTGAATATAAAAATATAAAGGACGTCCCGCGTCCCCCGTCCCGCGTCCCTGACGTACTGCGTCGCAACGGCCTTACTCAAGCCCGTCAAGTATGAAGACTTTGACGAACCCCATGCTTCGGATGGTGCTCTCAACAAACTTCTGGCAAAGGTCAAGGTTGTCGTGGATCCTGAAATCAACAGTGCCTATCCCGCACAATCCAGGTGCGTAATCACTGCGATCCTGACGGATGGCTCAACGGTCCGAGCCGAGCGGGATTATCCCAAAGGGGACCCGAATGACCCGCTGTCGGACAAGGAAATCGAGGAGAAGCTTTCGGACTACTTCTTCTTTGCGACCAACAAGAATGAACGGGACGAAGTGATCGAGTGTATCTGGAAACTCGAGGAGCAGGCAAATTTGGAATGGCTCATCGATCCGCTCAAAAGAAGACTGATTTGAGGAGTGAAAACAAGGGAGAAAACATATGGTTTGTCAATTGATTCGGGATATAATTCAAAATCAGGTCAATCTGTCCAGCGGACGCAAAAAGCTGCGGCGCTGATCTTTCGTTGGTAGATCAGGCAATGGCGGACGGTGTGAGAGATCGAGGACACCGGGGAATACTCCCGGTAGAAAGGACGCGAGGCAATGAAGACGACAAAGGTAAGTCTCTGGTTGCTCGGGATCGTAGTCCTGCCCCTTGTGACGATCCTTGGCAGCGCGTCGGCGACCGTTCCACCCGAATGGCTTGTCCATAACTACTTGTACCACTCTGTGGGGCAGACACCCGGCGTCGTCGTCGAGGCGCCCGTCAAGCAAGGATCGGGTGATTATGTGGTCAGTGTCCTGGTGGTGGAGCGCACCAAACGCGAAGCGCTGGCCACGTTGCTCGTGGCACACATTGACGGCCTCGAAACTGCAACCACCATTACCACCATCAGGGTCGTGGATTGGCGTGGCCGCGTCCAGCCGCCACTCGACATCGGTGGCACCACCAAGCAGAAGTTGGCGGTGTTGAAAAGACTCTTCGGCGAGGCGTTTCGCCAAAATCGCCTCTTCCACAAGGTAGAAACTTCGGTTGATTCCGCCACGGGGAAGCCGGAGGTGTACCACATCTTCAACGATCTGCGGCCTGGACCTGCACCCGCTGCCGGGAGTGGGCCTCATGTGCGGCCGGCTTCTGATTACAGCGGTGCCTTCGACCTGGTATTGCGCTCGGTCATCTCGGACGTGTGAATTCTGCCCGAGTACAAGCGGAGTAGGAAAAGAGGGGACGCCCTTTAGATTTTAGGATTTTTAGGAACCTCGCGATTAAATATAACAATATAAAGGGCGTCCCCTAATCCAACTAATCTCCCAAAGTCCCCCTTTGTGAGAGGAAGACAAGATGGATTTGAACACATACGAGGCGATACTCGACAGCCTCGACAGCCCAATCGTGTTTGTCGATAACGATCACACTATCAGGTACCTGAACAAAGCAGCCAAGGTCCGCTACTATGAAAAACGCGGATACTCAGACCTCATAGATAAGTCGCTGTTCGATTGCCACAATCCGGCATCCAAGGAGGACATCAAACGGATACATAACCGACTTTTGACAGGGGAAACCGCCATCTTTCTTATGGTCAACAAGGATCAGGAGAGAATCACGGTCGTGGGGGTCCGTAGCGCCGCCGGGCAATTGCTCGGGTACTATGAACGGTTCGAGACAGGCACCGAACCAACGACTGGTGGCGAGGGAAATCCCGTGCCGCAACCATGACGTTAGGACAGGTCGATCATACCCCTTCTGCTCCCGGCGTTGCAACCAGGTTGAGATATGGTTCAACATCTCGACAGGTCATTGTCCAAAGTCCCCCTTTGTGAAGGAGGATTTCTGCCGGGAGCCCGGTTCTTAAATCCCCGCTGACCCTCGTAAAAGGAGGGGACTGGAACCAGGCGCACATGGTGGATTTATTTCCGCCGACCTTTACTAGAACTGGCGGTGAAGCGCTACAATCGTGACGCCAAGCAGCATGGACAACAGCGTGTTCCCGGTTTTGTAGGCGCACACTGCGGTGGCCACGGCCCCGACCCCTCCCCAGAGCCCGGCCGAAACGATTTCGGGGGCGATCAGGGAGAGCAGAATCGCTCCGGGGAGCGCGTCCATAAAGCGCTTCCAGCGCCCCGAGCGGGGAAGTTTTTCGGCGAGGATCAACCCGCCAAAACGCAGCGAGTAGGTCACCACGGCGGCCAGGCCAATCGTCAGCAATACGGGCGCATTGAGATCGAGGGACGTCATGAGGGCGTTTCCCGCGAGTCGGGTTCCGAGTTCGGTGAAAAGAACACGGAGGCAAGGGCTCCGCTGATACCCCCGATCACAATGTACCATTTTCCCGGGAGCACCTGGTGGCAGACCACGGACGAGACTGCGGCGACAAGCCAGGGCGTGAGGTCCTGTTTCCCCCGCCACAAGGTCATCAACAGGGCCGTAAAGACGGCCACAAACACGAAATCAAGGGCGTATGCTTCCGGGTTCCGGACGACCGCGCCGAGTGTGTGACCGGTCAAGGTCCCCAAACACCAGGCGAGCAGCACGCACAAGCCGCCGCCGACCAGGAAAAGGGGCGTGGCCGTTCCTTTTCGGCGTTCAGCCATGGTGATCGCCCAGTTTTCATCCGCCACCAGATGCATCATCAGGAACTTCTGCAGCATCGATTTGCCCTGAAATACCGGCTGGAGCGAGGCCCCGATGAGGGCGTAGCGCAAATTGATCGCCAGGACGGCAAAGGTGATTTCCACAACAGGAAGCGGCGGAACCCACATATCCACCATCACGAATTGGGCGGCCCCGGCAAAGATGGAAAGATTCATCGCCAAGAGCTGCAGCCAGCTTATCTGCTTCTGAGCCGCCAGCACCCCGAGGATGCTGCCGTAGGCAGCCACGCTTGCCGCTACCGACAGGTTTGCCACAAACCCCCTTCTCATATCGCCGGCCATCATCTTCCCTCATTCGGCGCAGTTTCAACATCAGTCATGCGATGTTGAAGCAAACGCCAGGCAAATCAGTCCCCACCCGGCAGGTATGTGAACTCAATCCAGGGGACTTCCCATTGTTCACATCGGCATTGGGGCTTGAACGCTTCGGCTTCGTCCTTCTCGGTGCGCCTGACCATCCCCATCACCCGGACCTGTTTGATCCTCGAGAGGCTCGGCAGCCAGGTTTGCGAGGCGGTCCGGGAGAGTCTCGCGACGAGGTTTCCCGAGGGATCGCAAAGGCCGAGAAAGGCGCCCTCGGCGTTCGCGGTGAGAGACACTCCCGGCTCGATGGCGGCAAGATGCCCGTGAATGGGGTCGCTCGGCTGCCTTCTGCCGGCAAATCCCAGGTCCATATCCTGCATGCCCAACAGCCGGTAGCGCATCTTCAAGATCTCGGACGGAGGCGGCTCCTGCGGTTCCGATCTCTGCCAGGCGAGGAACTCGCCCTGCAGAAAGTTCAGATAGGGATTGGGGGCGTGCAGGCGATGGAAAATGCAGAGTGTCTCCCTGGCTCTGGTCATGGCGACATAGAGCAGTCGCCTTTCTTCTTCTCGCGGTTTTTCCGAGGGTTTGAGCTTCCAGTCTCCGTCAAGAATGAAAACGTGCGGGTATTCCATGCCCTTGGTGCCGTGGACCGTTGAGAGCACCACTCCCTGCCCCAGGCGCTGTTCCCTCCGCCTTTCCGCCAGGCTCTCGTAGATCCATTCGACTGCTTGCGAGACGGGGAGTTCGGCGTCAGCCGTTTCATCCTGCCACGCCGAAAGCAATTCTCGAGTGAGCCCCCGCCAGGGGTTCTCGATCTGACTTCCCGCTGTTTCCGGCAGCAGGTTCTGCAGGTCCGAGGCGCGGGTGAACTTTTCCCGGCGAGCCTTCAGGAGCTCCAGGAAGCGGGCAATTTCGCGAAGGCGATGCAGCGCCGGGCTTTGCTCCCGATCGATGCCCAGGGTGACGGGGATATGGTGATGCTCGCAGAGGGCGCGAATGGGCGCGAGGCTCTCCCTGGTTCTGGACAGCACGGCGAGGTCGGACCATTTCAGATCCGGTTTCAGCTGCCGCATCCTTTTCCATTCGGCGATGAGAGCCACAGCCTGGGCCGACAGATTGGCCACGGCGAGCAACTGCACGCGTCCCTGGAGGAGAGGGTCAAGTTCCGCCCAGCCACCACCGGGGGGATCGCTTTGCCCGCAGAGGGTCCCGGCGGATCGGGTGGCCGGTTTTCATGCGGTCCCGGTTGTGGCCGATGAGGGCGTTCGCGGCGGCGATGATGTGTTCGGTCGAACGGTAGTTCTCCACCAGATAGTGGATCTCCGCATCATAGTCGTCGCGGAACCGTTGAATGAACTCCACGTTGGCGCCGCGCCATGCGTAGATGTTCTGATCATCATCGCCGACGGCCAGAATGCTCAGTTTTCGGTCGGGATCGCTGTCCGTTCGGCCCGCCAGCGCCGAGATCAGTTCGTACTGCCAGGAGTCTATGTCCTGGTACTCGTCAACCAGGATGTGGCGAAAGCTCGAGAGGAGCCGGTCCCTCAATTCATCGGAAGGGAGTCCGGGAAGCTCCCTTTCCCCGCGAAGCAGCTGAACGGCATCGGGGATGAGTTCGTTGAAGGGAAGCTCCTCAGCGCGGCCGCTTCGACGCTCGGTCAGTTCGGCAAAGGAGGTGCCCGTGATCCGCATGGCGATCCCGTGGTAGGTCTGCACGGTCACGCCTCGGGCATCCTCTCCCAGCAGTTCGAAAAGACGCCGGCGCAAAGACACCGCCGCAAAATGATTGAAGCAGACCACGAGAACGCTTTCCGGCGGTACGCGAAGCACCCGGATGAGATAGGCGCACCGGTGAACGACCAGCCGCGTCTTGCCGGACCCCGGGCCGGCAAGGACCAGCATGTTGGCCTCCTCGCCGGCCGTGACAACCTGCATCTGCACAGGATTGGCAAGGTCCTTGACGATCCGCTGGTAAGACGCTTCGCCCGTGGCCCGTTCGAGCATTTCTTTTCTTCCGGGAAAATACCTCCGGATGAAGGCGGCCTTTTCCAGGGTGAAATAGGCGAGCACCAATTCGAGGGCCCGGCTGATCGCCCTCAGCCCGAGCCGTGCGTATTCGTTCATGACGTGAATCTGAAAGGTTCGTTCCTTGTAATGCCGGGCCAGGGGTTCGAAGTCGGCGAGGGTGTAGGTGCGTTTTTGCGCCTGAGGGAGCAGGCGAATGCTCATGGCCTGCCGAAAGACGGCCAGTCCCTGCTGGAGGATGATGACCCTCTGTTCGTGGAGGAACATCAGGCCGCGGTCTATGGCGGCCAGCGGATCCTTGATCCGGGAAAGAAAGATATGGGATTTGAGGGCATTGGCAAGATCATTGGTGGAGAAACTCAGCAGGAGTTCGGCGCTCGGAGGTTGAGCGGGATCGATTTGCGACAGGATCGTGTCGAGCAGAGATTCGAGCAATGCCCCTTCGCTTCTTCGAGGTTTCGATGAGAGCTTCCCAGCTTCTCAGAAGTTTTACACGGCAGTTGTCCTGATGGAGGTGGCGATACTGAAGGCTGCCGCGGCTTCCCGCAAACCCTCTGCCATCGAGGCTCAAGCTCTTGAGGAGCCGTCCCAGCACTTCCGGATTGGTTTCATGCCCCCGGTCCTTCAGCCTCTGATTCAGGATCCGGAGGGAGAGCGTCGACCAGCCCGATTCCTCCGCATCGGGCGCTTCCTCCCTCAAGACTTTGAGCATCTCTTCTTCGAGATCGTCCAACTGTTTCAGGGCCTGACTTGACGGGTTTTTCACCTTGTGGCGAACGAAGGCGGTGAGCATCACACCCCTGTCGAGAAATCCCGCTTCGGCCATCTGGTGAAGGATGCGGATCACCTGCTGCGAAGCGGTCTCCGGCTTTCCGGCGGATTCGTCGTTGACCCCCTTGGGTTCGGGGATTCCTGCCAGTTCTGCAAGCTTATCCGCATTGAGCACTTGATCGCTTTCGGCATTGATCATGGCCGACAGGATGGCAAGCCAACGCTCCCCTCGGGCTGGAGAGAGGTTCAGCCGGGCGATCTTCCCGGCAGCCTCTTCGAGGTTCTTTACCAGAAGCTTTCCCTGGAACACCCGGGTGTGGTTTTCGTTGCGCTCCAGGAAGCTGGTTCTTTCGAGCCAGGCAATAGCGGTCTTTACCTTGGTATCCGCCTGACGATCATCGAGATCGAAGCTGGTCTCGACCTCTTCGTCACGGAGCAGTTCGCCGGCGGTGATTACCACTTCGTCCTGGCGGTTGCGGCGGGCCCGGCGAATGCCCCTCAAGATCTGGGCAATGTCCTTGCGGCTGAGCCGGGAGGCGGAGCCGAGTCGAAACTGGGTCTCGATGTCGTTCTCATCGTAGAGCAGGACGCACTCGGCATTCCTCAGATCCCGCCCGGCCCGTCCCGCCTCCTGGAGGTAGCTTTCCAAAGACCCCGAGATATCCGCATGGAGCACCAGGCGGATGTCCTTCTTATCGATGCCCATCCCGAAAGCATTGGTGGCGGCAATAACCTGCAGCGAACCGGCAAGAAACCGTTCCTGGATATTGCGTTTTTCGGCGGGGTTGAGTCCTGCGTGAAAGGCCTCGCAGTCCCAGCCCTGTTCTTTGAGATATTGGGTAATTCTTTCCGCCCCTTTGCGCGTGGCGGCATAGACAATGGCGCTCCCGGCAAGATGAGGGGAAAGACGCTCGGCGAGGATCTCGTGAAGGGCCGAGTATTTTTCGGGTCGTCTGATGGCGCGGACCTCGAAATGAAGATTTTCCCGCTCGACGCCCGCTTCGAAGAGCCTGAGTTCCTGACCGAGTTCCTGTTTGAAAAAATCGAGAATTTCCCTTTTAACGTCCATCTTGGCGGTTGCGGTAAAACAGGCTGCGGGAGCACACGGCACGCCCTGCTCCCCCGAGAATTCCCGAATGAAGCGTGCCGTGTAGAGGTAGTCGGGGCGAAAATCATGTCCCCATTTCGAAATGCAATGCGCCTCGTCGATGACCCATGCCCCGATTTCGCGAAGGCTGATGGCGTCTCGAAAGGAACGGTTGCGGAGTTGCTCCGGTGCGACGTAGAGAATCGCAATGTCGCCCAGGCGGACGCGTTCGAGCACCTCGCCGCGCTCCGGCGGGGTCAGCAGGCCGTTGATCGCGGCCGCACAGGGAGTCCCGGTGAGTTCGGCGAGGTTGTCGACCTGGTCTTTCATCAGGGCTTGCAGGGGGGAGACGATGATCGTCAGGAGGCCGAGGCGATGGTAGCGTGCCAGTGCCGGGAGTTGATAGCAGAGGGATTTACCGCCTCCCGTGGGAAGGATTGCCAGCAGCGGCCGATCATGCATTCCGGCTGTGACGATGGTTTCCTGCAGACTGCCCCCCTCATCGGTGGCGGGAGAGGAACGGAATTCGGCAAAGCCGAAATGGCGCTGAAGTTGGCTTGACGGGTCGAAATTCTCCCGGCAGTAGGCGCAACTGCTCTCCTCGCAGGGGGTGGTGCGAAGCCGCTTCAGGAGTCTCCCCACCTCGGGGAAGCGACGGAGCACCCAAGGCGGGAGCACGGAATTCGAGCCGGCCACGCGCAGCCAGGCGAGAATGTAGGAAAGCGACGGTCGCAGCGTCGGGTTCTCGAGAGCCGGCCGCAGGTGGTCGCGGTACGCGGGACCGCAGACCCGGTTAGAGACTTTTTCTGTCAGCGATGTCGCGAGCCTGGTCGACGCTGACCGACTGGCGCCCCGAGGGCTGCGAAAACGGCGGCTATCCCCTGATAGGGAATTCCTTGAGACTCGTCGTGAAGCTCGAAGCAAAATCGGTAGAACGAAAGAATGTCTCTTTGTCCCCCCGCCGCCATTCGGGTGAAGCTCTGCCATTGATCGACGAAGACTGAGGCTGCGAGCCTCGCATCCGCAACCGGATCACTGACGGAATCCTTCACCAGCTTGTAGTCCTTCACCAGGCGGTGGTAAGGATTTTCGGGAAAGGCGAGGGGAGAAAGAAAGAGGGTGTCGATAACCGGTTTGTTGAGCAGCGCCAGGTCGGGCCGGAGGTTTCTCAGAAGCGGAAGGTCATGGTCCAGAAGGTTGTGGCCGAGGATCCCCTGCGCCTCTTCGGCAAAACCGTCGAGATCGGCCAGGGCTTCACCGAGTTCGAATTTTCCTGGTCTCTGAAAAACCTTGTCGCCAAGGACAGCCCCAATCGCATAAATGCGGTTATTCTTGGCTTCCAAATCGAGAAGAAGAAGGTCTTTCAGAAAAGGGGGCAAATCCTGCTCGACATTAAGACCATCAAGAGTTTTCTGCTCGCCCGATAAGGTTTCATGCACCCTCTGTCACTCCTGCAGGTCGGGAGAGAGGAAAACAGGAAGGCTCTCGATAAAACCACCGCTTACGGTCAGTCCGTGCTCTCCTGGAGCACCACTTCTCTCAACACATCCGGCAGCCTGGTAGGCTGGAGTTGCGGAGTCCCGGCCCAGCTCATGATGAACTCGCGATAGAAGCTCATGACCTGGATGTTCATCCGGAGCTTTTGGCCGCCGCGGAGCTTCTCGGCCCCAAACCATGCCGCTGGAAAGAAAGCCTCGACTACCATATGAGGCAGGGATTTTTCAACGCGCTGCACCTTTCCCTCGATCGGGAGCTTTTCAGTGGGGCGTCCTTCGGCATAGCGATAAAGGTGGGGTTTTACTTCGAAGCCGTCCGGGAAGGCGGCATTGGGCTGAGGAACCAGGTGAATGCCGTATTGGTTCATATTGCCGGAGGACTCGACCTGCAAACGAATTTGAAAGGTCTCGGCAAGGGGGAAGTCTCCCCGATAGGCGAGAAATTCCGGGTCCACAAAGGTATTGGCCAAGGTTGCCAGGTAGAGGCCTTCCGGCGCCCATGCCAGATGAACGTCGCCAAACGGGACGTAGGGCGGGGGCGTCTGAAAATCGAGCAGTCGTGTCTTTTCCTTATCCCAGTCCAGGAGAGACTGATCATTGGCTCTAATGGGTGTGGCGGTTCGACTCAGCGGGTAAGGCGTTTTCATTGCCTGAGAGTCGCGGCGGCAGTCCCGAGGACAGAGGCTGGAGGGTTGCCGCGAAGAATGGGCGGTGATGGTGATCATCGGCTGGATAGGGCTGCCGTGGCCTCGTCTTAAGAGTCGTCGCGCCGGAGACTCTTGGCAAGGTAAAGGCGATCCGGTCGATGAGCTGGCATATCTTCGGGTCGCTTGCTGAACAGGGCTCTCCGTGCCATATCGTTTGCTGCCAGTCGCGATGAATCTCGGGGAGCTTCGGGTTCCAGGTCCGGAATACTTCCGTGACTTCCTCATAGGGTCGGTTTGCCAGATCGATCAGCCCCATGTTGTAGTCTTCGCCGTCTTCACGACCGCCCAGAGGTTCATCGCAGTACTGAAACCAGTGGGTGCCCACCACATTGGGGAAGCGGGCAAAGTTGCGAATCGCGTTCATCACCCCGGAGGCGCGTTCCGCTTGGGTGTTCACGGTCATGAGGTGGCCGGGTTTCGGGTACTTGTTTCGGGCTGTTTCGTTTTGATTGCCGCTGCGATTTTCTTCGGCGGCAAAGAAAAACTCCGTGACCAGAACAGGTTTCCTGCTCAACCGGCGAAGCCCGTCGAAGTAATAGGGTGCCACCCATCCGTCCGGGACGTCCACATTGTAATTGGTGGAAATGACATCGACATCGTCGCCCATGGCGAGCACCGCGTCCTGATGGTAATAGAGCGGCAAACGATCGCCCAGAATGAGGGCGCCGGGATGGGTGCGCCTGAGGGCATCCGCCATCAGCTTATAGTAGTGCCGGCAATAAAGGTGCATGAAGCGGTTGACCACCCGGATGCCATAGCCGCCGGGGCGGAGCTTCATTTTGGCGTTGGCCTGCTTGAGCGCTTCAAACCCCGCAAGGTTACCGTCGGGGACCCAATCCTCCATCAGTTTCTCCCAGGATCCCTGGTAATGATCATAAAGCAGCTGCCAGAGGGTGCGTTTGGTATGGTTCTCCCAGCCCTTGCCGAGGTACCAGACGAAAAGCGGCGAATTCCACCAGCCCACCTCATTGTCGCTGAAATAGCCCATGAGCTTGGGGTCATTGCGGTAGGGGGCCGTAAGCTTCTCCGCCCACTCCTGAGTGGTTTTTTCCTGGTCCGGACTGAAGGGATCAAACCAGTGGAACTTGGAGTTGCGACCCAGTTCCAGATCGACGGTGAGGGCCAGATCAAATTGGGGCGAAGGGTCCGACCAGCCCCCGCGCGTATTGAATCCCCATTCCACGAGCTGCGAGCCGGCTGCTCGGCGCCAGGCTTCAACGGTCGGGAAAAAATTGCCCCAGTAAAAGGCTTGCCTTTCTTTGCTCTTTGGACTTTCCTTGCCGCTATCGAGAAAATTGACCCCCGTCGAATAGAAGAGCTGTTCGCTGGGGGTTGCCAGCCAAAAAACGCCGTCTTTCTCGACGGTGCGCCATCCGGAGACGGCCGGAGCGCCGGGGTCAGCGTGCCGGGCCCCGGGATGATGAAGGCTGAGGGTTTGGCCCAGAAGGATCGGAGCCGGCAGCGGGAGGAAGGCACTCCGGCGCTGCCGGTCGCTGCGAGCATCAGCATGACCAACAGACAGGAACAAATGCGAGCCATCAGCAAGATTCTATCCAAGAGGTCTGGTCAGTTGTTGGGCTGCCGGAAGTACAGGGCGTACTCCCGGGGGACGGCCAAAACCTGCACGGGGTCCAATCTTCCGAAGATTTCCCGGGGGTTCAGGAAAATCTTAAAGAAACCGCCGAGCATTTGATGTTGGGACTGGTGGGCGAGGAGCGCGCGTTCTTTGGCCTCCACATCCTCTTCGCTGAGGGGCAATTGGAACCATTCCGTGGATGAGAGAGTAGCACCGCCGGTTGCCGACATGAACAGTCCTGATCTTTGAGCTTCCTTCATCCACTCGGGCGAAGTCGGATAGTCCTTGAAATGGACCAGGTAGGTCAGAATCTGAATGTTCTTGAAGGATATGTCGCCTTCCTGGTTCATTTTCCGCAGGGCTTCCAGAACAAATAACCCGGTGGCGCAGTGGTCGGGATGATAGTCTCTGGGGTCGGGCATGACGATCCAGTCGGGAGAGAAGTCCTCCAGAATCTCTGCCATCGCGTCCTTGAGGTTCACCCCGGCATAGACCGTCCAACGGCTGTAACTGTCTTTGTACACGGCGGAACTGAGTCGGGTATGGGGTGAGGTGTAAGGGGTGAGTTTTGACCAATAATTGTTCAGAAGATCATCAATGCCATCGTCGGGGAATCCCAGCGAAATCGCATCTTCGGCCGGCACTCCCAGCTCACACAAGGCTTGCAGTGCTTCCTCGTAGCGGTGCTTTCCATAGTCGATAAAATCGTGGGAGGATCTCGAGGGGTGGCCCAGCTTCCGTC
The DNA here is from genome assembly GCA_963844985.1 of uncultured delta proteobacterium. Lineage (GTDB taxonomy): Bacteria > Desulfobacterota > Syntrophobacteria > Syntrophobacterales > Syntrophobacteraceae > JADGQM01. The sequence goes on from CAWJQV010000039.1 coordinate 145,121, forward strand.
TTATGGCTTCCGGGTAGCCATCCCCATTGGTCACGAATACCACCCGCACTTCTCCGCCACTGTTGATCACGCGATGCATCAACCCGCCGGCGGCAAGCGACTCGTCATCGGGATGGGGAGAAAAAATGATGACGCGAAGACCCTTGGTAACGTAGAGCTCATCGTCGGATGTGGGCACATAGGATGGAGACCGCGTTGGCCAGGGGGCGGATCAGGCTTGCCCAAATCTCGGAAAAATCCCCTCCTTTCATTTCGAACAGGTCGCAAAAGAGACAAGAGTATTCGTCTTCATACGCGGTGAGAGGCTCTTCAGAAGCGTATGAAGTTGCGGGCAGGAGCAGAGCAATCGCCAAAAATAACATGAACAGCCAATGCCGCATCCTTGAACTTGCTCCTGCTGAATAAACCATTGACCTTGAAAGCCCGGAGCAAGCCCCGGAAAACTCCCCGCATGCGCTGTCGCGAACCGTCATATGCCGTCTCTCTTACTCGTAATGGATAAGTTCCTCGCAACCGCGAGGAGAATAACAACCATGTGAATGCGCAAATATACTGCAAAGTGTTGGTCAAGGAAAGGTCAAACTCAAGGCAAAATTTAGCGTGGGCAACCTACGCCTCGAGGCTGAATTGAGAGCGGTAGAGCGAGGCGAACGGGCCTTCCCGGCGGATCAGTTCCTCAAAAGTCCCGCGCTCGACAATTTCGCCGGAACGCAGGACGAGGATCAAGTCGGCCTGGCGTACGGTCGAAAGCCGGTGAGCGATAATGAAAGTGGTCCGATCCGGCAGTCAGGCGGTTCAGCCCTTCCATGATCAGGGCTTCGGTTTCCGCATCCACCGAGGAGGTGGGTTCGTCCAGAATCAAAATCGGCGCATTGCGAAGAATGGCCCGGGCAATCGTAATGCGCTGTCTTTCGCCCTCCGAGAGCGTGGCGCCCTGCTCGCCGACAACCGTTTCATAGTCGTTCGGCAGGCGTGCGATGGAATCGTGAATCCGGGCCAGACGCGCGGCTTCGACGACCTCATCGAGAGTGGCCTCCGGTCGGCCGTAGGCAATGTTGTCCCGCACGCTGATCGGGAAGACCAGGGGCGGCTGAAGGACCATCGCAATCTGGCGGCGCAACGACTTCAGCTGGAATTCCCGGACATTGACCCCGTCAATGAGGATGCGGCCGGCCTGGGGGTCATAAAAACGGGGCAGGAGTCCGAGCAT